>NZ_CP060825.1:3362500-4097500 GCF_014489615.1 Streptomyces genisteinicus
GGCGGGTGTTATCCGGTATTAGACCCCGTTTCCAGGGCTTGTCCCAGAGTGCAGGGCAGATTGCCCACGTGTTACTCACCCGTTCGCCACTAATCCACCCCGAAGGGCTTCATCGTTCGACTTGCATGTGTTAAGCACGCCGCCAGCGTTCGTCCTGAGCCAGGATCAAACTCTCCATGAATGTCTACTCGGCCAGTAAATGAATACAGCCGGTGGAACACCACGTAAGAGCGGAACGGTCGGGCGGAATAAGCCCCACCGTTCACAGCGTCCTCGCTGTGTCGCCTGCCCGCACCCACACAAGGTGGACCGGACAGGTCTTTTCAAAGGAACCTCGACCATCCGAACCGGATGGACGGGGTATCAACATATCTGGCGTTGATTTTTGGCACGCTGTTGAGTTCTCAAGGAACGGACGCTTCCTTTGTACTCACCCTCTCGGGCTTTCCTCCGGGCGCTTCCCTTCGGTCTTGCGTTTCCGACTCTATCAGATCTTCCCGATCCGATTTCCTCGGTGCTTTCCGGGCTTTTCTTCCCTTCCGGCGTTTCCGACTCTATCAGACTCTTTCGGGCCTGACTCCCAGTCAGCGGGCTTTGTCTTTGCGGCTGTTGGGCCGTTCCGACGTCCCAGACCTTAGCGGATCCTCCGTGCAACTCATAATCGAGTCCTTCGAAATACAATTCGGCATGCCGAAATGAATCCCGATCGGGAGTCCGTGCTGAGGTTGGGTGCCGCTTCAGCGGCTGGATGGCTGGCGCAGGACCGTTACGGCCCCGCGACAACTCGAAGAACCTTACGGATCAGGTGCGGCACTGTCAAGCCCCCCTCGGTGGTCGAGTGAACGCGTCCGTGCCGGGTGACCCGTCCGTGCCGATCCAAACGCGGGGAGCGCACAGACATGCGGGCGGCGCGGAGGGGACACGTGGGTGCCGCCGCGTCCTACTCCAGGTCCGAGAGCCGGCCGCCGGCGTCCGGCTGGTCCCGCTCCACCCGGCGCAGGACGCGGATGAGCAGTTCCCCGAGGAGAGCGCGTTCGTCGCCGGCCAGGTCCTGGAGGAGGTCCTCCTCGAAGGTGGTCGCCATCCGCATCGCCTCGAGCCACTTGCTGCGGCCCTCGTCGGTGACCTCGACGATCACACGGACCCGGTTGTTCTCGTCCCGGTCCCGGGTGACGAGGCCGTCGGCGGCCATGCGGTCGATCCGGTGGGTCATGGCCGCCGGCGTGAGTCCGAGCCGCTTCGCCAGTTCGCCGGGGCCGAGCCGGTAGGGGGCGCCGGAGAGGACGAGGGTCTTGAGGACCTCCCACTCGGCGTTGCTGATCCCGAGGTCCGCGAGCTGTCGCCCGTAGGCCACGTTCATGCGGCGGTTCAGCCGCCCCAGGGCGGAGACCACCTTCTCCACCTGTGGATCGAGGTCTCCGAACTCGCGCTGGTACGCGGCGACCTGCTCGTCGAGGGTCGGCTCCTGGGGCCCGGAGGCAGGGGCCTCGGGGGTCTCGGTAGGCATGCGCCGAAGTATCGCACGGTTCACATTGGCGTTGAAGTCCTTCAGTGTGTAGAGTTAACCATCGAACTTTAGAAATGAAGTCTTCAGGCTTCAGTCTTCCGGGCCCGGCGCGCCGCAGAGTGCGCGCCGGGCCCCAGATCTGCGAAGTGGGTGAGTGTGACCAGGGCGAAGGGCGCGGCGATGCGCCGGATCCAGGCGGGGAACGCGCTGAGCGCGTTCGGGCTCGGCTTCACGGTTCCGTACCTGTATGTCTACGTGGCACAGGTGCGGGACCTCGGTGCGGGCACGGCGGGCGCGGTGCTCGCGGTGTTCGCGTTGGCCGCGCTCGTCGTCCTGCCCTTCACCGGGCGGGTGATCGACCGGCGCGGGCCGCTGCCCGTGCTGGTGGGAGCCGCGCTGCTCGCGTCGGCCGGAGCCGCGGGCCTGGGCCTGTCCACGACCGTGCCCGCCGTCGTGCTCTCGGCCGCCGTGCTCGGTGCCGGCACCGCGGTCATGCAGCCCGCGCTGGCGACCATGATCGTCTGGAGTTCCGAGGCGACCACCCGTACCCGGGCCTTCGCCACGCAGTTCTTCCTCCAGAACCTGGGACTGGGCATCGGCGGTCTCATCGGCGGGCACATCGTCGACGAGAGCCGTCCGGGCAGCTTCACCCTGCTCTTCGCCATCGAGTCGGTGATGTTCCTCGTCCTCGCCGGCATCGCGCTCACCGTCCGGCTCCCCGCGCCCGCCGGCCTGCACGGGGCACCGGCCGGGGCCGGGGCGAAGGGCGGCCTGCGCGCCCTGCTCGGCCATCGCGCCATGGTGCAGCTGCTGGTCCTCGGCTTCGTCCTCTTCTTCGCCTGCTACGGCCAGTTCGAGTCGGGGCTCGCCGCCTACGGCACGGAAGCGGCCGGGATCGAGCCGTCCACTCTGGGCACCGCGCTCGCCGCGAACACCGCGGTGATCGTGGCCGCGCAGTTCCTCGTGCTCCGGTTCGTGGAGCGGCGCAGCCGCACCAGGGTGATCGCCGCGGTCGGCCTCATCTGGGCGGTCGCGTGGCTCGCCGCCGGTTACGCCGGGCTCGGCCACGGCAGCCAGGCGATGGCGACCGCCGCGTTCATCTCGACGTACGCGCTCTTCGGGCTCGGCGAGGCGATGCTGTCGCCGACCGTCGCGCCGCTGGTGGCCGATCTGGCGCCGGAGTCCATGGTCGGGCAGTACAACTCGGCGTTCGCCCTGGTCAAGCAGCTGGCCCTGGCCGTCGGACCGGCTGTGGGCGGTCCCATGGGAGCAGCGCTGCACGGGCCGTACATCGTGACGTTCGTGCTGTTCTCGCTCGCGGTCACGGTGCTGGCGCTGCGGCTCGGCAAGCGGCTCACCCCGGTCCAGGACCAGCCGTCGCTCGCCGCCAGGACCCGGGTCGTCACCGTGCACATGCCGCAGGCCGCGGACGCCGAGAAGGTGACCGCCGCCCGCTGACCGCCGCCGGACCGGTGCGCCCGGTCCGGCTGCCCCGGGCCCCGGCGGCCGTCCGCCACGTCCCTCTCCCGCAGGTGCGGGGGCGGGGCGCGGCGCAGCCGTGTCGCGGGGTCAGTCCGGCAGCGCGAACTCGCACCACACCGCTTTCCCGCCGCCCGGTGTGCGGCGGGAGCCCCAGGACGAGGCGATCGTCGCGATGATCGAGATGCCGCGGCCCGCCTCGTCCTCCGTCTCGGCCCGGCGGCGGCGCGGCAGGTGCTCGTCCCCGTCCGTCACCTCGACGATCAGCCTCCGGTCGGTGCGGCGCAGCCGCAGGCGCATCGGCGGCGTGCCGTGCTGGAGGGAGTTGGCGACCAGTTCGCTGACGGCCAGCACTCCGAGGTCGTGCAGTTCGGTCGAGAACCGCCACGAGGCGAGCACGCCCGAGGCGAACGCGCGGGCGCGCGGCGCCGCCTCCGTCCCGCCGAGCAGGTCGAGTGCGGCGTTGTGGAACAGCTCCGCGTCCGCGCCGGTGCGCGTCGGATGCTGGAGCACCAGCACGGCGACGTCGTCGTCGTGGTCGGCGGTCACACCGAGGGAGCGGATCAACCGGTCGCACACGACCTGCGGTGTGCCGGTGGCGCCGGCCAGCGCCCGCTCCAGTGCGGCGACGCCTTCGTCGATGTCCTCGCGCCGGCGCTCCACCAGTCCGTCCGTGTAGAGGACGGCGGTCGCCCCGGGCGGCAGGTCGATGCTGCCCGAGGTGTGCAGCCAGCCCCCGGTGCCGAGCGGCGGGCCGGTCGGCTCCTCGGCGCGGCGGACCGTGCCGTCCTCGTCGCGGACCAGGATCGGCAGATGGCCGGCCGAGGCGTACGCGAGGCGGCCGTCGGTGGGGTCGTGCACGGCGTACACACAGGTCGCGATCTGGCTGGCGTCGATCTCGGAGGCGAGGCCGTCGAGCAGCTGCAGCACCTCGTGGGGCGGGAGGTCGAGCCGGGCGTAGGCGCGCACGGCGGTCCGCAGCTGTCCCATGACCGCCGCGGCGCGCACACCGCGTCCCATCACGTCTCCGATGACGACCGCGGTGCGGCCCCCGCCGAGGGTGATCACGTCGTACCAGTCGCCGCCGACGGCGGCGTCCGTGCCGCCCGGCTGGTAGGTCACGGCGAACCGCAGGTCGTCGGGCTGCTCCAGTTCCTGCGGCAGCAGGGACCGCTGGAGGGTGACCGCGGTCTCGCGGTGGCGCCGCTCGCTGGCGCGCAGCCGCTCCGCGGCGTCGGCGTGGTCGGTGACGTCGGCCAGGAAGACGAGGACTCCCGCCGTCTCGTCGCCGCCGTCCCGGCGGCCGGCCGGCAGGCAGGTCACGGTGTACGAGCCGTCCCCCCGCCCGCCGGGGCGGTTCTGGATGCGACGGGACTTGACCGTGCGCGGCTTGCCGCTGCGCAGCACCTGCTCCATGAGCGGGAGCAGGCCGAGCTCGTGGAGCTCGGGGCAGGTGCCGGCGGCGGGTGCGCCGGCCGGGCGGTGCCCGAAGGCGGCGGTGTAGGCGTCGTTGACGTACGCGACGCGGTGCTCGGGGCCGTACACGAGGGCGACCAGGGCGGGGAGGCTGCCGAGGATCTCCGGCAGGGCGAAGTCCTCCAGCGCGGGGACGTCGGCCGGCGCGGGCTCCGGATGCTGCGCGGACCCGCCGCGGGCCGCCGGCACGGAGCCCTCGCCCCGCTGCACCGGCGTGAGCCCGCGGTTCGTCCCTCGCGCGGCGGCGCGGCGCTGCGTACCGGGGAGCCTTGCGCTCCAACGCGTGAAGTTCACTGACTTTCTAGCCTCAATGGGATGGTTGCCAAGGGTCACTCTGTGCAGGTGTGAGCCCACCTATGGTCACACGTCCAGTGTGGCCGTCCGGACTGACAGTCGTCTTTGCGCCCGTGGTCCCGGCGTTGCGCCCGGGGCCGGGCCCGTCGTCGTCAGCCGTCCGGGGAGCCGTCGGCGGACTCGTCCCGGCCGGTGTGCCCGGGCTTCCCGTCCGGCGCCCCGGCCTCCGGGGCGTCGAGGGCTCCCGGTGTGCCGGCCGGGGGTGCCCCGTGGCCGGTCCCGGGCCGGGCGCGGGCGCCGGAGCCGCCGTGGCCCGGCGGTCCCCCGCCGGCGGCGACGGCGAACTCGGCCCGGGGGTGTTCGAGTGAGCCGAGGGAGACGATCTCACGTTTGAACAGACCGGAGAGGGTCCATTCGGCGAGCACGCGCGCCTTGCGGTTGAAGGTGGGCACCCGGCTGAGGTGGTAGGCGCGGTGCATCAGCCAGGCCGGGTAGCCCTTCAGCTTGCGGCCGTAGACGTGGGCGACGCCCTTGTGGAGGCCGAGCGAGGCGACCGATCCCGCGTAGCTGTGCGCGTACTCGGTCAGGGGGCCGCCGCGCAGGGCGGCGACGATGTTCTCGGCGAGCACCTTCGTCTGGCGGACGGCGTGCTGGGCGTTGGGGGCGCACAGGGCGCCCGGCCGGTCGGAGGTGACGTCGGGGACCGCCGCGGCGTCCCCCGCCGCCCATGCGTGCTCGGTGCCCGCCACGGACAACTGCGCGGTGCACAGCAGGCGTCCGCGGTCGTCGAGGGGCAGGCCGCTGGCCGCGAGCACGGGTGCCGGCTTGACGCCGGCCGTCCACACCAGGGTCCTGGTCGGGAAGCGGGAACCGTCGCTGAGGACGGCGACGCGGTCCTCGCAGGACTCCAGGCGGGTCTCCAGCCGTACGTCGATGTTGCGTGCGCGCAGCTCGCGGACGGCGTACCGGCCCATGTCCTCTCCGACCTCGGGGAGGATGCGGCCGGCCGCCTCGACGAGGATCCACTTCAGGTCCTCGGGCTGGACGTTGTGGTAGTAGCGCGACGTGTAGCGGGCCATGTCCTCCAGCTCCGCGAGGGCCTCGACGCCCGCGTATCCGCCGCCGACGAACACGAAGGTGAGCGCGGCGTCGCGGATCGCCGGGTCGCGGGTGGAGGAGGCGATGTCCATCTGCTCGATGACGTGGTTGCGCAGCCCGATGGCCTCTTCGACTGTCTTGAAACCGATGCCGAAGTCGGCGAGTCCGGGGACGGGAAGGGTGCGGGAGACCGAACCGGGGGCGAGGACCAGTTCGTCGTAGCCGAGCTCGACGGCTCCGGCGCCCTCCTCCTCGGTGGCGAGGGTGACGACGCTCGCGGTGCGCCGCGCGTGGTCGACGGACCGGGCCTCGCCGATGAGAATCGTGCACCGGTCGAGGACGCGCCGCAGGGGGACCACCACATGGCGGGGGGAGATCGAACCGGCCGCGGCCTCCGGGAGGAAGGGCTGGTACGTCATGTAGGGGTCCGGCGTGACGACGACGATCTCGGCCTCGCCTCTGTCGAGCTCGGGCTTCAGCTTCCGCTGGAGGCGCAGCGCGGTGTACATCCCGACGTAGCCGCCGCCGACGACCAGAATGCGGGTGCGCGGCGGGGTGCCGGGGCTCGTGTCCCGGGTGTTTGCAGCCTTCACCGTCCCATGAGGCAACGGGCTCAGTCGTTTGTCCACAGGCCCGGCCGATTGTGTGACCGGAAGGATGGGAGCGGCCCGGCGCGGAACGCCTCGGGTCATTTCGGAAGCCGCGCAGGTCAGGGTGGGCGACGGACGGAAGTGGCAACGGCGGAAGGGGGGACGATCCGGTCCTTGCTCCGATCGGGGGGCGCTCCGTGCGAAGTACCCCCTTCTGAATTGACTCCGGCTCAACTATGTTCTTAGCCGTTCGGGATGCCGGTCGCGGCGTGCCCGACGGACCAGGGCGGGGATGTCTCCGGGGGGAGACGACATGACCGGGGGAACGGTATGCACATTCAGGACTCGCATTGGCAGACCGCTGTCGCGCCGGCACCGGCCGCCGACGGCAACGGACACGCACCGGCGGCGGTACCGGGCGGGACCAGCCGCCCCGCGCCGCTGCGTGTGGACGCGCAGCGCAATCTGGAGCACGTCCTGCGCGCCGCGCGCGAGGTGTTCGGGGAGCTCGGCTACGGGGCTCCGATGGAGGACGTGGCGCGCCGGGCCCGCGTCGGCGTCGGGACGGTCTACCGCCGCTTCCCGAGCAAGGACGTGCTCGTCCGCCGGATAGCCGCGGAGGAGACCGCCCGGCTGACCGAGCAGGCGCGCACCGCCCTGGGGCAGGAGGAGGAGCCGTGGTCCGCGCTCTCCCGGTTCCTGCGCACCTCCGTGGCGTCCGGTGCCGGACGGCTGCTGCCGCCGCAGGTGCTGCGGGTCGGCGTGGAGGGCGACGAGCCCGCGGAGGGCCCGGTGCCGGCCGCTGCCGAGGAGACGGCCCAGGAGGTCCGTGAGGAGCTGCGGGTTCCCCAGCAGCGGGCCTTCGGGACGGGCGGTCTCCGGGTGGTCGGGCCGCGTCCGGTGCCGGTGGAGGAGCAGGACGACGACACGGGCGTCGCGGAGCTGCTGGACGTGGTGGGGCGGCTGGTCGCCCGGGCGCGCGCGGCGGGCGAGCTGCGCGGTGACGTGACGGTGGCCGACGTGCTGCTGGTGATAGCCACGTCCGCGCCGTCGCTGCCCGATCCGGCGCAGCAGGAGGCGGCGTCCTCCCGCCTGCTGGACATCCTGCTGGAGGGGCTGCGTCCGCGTTCGCACTGAACCGGGCCGACGCACGGGAGGGCGGGGGCGCGAGGCTGCGCCGGCGCGGTCGGCGGCGGCCACGGGCCCGTTCACGGGGCGGCGGGCGAGGCGCGCACGGGACGGGGCACGGCCTCCCCGGGGCCGGGACGGGACGGACCGAGGAGTTCGAGGAGCCGGGACGGGACCGGGCGAGGGTTTCCGAAGCGGGACACCCGACAGGTCAACCCGACGCGTTCGCATGGGTGAGCGAACTGTGCCCTGTGGGATGACGCGGCGCGAGCCGTTTCCCTCAACTCTCCCCGGACGAGTGGTTGATGTGCGCGGGGGTTCGGCGCACAGCCGCTCTGTGGCACGCTGGCCCGGTTGAACGGGGCAGAGGCGCTGACGGGGGCTTCCGCGATGAGCGGTGACGGGCGGGACGGAGCACTCGGGGGCGCGGGCGCCCCCGACGCGGCGGGAGGGCCGCGGGAGCAGGTGCCGAGCCAGGGCGGGCGGGGCGGCCCGTCGGGTGCGGCGCGTCCGCCGGGCCCGCGGGAGGCGGGTCCGGCCGGACCCGACGCGCCACCGGTGCGCGGAGCCGAGGGCACCCCCGCCGTCCCCCAGCAGCGGGAACGCGGCGCCGGGACACCGTCCCTGCTGCCTCCTCCGCGGGAACTCCCGGTTTCCGACGTCGAGTTGGTCCAGCACATGCGGGACGGCGACGACAGCGCGTACGAGGAACTCTTCCGCCGCCACTCGCCCTCCGTCCGCGCCTACGCCCGCACCTGCTGCCGCGACGCCCACACCGCGGACGACCTGACGGCGGAGGTCTTCACCCGGACCCTCCAGGCGGTGCGCTCGGGCGCCGGACCGGAGCAGGCGGTGCGCGCCTACCTGCTGACCACCGTCCGGCGGGTGGCAGCTTCCTGGGCCAAGACCGCCCGGCGCGAGCAACTCGTGGAGGACTTCGCGGTGTTCGCGGCGGAGGCCGCCCGCAGCACGGACGCCGCCACCGACGACACGCTCGACCTCGGCGCCGATGTCCGGGCAATGCACGAGGCCGAGCAGTCCCTGGCCCTGCAGGCCTTCCGCTCCCTGCCGGAGCGCTGGCAGGCCGTGCTGTGGCACACGACGGTGGAGGAGGAGTCCCCGAGCGAGGTGGCACCGCTCTTCGGGCTGACCGCCAACGCCACGGCGGTCCTCGCCAGCCGGGCCCGCGAGGGCCTCAAGCAGGCCTATCTGCAGGCACATGTGAGCACGGCGCTCACGGCCGGCGGCGACTGCGCCCGGTACGCCGACCGGCTGGGCGCCTACGCACGCGGCGGCCTGCGCATGCGGGCGGAGCGCGGCCTGCGCAAGCACCTCGACGAGTGCGCCAAGTGCCGTCTCGCGGCCGGGGAGCTCGCCCACGTGAACGCGGGCATCCCCGCCCTGCTGCCGGTCGCCGTCATCGGCTGGTTCGCCGCGGGTTACTCGCTCAAGGCGGCCGGTGTCGTCGCCGGGGGCGCCGCCGGAGCCGCCGGAGCGGGTGCCGCCGCCGCGGCCACGGGCGCCGCCGCGTCCGGCGGAGCGCCGGGCGGCACGTCCTCGGGGGCGGCCGGCGGCGCGGCGGCGGAAGGCGCCGGCGCGCCGCTGAAGGCCGGGGTGGCGGCCGCCGTCGGACTGGCCGCCGCGGCCGGCCTGGTGTGGGCGCTGACCGGCGACCCCGCACCCGAGCCGGAGCCGCAGTCCCGCCCGCCCGCCGCCATGCCCGTGGCCCCCGACGAACCGGCTCCGCCGCCGGCGGAGCCTCCCGCGCCGCCCGCTCCCGCTCCCCGGCCGCCGAGTGCCGCTCCGGCGCCACCGCCCACGCCGGAGCCCTCACCGACCCCCACACCGAGCCCCGCACCGGAGCCGCCCGCCGCTGAGCCCCCGCCGACGCCACCGCCCTCCCCCACACCGACTCCGACCCCGACGCCGTCTCCGGCGCCTGCGCCCCCTCCCCCCGCGCCGGAGACCTACGAGGTCGGCCGCCTGTCCTACTCCTTCCTCGGCGACGGGACCGACCCCGAGGTGCGCGTCGGCGAGAGCAGCTGGCTGTGGCAGCGCCGGAACCTGTCGATCGCCGGCACCCGCCACGCGCACGGCGTCACGGTGCAGGGCCGGTCGTCCGTCACCATCGACCTCAACCGCGAGTGCACCCGCTACGAGGCGATGGTCGGGGTCGACGACCTGACGCTCGGCCGCCAGGAGGTGCGCTTCTCGGTGTACGCGGACGGGGTCCGCCTGTGGCGCTCCGAGGCGATGGCCCGGGGGGACGCCGCCGTACCCGTGCAGGTGCCCCTGGACGGGCGCCGGACGCTGCGCCTGGTCGTCGAGCCGCAGGACACCCTCGGTACGACGGTCCTCGCGGACTGGGCGCAGTCGCAGATCAGCTGCCGCTGAGGGCTGCCACCCCGCAGCAGCCGGCGGGCGGCCCCGACGACGGTTGCGGCACCTCGCCGCCTCGTCGAAGGGCCCCGTACACGCCCCCTACGAGGACGCCCGGCTGTCCGTCCCCGCGCCTTGCGCGGCCGGGGAGGCCCCGCGCATCCGACGCCGCGCGCCGGGACGAACGATTGCGGCAGCCCGTGCGGCGATCCGGATGTTCGCGGGACAGTCCGTGAGGCGATGCGCACGCGGCGCTGTCCGCCCGAAGGGCGGAAGGGCTTCCGCGCCGGGCCGCGTCCGTCCGACGGAACCCCGTCCGCCGAAGCCCAACCCGGCCCGTGCGGGTCCGGCCCGCCCCGCACGCGCCCGCACGCACGGGCCCGGCGCACCCGCGCCCCGCGTCCCGCGCCCCCCGCGGCGTCAGGGCTGGAGCGTCGGGCGCTTCGGGACGCCGCCCGCCACCGCGCGGCGCCGGGGCGCCGCCGTGCCGGTCCAGCAGGTGCCGCGGCGCGACAGCAGTCTGCGCAGCCACAGTTCGGTGGAGACGAGGTCCGCCAGCCCGTCCAGCGGCACGGGTTCGCCCTCCGACGCCGCCCGCAGCGCCCGGCGGACCACCCGCGCCTCCACCAGTCCGGCGTCGGCCAGCAGCGGTGCGTCGAAGAGGGCCATGAGATGGTCGAGCGACACCCTCAGCCCGGTGCGCGCCGTGGTCACCGCCGTCTGCGAGGCGTGCGCCGTGGCTCCCCACCCCGGCGGGAGTTCGTGGATGCCGGCGCCCGCGAGCACGGTCCGCAGCACGTCCGCCCGCGCCCCCGGCTGCACCCGCAGCGACTGCGGCAGGGCCCTGCTGGCGCGGACGACCTCGTTGTCGAGGAACGGGGCGTGGATGCGCTGGCTGCGGATCTCGGCCGCCTGCTCCAGGATCCGGTGGTCCGCCGCGTACCGGGCGAGCGCGGCGCGGGCGCGGGCCTCGCCGGGGCGCAGCACGGTGGCCGGGCGGTGGGCCGCCTCCGTGAGACGAACCGATACTTCGGCGAGCGCCTCCCCGGTCAGCCAGCGAGCCGCGGGCCCCGGGCGCGCCCACGTCAGCGCGGCGAGCGAGGCGCCCACCGCGCCGTTCAGGCCGACGACACCGGTCCGGTTGGCCGTCAGCAGCCGGTCGGCCGCGGCCTCCAGGCCGTTGCGGTACGGGGTGCGGGCGAGGCGGCGTGCCGCCCGGTACACGGTGAGCGGCACGAAGAGCGACTGCGGGGACGTTCCGTCCGCCCGGGCGAGCGCGCTCACCGGACGCAGCAGATGCCGCCGCCCCCGGTCCATCAGCAGATCGGCGAGGCGTGCCGGGTGCGCGTCCAGCACCTGGCGGGCGCCGGCGCCGGTGAAGTGGTCGGCGCTGCCGGCCGCGAGCCGGACGCGGTGCCGTTCGGCGACGGCCAGGGACGGCGCGGGCTCGTCCGTCAGCGGCCCGGTGTCCAGGCCCGCGTAGGGGAGGGCCTCCTCGCCGGCCGCGACCACGACATGGTGCAGGCGGGGGTTGGCGGCGATCAGCCGGGCGCGTTCGAGTTCCGGCTCGCGGGCCTCCCGGCCGGTGGTGGCCAGGTCGTTGAAGGTGACCGCGACCAGGCGTTCCCCGGCGCCCGTGCCGTGGCCGAGGACGGTGCCGGGCACACCGGGCAGTCCGGCGGCGAGCAGGGCCAGGGTGCTGGACGCGCTGCCGCCGGAGAGGTCGGCGCCGATGCCGGGGGCGGGCGCGCCCCGGGCGGCGCGGCGTTCGGCCGGGCCCATGCCCGGGACGGGCCCGGGGTCGGGCGGCAGGGTCTCGGGCGCGTGGCGCGGGGCGGTGAGCCGGGCCCGGACGGCGTCGACGAGGGCGTCGCGCACTCCGTCGACCGCCTGGGCCGGGTCGATCTGCGGTCCGGCCACCGCGAGGGAGGCGACCTGCTCGTATCCGGTGATCTCGCGGGAGCCCTCCCGCAGGATGAGCGCGTGCCCGGGCGGGATGCGCTTGACCCCGGCGTACGGGGTGGAGTCCCTCAGCGCCTCGGGTGTCTCGGGGCAGGCGAGCAGCGCCGCGAGGTGCCCGATGTCGAGCTGGGCCTCGATCAGGTCGGCGAGCGGCAGCGCGGCCGTCGCGTAGGCGGTGCCCTGCGCCCACGGGGTGTAGAACACGGGCCGGGCACCCGCCAGGTCGCCGATCACGGTGATCCGGCGGCCGACCTGGACGACGGCGGTGTAGCTGCCCGCCCAGGCGGTGAGGTGCCGCAGCGCGCCGCCGCGGGCGGCGAACAGCCCCACGCGCAGCTGCTCGTCGCTGGCGGCGCAGCAGCCGAGGACGGCGAGCCGGGCGACCGCGGGCGGGTTCGCGCCACCGCCCGGCACGGGGCGGGCGGCCGGTTCGGCGGTGACGACGCGCACCTCGTCGGGGCGCCAGTCGCCGACGGCCCACAGCGGATCGGGGTCACCCCACAGGAGTTGGGCGCCCACGGGGTGGACGGTGCGGCTCTCGCCGTCGGGGTCCGGAAGTCCGGAGACGGCCCCGGCAGTCCCGAAGTGCGCGGCGATACTGCTCCACCCCACCAGCCACCGCATCCCCGCCTCCACCGCATTCCCGAAGCCGTTCGGGAACATGCTGCCACGAAGGAGGCGCGCAGGCTCGGGCTCCGGTAGCGCCCGCAAAAAGTGAACGTGCCACCGGCAGTGGCCGTTTCGCGGCCCGTCCGGGCCGCCGGATCGCTCCGCGGGCCGACCGGAACACCGGCCGGACACGCGCCGGGACCGTCGTCATTCGGCCATTCTTCGATGGCCGATGAAGGTCAACACCCAGTCCGGGAGGCGTAGTTCGCCTCCCGGACCGGCCCGCCGCCCGCGGGGAAATGAGGCGGCAGTGTCCCCCAGCCCACTGGTTCCAGTACGCAGTGGGCCGACCCACGCAGCACCCATGGAAGCGCTCCCGGCAGCCGCCCGGCCAGAGCGCACGGACAGGCGCACGGCCACACGGCGGGAGCACGGCCGTGCCGCCCGGCCCGCCGCCCCGCACCACATTCCCGCCATAGGGAACTCCGCCTCTTAACGGTAGGGATGTGGCGAACTACGCTGTGTTCACTGCTGTCCTCTGCGGGCGCGCATATTCCGGGTGGTCCGGCCACATGCTTTTGCAGCCGGGACGGGCCGGGACGGGCGGTGTGCGAACCGGGAGGACACAGCACGAATGCCGTGCGCCCCGTGCGACGCGGCAGCCGTCTGCGTGTCGAGGGGTGGCGCATGTCCAGGGAGCAACGCGGGCCGAACGAAAAGCTCGGCACCGTTCTCGCCCTCGCGGGAATCAGCAACGCCGGGCTCGCCCGGCGGGTGAACGACCTCGGGGCGCAGCGCGGTCTGACCCTCCGCTACGACAAGACGTCGGTCGCCCGGTGGGTGTCCAAGGGCATGGTGCCGCAGGGCGCCGCACCCCATCTCATCGCCGCCGCGATCGGCGCCAAACTGGGCCGGCCGGTGCCGCTCCACGAGATCGGCCTGGCCGACGCCGACCCGGCGCCGGAGGTCGGTCTCGCCTTCCCGCGCGATGTCGGCGAGGCGGTGAAATCGGCCACCGACCTGTACCGCCTGGATCTCGCCGGACGACGCGCCGGCGCCGGCGGTATATGGCAGTCGCTGGCGGGCTCGTTCGCGGTGAGCGCGTACGCGACGCCCGCGTCGCGCTGGCTGATAACCCCGGCGGACCCGACGGTCGCCCGGCTGGTCGCCGCTCCCCCGGGAGCCTCGCCGGCCGAACGCCCCGCCGGGTCCGCGCCCGAGGGACCGGGCGACGACGCCGCGGTGCGCGTCGGCCACAGCGACGTCGCCAAGCTGCGCGAGGCCGCGGAGGACGCCCGCCGCTGGGACTCCAAGTACGGCGGCGGCGACTGGCGTTCGTCGATGGTTCCGGAGTGCCTGCGCGTCGACGCCGCACCCCTGCTGCTCGGCTCCTACTCCGACGAGGTGGGGCGCGCGCTCTTCGGCGCGACCGCCGAACTGACGCGGCTGGCGGGCTGGATGGCCTTCGACACCGGCCAGCAGGAGGCGGCCCAGCGCTACTACATCCAGGCGCTGCGCCTGGCCCGCGCCGCCGCCGACGTGCCGCTCGGCGGATACGTGCTCGCCTCCATGTCGCTCCAGGCGACGTACCGGGGGTTCGCGGACGAGGGCGTGGACCTGGCCCAGGCGGCGCTGGAGCGCAACCGCGGGCTCGCCACCGCCCGCACCATGAGCTTCTTCCGGCTGGTGGAGGCCCGCGCCCACGCCAAGGCGAACGACGCCGCCGCCGCCGGGCAGGCGCTGAAGGCGGCGGAGGGCTGGCTGGAGCGTTCCCGCGAGGGGGACGCGGACCCCTCGTGGCTGGGCTTCTACTCGTACGACCGTTTCGCGGCCGACGCCGCCGAGTGCTACCGCGACCTCAAGGCGCCCCGGCAGGTGCGGCGGTTCACGGAGCAGGCGCTGTCCCGTCCGACGGAGGAGTTCGTGCGCTCGCACGGCCTGCGGCTGATCGTCAGCGCGGTCGCGGAGCTGGAGTCCGGCAATCTGGACGCGGCCTGCGCCGCCGGGACCCGGGCGGTCGAGGTCGCGGGGCGGATCTCGTCGGCGCGCACCACCGAGTACGTGCGCGATCTTCTGCACCGCCTGGAGCCGTACGGAGACGAGCCGCGGGTAATGGAGCTCCGGGAGCGGGCCCGTCCGCTTCTGGCCGCCCCGGCGTGACACGGTGCACACCTGGTTTGAGGGCGCGGTCCACGGGCCAGTGCACTATCGGGGTGGGAGGTGACGCGGTGATGGCGTCCGTGCGGAGCTTCGACTGCGACGTGCTGGTGATCGGCGGAGGGATCGTCGGTCTGTCGACGGCGTACGCGCTGACGCGTGCGGCGCCCGGGACGCGGGTGACGGTGCTGGAGAAGGAGGCGGGCCCCGCCCGCCACCAGACCGGGCGCAACAGCGGGGTGATCCACAGCGGGATCTACTACAGGCCCGGTTCGCTCAAGGCCCGGTTCGCGGTCCGCGGCGCGGCGGAGATGGTCAAGTTCTGCGCCGAGTACGGCATCGACCACGAGGTCACCGGCAAGCTGATCGTGGCCACCGGCCGGGACGAGCTGCCGCGGCTGCACGCCCTGGTCCAGCGGGGCCGCGAGAACGGCATCCCGGTGCGCGAGCTCGGTCCGGCGCAGATCGGCGAGTACGAGCCCGAGGTGAGGGGGCTGGCCGCGATCCATGTGGGGACGACCGGCATCTGCGACTACCGGGCGGTGGCGGACCGGCTCGCCCGGGCCGCGGACGCCGACGTGCGCTGCGGCGAGGAGGTCGAAGCGATCGACCGCCGGCCGTGGGGCGTGGCCGTGCGCACCGTGTCCGGGACCGTGGTGCGGGCGCGGGCGCTGGTGAACTGCGCCGGTCTGCACTGCGACCGGGTGGCGCGCCTGGCGGGCGACGACCCGCAGATGCGGATCGTCCCCTTCCGGGGCGAGTACTACGACCTGGCCCGGCCGGAACTCGTCCGCGGCCTGGTGTACCCGGTGCCGGACCCGGCCTTCCCCTTCCTCGGCGTCCATCTGACCCGGGGCGTCGACGGCGGCGTCCACGTCGGGCCCAACGCGGTCCCGGCGCTCGCCCGCGAGGGGTACGACTGGTCCGTGGTCCGCCCCGCCGAACTGGCCGCCACGCTGAGCTGGCCCGGTTCCTGGCGGATCGCCCGCAGGCACTGGCGGTACGGCGCCGGCGAACTGCACCGCTCGCTGTCCCGGCGCGCCTTCACCGGGGCGGTGCGCCGGCTGCTGCCGCAGGTGACCGAGGAGGATCTGCGCCCGGCGCCGGCCGGAGTGCGGGCCCAGGCGGTGCTGCGGGACGGGACGCTGGTCGACGACTTCCTCATCCGCGAGGCGCCGCGGACGGTGCACGTGCTGAACGCGCCGTCCCCCGCCGCCACGGCCTCCCTGCCGATCGGCCGCGAGGTCGCCCGCCGGGTGCTCGCCGCGCTGGCCGCGGAGTCGGAGACCTGGGGCGGGGCGGTCAGGGGGACGGCGGCCGGCCCGCGGCGGCCGTGAGGCGGCCCGGGCACCGTCGCCGGGGCCCCGGGCCACCGCCGCGACCCCGTGGAATCGCCTCGTAGAATCGGGGCACTGTGTCTGAGCATGTGAACACCACCCCCGACGCCCCCCGGCCGCCGATGATCCGCGACCGGAGCGAGCCCCGCTTCCCCGGCGGCCCGGCCGCCGACCCCGCCGGATCGCACCACGAGCGGCGGATCCGCAGCTTCCAGCCGCGCCGGAGCCGGGTGACCACCAGCCAGGAGGACGCCCTCCAGCGCCTGTGGCCGATGTGGGGGCTCGACATCGACGGCCGACGGGTGCTCGACCTCGACGAGATGTTCGGCGGCCTGCCCGTCGTGCTGGAGATCGGGTTCGGCATGGGCGAGGCGACCGCGCAGATGGCCGCCGACGACCCGGCGACGGGCATCCTCGCCGTCGACGTGCACACCCCCGGCCAGGGCAATCTGCTCGGCCTCGCCGAGCGCAACGGCCTGGGCAACGTCCGGGTCGCCAACGGCGACGCGATCATCCTGCTGCGCGAGATGCTGGCGCCGGGCTCCCTGAACGGGATGCGGGTGTACTTCCCGGACCCGTGGCCGAAGAAGCGGCACCACAAGCGGCGGCTGATCCAGCCGGAGTTCCTCACCCTCGCCGCCGGGCGGCTGGCCCCCGGCGCCGTGCTGCACTGCGCGACCGACTGGGAGCCCTACGCGGAGCAGATGCTGGAGGTCCTCGGCTCGCACCCGGAGTTCGAGAACACCGCCGACGGCGGCGGCTACGCGCCGCGCCCCGCCTTCCGGCCCCTGACCCGCTTCGAAGGCCAGGGGCTGGACAAGGGCCACACCGTGCACGACCTGCTCTTCCGCCGGGTGCAGCCCGCCCGCTGAACCGGCGCCGCGCCGGCACCGGGCACACGGGCCCACCGCCGCGCCGTGTCGGCCACCGGGCGCGGACGCACCGTCGCGCCGTGTCGGTGGCGGTCGTTAGGGTCGTCGGGTGTCCGAACCCTCGCAGCTGCCGTCGACGGCTCCCGGCCCGCCGTACCCCGTACCGGTGCGCGACCCGGAGCGTCCCGGGGAGCTGCCCGCCCCGCCGGCGCCGCCGGCCCGCGCCCGCCGCACGTACGCCGCGCGGCTGTGGCGCAGCCGGATGGTGCGGGCGGGAGCGGTGTGCCTGCTGCTCGCGCTGTGCGCGCTGGTGATTCTCGCGCTGGTCCGGGAACAGACCGGCACACCCGGCTTCCTGGTCGGCCTGGGACTGGCGACGCTGCCGGTGCCGCTGCTGCTCGCCGCCTTCCGCTGGCTGGACCGGGTGGAGCCGGGCCCGTGGCGGAACCTGCTGTTCGCCTTCGGCTGGGGCGCCTTCGCCGCGGCGCTGGTCGCCATCCTCGCCAACTCCTTCGCCACCCGCTGGATCGCCACCGCGACCGCCGACCCCGCGTCGGCGGACACGCTCGGCGCCACCGTGATCGCCCCGGTCGTCGAGGAGAGCGCCAAGGCTGCCGCGATCCTGCTGATCTTCCTGTTCCGCAGACGGGACTTCAACGGCGTGGTCGACGGGGTGGTCGTCGCCGGCTTCACCGCCACCGGCTTCGCCTTCACGGAGAACATCCTCTACCTGGGCAACGCCTTCGGCGAGGACCAGGCGTTCGGCACCTCGGGCCTGGGCTCGGTGACCGCGGCGACCTTCTTCGTCCGCATCGTGATGTCCCCGTTCGCCCACCCCCTGTTCACCGTGCTCACCGGCATCGGCTTCGGCATCGCCGCACTCTGGCCGCGGCGCCGCCGGATACGCCGGGTGCTGCTCCCGCTGCTGGGACTGCTGCTCGCCATGGGCATGCACGCCCTGTGGAACGGCTCCACCACCCTGTTCGGGCCCTGGGGCTTCTACGCGGTGTACGCCGCGTTCATGGTGCCCGCGTTCGGGCTGCTGACCTGGTGGACGATATGGACCCGCCAGCGGGAACTGCGCACGATAGCCGCCCAGCTCCCGGCGTACGCGGTGGCCGGCTGGCTCACGCAGCCGGAGCCCCGGGCGCTGTCCTCGATGCGCGCCCGCACGCTGGCCCGGGACTTCGCCCGGCGCACGTACGGCCGCCCGGCGGCGCACGCGGTCTCCGAGTACGAGACGTACGCGACCTCGCTCGCCTTCCTGCGGCACCGGGCCCACCGCGGCACCGCGGGACCGGACTTCGTGGCGCGCGAGCGGGAACTGCTCCACCGGCTGTGGGCACGCCGGGAGGTGGCGGCGCCGTCGCTGACGTACGCGGCCCGCGCCACCGGCCGGGTCGCGGTGCCGCCGCCGCACCGCGACTACGACGTCTTCAACCCGTACCGGGCCGCGCCCTGACGGCAGGGCAGGCGGGCCCGCGGGCCCCCGCACCCGGCCGGACCACGCCCGGCGCCGGTGCCGACCCGCCCCGGCCGCAGCGGCCTTGGGGCGCGCTACGCGGACGCGGCCGTCAGCTCGGCCAGTTCCTCGGAGGTGAGCTCCAGACCGGCCACCGCGGTCAGCGCGGGAAGCTGCCCGACCGTGCGCGCCGAGGCGATCGGCGCCACGACGGTCGGCTGCGCGGCCAGCCAGGCGAGCGCGACGGTGGCGATCCCGGCCCCGCGGGCCTCGGAGATCCGGTCGAGCGCGGCCAGGACCAGGCGGCCCCGCTCGGTCTCCAGGTGCTTGCCGGCGCCCTCGGCCCGGGCGCTGTCCACGGTGGTCCCCGGACGGTACTTGCCGGTGAGGAAGCCGGAGGCCAGCGCGTAGTAGGGCACGGCGGCCAGACCGGCGCGCCGCGCCTCGTCCGCGAGGGCGCCCTCGTAGGTGTCCCGCGACAGCAGGTTGTAGTGCGGCTGGAGGACGGTGTAGGGGGTGAGTCCCTCGCTCGCGGCGAAGTCGAGGGAGGCCCGCAGGCGCTCGGCGCTCAGGTTGGACGCGCCGAGGGCGCGGACCTTGCCGTCCTTCACCAGCTGGTCGAGTGCGACGACGATCTCCTCGACGGGCACGGACGGGTCGTCGAAGTGGGAGTAGTACAGGTCGATGTGATCGGTGCCCAGGCGCCGCAGCGACTCCTCCGCCGCGGCCTTGATCGTGGTGGCGCTCAGACCCCTGAACCGCGGGTGCGCGCCGACCTTGGTCGCGACGACCACCTCGGCCCGGTTGCCGCGCGCGGCGAGCCACCTGCCGATGACGGTCTCGGACTCCCCGCCCTCGTTGCCCGGCACCCAGGAGGAATAGGTGTCGGCCGTGTCGACGAAGTTGCCGCCCGCCGCGGTGTACGCGTCGAGGACGGCGAAGGACTGGGTCTCGTCGGCGGTCCATCCGAAGACGTTGCCGCCGAGGGAGAGCGGGAAGACGTCGAGACCGGACCGGCCGAGGCTGCGTAGAGAGGTCATGAGCACTCAACCGTACGATCCCGCTCCGCTATTCCGCGGCAGCTCTCCGCCCGCGTCCCGCCGGGCCGCCCCACGGCATCTGTCCGGTCACGAGTCCACGGGCCGGGGCGCCGGGGGGCGTCGGGTCCACGGCGCGTCGCGGGCGTCCGGACACGGGTCCGCCGGCCCGGGCGTCGGGGGGTGAGCGCCCGGACCGGCGGGGTCCGTCGAAGATGCCGCCGTGCGGCGGGAGGGTCAGACGGTGAGGCCCTTGCCCCGCAGCCAGGCGAGCGGGTCGATGCCGGAGCCGCCCGCGGTGTGGACCTCCATGTGGAGGTGGGGTCCGGTGACGTTGCCGGTGGCGCCGACGCGGCCGATGGTCTCGCCGGTGGTGACCTTCTGGCCGGCGGACGCGGTCATCGACGACAGGTGGGCGTACCAGACCTCGGTGCCGTCCTCGAGCTCCAGCACGATGCGGTAGCCGTACGAGCCGGACCAGCCGGCCGAGGTGACGGTGCCGGTGTGAACGGCCTTGACCGGGGTACCCGTCGGCGCGGCGAAGTCCAGACCGGTGTGCTGGCCGGAGGACCACATGGAGCCGGACTCACCGTAGGTGGAGGTCAGGGTGTACGAGGAGGTGGGGAGGGACCAGCTCCTGGCGAGCTCGGCCAGGCGCTCGGCCTCGGCCTTCGCCCGTGCGGCCTCCTCGGCCCTGCGCTTCTCCTCGGCGGCCTTCTTCTCGGCGGCCGACTGCTGCTTCGCGGCCTCGGCGGCGGCCTGTTCGGCGGCCGTCTTCTCCGCCGCGGCCTTGGCCTCGGCGTCGGCCTCGGCCCGCTGCTGCTCGGCCTGCTGGAGGATCCGGGCCCGCAGCGCCTCGCCGGCGCCGGCCGCCTGCTCGCCCCCGGCCTCGGTGCCGCTGTCGGCGACCGCGGTCATCGCGGTGAGCGGGGCGTGGTTCGCGGTGGCTGCGGACTCCGAGTCGCCGGAGATCAGCGAGCCGACACCCGGGAGGGAGGAGGCGTCCGGGAGGTGGTCGGTGAGGGAGTCGGGAAGGGATATCGACACCGCGGGCTTGTCCTGCGCGGTGGCCATGCCACCCGCGCCGACGGCCGCGATGACGCCGACTCCGAGAACGGTGGAGCTGCGGGCGAGTCCGCCCCGCTGCTTGGCCACGCGGTGCCGCCCGCGTACGGGCCGGATGGACTCCTCGGTCGGATTCCACTCCTCGTACGACCGTTCCGGGGCGTCGCCGCCGAAAGAGGAAGGGGCGGACGGGGCCTCGGGGGCAGGCATGTTGGACGCCACGAAGGCGTACTCCTTTCCTTCCTTCTCGCCTACCGGGTTAGCTGACGGGTTCGGAGCAGGAAGGTCTCCTACGGGTGTCACCGGCCGCGCAGAGAGCGGCAGATGAGGCCCGATTCACCCCAAGGATTGGTTCCCCGGTTCCCTTGCGGAATTCGGCGCGCGCGCACGGTGCCGCCTCTGGCGACGGCTGGGACGACCGCGTTGCGTTATCGAACGTTAATAGACGCCGGGCCCGGATTCCAAGCCGTTCCGACTGATCGTTAACGACTGTGGCCAGGACTTATCGGGACAGAAGGAGTCGGAATCGGGCGACTTGATCGACTCTCGGATGGGCAGGCTTTTCTGACGGTGCGTCATATGTTATGCGCAGTGGCATTCCGCGACTACGCAGGGTGCCCGGCCGCTCCGGCGGGGATCACGGCCCCGGCCGCCCGCCTCGGAGCACCCGCGGGGATCACGGCCCAGGCCGCCGCCCCGGGGCGCCGTCCCGGTCGGCGGGGACGACGGGGACCGTCCGGCGCCGGTCCGGCTGGCCGGCCTCGGGCCGGGTGACCGCCATCAGCGCCATGTCGTCGGCGGGCCCGCCGCCGGAGTAGCGGCGCACGTCGTCCACCAGGGCGTCCAGCAACTCCTCCGGCCCCGGGAAGACCCGGCCCCGGAGCCGCTCCGCCGGGTCGTAGAAGACCCCGTGCGCGTCCCGCGCCTCGGAGAGCCCGTCGGTGTAGAGCAGCAGCGTGGCCCCGGCCGGCAGGGCGTACTCGTCCGCCCGGTCGGGCCCGCCCCCCAGGTCGCCCATGCCGAGCGGCAGCGCCGGCTCCGTCGGTGTCAGCGGGGCCAGCGCGCCGTCCGCCCGGAGCAGCAGCGGGTCGGGATGGCCCCGGTTCACCAGGCGCACGGCCCCGCGGTCCCCGCCCGCCCGCACGTTCGGGATCTCGCCGATGACGGCCGTCGTGAAGCCCTCGAAGGCGTCCAGCCCCGGCCGCCGTACGCCCTCGCGCTGCAGCGCCCGCTCCAGCCGCTGCGCCACCGCCTCCAGGGTGCTCTCCTGTTCCGCCGCCTCCCGGAAGGACCCGACGAGCACGGCGACGGCCGAGACCGCCTCCATGCCCTTGCCGCGCACGTCGCCCACGATCAGCCGCACGCCGTAGGGCGTGTCCTGCACCGCGAAGAGGTCTCCTCCGATGAACGCGTCCGCCTGCGCCGCCTCGTACCGCGCGGCGACGTGGAGACCGGCGATCCGGTCCTGCGGCTCGGGCAGCACGGCGCGCTGCGCCGCCTCGGCGATCACCCGGGCCGAGGCCAGCCGCTCGCTGCCCAGCCGCAGGACGCGGTTGATCAGCAGCGCGACGGCCGAGACCGTGGCCACCGTGGTCACCTCGGTGAAGCTGGTGATCTCGGTGGCGTCGTCGTTGTAGACGTGCAGCCCGGCGGTGGCCACGACGGCGGCGATGCCGGTGAGCAGCGTCACCACCCAGGAGGTGAGGGCCGCCGCGACGAGCGGTGCGGCGGCGAAGAGCGGCACGGCGGTGAAGCGGGGAGGGCTGAGGGCGTCGAAGAACGCGCCGCCGACGAGCATCACGGCAGGGAGCAGGCGCAGGTACCACGGAGTCCGGAAGGTGCTGCGCTGCCGTCGCCCCACCATGCTTCTCCCGCCGCTTCCGCCGCCGCTCCGGACTCACGGCCACGACCGGTGCCGTGTCCTTCCATGCTGCGGGCGTCGCGCCGAAGCGGCGACTTGCCGCCGCACCGTGGGACGACACCGCAGGCCACGGGCGGTGGCCGTGCGCCCGGGGTCTCGGACGGCCCGGGGCGCCGGGAGCGGGCCGGAAACGACGGTGGCCCGTCATTCGATGCGATCTCGAATGACGGGCCACCGTCTTCAGTAGCGGGGACAGGATTTGAACCTGCGACCTCTGGGTTATGAGCCCAGCGAGCTACCGAGCTGCTCCACCCCGCGTCGGTGAACACAACCTTACGCCATCCGCGGAGTCCTTCCGACCAGTTTTCCCGTGCCCTGCCTCACAGCCCTTCTCACAGCCCCCCTGCCGCACAGCCGTGCCGCGCACCGCGCCGCACCCCCGACGGCACGCGCACCGCGCCCACCGCACCCACCGCACCCGCCCCCGACGGTGCCCGGGCCGGCCGTCCCTGTCACATCCGCCGCCCGCGGCACGTCGAAGACGTGAGGACCCGCTCGCGGAGGCGTCATCCGCCGGGCGGGGCGCCCACCGGCAGACAGGACGGACGATGGACAGGACCGTGCACAGGACCGGCACCGCACCGCACGCGACGGCGGCCGGACCGGGCGCCGCGGCGGGGCCGGACGCCCTCGCCCGGCGCTTCGAGGAGCACCGCCCGCAGCTGCGGGCCGTCGCCTACCGGATGCTCGGCTCGCTGGCCGAGGCCGACGACGCGGTCCAGGAGGCGTGGCTGCGGCTCAGCCGCTCCGACGGCGACGGGGTCGCGAACCTGCGCGGCTGGCTGACCACCGTCGTCGGCCGGATCTGCCTGGACATGCTGCGCAGCCGGGCTTCGCGGCGTGAGCAGCCGATGGCCCCGCACCTGCCCGAGCCGATCGTCGGCGCCGGGGACACGGTGGACCCCGAGCACGAGGCGCTGCTGGCCGACTCCGTCGGCCTCGCCCTGCTCGTGGTCCTGGGCACCCTCGCCCCCGCGGAGCGCCTCGCCTTCGTGCTGCACGACATGTTCGCCGTGCCGTTCGACGAGATCGCGCCCCTGGTGGGCCGCTCCCCCGCGGCCGCCCGCCAGCTCGCCAGCCGGGCGCGCCGGCGGGTGCGGGGCGGGGCGCCCGCGCCCGACGCGGATCTCGCCCGCCAGCGCGAGGTGGTCGCCGCCTTCCTGGGCGCGGCGCGCGACGGCGACATCGGCGCGCTGGTGGCCGTCCTCGACCCGGACGTGGTGGCGCGGGCCGACGGCGGGTCGCGTGGACCCGAGTCGCTGATCCGCGGCGCCGAGCGCGTCGCGCGGCGGGCCGCCGCCTTCGCCCATCCCTCGCGCGCCACCCTTCCCGCACTGGTGAACGGCGCCGCCGGGGTGGTCGTGGCGGTCGGCGGCGTCCCGGTCGCGGTGATGGCCTTCACCGTCGTGGAGGAACGGATCGTGGCGATCGAGACCCTGGCGGACCCGGCCCGTCTCGCAGCCCTGGACCTGACCGTCCTCGGCGGCTGAATCCGGGGCGGCGGGGCCCCGGGCGCCCGCCACCCGCGGGCCGCCGGGTCCCGGGCCCGGGACCGGGCCCTCAGGAGTCGGCGGGCGACGCCGCCGCGTCGTCCACGGCGGTCCCGGCGGCCCCCACCGCCCGGCCCGCCCCGGCCGCGTCCGCCGCGTCCCGCCCGAGCCACAGGTCGGGACCGAAGACCTCGTAGTGGATGCGCCGGGCCGGGACGCCCCGGCGCAGCAGGTCCGCGCGGACGGCCTTCATGAACGGCAGCGGGCCGCAGAGGCAGGCGGTCAGGTCCTCGGGCAGGTCGAGGGAGCCGATGTCCATCCGCCCCGCGGCGGAGCCGTCCGCGCCGTGCCCGCGCTCGTACCAGAGGCTCAGCCGGGCGTGCGGATTCCGGTCGGCGAGGGCCCGCAGCTCCTCCCGGTGGGCGTGGTCGGCGGGGCTGCGGTCGGCGTGCGCCACGACGACCTGCCGGGCCGTCCCGGTGGCGGTCAGATGGCCGAGCACGGAGAGCATCGGGGTACCGCCGATCCCGGCGGAGGCCAGCAGCAGGGGGCCGTCTCCGGTCTCGTCGGGCACCAGGCCGCCGAAGGGGAGCGAGACGGTCAGCAGGTCGCCGGGGCGCGCGTGCCCGTGGAGCCACGAGGAGACCTCGCCCTCGGGCCCTGCCCCGTCGCGCAGCCGCTTGACGCTGATCCGCCAGTCGCCGGCCCCCGGGGCCGCGGACAGGCTGTACTGGCGTATCTGACGCGCCCCGTCGGGCAGCTGCGCCTGGACGCTGACGTACTGGCCGGGCCGGAAGGGACCGGCCGGGCAGCCGTCGGCGCGGCGCAGCGTGTACGAGACCACGTCGGCGGTCTCCCGGCGCCGCGCGACGATCTCCATCCGCTGCCAGACCTCGCCGTCCGCGACCCCGGCCTCCTGGTAGAGGCGGCTCTCACGGGCGATCAGGGCGCCGGCCATCAGCCAGTAGACCTCGTCCCACGCCTCGGCCACCTCGGGGGTGACGGCGTCGCCGAGCACCTGCGCGATGGCGGCGAAGAGGTGGCGGTGGACGAGCTCGTACTGGTCGGAGGTGATGCCGAGGGAGGCGTGCTTGCCCGCGATCCGCGCGAGCATCGTGTCGGGCCGCTCGTCCGGCCGCTCCAGCAGCATCCCGGCGAAGGCGGCGATGGAGCCCGCCAGCGCCTGCCGCTGCCGCCCGTTGGCCTGGTTGCCGCGGTTGAAGAGGTCGCGCAGCAGTTCGGGCCGGTCCGCGAACAGCTCGGCGTAGAAGAGGTCGGCGATCTCCCCGATCGCGGCGCCCACGGCGGGGAGGGTGGCCCGGACGACGGGCACGGACTGCTCGGACAGCACGGCGACTCCCTTAATAGGTATGTGATCTTCCAATTTTTGCCTGCAGGTCCGGACCTCCGGGACCACGGAACAACTCAGTCCGCGACGGGCCCCCGGCCGACCAGCCCGACGAGCACCGGACCCGTCGGCGAGGCCACCAGGTCTCCCACGGTCAGCGGATCGAGCGTGGCGTGGAAGGCCTCCTGCGCCTCCCGCAGCGCGCGCCGCAGCCGGCACGCCCCGCGCAGCGGACAGGGGGCGTCGCCCTCGCAGACCACGACCTCCCCCTCCCCCTCCAACTCGCGCACCAGCCAGCCCAGCGAGGCCCTGCGTCCGAGCCCGGTGAGCGCCAGCCCGCCGCCCCTGCCGCGCCGTGCCTCCACGACGCCGAGATGCTGCAGCCGGGCCACCACCTTGGCCATGTGCGCGGCGGGGACGTTCATCACCTCGGCCACCTCCCGGGTGGTCGAGGCGGGCGCGTCGCCCTCGGCGACGGCGAGCCGCATGACGGCACGGAGTGCGAGATCGGTGAACCTGGTCAGCCGCATGCGGCGACCCTAACAAACACGTATTTCATACTCCGATTCAGGGTCGGGCGCAGACGTGCACCGGCCGACCGGAACCCCTCCGGAGACGACGACAGCCCCCGTCCGGAACCGTGGTCCCGGACGGGGGCTGGACAGGTAGGCCGTGTGGGACTCGAACCCACAACCAACGGATTAAAAGTCCGCTGCTCTGCCAATTGAGCTAACGGCCCTCGGCACAACACCCCTGAGCATAGCCAAAGAGATCCCCCGAGCCGATC
Source organism: Streptomyces genisteinicus (assembly GCF_014489615.1). Taxonomy (GTDB): domain Bacteria; phylum Actinomycetota; class Actinomycetes; order Streptomycetales; family Streptomycetaceae; genus Streptomyces; species Streptomyces genisteinicus. The sequence goes on from NZ_CP060825.1 coordinate 3,388,499, forward strand.
GGGTATCCCCACACCGGCCTGTCCCGCCGCGGCCCGGGCAGCCGGGCCGCGGCGGGGAGCACGTCAGTACAGGCCCTTGAACGCCTGCCAGCCGCCTGTCCCGATCTGCACCCGTGCCGCGAGCGTCCCGTCGCCGGTGGCGCTGTGCCGGTACAGCCGTCCGTCACCGGTCCGCCCGACGAGCTCGGGCTTCCCGTCGCCGCTGATGTCCCCGACTCCGGCGACCGAGGTGTAGCCGCCCCAGCCGGTGGCGAGCTTCACCCGCGCGGTCACCCCGCCGGTCGCCGTCCCGTAGTACCGCCACAGCGCACCGGCCGCGTCGATCCCGAGCAGGTCCCCGCGTCCGTCGCCGTTCAGGTCGCCCACGCCGGCGATCTTCGTGTACGTCCGCCAGTCGGTGCCGATCCGCACACGCGCGGCGAGCCTGTGCGACGCCGAACCCGCGTAGAAGTACATGTCGCCCGTGGTGGTCTGACGCACCATCAGGTCCTGGAAGCCGTCGCCGTTCACGTCGCCGGGGGACGTCAGCTGGTCGTACTGCGCCCAGCCGGAGCCGATCGAGGTGTACGGCGACGTCGGCGAGAGGACCTTGCCGCAGCCAGGCCGGTACACCCTCAGCTCGTTCCCGAGGCGTACCAGCACGTCGTTGCACCGGTCGCCGTCCACGTCGCCGAACGGGACGGGGTACGCGTCCGTCGCGAACACGCCGCCCGCCTGACGCGCCAGCACACCGCCGGTGCCGTTGCCCCGGTACTGCGAGACCAGCCCGGCCGTGTCCTGCACCAGCAGGTCGCCGAAGCCGTCGTCCCCCAGGTCGCGCCGGACCGGCGAGGCGCCCGTGACCGTGACGCCTCCGGTCAGGACGAGGTCCGCGCCCTGGCCGTCGGCGGGCTTCGCCGTCAGCGCCCAGGTGTACGCGCCGTTGGCGACGAGCCGGCCCGCCGTGTCCCTGCCGTCCCAGGACGGCCGGACGATCCCGCGCGCCTCACCGCCCGTGAGCGTGCGCACGGCCGCGCCCGTGGCCGTGTGGCGCAGTTCGAGCGTCCAGGAGGCGGCGGGCTTGGTCAGCCACCAGCGCGGCTGCCAGGCGGCGTTGCGGAGATCCGCGCCCGTCGCGACGTCGGCGTCGATCGTGCCGAGCGGCGAGGCCGTCACCCCGATGTCCGCGACCTCGATGTCCCCGGCGGGGTTCGACTGGAAGGCGACCCGGCCGGTGGCCGTGTCCACCGCGTACGGGCCGGTGCGGTCGTTGTCGTGGCTCGGGTGGTAGGTGGCCTTCAGGACCGGCTCGGTACCGCTGACGTCCGTGACCCGGATGACGTCCCCCCGGAACCAGACGGCGTATCCGTCGCCGAGCACGCTGACCGGCTCCTGGAGGAACCGGTCCCTGCCGGTCTCCAGATCGCGGATCCCCGCCGAGTAGTCGGCTCCGGCGCAGCGCCAGCTCAGCCAGTGGCCCGTGACGCGGAGGAACTCGGCCCGGCATCCGTTCCCCAGGTCGACGGTGCGCCGGGCCGCTCCGGTGCGCACGTCGTACCCGATGACCGTGCCGTTGACCGGACCCGCGGCCCACACGGTGTCGCCCTGGAGGTCCAGGTCCTGCGCGTCGTACCCGACCGGGATCGACGCGAGGTGCTTCCCGGTGTCCAGGTCGACGGTCGCCGCCCGGACGATCGTGCCGTCCTCCCGGTATCCGAAGCCCACGGCATACCGCCCGGAGACGTCGGTGACGTAGAACCCCTCGAACGCGGTCGTCAGGGGCCGGCCGGCGGACGCCCCGTCCTCGACGACCACGGGGACCCTGTCGTGCACGGGGAAGGGCTGCACGACGGTACGGCCGTCGCCGGTGCTATGAAGCTCCGGGCAGTCGGTGACGTCCACCGCGCAGGCGTCGAGCGGGATCCCGAGAGCACCGCGCTCCACCGTGCCGCCGACCGCCGACCCGTCCGTGACGGACACCGACCGCGAACGGAAGGCGTACCGCTCGTCCGGCATCCGCTCGAGCGACTCCAGACGGCCGTGGGCGAAGCTCAGGGCGTACGGCTCGGAGGTCATCGGGGCGACGGCCGTGAGCACGGTCGCCGTCACCTGCTCCCCGTCTGCTCGCAGGCGTTGCAGGCTCAGGGTCTCCGGTGCGGTTCCCGCCACGACGAGGAGTCCGCCGTCGGGAGCCGCCAGCGCCCGGGTCCGCGCCGAGGCGAAGAGAGGCGTCTCGGCGCCTCCGCCCCTCGGGACCGAGACCAGGCGGTAGGGAGCGGAGCCGCCGTCCGCGGTGCGCCGGGCGACGATCAGCTGTCCGCCGGTCATCCCCAGCAGTTCGTCGCCCTCCCGGTAGGGCAGTTCGGCCGAGGCGTCGAGCGCGAGGGGCCCGGTGGCACCGGGCCCGCCCTTGCCGTGGAACAGGACGGTGCCGTCCGTCGTCCACCGGACGACCTCGGTCGGCGTGTGGACGACCGAGGCGGTCCCGGCGGCCGGGCCGTCCTCGGACAGCGTGCGCACCTGCCCCGTCGCCAGGTCGATCCAGACCGGCCGGGACACCCCGCCCACGGTGGAGGAGGCGAGTATGCCCGTGGCGTCACCGGCCGTCGCGCCGGCAGGGAGTTGCCCGCCTTCCGGCCAGCCCGTGACCACGGTGTCCTGGACGGAACCGCTCACCAGCCGGAGCAGGTGCCAGGTCACCGGCGCCGTCGTGCCGTTCCCCTTGGAGGTGAGCACCGTGGAGCCGAAGGCTCCGATGTACCGGTGCCCGGACGGCAGCGTGACGTAGGTGTTGCGCTTCCGGGTGGCGTCGAACAGGCGGACTTCGGTGCCGTCTTCCCACAGCGCGGCGACGACGTCGGAGCCGGCGCCGTACGCCCCGCCGGCCTCCGGGCCCTCCGCGTCGTTGCGGATCGGCTCGGTGACCCCGCTCCAGGTGGACCAGAACTGGCCGCGCCCCTGTTCGTAACGGAGATAGCCGCCCGGCCCCGCGGAGAGCGGCACCACCTCCCGCGGCTGGGCCGCCGCGGTGGCGGGAAAGACCGTGCCGCTCTCCGCGGCGGCCGCGGTGTAGGTGAGCGGGCCGGTACCGGCGATCAGAGTCGCCGCGGCAGCGGCGGCGACCCAATGGCGTACGAGAGCGCTGCGAAGCACTCGTCCCTCCCCGGGATGCGATGAGGCACGGGGCATGACGGTGCATGTGCGGAACGCACATCGTCGAAAGCCCCCCGGCCGCACCCACCCCGTGCGAGTGGACAGACCTTAACAGCAGCGCCACGCGGCGCGGAAAGCTGATGCGCCCCGCCGCAACGCCACAGGGCCCGCACGTCACCGAAGTGTCGTGCGGGCCCTGTTCAGGCGTTTCAGACGTTCAGGCGCTCAGCCGCCCGTGTCAGCCGTTGCGCTTCCAGCGCGGCTTGTCGTCGCGGCGGCCGCCGCCGAAGGAACCGGAGCCGGCGCCGCGGTGGTCGTCACGGCGGCCGTAGGGGCGGTCGTGACGGTCGCCGCCGGAGCGGAAGCCGCCCGAGGGGCGGTCGTCGCGGCGGTCGCGGTTGAACGGGCGGTCGCTACCGCGGTGGCCGGACGGACGGTCGTCCCGGCGGAAGCCGCCCGAGGAACGGTCGTCACGACGCTCGAAGGAACGGCCGCCACGGTCGTCACGGTTGAACCCGCCACGGTCGTTGTCCCGGCGGAACCCACCGCGCTCGCCGCCGTCACGACGGTCGTCCCGGCGGAAACCACCCGAGGAACGGTCGTCACGACGCTCGAACGAACGGCCGCCACGGTCGTCACGGTTGAACCCGCCACGGTCGTTGTCCCGGCGGAACCCACCGCGCTCGCCGCCGTCACGACGGTCGCGGCGCTCGAAGTTGCCGCGGTCGTCGCGACGGTCGAAGGACGGACGCTCCTCGCGGACCGGCTCGGGAGCCGGCTCCGGGGTGGCGGCGACCTCGGCCTCGGCGGCCTCGGTCACCTCGGCGACGGCGGCCTCCGGGTCGTCACCGCGCTCGCGGGCGGCGCGCGCCACCAGGCGGTCGGCCTCCTCGCGCAGTTCGCCGGCCCGGCGCTGGACGCGCTCCAGCTGGCGGGTGAGCTCGACGACCTCGCGCTCGGCCTGCTTGGCGGCGTTGTTGGCGGAGTCGGCCTGGACCTCGGTCAGGGACCGGGCGCCGGTGATCTCGGCGACCTCCGGGTCGAACGCGCCCGCGCCGCCCACGATGTGACGCGACGCCTCGACGCCGGCGTCCTCCATCAGGCGGAAGATCTGGCGGCGCTGGTGGGGCAGCGACAGGGAGACGACCGTGCCGGACCGGCCGGCGCGGGCGGTGCGGCCCGAGCGGTGCAGGTAGTCCTTGTGATCGCCGGCCGGGTCGACGTTGAGCACCAGGTCGATGCCGTCGACGTGGATGCCGCGGGCGGCGACGTCGGTCGCGACGAGCGCGTTGACGTAGCCGTCCTTGAAGTCGGCCAGGGTGCGAGTACGGGCGCCCTGGGTCATGCCGCCGTGCAGCGCGTCGGCCTTCACACCGGCGTCGCGCAGCTGCTCGGCGATGCGGTCGGCGCCCAGCTGGGTGCGGACGAAGATGATGGTGCGGCCCTTGCGGGCGGCGATGGCGGCCGTGACGGGCGCCTTGTCCTTGGGCTTCACGACGAGGACGTGGTGCGACATGGTCGTGACGTTGCCCTGGGCGCTGTCGACCTCGTGGCTGACCGGGTCGGTGAGGTAGCGCTTGACCAGGGTGGAGATCTCGTTCTCCATGGTGGCGGAGAACAGCATCCGCTGGCCGCCGGCCGGGACCTGGTCGAGGAGCTCGGTGACCTCGGGCAGGAAGCCCAGGTCGGACATCTGGTCGGCCTCGTCGAGGACGGCGACCTGGACGGCCTCCAGGGAGCAGGCGCCGCGGTTGATGATGTCGCGCAGACGGCCCGGGGTGGCGACGAGGACGTCGACGCCGCGCTCCAGCGCGTAGATCTGGTTGCCCATCGAGGTGCCGCCGCAGACGACCTTCATCTTGAGGCCGAGCACGTCGCCGTAGGGCTGGAGGGCGTCCGCGACCTGCATCGCGAGTTCGCGGGTCGGGGTGAGGATGACCGCGCGCGGCTTCTTCTTCTCGGTGTGCCCGCCGGCCAGCGCGGCCAGGGTGGGCAGACCGAAGGAGAGGGTCTTGCCGGAGCCGGTGCGGCCGCGGCCGAGGATGTCCTTGCCGGCCAGGGCGTCCGGGATGGTCGCGGCCTGGATCGGGAAGGGGGTGGTCACGCCGTTCTGGGCGAGCTTGCGCACGACGCCCTCGGGCAGACCGAGGTCGGCGAAGGTGGTCTCGGGGGCCTCTGCGGCCTCGGCCTCGACGGCTTCGGTGGCCTCGACGGCCTCGACGCTCTCGGGCATGACGGCGTGATCAGTGCTGAAAGTGGACATGCGAAATGCGAAACCTTCCGGAGTCTCGGCACGCGCCCAAACTCCGTGAATTCGCAATTCGACCGCCTCAATGCGGTCAGCCACGGCTAGGGAGAGTACGCGCCACGCGGCGCTCTTCTTTTTCGGCGCCGGGCAATGGGATCAAACGATCTACCACCATACGCACCCTCCACCGGTCAAGGCAAACCGCTTCGGGGTGAGCCGCGTCACGCGGGACCGGCCTGGGGCGACGCCACCGGCTCGGTGCCCATGACGTACTCCGGCCGGTCCTCCAGCACCCGCATCGCGCCCATGTGCGCCTCGGGCGCCGAGGTGGCCGAGGGCTCGGCGGTGGGCTCGGTCGGCGTCGGGGTCGGGGTGGGCGTGGGCTGCGGGGTCGGCTCGGCGGGCGGCGTGGTCGGCGGCTGCGGGGTCGGACGGTCCGGCGGCGCGGTGGGCCGGGTGCCCGGATCGCCGGTGCCCCGGCCCGGCCCGGGACGGGCACCGGGGTGCGCGCCGGGGCTCGCGGGCGTACTCGGGCCGGCCGACGCCCCGGGCGTGGCGCCGGGGTCCGGGGACGCGTCGGCCTCCTCGCCGCCCGCCCCGTCCCGGCCGTCCGCGCCACCGCCCGCCGGCCGGGCGTGCCGCTGCCCGCCCGGCCCTCCGCGGTCCCCGTCCTCCCCCGCCTCCGCCCCGGGCCGGTCGGCGGACGAGCTCGGCGCGGGACGGGCGGCGGGATCGTCGCTCACGCTCATGCAGCCGGCCGAGGCCATGACCGCCACAGCGGTGGCGAACCAGGCGGCCGTTCGGCCGGGACGGGGCAACTGGCGCACGGAGGCACCTCCGGGGACGGGAAGGGCGGGCGGGTCCCCCTGCCCAACTACCGTCCCCCCGCCGGGGACACGCCCTCACGCCCCGCCCGTCGGGCGGGACGGCCGGCGCCCGCGTCGCCGATGCCGGGCACAGCGCCGGGCCGCGCCCGTGCGGACCTGCCGGACGCCTCAGCCCGTCAGCCCGCGCGCGGCCACCGTGCCCAGGTACAGCGCCCCGGTCCCGGCCGCCACCGACAGCGCCACGTTCGCCGCCGCGGCCCGCGCCCGGCCGCCCTCCGCGAGCCGGAGGGTCTCGTACGAGAACGTGGAGTACGTGGTGAGCGCCCCGCACAGCCCCGTCCCGAGCAGCGCGTACGCCGGCGACGAGACCGCCGCCCCTGCCAGCAGCCCGAGCACCAGGCTGCCCGCCGTGTTCACGGCGAACGTGCCCCACGGGAAACCGGAGGCGTGCCGCGCCTGCACCGCACGATCCGTCAGATACCGCAGCGGGGCGCCCAGCGCCGCCCCCACGGCCACCAGCAGCCAGCTCACCGCACCACCGCCCCGCCGACCGGAACAGCGCCCACCGCCCCGCCGGCCGGCACCCTGCTCACCGGACCGCCGCCCGGCCGAGGGCGCCACGGGTGAGGCGCGCGGCCGCCCCCACCGCGAGCAGCGCCCCGAGGGCCGTGCCGGCCGCGTAGAGCACGGCCGGAACGGGCCGGCCGTGCTCCAGCAGGTCGACGGTGCCCAGGGCGTACGTCGAGAACGTGGTGAACCCTCCGAGCACCCCGACCCCCAGGAACGGCCGGACCAGCGGGCGTGCCGGGCGGCCGTCCTCGGCCACCAGCGGCATCAGCACCCCGATCAGCGCGCAGCCCAGGAGGTTCACCCCGAGAACGGCCCACGGGACGCCGCCCGCGGGGGCCGGCCACAGCACCTCCGCGCCGTGCCGGGCCGTCGCGCCGGCGGCTCCGCCGGCCGCGATCACGCCGAGGACCGCCCACCGGCCGGGCCCTGCGGACTCCGTCCGCCGCGCGGGGGCGGGCACACCGCCGTCCGGGTCCATGGGCTCCCCGCTCACCCGTACCCCAGTTCGTGGAGCCGCGCGTCGTCGATCCCGAAGTGGTGGGCGATCTCGTGCACGACGGTGATCTCGGTCTCCGCGACCACGTCCTCGCGCGTCTCGCACATGCGCAGCGTGGGTCCCCGGTAGATCGTGATGCGGTCGGGCAGCACCCCCGCGTACCACTCGCCGCGGTCCGTGAGCGGGGTCCCCTCGTAGAGCCCGAGCAGGTCGGGGTCGTCGGGGGCGGGCTCGTCCTCGACGAACACCGCGACGTTGTCCATCAGCCGCGTCAGTTCGGGCGGGATCCTGTCCAGCGCCTCGGCGACCAGTTCCTCGAACTCCTCACGCGTCATCTCCAGCACCCGGCCATTGTCACGCACGGGGTGGACCGTGCGCCGCCCCGGCATGGTCCGCCGCCGTGTGGGGCATACGGGACCAATGGCCCGCCAAGCCCCGTCACCGCGCCGCCCCCGCCGATCGATCCGTTCCGTGCTCCGCGCCCCGCTGCGCCCCGGCCCCGCACCGGCCGGTCTGGAGCGCGCCCCGCACCCGTGGGCGCGCGCGCTCGGCATGACCGCCGTCGTCCTGGTCGGCGCCTGGCTGGGCCTGCTGATCGTGGGCAACGTCCGCACACCGGTCGGGCCGATGGACACCACCATGACCCTGCGCCCCTCCCTCACCGGCGGCACGAAGATCAACGTCTCGCCGCTCGGCGCGCTGCGCCTCGACTCCCATGTGGCGCCGCTGCGTCTCGACGTCGATGTGGACCGGCTCGACCCCGCCCGCTCGCAGGCCCTGGTCGACAACCCCGAGAGGTTCTCCGGCCTCCAGGACGAGGTGTCGGCCGATGTGCTCGACGGCACCACGGGACTGGCGCTGCGCTCCTGCGTCGCCGTCGTGACCGGAGCGACGGCTCTCGGTCTCGCCGTCTACCGCCGCCCCCGCCGGGCGCTCGCCGCGGGCGGGCTCGCACTCGCCCTGCTCGCGGCCTCCGCCGGCTCGGCCGCCGCGACCTGGAACCCCAAGTCCGTGCTGGAGCCGCAGTTCGACGGACTGCTGACCTCGGCCCCCTCGGTCGTCGGCAACGCCCGCTCGATCGTCACCGAGTTCGACGTCTACCAGAAGGAGTTGGCGCGCCTGGTCACCAATGTCACCAAGCTCTACGACGCCACCTCCACGCTCCCCGCCTACGCGCCCGACCCGGACACCCTGCGGGTGCTCCACGTCTCCGACATCCACCTCAACCCGGCGGCCTGGCACATCATCCGGTCGACGGTGGAGCAGTACCGGATCGACGTGATCATCGACTCCGGCGACACCATGGACCACGGCAGCGCCGCGGAGAACGGCTTCCTCGACGCGATCCCCGGCCTCGGCGCGCCCTACGTCTGGGTGCGCGGCAACCACGACTCCCGCACCACGCAGGAGTACCTGTCCCGGATGAAGAACGTGCACGTCCTCGACGACGGACGGGCGGTCACCGTCGCCGGGGTGCGGATCGCGGGGAGCGGCGACCCCCAGTTCACCCCCGACCGCAGCGTGGTGGCCCAGGGCGATCCGGCCGAGCGCATGACGGGCATCCGGCTCGCCTCCGCACTGCGCGACCAGGAGCGCGCCGGGACACCGGTGGACATCGCGGTCGCGCACAACCCGACGGCCGCCGCCGAGACCGACGGCACCGTGCCGCTGGTGCTGGCCGGCCACATCCACAAGCGGAAGAACGAGGTGATGGAGCTCGGCACCCGGCTGAAGATCGAGGGGTCGACCGGCGGCGGGGGGCTGCGCGCGGTGCAGAACGAGAAGCCGGAGAAGGTGCGCGCGTCGGTGCTCTACCTGGACCGGGGCAACCGCCGGCTCCAGGCCTGGGACGAGATCACCCTGGGCGGCCTCGGGTTGACGACGGCCGAGGTCAGCCGCCATGTCGTGGAGCCCCCGGCCCCCGCGCCGGCACCCCCGGCGACCTCGTCCAGCCCCTCCCCGTAAACCGTTTTGGCGATAGCTCCCCCCATCCCATATGCTTCTCACGTCCCCGACGCGCTGCGAAGCGCACACGGCGGGCCTTTAGCCCTCATCGTCTAGTGGCCCAGGACGCCGCCCTTTCAAGGCGGTAGCACGGGTTCGAATCCCGTTGGGGGCACGCACAACCGTGTGCGAGACTTGTTCTCGCACCATGCTTGGTCCTGTGGAGCAGTTTGGAGTGCTCGCCACCCTGTCAAGGTGGAGGCCGCGGGTTCAAATCCCGTCAGGACCGCTGGAGCTCGCAAGAGCCCCGTGGCTGGGTAGCTCAGTTGGTACGAGCGATCGCCTGAAAAGCGATAGGTCGCCGGTTCGACCCCGGCCCCAGCCACAACCGAAGGCCCCGATCGAGAGATCGGGGCCTTCTTCGTGTCTCCGTCCACTCCGTCCACTCCGTCCACTCCGTCCACTCCGTCCACTCCGTCCACTCCCGCCACGGAGGGCGCGGCCCGTCGGACCGCGCCCCATGCCGTGTCAGGTCCCGTCACGGGCCGGCCGGCGCCGGCCGCGGACCGCGAGGACCACCGCGACGACCGCCACCACCCCGGCCAGCAGCGCCCAGTCCGGCACCGCCCGGCCCACGCCCGAGGCCCACTCCTCCACCGCGAAGGAGTCGTCCACCGACAGCAGACCCGGCAGCGCGGTGGTGCCGTCGAAGACCAGGAACACCGTGCCCAGCAGCACGAAGAAGAGCCCCGACAGCAGCGACGTCGTGTGCAGTCGGAAACGCCCCACCCCGAACTCCCGTCCCCGCAGCCACCGGCGGCGCCCCAGGTCGTACCGCTCCCAGAGCACGGCCAGCAGGAAGAGCGGAACCGCCATCCCCAGGGCGTACACGGCGAGCAGCAGCCCGCCGTAGACCGGGCTGCCGGCGAGCGCGGCCACCGTGAGCACGCTGCCGAGGATCGGGCCCGCGCAGAAGCCGGCGAGCCCGTAGACGAGGCCGAGGGCGTAGACGGAGAGGGCGGTCGTCGGCCGGATGCGCCCGGACACCTCGGCGAGCCGGCGCGAGGCGAAGCCGGCCCCGGCGATCTGGGCGACCCCGAGGACGATGATGAGCCAGCCGCCGACGGCGACCAGCAGGTCGCGGTTGCCGTAGAAGAACCGGCCGGCGAAGGACCCGGCGGCGCCGAGGGGGACGAGGGTCGTCGCGAGACCGGCGAAGAAGACGCAGGTCCGAGCCACCAGCCGCCCGGTGGTGTCGACGGAGTACGCGAAGAACGCGGGCAGCAGCAGGGCGCTGCACGGGCTGACCAGCGCGAGCAGGCCGCCGAGGAAGGCGGCGAGGTAGCCGATGTCGCTCATCGCGGCCCCTGTTCGCCCTGCTCCGATGCGCCGGACCCGGCGGCGCGGCCCTTCCCGGCCTCCGCGGCGGCCGCCTCGATGGCCTGCGTGAACGTCTCCATCGGCTGCGCGCCCGCGATCGGCCGGCCGTTCACCAGGAACGACGGCGTCGAGGTGGCGCCCAGGCCGTAGCCCTCCTCCTGATCGCGGGCGACGGCCTTCCGCGCCGCCTCGCTCTCCGTGTCCCGGGCGAACCGGTCGAGGTCGCCGACGCCCGCCTCGCGGGCCAGCTCCCGCAGCCGGGCCGCGCCGAAGCCCTTCTCCTTCGCGCCGTCCGCATAGGCCGCCGCGTGGAACTCCCAGAACCGGCCCTGCTGTCCGGCCGCCCAGGAGGCCCGCGCGGCGGCCTCCGACTCGGCCCCGAAGATGGGGAAGTTGCGCCACTCGATGCGCAGGGTGCCGTCCTCGACGTACTTCCGCATCAGCTCCGGTTCGGTGTCGCGGGCGAACTTCCCGCAGTAGCCGCACTGGAAGTCCGCGTACTCGACCATCACGACCGGGGCGTCGGCCCGGCCCGCCGCCAGCGGGTCGCCGGCGTCCCGGCGGGCGAGCTCCAGCAGCTCCGGGTGGCTGTCGCCGCCGGGCCCGGCGGAGCTCGGGGCGACGGCCGACGAGCCGCCGGGGCCCGCGTCGGACGGCTTGGTCGCGGAGTACGAGGCGTAGCCGAGCAGCAGCGCGGCGACGAGCACCCCCGCCCCGATGGCGATCGGCCTGCGGGACGAGACGGGTGCGGCGGACGAGGGCATGGTGGTGCTCCTGTGCGTTGGCGTGTGGGCGCCCGGCGGCGCGGGACATGGGGGTGGATGCGTGCGGACGCCCGGCGGCGCGGGGCGCGGATACGGGTCGGCGCGCGGCGGGCGAGGCGTGGTGGACGCGTGGCGACGCCCGGCCGCGCGCGGCGCGCATCCCTGCGGTCGCACGCGGACACGCGGGCCGCGGGCCATCGCGGGCGGGCGCGGGCGCCGCCGGGCGGCGGCCCGGCCCCGGAGGACCGGCCGCGGAAGGCCGCCCTACACGCGCAGCACGGACAGGAGGACGGGGGACGGCGGGCAGAGCGGTGGCGGCCCGCGCGGCGCCGGCCGGGCGAGCCGTACGTCGTCCCAGGCGGGCAGCGCCCCGGCAAGGGACGCCGGGAGCTGCTGTGTCGCGGCAGGCGGCTCGTGCGCCGCCGCGCCGCGCGGCGGCATGCCCGGCCGTGCGCCGTCGTCACCGCCGGGAAGACCCCGGCCGCAGCCCGGCACGGTCCCGGAACCCTCGTCGCCCCCGACCGCGACCGCACCGGCGGGAGCGGGCGCCGCGAGGGCCGGCGCCGTGCCGTACCCGCCCGCGGGGGCCGGCGCCGCGGCCGCCCAGGCGCAGCCGGCCAGCACGAGCAGCGTCCCGAGCAACACGCCCAGCACGGAGGGTGCCCGGTGCCCGCGGTCGCGGCCGGTCGGCATGGCGGGCGGTCCCTTCGGCGTCGGGCGGCGGCGCCCCGGCGTGCGGGGCTCCGGCGTGCAGAGCTCCGCACAGGGCGTGAACGATTCGCTCCATACTGCACCACCTGTGCCGGAGAACCGGCGAAATGGGTTCGCCACCGCTTCCGCGGGGGTGCGATCCTGGTGTCCGTATGTCTACTTCCTTCGCCGACCTCCAGACCGCGCTGAGCGGGGCGTCGCTGCGCGACGCCCACCGGCTCGGCCGCCGTCTCGAGGGCGCCCGCCGCATCCGCAAGCCCGAGGCCCGCCAGGCCGTGCTGGACGAGATCGCCGCAGAGGCGGAGAAGTCCGCGGCCCGCACCGCGCGCCGTGCCGCGCGGATGCCCGCGATCACGTACCCCGAGCAGCTGCCCGTCAGCCAGAAGAAGGACGAGATCCTGGAGGCGATACGCGACCACCAGGTCGTGATCGTCGCCGGTGAGACCGGGTCCGGCAAGACGACGCAGATCCCCAAGATCTGCATGGAGCTCGGCCGGGGCGTCCGGGGCATGATCGGCCATACGCAGCCCCGCCGGATCGCCGCCCGCACCGTCGCGGAGCGCGTGGCGGACGAACTGCGGACCCCGCTCGGCGAGGCGGTCGGCTGGAAGGTCCGCTTCACCGACCAGGTGGACCAGGACGCCACGTTCGTGAAGCTGATGACGGACGGCATCCTGCTCGCCGAGATCCAGACCGACCGCGAGCTGCGCGCCTACGACACGATCATCATCGACGAGGCCCACGAGCGGTCCCTCAACATCGACTTCCTGCTCGGCTACCTCGCCCAGCTGCTGCCGCGCAGACCCGACCTCAAGGTCGTCATCACCTCCGCGACCATCGACCCGGAGCGCTTCTCCCGCCACTTCGGCGACGCCCCGATCGTCGAGGTCAGCGGGCGCACCTATCCGGTCGAGGTCCGCTACCGGCCGCTGCTGGAGGAGGACTCCGACGACGCCGACCGCGACCAGATCACCGCGATCACGGACGCCGTCGAGGAGCTGATGGGCGAGGGCAAGGGCGACATCCTCGTCTTCCTCTCCGGCGAGCGCGAGATCCGCGACACCGCGGACGCGCTCAACAAGAAGCAGTACCGCTTCACCGAGGTGCTGCCGCTGTACGCCCGGCTCTCCCACGCCGAGCAGCACCGCGTCTTCCAGCAGCACACCGGCCGGCGGATCGTGCTCGCCACCAACGTCGCCGAGACCTCCCTGACGGTCCCCGGCATCAAGTACGTGATCGACCCGGGCACCGCCCGCATCTCGCGCTACAGCCATCGCACCAAGGTCCAGCGGCTGCCCATCGAGGCGGTCAGCCAGGCCAGCGCCAACCAGCGCAAGGGCCGCTGCGGCCGCACCTCCGACGGCATCTGCATCCGGCTGTACTCCGAGGAGGACTTCCTCGCCCGGCCGGAGTTCACCGACGCCGAGATCCTGCGGACCAACCTGGCCTCGGTCATCCTCCAGATGACCGCCGCCGGCCTCGGCGACATCGAGAAGTTCCCCTTCATCGACCCGCCGGACCACCGCAACATCCGCGACGGCGTGCAGCTCCTCCAGGAGCTGGGCGCGATCGACCCCGCCGAGAAGGACCCGAAGAAGCGGCTCACCCAGCTCGGCCGGAAGCTGTCCCAGCTCCCCGTCGACCCCCGGCTCGCCCGGATGGTCGTCGAGGCCGACAGGAACAACTGCGTCCGCGAGGTCATGGTGATCGCGGCCGCGCTCTCCATCCAGGACCCGCGCGAGCGGCCGGCCGAGAAGCAGACCCAGGCCGACCAGCAGCACGCCCGGTTCAAGGACGAGACCAGCGACTTCCTCGCCTACCTGAACCTCTGGCGCTACGTCCGCGAGCAGCAGAAGGAGCGCGGCTCCTCCAGCTTCCGCCGGATGTGCAAGCAGGAGTACCTGAACTTCCTGCGCATCCGCGAGTGGCAGGACATCTACTCCCAGCTGCGCACGGTCGCCAAGCAGATGGGCTTCCACGTCGACGACGCCGACGCCCCCGAGCAGTCGGTGCACGTCTCGCTGCTGGCCGGTCTGCTGTCGCACGTCGGCATGAAGGACGTGAAGGAGACCGGCGGCGAGAGCGGGCGCGGGAGCGGCGGCCGGAACGAGTACCTGGGTGCCCGCAGCGCCAAGTTCGCGATCTTCCCCGGCTCGGCGCTCTTCAAGAAGCCCCCGCGGTTCGTCATGTCGGCGGAACTCGTCGAGACGTCGCGGCTGTGGGCCCGGGTCAACGCCCGGATCGAGCCGGAGTGGATCGAGCCGCTGGCCGGGCACCTGCTCAAGCGCACCTACAGCGAGCCGCACTGGGAGAAGGACGCCGCGGCGGTCATGGCCTACGAGAAGGTCACCCTGTACGGCGTGCCGATCGTGGTGCAGCGGAAGGTCAACTACGGGCGGATCGACCCGGAGACCTCCCGTGACCTGTTCATCCGCAACGCCCTCGTCGAGGGCGACTGGCGCACCCACCACAAGTTCTTCGCCGACAACCGCCGGCTGCTGACCGAGGTCGAGGAGCTGGAGCACCGGGCCCGGCGCCGCGACATCCTGGTCGACGACGAGACGCTGTTCGACTTCTACGACCAGCGGGTGCCCGAGCACGTCGTCTCCGGCGCCCACTTCGACTCCTGGTGGAAGCACAAGCGGCGCGAGCAGCCCGAGCTGCTCGACTTCGAGCGCGAGATGCTCATCAACGAGAAGGCCGGCGCGGTCACCAAGGACGACTACCCGGACTCCTGGCGCCAGGGCCGGCTGAAGTTCCGGGTGACCTACCAGTTCGAGCCCGGCGCCGACGCGGACGGCGTGACCGTCCACGTCCCGCTCCAGGTGCTCAACCAGGTCACGGACGAGGGCTTCGACTGGCAGATCCCGGGCCTGCGGGAGGAGGTCGTGACGGAGCTGATCCGTTCCCTCCCCAAGCCGATCCGCCGCCACTACGTACCGGCTCCCAACTACGCGGGCCGCTTCCTGGACACGGCCGTCCCGCTCCAGGAGCCGCTGACGGTCACTCTGGCGCGCGAGCTCCAGCGGATGGTCGGCGTCCCCGTCTCGGCGGACGACTTCGACCTGTCCCGCGTCCCCGACCACCTGCGGATCACCTTCCGGATCGTCGACGAGCGGCGCAGGAAGATCGCCGAGGACAAGGACCTGGAGGCGCTGCGGCTGAAGCTGCGGCCGAAGGCCCGCCAGGCGCTGTCCGCCGCGGCGGCCTCCTCCGGCCCGTCCGGCGGCTCCCTGGAGCGCACCGGGCTCACGGACTGGACGATCGGCGCCCTGACCAAGGTCTTCGAGACGCGTCGCGCCGGCCAGCCGGTGAAGGCCTTTCCGGCCCTCGTCGACGAGGGCTCCTCGGTCGGGGTGCGCCTCTTCGACAGCGAGGCCGAGCAGGCGCAGGCCATGTGGCAGGGCACCCGTCGGCTGATCATGCTGAACATCCCGGTCAACCCTGCCAAGTTCGCCTCCGACCGGCTGACGAACCAGCAGAAGCTGGCGCTGTCCCGCAACCCGCACGGCTCGGTGCAGGCGCTCTTCGAGGACTGCGCCTCGGCCGCGGCCGACCGCCTGATCGCGGACCACGGCGGCCCGGCATGGGACGAGGAGTCGTTCCGGAAGCTGTTCGACAAGGTCCGCGCCGATCTGGTGGAACTGACCGTGCGCACCGTCGACCGGGTGCAGCAGATCCTGGCCGCCTGGCAGGCCTGCGAGCGCCGTCTGAAGGCCACGGGCAGCCCGACGCTGCTCCGCAACGTGGCGGACGTGCGCCAGCAGCTGGCGGAGCTGATGCCGGCCGGCTTCGTGACCCGCACGGGGCTGGGGAGGCTGCCCGACCTGATGCGCTATCTGGTCGCCGCGGACCGCAGGCTCCAGCAGATGCCCACCTCGGTCCAGCGCGACACCACGCGCATGGAGAAGGTGCACGAGATGCGGGACGAGTACGCGTGGCTGCTGGAACAGCTGCCGCAGGGCCGCCCGGTGCCGCAGCAGGTGCTGGACGTGCGGTGGATGATCGAGGAGCTGCGGGTGAGCTATTTCGCCCACGCCCTGGGCACCGCGTACCCGGTCTCGGACAAGCGGATCGTGAAGGCGATCGACGCCCTGGCGCCGTGATCACGCGACAGCACTGAGTGAGTTCGACCAGACCAGCGCCTCTCCTGTACAGTCTCTCTCGCAGCCGGGGAAAGCGACGGAAGTCGCCGGAAGAGGCCGCAAATCCTGGTCCTGTGGAGCAGTTTGGAGTGCTCGCCACCCTGTCAAGGTGGAGGCCGCGGGTTCAAATCCCGTCAGGACCGCGCCAGTACACGAAGGCCCGCATCGTCACGATGCGGGCCTTCGTCGTGTGCGCGGCCCGGCCGCCCCGTGCGGGACGTCTTGACGGGGCCCGCCCCGGCGAGTACCCCGGTCTTCCCGGGCTCCTTCCGGGGCCCCGGGGGGTTTCCCCGGAGGGCGGCACACGCCACGGAGGTGACGTGCATGACGGCCACGGCAGGACATCACGAGACCCGCGCACTGCTGCGTGCCCATCTGGCGGCCGCGACGGGCTACCGGCACATCACGAGGACCTGTCCGGTCTGCCACCGCCTCCTGCGCCTCGCGACGGAGCGCGCGGAGCCCGGCCCCTCGGCGGAACGCGCGGAGCCCGGTCCCGCGGCGGCCGGGAGCCGCGGAGAGGCGGCGGCCGCCCCGCCGGACGCCGGCCCGGACGCGTCCGGGCCCCCGGCGGCCGCGGCCGAGCCGCACGGGGCGCCCGAGAGGCCGGGGACGGCACTGCCGGGGAGGGACGAACGTCCCCCTGAAGAGTGACCAATGCCCGGCGCGGCGCGGCGCGTTGAGTGGCAGGCTGGAATTTGGCAAGAGGCGCGTACTGTGACGGGTGTCACCGAACTGGTTCTCGCACATCGGGAACTTACCCCCTCCCTACAACACCCCGATTTAATATGTGCCATTGCACTGACCGTCGGCGGCCCCCCGTTCCGACAGCGATGTCAGGCCCGGCACCCCCGACGGACCGGCCACGGGGCCGGCGCACCCGGCCCGGGACAGAAAAAATCGCGCTGGACCCGGCGGAGTCCAGCGCGATCGACGACGGAAGCCTGTTGGGGCAGGCGCACGCCGGATGAAGCTAGGGGTGGGCGGATCCAGGGTGGGGGCCCCGGACAAGCCCGGTCATACGGGGTGTTCAGGCCTCGCTGCGCTGCTGCGGAATACCCGCAAGCAGTGCGCGGACCTCTGCCTCGCGGTAACGGCGGTGTCCTCCGAGCGTGCGGATGGACGTGAGCTTGCCCGCCTTAGCCCAGCGGGTGACCGTCTTCGGGTCCACGCGGAACATCGTGGCAACCTCAGCCGGGGTCAGCAGCGGCTCGGCATCAGGGGTGCGAGCGGTCATGAGCGGCCTCCTCGGGAGAACCGAACCATCTCGGTTCTTTCCTTAAAATTCTGCACCTTGACCCGCGTTGCCCGAAATGGCGGACGCGGGCCGAGTCGGTTATAGGACGAACGGCTTGTCCTCGGCACTACAACTACACCATCTGTCCAGCCACGTCGGCCAAACCGATGGAATTGCCCTCTGAGGTGTCCATCAACGGCCGAAGCCCGATGGACCATGCCATAACGGACAGTCACGTCACAGTAACGATCAGTCACAGAGCGATCAGGAGTCACCAGACCCCCCATAGCGGTCAATGCAGAGCAATCCACCCATAAGCAGGCGGAAGGAACCCTCCCCGGACTCCTTGTCCTATTTTGACACGAGGGGAGGTGATGGGCGCAAGGGCGCGGTTAGTGCCGTCCATCACGCTTGGGGCAATCGCCCGGATCGGGACCTACGTCCCCTCTGCGTCTTCGCCGGTCTCCAGCGGCCCGGTCAGTTGGCGAACTGACGGTCCCTCACGGCCCGCCAACGCTCCGTCAGCCGCCCGTACGCCGCCACCGCGGCCTCGCCGTCCCCCGCCCGCAGCGCCTCGAGGCCCTCCGCCGCGTCAGCGGCCGAGCGGTCGCCCGCGAGCTGGTCGCCGGGCAGCGCGTGGACGAGCCCGCCGTAGTCCAGCTCCACCAGCGACCGCGGGTGGAACTCCTCCAGCCACCGGCCCACGTCCACCAGGCTCTCGGTCAGCGGCCCCTCGTCGATGGCCTCCCGCAGCGTGCGCAGCGCCCGCGCCAGCCGGCGGCGCGCCTGGACCATCGGCGTCCGGTACCGCAGCGCGGGCACCGCCTCCTCGTAGGCCCGCTCCTCGTCCGTGAAGAGGACGAACCAGCCCACCGGGACGCCCCACACCGCCGACCTGATCCAGGGGCGCGCGTCCGGGTTGCGCTCCCTCCACTGCTCGTAGTCGGCCGCGGCCTGCCCCCGCACGACCGGCGGCAGCACCACGTCCAGCAGGGGAGCCGGCAGCCGCCCCGGCAGCTCCTCCAGCGCCAGCCACCCCCGCAGCCTGGTCCGCCAGGGGCAGACGCACACGACCCCGTCGACCTCGGTCACGAAGGCGTCCGCGCTCTCGTGGACCGGGACGGCGACCGGCGGAGTGGGCAGCAAGTCGGCGAGCGAACGGCGCAGTTCGTCCTGCGCGGTGGGCGCCCTGCCGGTCCGGGCGTAGCGCGCCCAGTGGCCGCGCTCCGGCTCGGGGAAGGCCACCAGCGGCTCGTAGATCCGCAGATAGGCCGTGTACGGGACGAGAACCGAGGACAGCGCGGGCATGGCGTGATCCTTCCACGCCGGTACTCCCGTCGAGGGTGATCCGCCGCACCGGGCCTGATCTACGCACGCGTAGGCCTTACCCTTCTGCCCAACCGGACCTTCCCCACCCACAGGAAGGTCCCCCTCCGCCGTCTCGTACTTGGGAGTCACCACCGTGACCGATGTGACCGGCGCCCGTGTCGACGTACTGAACACCCTGTTCCGATCGGAGCAGGGGGGACACGAGCAAGTCGTGCTGTGCCAGGACCGCGCCACCGGCCTCAAGGCCGTCATCGCCATCCACTCCACCGCCCTGGGCCCGGCCCTCGGCGGCACCCGCTTCTACCCGTACGCCTCCGAGGAGGAGGCCGTCGCCGACGCGCTGAACCTCGCGCGGGGGATGTCCTACAAGAACGCCATGGCCGGACTGGACCACGGCGGCGGCAAGGCCGTGATCATCGGAGACCCCGAACTGATCAAGACCGACGAGCTGCTGCGCGCCTACGGCCGTTTCGTGGACTCCCTCGGCGGCCGCTACGTCACCGCCTGCGACGTCGGCACCTACGTGGCCGACATGGACGTCGTGGCGCGCGAGAGCCGCTGGGTGACCGGCCGCTCCCCGGCCAACGGCGGGGCGGGCGACTCCTCCGTGCTCACCGCGTACGGCGTCTTCCAGGGCATGCGCGCCTCGGCCCAGCACCTGTGGGGCGCCCCGTCGCTGCGCGGCCGCAGGGTCGGCGTCGTCGGCGTCGGCAAGGTGGGCCACTACCTGGTGGAGCACCTGCTGGAGGACGGCGCCGAGGTCGTGATCACCGATGTGCGCGAGGAGTCGGTGCGCCGGATCACCGCCAAGCACCCCCAGGTCACCGCGGTCGCCGACACCGACGCCCTGATCCGCACCGAGGGCCTGGACGTGTACGCGCCCTGCGCGCTCGGCGGCGCGCTCGACGACGACACCGTCCCGGTGCTCACCGCGACCGTGGTCTGCGGCGCGGCCAACAACCAGCTCGCCCACCCCGGCGTGGAGAAGGACCTCGCGGACCGCGGGATCCTCTACGCCCCCGACTACGTCGTCAACGCCGGCGGGGTCATCCAGGTCGCCGACGAACTCCACGGCTTCGACTTCGACCGGTGCAAGGCCAAGGCCGCGAAGATCTTCGACACCACGCTGGCAATATTCGCACGTGCGAAGGAAGACGGTATTCCGCCGGCCGCCGCGGCCGACCGGATCGCCGAGCAGCGGATGGCGGAGGCCCGCCGGCGCTGACCCGCGGCACGTCCCGCCCGCCGGTCCGGGGAGAGAAGACTCACCCCGGTCGGCGGGTCGGCGGCGAAGAAGAGGTTAAAATCGCAGTTGACCAGCGAGGACCAGGCGCCTCGAGGGTTCTGTGAAGTGGCACCTCATGCGGGCGGCGTACCGTATGGCCGCGGAAGCAGGTACCGTTGAAACCCACGGACCGAGCTCTTCGAGGAGAGCCCGTTCCGCATCATGAACGCGTGTCAAGACTCTGGGGCCGTCGAGCCCCGTCACCGAGGGGGTCGAGCCATGGGGCGCGGCCGGGCCAAGGCCAAGCAGACAAAGGTCGCCCGCCAGCTGAAGTACAACAGCGGCGGGACTGACCTGTCGCGTCTGGCCAACGAGCTGGGCGCTTCTACTCCGAGTCCGCTCTCGAACCAGCCGCCCAACGGCGAGCCGTTCGAGGACGACGACGAGGAAGACGACCCGTACGCGCGGTACGCGGACATGTACAACGACGACGAGGACGAGGACGACGAGTCCGGTTCCTCGTCGCAGCGCCGCGGCGCTTGACGCTTGACTCACCGACCCGGTCCGGGCTTGCCCCGGACCGGGTTCTGTGTGCTCCGCGTCGGGCTCCCCGGTGTCGTACGGACCGTATCCGCGGGTCAACCGGGCGACTGCCTGCCGGCAGTCGCCGTTTCGGCGTGCCCGGATCCGGTGGTGCGAACCGGGCATCCCGGGGCCGGCGTCTGCCGCCCGGATCATGACCGGCGCACTGATCCGGTCATGATCCGGGCGGAAGACCTCAGCGCGCGTACCCGCCGGTGAGCTCCGCGCCGGCCGGCCGGTCGCCGCGGGCGACGATCCGTCCGGCGACCCAGGCGTCCAGACCGCGGTCGGCGAGGGTGGTCAGCGCCACGTCGACGGAGGTCTCCGGGACGACGGCCATCATGCCCACGCCCATGTTCAGGGTCTTCTCCAGCTCCAGCTGCTCGACCTTGCCGGCGGAGCCGACCAGGTCGAACACGGCGCCCGGCGTCCAGGTCGAGCGGTCGACCGTCGCGTGCAGGCCGTCCGGGATCACCCGCGCCAGGTTGGCCGCGAGACCGCCGCCGGTGATGTGGCTGAACGCGTGCACCTCGGTCGTGCGGGTGAGCGCCAGGCAGTCCAGCGAGTAGATCCTCGTCGGCTCCAGCAGCTCCTCGCCGAGCGTCCTGCCGAGCTCCGCGACCTGTGCGTTGAGCGACATGCCCGCGCGGTCGAAGAGGACGTGCCGGACGAGCGAGTACCCGTTCGAGTGAAGCCCGGAGGACGCCATGGCGATGACCACGTCGCCCTCGCGGATGCGGTCGGGGCCCAGCAGGCGGTCGGCCTCGACCACGCCCGTGCCCGCGCCGGCGACGTCGAAGTCGTCCGGGCCGAGCAGCCCGGGGTGCTCCGCCGTCTCGCCGCCGACCAGGGCGGTACCGGCGAGCACGCAGCCCTCGGCGATGCCCTTGACGATCCCGGCCACCCGCTCGGGGTGCACCTTGCCGACGCAGATGTAGTCGGTCATGAAGAGGGGCTCGGCACCGCACACGACGATGTCGTCCATGACCATGGCGACCAGGTCGTGGCCGATCGTGTCGTAGACGCCCATCTGGCGGGCGATGTCGACCTTGGTGCCGACACCGTCGGTGGCGGAGGCGAGCAGCGGGCGCTCGTAGCGCTTGAGGGCGGAGGCGTCGAAGAGGCCGGCGAATCCGCCGAGACCGCCGAGACCGGCGACCTCGGGGCGCTGCGTCTTCTTCACCCACTCCTTCATCAGCTCGACGGCGCGGTCGCCCGCTTCGATGTCGACGCCCGCACCTGCGTAG
Organism: Streptomyces genisteinicus; assembly: GCF_014489615.1. Classification (GTDB taxonomy): domain Bacteria; phylum Actinomycetota; class Actinomycetes; order Streptomycetales; family Streptomycetaceae; genus Streptomyces; species Streptomyces genisteinicus. The sequence goes on from NZ_CP060825.1 coordinate 3,410,336, forward strand.
CTGGCGCCGCCTTCGGCAGGATGTGCCTGGGACATGGCTTTATGAGCTTTCGTGTCGTACTGCGCGGTCTTACGGGCGACGGAGGGCGTCGGCGGCCGCGGTCGCGGCGGGGCCGGCGGCCAGCTCGGTCTCCAGCAGCTGCTTGCCGAGCAGCTCGGGATCGGGCAGCTCCATCGGGTACTCGCCGTCGAAGCAGGCGCGGCACAGGTTCGGCTTGGCGATGGTGGTCGCCTCGATCATGCCGTCGATGGAGATGTACGCCAGCGAGTCGGCGCCGAGCGAGGTGCCGATCTCGTCGATCGTCATGCCGTTGGCGATCAGCTCGGCGCGGGTGGCGAAGTCGATCCCGAAGAAGCACGGCCACTTCACGGGCGGCGAGGAGATCCGGATGTGGACCTCGGCGGCGCCCGCCTCGCGGAGCATCTTGACCAGCGCGCGCTGGGTGTTGCCGCGGACGATCGAGTCGTCGACGACGACGAGCCGCTTGCCCCGGATGACTTCCTTCAGCGGGTTGAGCTTCAGGCGGATGCCCAGCTGGCGGATGGTCTGCGAGGGCTGGATGAAGGTGCGGCCCACATAGGCGTTCTTCACCAGGCCGGAGCCGTAGGGGATGCCGCTCGCCTCGGCGTAGCCGATGGCGGCGGGCGTGCCGGACTCCGGGGTCGCTATGACCAGGTCCGCCTCGGCCGGAGCTTCCTTGGCCAGTTTCCGGCCCATTTCGACACGCGAGAGGTACACGTTCCGACCGGCGATGTCCGTGTCCGGACGGGCCAGGTAGACGTACTCGAAGACGCAGCCCTTGGGCTTCGCTTCTGCGAATCGGGAGGTCCGGATGCCGTTCTCGTCGATGGCGATCATCTCGCCCGGCTCGACCTCCCGCACGAAGCTCGCGCCGCAGATGTCGAGGGCGGCGGACTCGGAGGCGACGACCCAGCCGCGCTCCAGCCGGCCGAGGACCAGCGGGCGGATGCCCTGCGGGTCACGGGCGGCGTAGAGGGTGTTCTCGTCCATGAACACCAGCGAGAAGGCTCCCCGGACCTCGGGAAGGACCGTGGCGGCCGCCTCCTCGACGGTCAGCGGCTTGCCGTCCCCGTCGACCTGGCCGGCCAGCAGGGCGGTGACCAGGTCGGTGTCGTTGGTCGCCGCGACCTGGGTGGCCCGCCCGTTCTCCTTGGGGAGCCGGGCGACCATCTCGGCCAGCTGGGCCGTGTTGACCAGGTTCCCGTTGTGGCCGAGCGCGATCGAGCCGTGGGCCGTCGCCCGGAAGGTCGGCTGCGCGTTCTCCCACACGGAGGCGCCGGTGGTCGAGTAGCGGGCGTGTCCGACCGCGATATGACCGCTCAGGGAGCCGAGGGAGGTCTCGTCGAAGACCTGGGACACGAGCCCCATGTCCTTGAAGACGAGGATCTGAGAGCCGTTGCTGACCGCGATACCCGCGGATTCCTGGCCTCGATGTTGGAGGGCGTAGAGCCCGAAGTAAGTGAGCTTCGCGACCTCTTCACCCGGAGCCCAGACACCGAAGACGCCGCAAGCGTCCTGGGGGCCCTTCTCACCGGGGAGCAGGTCGTGGTTGAGTCGTCCGTCACCACGTGGCACGGCACCGAGTGTAGGCGAGATCGACCACTGGTCCGAATTGGGGATGCCCGCGACCCCCTTCCGCGGGCTTCGCCGGCCCCTCGCGAGCCCACCCGGAACCACACGTTCCGACGCCCTCCGGCAGGTCCGGGGACGGGCTCCGAAGATCGCCGGGGTGTCCATTCCGGCGTCCGCATGCCGGGACGATCGTTGACACACCTGCTGGGAGTCGGCCAGGCTCCCGGGTCATGCAGCTTCCCGGTGACCGGACGGTCACACTCGTGGAGCGCCGCCACGTCGACCTGGTCCGTGTCGCGAGCGCCATCTGTCGCTGCGTGCGCTAGTTCACACTCCGGCCCGCCTCCCGCGCGGGCCGTCCCCCCGTTTTCCCGGGCCCCGCCCGGTCTCCTCCGCCACCCTTCCGCGCCGACCCGCGCGTCCGTTCCGGGAGGGTCCGCACCCTTGTGTCTGGAGACACCTGTGAACGCGTACGAGCCCACCCTGTCCCGGCGTGCCTTCGCCGGCGCCACCGTCGCCGGCGCCGCCGCCGCGGCCGTCGGACTCCCCTCCGCGGAGGCCGCCGCAGCGGACTCCGGCCCCGGGGAACGCCCCTTCCGCGCCTCGCGCTCCCTCGGGCGGCACTCCCGGCGGCCCAACATCCTCTTCATCCTCGGCGACGACCTCGGCTGGGCCGACCTGTCCTCGTACGGCTCGACCCACATACGCACGCCCCACCTGGACCGGCTCGCCCGGCAGGGCGTGCGCTTCACCGACGCCTACTCGGGGTCCGCGACCTGCTCGCCCACCCGGTTCAGCCTCTACACCGGCCGTTTCCCCGGCCGCACGAAGGGCGGGCTCGCCGAGCCGATCGCCGACCGCACGGCGGGGCTCGAACCCACCCACCCCACGCTCGCCTCGCTGCTGCGCGACGCCGACTACGCCACCGCGCTGATCGGCAAGTGGCACGCCGGCTACCTGCCCGACTACAGCCCCACCCGCTCCGGCTGGGACGAGTTCTTCGGCAACTTCGGCGGCGCCCTGGAGTACTACTCCAAGCTGGGGCTCGGCGGCGAGTACGACCTCTACGAGGGCGACGCCGAGTACCGGGACCTGCGCTACTACACCCGCATCCTGACCGAGCGGGCGAGCGAGTACGTGAGCCGCGACCACGCGAAGCCGTGGCTGCTGAACCTCAACTTCACCACCCCGCACTGGCCCTGGATCGCCGAGGGCGACACCGAGGAGAGCGCCGCCGTGACCGCGCGGATCAGAGCCGGGGACCGGCGGGCGCTCTTCCACGACGACGGCGGCTCGCTCGACAAGTACCGGGAGATGGTCGAGGACCTCGACCGCTCGGTGGGCAAGGTGCTGGACGCCCTCAGGCGGTCCGGGCAGGAGAAGGACACCCTGGTCTTCTTCGCCAGCGACAACGGCGGCGAGCGCTTCTCCTACAACTGGCCGCTGTCGGGCAGCAAGTCCTCGCTCCAGGAGGGCGGCATCCGCGTCCCGTCGATCCTGCGCTGGCCGGCCCGCATCGAGGGACACCAGGTCAGCGATCTGCCGGTGTACACACCGGACTGGACGGCGACCCTGCTGGAGATCGGCGGCGCACGCCCCCACCCGGCGTACCCGCTGGACGGCACCTCGCTCGCGGGCCATCTGCTGCGCGGTGCCGACGTGCCCGAGCGGGACCTGTTCTGGCGGGTGCGGGGCGAGCGCGCGCTGCGGCGCGGCGACTGGAAGTACTACCGCGGCAAGACCGGCCGCGACCAGCTCTTCCGGCTCTCCGAGGACGTCCGCGAGCAGGCCGACAGGGCCACGGCCGAACCGGCCCGGCTGGCGGAGCTGCGCGGCGCCTGGGAGGCCGTGAACGGCACGCTGCTCCCCTACCCGTCCTGACCGGCGCGCGCCGCCGGTTCCGCCTGACCGGCGCGCGCCGGGCGCGCGCCGCCGTTCCCGTCCCGACCGCTGCGGTCCGGTCCGGGCGGGAACGGCGGGCGACAGGCCGGGTCAGCGGTCCCGGGCGACCGCTCCGACGCCCTCGCCGTCCGGCGCGGTGAGGGTCAGCGCGCGGTGCTTCACCTCGTAGGCGAGCGTCCCCTTCTCCAGCAGCGCGGTGAGCTTGCGCTCCAGTTCCATCTCGGGGCCGGGGCACAGCTTGCGGGTGGCGGACACGGGACCGAAGGCGATCGTGGTGCCGGAGACCTTCGCCGTGGCGGAGAAGCGGTTGCAGCCGAGGCTGCCGCTCGCCTTCCCGTCCTCGGTGAACGTGAGCTCGGCCTTCTTCTCGCTCCCCGCGGGCAGCGAGGCGGCCGTCTTCCCGGACACCAGGGAGTCCACCGTCCAGGTGGTGCCGACGAGCGGGGCGGGCTTCTCCTCGCTCAGGGCGACGGTGTCGCCGCCGTCGGTGGTGAGGGTGAGCCGCCCGTCGGACAGCCCCGCCTTCAGCTTGCCGGCGAGCGCGGCCCGCAGGGCGTCCTCGAAGCCCTGGATCCGCTCCTCGCAGGCCATCTCGGTCATCTCGCCCGGGCCGACGGTGAGGGTGTCCCCCTCGATGCTCACATCGGCGCCGAAGTGGTTGCAGCCGTAGTTGCCCTGGGCCCGGCCCTTCTCGGTCAGTTCGACGTACGCGCCGTCCGGGGCCGCCGTCCGCCGGCCGTCGACGGTGACGCTGTCGACGGACCATCGGGTGCCGGCGAGTGGCGCGTCGGGCGCCACGGACGTTCCGCCGTCGGAGGAGGACCCCGTCTGAGTGCCGCACGCGGCAAGGGCGAACAGGGCCATCGCGGTGACAGGAATGCTCAGCTGGTAGCGCATGTCCCTGGGACGGGGCGGCCCGTCTCCCGGTTCCACGGCGGCTCCGCCCCGGCCGGGGACCGGCGGCGCGTCAGCCGAGAACCGGCAGCAGCGGGCCGAGGTCGGCCCGCTCCCCGCTCGCCCGTACCGTCGCCGCCGCCACCTCGTCCGCCCAGGCCGTGCGCCCGGTGGCCAGCCGGATCCAGGTCAGCGGATCGGTCTCCACGACGTTGGGCGGCGTCCCCCGGGTGTGCCGGGGCCCCTCGACGCACTGCACCACGGCGAACGGCGGGACGCGCACCTCGGTGGAGCCGCCGGGCGCCTTCACCGCCAGCGCGTCCGCCAGCAGCCGGGTGCAGGCCGCCAGCGCCTGCCGGTCGAAGGGGATCTCCAGCCCGGTGGCGTGGGCGAGGTCGTCGGTGTGGACGACCATCTCGACCGTGCGCGTCACCAGGAAGTCGCCGAGCCGCATCCCGCCGAACCGCATCGGCACGATCCGCTCCGGGGAGGACCCCGGCAGGACCGCGTCGAGATCCCGCGCGGTCCGGGCGAAGAGGCCGGCGATCTCCCCGCGGGAGGCGAAGGCCCGGGTGTCCTCGTCGACCTTCGCCCGCGCGGTCACCGTCGCGAACGGCCAGTCCAGCAGCGCGAGATCGGCCTCCGCCGGCTCGGGGCGCTCCAGGTACCCGACGACGAGCGAGGCGACCATGGCGATGTGCGCGCAGAGTTCGCGCACGGTCCAGTCGCCGAGCCGGGTGGGCCGGCCGAACTGGTCGGGCGTCAGCGTGCCGACCGTCGCGTGCACATGCCCGAACTGGGCCCGGACGGCGTCCACGACCGTGTCGTGGGCGTAGCTGCGGAGTCGTTTCCTGGCCGGTGGCATGAGGAGACCCTACGGCGCGGACGGCCGCTCCGGCGCCGGAAGACCCCACCGCCCGGACGGACATGTCCGGGCGCCGGGCTCCTGCCGGGAGCGGCGCGGCCGACGGCGAGGCCCCCGCCCGGGACGGACGGGGGCCTCGGGCACCGCGACGTCAGACGAGCAGACCGGGGATGGTCGCCTCGTGCGCCGTGCGCAGCTCGTTCAGCGGGATCGAGAACTGGCCCTGCACCTCGACGGCGTCGCCCTCGACGACACCGATGCGGGTGGCGGGCAGCCCGCGGGCACCGCACATGTCCGTGAAGCGCAGCTCCTCGCTGCGCGGCACGGCGACGACCGCACGGCCGGCCGACTCGCTCAGCAGGAAGGTGAACGCGTCGCCGGTGGCCGAGCCGCCCTCGGACAGCCCCTCCGGGACGACCAGCCGGGCGCCGTGGCCGCCGCGCAGGCAGGACTCGGTCACCGCCTGGACCAGACCGCCGTCGGACAGGTCGTGCGCCGCGTCGATCATGCCGTCGCGGGACGCCGAGATCAGGATCTCCGCCAGCAGCTTCTCCCGGTCCAGGTCCACCGCGGGCGGCATGCCGCCGAGGTGGTCGTGGACGACCTGGGACCACGCCGAGCCGCCGAACTCCTCGCGGGTGTCGCCGAGCAGGTAGAGCAGCTGCCCCTCCTCGGCGAACGCGATCGGGGTGCGGCGGGTGACGTCATCGATCACACCGAGCACGGCCACCACCGGCGTCGGGTGGATCGCCACGTCACCGGTCTGGTTGTAGAGCGAGACGTTGCCGCCGGTGACCGGGGTGCCGAGCGCGAGGCAGCCGTCGGCGAGGCCGCGGGTGGCCTCGGCGAACTGCCACATCACGTCCGGGTCCTCGGGCGAACCGAAGTTCAGGCAGTCCGAGATCGCCAGCGGCCTGGCGCCGGAGGCGGCCACGTTGCGGTACGCCTCGGCCAGCGCGAGCTGCGCACCGGTGTACGGGTCGAGCTTCGCGTAGCGGCCGTTGCCGTCGGTCGCCATGGCCACGCCGAGGTTGGACTCCTCGTCGATCCGGACCATGCCCGCGTCCTCGGGCTGGGCGAGCACGGTGTTGCCCTGCACGAAGCGGTCGTACTGGTCGGTGATCCACGCCTTGGAGGCCTGGTTCGGGGAGGAGACCAGCCGCAGGACCTGCGCGCGCAGTTCGTCCGCGGCCTGGGGCCGTGCCAGCGCGTTCGCGTCGTCGGCCTGGAGGGCGTCCTGCCAGGACGGACGGGCGAACGGACGGTGGTAGGTCGGTCCCTCGTGGGCGACGGTGCCGGGCGGCACGTCCACGATGAGCTCGCCGTGCCAGAAGATCTCCAGCCGCTCGCCCTCGGTCACCTCACCGATCACGGTGGCGGTGACGTCCCACTTCTCGCAGATCTCCATGAAGCGGTCGACGTGCTGCGGCTCGACGATCGCGCACATGCGCTCCTGCGACTCGCTCATGAGGATCTCCTCCGGCGAGAGCGTCGCGTCGCGCAGCGGCACGGTGTCCAGCTCGACCCGCATGCCGCCGGAGCCGGCGCTCGCCAGCTCGGAGGTGGCGCAGGACAGCCCGGCGCCGCCGAGGTCCTGGATGCCCGCGACCAGCTTCTCCTTGAAGATCTCCAGGGTGCACTCGATGAGGAGCTTCTCCTGGAACGGGTCGCCGACCTGCACCGCGGGGCGCTTGGTGGGCTTGGTGTCGTCGAAGGTCTCGGACGCGAGGACCGAGACGCCGCCGATGCCGTCGCCGCCGGTGCGGGCGCCGTAGAGGATGACCTTGTTGCCGGGGCCGGAGGCCTGGGCGAGGTGGATGTCCTCGTGCTTCATCACGCCGATGCAGCCGGCGTTGACGAGCGGGTTGCCCTGGTAGCAGGAGTCGAAGACGACCTCGCCGCCGATGTTGGGCAGGCCCAGGCAGTTGCCGTAGCCGCCGATGCCGGCGACGACGCCCGGCAGGACGCGCTTGGTGTCGGGGTGGTCGGCCGCGCCGAAACGCAGCGGGTCGACGACGGCGACCGGGCGGGCGCCCATCGCCAGGATGTCGCGGACGATGCCGCCGACGCCCGTGGCGGCGCCCTGGTAGGGCTCGATGTACGAGGGGTGGTTGTGCGACTCGACCTTGAAGGTCACCGCGTACCCCTGGCCCACGTCGACGACGCCGGCGTTCTCGCCGATCCCGACGAGCAGCGCGTCGTTCTCCGGGGCCTTCTCGCCGAACTGCTTCAGGTGCACCTTGCTGCTCTTGTACGAGCAGTGCTCGGACCACATGACGCTGTACATCGCGAGCTCGGCCCCGGTGGGACGGCGGCCCAGGATCTCGCGGATGCGGGCGTACTCGTCCTCCTTGAGTCCGAGCTCCTTCCAGGGCTGCTCGGAGTCCGGGGTCTCGCCCGCGTGCTTGACGGTGTCCAGGGTCATGAGGAGACCAACTTCTTGAGGATCGAGGTGAAGAAGCCCAGCCCGTCGGTGCCCCCGGTGCCGACGAGCGGCTCGACCGCGTGCTCGGGGTGCGGCATCAGGCCGACCACGTTGCCCGCGGCGTTGGTGATGCCCGCGATGTCGCGCAGCGAGCCGTTGGGGTTGACGTCCAGGTAGCGGAAGGCGACCCGGCCCTCGGCCTCCAGCTCGTCGAGGGTGCGCGCGTCGGCGACGTAGCGGCCGTCCATGTTCTTGAGCGGGACGGCGATCTCCTGGCCCTGCTCGTAGTCGGACGTCCAGGCCGTGTCCGCGTTCTCGACGCGCAGGCGCTGCTCGCGGCAGATGAAGTGCAGGTGGTTGTTGCGCAGCATCGCGCCCGGCAGCAGGTGCGCCTCGGTGAGGATCTGGAATCCGTTGCAGATGCCGAGGACCGGCATGCCGGCCTTCGCCTGCTCGATGATCGTGTCCGTCACCGGGGAGAAGCGCGAGATGGCGCCGGCGCGCAGGTAGTCGCCGTAGCTGAAGCCTCCGGCCAGCACCACGGCGTCGACCTGCTTCAGGTCCTTGTCGCGGTGCCAGAGCGGGACGGGCTCGGCGCCCGCGAGGCGGACGGCACGCAGGGCGTCCCGGTCGTCGAGCGTCCCGGGGAAGGTGACGACTCCGATACGAGTGGTCACGACTCCACCTTTACGACGAAGTCCTCGATGACGGTGTTGGCGAGGAACGTCTCGGCCATCTCGTGGATGCGGGCGAGGGCGGCGTCGTCGACCGGCCCGTCCACTTCCAGCTCGAAACGCTTTCCCTGACGTACGTCCGCGATCCCGTCGAATCCCAGACGGGGCAGTGCACGCTGCACCGCCTGTCCCTGGGGGTCGAGGATCTCGGGCTTGAGCATGACGTCGACTACGACGCGAGCCACGGGCACTCCCGGTGGTGTGTTGCGAGGGCGGTTCCCTCAGCGTACCCGGCCCGAGAATCTACGCGGGTAGATATCGGGACACACCACCGGGAAATCCCGGATAGGAATCCCCTGCCGCTTTGCGCGGGACACGCGCAGACAATTGGCGGGGCTTCACAATGCACCGCCCACCGCTGTACAAAGGAATGCAGAGGAAAGCAGCATTGCCCCTCGACAGTCGTTAAGCCGGTATCCCCGCACGTCAGAAGCGGTGATACCGCAGGGAAAGGACCGATATCCGTGGCTCAGCGAGTGGTGGTCACGCTCTCCGACGACATCGACGGAGGAGAAGCGGCGGAAACGGTCATGTTCGGCCTCGACGGGAAGTCGTACGAGATCGACCTCAATACGTCCAATGCAAAGAAACTGCGCAAGGCCCTGGCCCCGTACCTGGCGGCCGGCCGAAAGCAGGCCAATGCGCCGAAGCGGGACAAGTCGCCCGTCTCCTACCGGCACACCTCGCTCGAACCGGCTCCGGCCGCAGTCCGCGCGTGGGCCCAGTCGCGGAAGATGGACGTGCCCGCCCGCGGCCGGATCCCCAAGCACGTCTACGAGGCGTTCCGCCAAGCCGGTTGAGCCCCGCCGGCTCCGCCGCGACCGCGCCGCGGCGAACCGAGTTGCACTGCACCCCCATTGATCGGCTAGAGTCTGGAGCACGCCGAGGGGCAAGGCCGAAAGGCCCGAACCGAGGATCGTGCGGGTGTAGTTCAGTAGTAGAACATCCCCCTTCCAGGGGGAAGGCGCAGTGTGCAATTCCTGTCACCCGCTCTCATCGCCTTACCGACCACCGAAGTGGATCAGGTAGAGTGGTGCACGCACCGCCCGGTGAAAGCCGAGCGGGAGCAATGCGGACGTGGCTCAGTTGGTAGAGCATCACCTTGCCAAGGTGAGGGTCGCGAGTTCGAATCTCGTCGTCCGCTCAGGAAGCGAAGGTCCCGGTCATCCGACCGGGACCTTCGTCGTTTCCCGTGGTCCCCCGCGCCCCCACCCATGACGTTTGTCATGCGCAGCGATGACACCGCGCACTGCCCGCGGCCGCGGTCCGCCCCGAGGCTTGAACCATGACCGACGACGAGTACGTGATCAGGGCCGACGGCCTGAGGCGGACCTACAGCGGCGGCTACGAAGCCGTCCGCGGGATCCGCCTCGGCGTCGCCCGCGGCGAGGTCTTCGCCCTGCTCGGCACCAACGGAGCGGGCAAGACCTCCACCGTGGAGATGCTGGAAGGCCTGGCCCCCGCCGACGCCGGCACCGTACGGGTGCTCGGCCGGGACCCCTACCGCGAGCGGGCCGCCGTGCGCCCCCGCATCGGCATGATGCTCCAGGAGGGCGGCTTCCCCTCCGACCTGACCGCCGCCGAGACCGCCACCATGTGGGCCGGCGTCACCACCGGCGCCCGCCCCGTGGCGGAGGCGCTGGCCCTGGTCGGGCTCGACCACCGGGCCGGCGTGCGGGTCAAGCAGCTGTCCGGCGGCGAGCGCCGCCGGCTCGACCTGGCCCTCGCCATCATGGGCGACCCCGAGGTCCTCTTCCTCGACGAACCGACCACCGGCCTCGACGCCGCCAGCCGGCGCAGCACCTGGGAGCTCGTGCGCGCCCTGCGCGACGGCGGCACCACCGTGCTGCTCACCACCCACTACCTGGAGGAGGCGGAGAGCCTCGCCGACCGCCTCGCGATCATGGACCGGGGCCTGATCGTCAGCGAGGGGACGCCCGCCCAGGTCACCGCGGCCCGGCCGGCACGCATCCGCTTCACGCTGCCCGCCACCGTGCCCGCGGGCAGGCTGCCGCTGTCGCTGAAGGCCGCGTCCGACGGGCAGCGCATCGACATCCGCACCCGCGACCTCCAGCGGGACCTCGCCGAACTCCTGCGCTGGGCCGAGGCGTCGGACGTGGCACTCGAAGGGCTCGACGCCCGATCCGCCTCTCTGGAGGAGGCGTTCCTCGACATCGCGCAGCGCGACCGGACCGACGACAGCATGAACGACAGGGTGGTGGACGTCCGATGACGACCTCGACAGCGGCCGTGGGACGGCTCACGGCACTCGGACGGGCGGAGATCACCCTGCTCGTGCGCAACCGCACGGCCCTCTTCGTCGCCCTGCTGATGCCCCTGCTGATGCTCGCCGCGGTGAAGAGCTCGCTCGACCGGATCGACCTCGACGGCACCGGCCTGAGCGTCGCCTCCACCGTGATCACCAGCGGCATCGGCATGGCCCTGCTGGTGGTCGTCCACATGAACCTGGTCGCCGCCTACGTCTCCCGGCGCGAGGACCTGGCGCTCAAGCGGCTGCGCACCGGCGAGGCGTCGGACGTGGAGATCCTCACCGGCACCGCGCTGCCCGCCGCCGCGGTCGCGCTCGTCCAGATCGCGGTACTGGCCGTCGCGGGGGTCGCCTTCTTCGGGCTCGACGCCCCCGCCCGCCCCGACCTCGTCGTCGCCGGCGTGGTCATCGGGCTGGTGCAGATGACGGTTCTGGCCGCGGCGACGGCCGCGGTGACCCGCACCGTGGAGAGCGCGCAGATCACCACGCTCCCGTTCTTCCTGGTCTCCGCCATGGGCTCCGGCCTCTTCGTGCCCGTCGAGGTCCTCCCCGAGGGCCTGGCCTCGGTGTGCGAGCGGCTGCCGATGACCGGAGTGATGACCCTGGTCCGCTCCGGCTGGCTCGGCGGCGCCGACACGGGCGAGATCGTGGGGGCCGCGGTCACCGCGCTGGCCTGGACCGTGCTGGCCGTGTTTGCTGTGCAACGGTGGTTCCGCTGGGAGCCCCGCCGCTGACACCGGGGGCGCTCCCGCCGCGGGCGGGCCACGAGAGGGGGCACGGGTGACGGACGAGAAGGAGAGGAGGACGCCGGTGAAACGGTGGAAGAGCCGCAGCAGGCTCGCCAAGGTCGACCTCTACACACGCGGCACGGTCTACTCGATCCAGTGGGGCGCGGTCGCCGTCACCGTCCTGCTGATCCTCACCCGCCCCGTCCGGCACGAGGCCCCGACGGCCCTGATGACCGCGGCGATCCTCGCCGCCCTCGTCAACGGCGTCCTCTGCCACCGCTTCTGCCGCACCGCGATGACCGCCTACCTCACCGGCGACGGCGTCCCGCTGCGCACGGCGGCCGGGCCCGTGACCTCGACCGGGGTGCTGACAGCGCTCCTCCTCGCGCTCGGCGCGACCGTCGATCTGACCCCCCTGCTGCCCATGATGCTGGGCAGCGCCCTGGTGCCGGTACTCAGCGGCCACAGCCTGCTGGTCCGCCCGCGCGTCAACGCCCTCCACCAGGTGGCCCTGATCGCGGTGTTCACGGCGGCGGTGGCGGTCACCGCCCGGGACGGCGCGCCCGTGCTCGCCACCGCCCTCACCCTCGCCTTCGTCACCGTCTGGATCGTCGCCTCGATCCGGGTCTCGATGTGGGTGCTGCGCGTGATGTGGGAGCTCGACGACGCCCGGGACGTGCAGGCGCGGCTCGCCGTCGCCGAGGAACGGCTCCGCTTCGGGCGCGATCTCCACGACGTGCTCGGCCGCAACCTCGCGGTCATCGCCCTCAAGGCCGAGCTGGCGGCCCAACTGGCCGGCCGGGGCAGGCCGGAGGCCGCCGACCAGATGACCGAGGTCCAGCGGATCGCCCAGGAGTCGCAGCGCGAGGTGCGCGAGGTGGTGCGCGGCTACCGGGAGGCCGACCTGCGCGCGGAGCTGGAGGGCGCCCGCGGCGTACTGGCCGCCGCCGGCATCGCGTGCACCGTCGGCCGGCCGACGGCGGACATCGCGGCGCTGTCGCCGCGCGTCCAGTCCGCCCTCGGCTGGGTGGTCCGCGAGGCCACCACCAACATCCTCCGCCACGGCGACGCCCGGAACTGCACGATCACGGTCGAGACCACGGCCCGGTGGGTGCGGCTGACCGTCGAGAACGACGGCGCCGTCCCGGTCCGCCCGCACCGCGGCACCCCCGGCTCCGGCCTCGCCGGACTGCGGGAACGGCTCCAGGCGGTGGGCGGCACGCTGGAGGCGGGGCCGGCGCCGGAGGACCGTTTCCGGGTGATCGCCCGGGTGCCGCCCGGCGACCCCCGCCCCCTCTCCCGCGGCGGCACCGCCGACGAGGACCTGAAGGAGTCCGCGTGACCGTACGCGTCCTGCTCGCCGACGACGAGCACCTGATCCGGGGAGCCCTCGCGGCGCTGCTGGCGCTCGAGGACGACCTGGTCGTCGTCGCCGAGGCCGCCGGCGGGCCGGAGGCCGTCGCCATGGCCCTCGCCCACCGGCCCGACGTCGCCGTGCTCGATCTCCAGATGCCGGGCGCGGACGGAGTGACGGTCGCCACACGCCTGCGGGACGAACTCCCCGGCTGCCGCACCATGATCGTGACCAGCCACGGGCTGCCCGGACACCTGAAGCGCGCCCTGGCCGCGGGGGTGCGGGGCTTCGTGCCCAAGACCGTGAGCGCCCGCAGGCTCGCCGAGATCATCCGCAGCGTGCACGAGGGAAACCGTTATGTGGACCCGGAGTTGGCGGCCGACGCCATCTCGGCCGGCGACTCGCCGCTGACCGCCCGGGAGGCCGAGGTGCTCTCCTTCGCGGCCGACGGCGCCCCCATCGCGGAGATCGCCGAACGGGCGTCGCTGTCCCCCGGGACCGTGCGCAACTACCTGTCGTCGGCGGCGGCGAAGCTCGGTGCGGAGAACCGTCACACGGCGGTGCGTCTCGCCCGCCGGAAAGGTTGGGTATAGTGGTCTCCGCGCTACGGCGCATGCGGACGTGGCTCAGTTGGTAGAGCATCACCTTGCCAAGGTGAGGGTCGCGAGTTCGAATCTCGTCGTCCGCTCAGTGCAGGAAGCCCCCGGCGGCATCGCCGGGGGCTTCTTCGTGTGCCTGCCGTCCCGGGTCCGGATGCCGACGACGGCACCCGGACCCGGACCGGGACGACGCTAGCGGGCCTCCCAGGGGGTGCCGGTCAGCAGCTCGTACGCCTCGGTGTACTTGGCGCGGGTCGCGTCCACCACGTCCTGCGGCAGGGCCGGCGGCGGCTGCTCGCTGCGGCGGTCCCAGCCGGACGCGTCCGAGGTGAGCCAGTCGCGCACGTACTGCTTGTCGTACGACGGCTGGGCCCGGCCGGGCTCCCAGGTCGCGGCGGGCCAGAACCGGGACGAGTCGGGGGTGAGCACCTCGTCGGCGAGGACGAGGGCGTCCCCGTCGAAGCCGAACTCGAACTTCGTGTCGGCGAGGACGATGCCGCGTTCACGGGCGATGTCCCGGGCCCGCGCGTAGACGGCGAGCGTGGTGTCGCGCAGCGCTTCGGCGGTCCCGGCACCGACCTGGCGGACGACCTCCTCGAAGCTCACGTTCTCGTCGTGGTCGCCCACGGCCGCCTTGGTGGCCGGCGTGAAGATGGGGGCGGGCAGCTCCGAGCCGTCGGACAGGCCCTCGGGCAGCTCCAGCCCGCACACCGTCCGGGACTCCTCGTACTCGGCGAGCCCGGAGCCGGTCAGATAGCCGCGGGCCACGCACTCGACGGGCACCATCCGCAGAGAGCGGCACACCAGCGTCCTGCCCTCCCAGTCGGCGGGGGCGCCGGCGGGGACCTCGGCGGAGATCACATGGTTGGGGACGAGGTCCCGCAGCCGCTCGAACCACCACAGGGAGAGCTGGGTGAGCACCCGCCCCTTGTCGGGGATCTCGGTGGGCAGTACCCAGTCGTACGCGGAGATCCGGTCGCTGGCGACCATCACGAGGTCGCCCGCCTCGTTCCGGTAGAGGTCGCGCACCTTGCCGGTGTGCAGATGCACCAGGCCGGGCACCTGGAGCGGCTCGGGCTTTTCGACGAATCCGGACACGGTTCCTCCGCGTGGTGATGTACGAGAGTCCGATTGTCCCGTACGCGGACGCCGCGCTCCTGCGCAGGGGTCCTGGCCGGGCGGCCGTCCGCGGCAGCGCCCGGCACGCCGCCGTCAGTCGCGTTTGCAGATGCGGTCGAGCAGATTGGCCGTCGCCCGCTGGATGCGGGAGTCGACGTGGCCGGGCCGGTCCAGGGCCGGGGACCAGGCGAAGGTGCCCGAGGCGAAGACGAGGGCGCCCGAGGGGGCCCGGTAGAGGGAGGTCTCCTGGTGGCGGACAGCGCCGTCCCCGTCGCGGTAGGGCGAGTGGGCGAGCAGGATGCGTTTGCGGTGCTCGGGCAGGGCGGTGCGGGGGAAGTAGCGGTCGGCCTCGCCCGCCACGAGGCCCGGCAGTTCGTCGCCCTCGCCCGCGCCGGTGGCCTCCCACAGCCAGTGCTCGGCGTTCCGCACCACCAGCGGGGACGGCTCCGGCACCCGGCCCGCGTACTGGATGCCCAGCAGTTGCTGTTCGGAGCGGTCCATCTCGCGCCAGAGCGCCGCCTTTCCGGGGCCGCGGCGCTTGCGGCACGTCAGCAGGCGGTCGGGCACCCCGGAGGGCGACGGACCCAGCTCGACCTGCCAGTACAGGGTGTTGGCCGACAGGAAGACGAGCGAGGTGCCGCCGTCCCTCGCGGCCTCCACCGTCCGGCGCATGGGGACCGACCAGTACTCGTCGTGGCCCGGGAAGACGAGTCCGCGGTAGCGGCCGGGGTCGATGCGCCCGGCGTGCAGATCGCGGGCGTCGGCGTAGGCGAGGTCGTAGCCGTAGCGCTCGGCCCAGCGGATGAAGTCGTAGGCGTGGCCCACGTGCAGGGGCAGGCCCGCGCCCGCGAACGGCCGGTCGAAGGAGACCGTGGTCGCCGCGTCGCGCTCGCCGAGCAGCCGGCCCTCGTCGTCCCACGCGTGGTAGAGGCTGGCGCCGGTGTGCCCGTCCTCCGGGTAGAGGTTGTACGCCTGCCAGGTGACGTCGGGCAGGAGCAGCAGAAGGTCGGCCGGCTCGTCGTCGCGGACGGTGAAGGGGATGTGCGACCGGTACCCGTCGAGCGTGGTCAGCACCGCCACGTACGCGCCGATCGACCAGTACGAAGGGATCTGGAGCCGCCAGGAGAGCCACCAGTGGTGGCAGGAGACCGTGCGGTCCGCGGTGAGCGGCGGCGGCTGCACGATGCCGGCGAGCCGGGGGCTCGTGGCGATCTTGGCCGCGCCGTCGCCGCCGTAGTGGCCGATGCGATAGATGTCGACCGAGAACTGCTGCGGCGGGTCCACGGTGATGTGGAAATCGATCGAACCGCCGGGCAGGGCCGCCCCCGGCGAGACGAACCCCTTGATCTGGCGGTGGACGTCGTCGGCGGTCCGGGGGCCGCCGGAGCGGCCGCGGGCGAGGTTCGGGTCGGCGTACCAGGGGACCACCTGGCCGGCGTCGTCGAGGTAGTTCTCGCTGCTGCGCAGCCAGGGCAGCGGGCCCTGGCCGAACGGGTCGCTCACGGCGTGGGCGAGGGCACCGGATTCCCATCGCCGGATGTGGTCCGCCCCCATGGTGCCCCTCCCTCGGTGCCCGGACATCGTCGGTGCGCCGGACTGTTCAGCGTCGGTCTCCAGCACATCACATAACGCACGCACTCCGTCACCTTTCGTCGCGAATCGGCGTGAAACGGAAGGGACTTCTCCGGTTTTGCACCCCTCCGTGCCCGGCACCGACGACCCGTGAGCGGGCCGGACCGGGGCTCCTCACACGAGCCGGACCGGGCTCTCCGGGCGGACGCCGAGCGAGCCGAGCCAGACCCGCAGGGGCTTGGCGTCGCCCTCCTCGACGAGGCTGAGCACCGGAGCCAGCAGATCCGACCTGCGCTCGCCGTCGACGAGCAGCGTGGGCCCGTCGAGCCAGTCGAGACCGGGAGCGGCGCCGGCGGCGTCGATCGCCGTGCAGCACACCATCGCCACCACGTGGTCGGCGAGCAGATCGCGCCCCGCCCGGGGCGGCTGGAGGGGGAGCGGCGGCGGCACCAGGTCGCCGCCCCACAGTGCCGCGAGCATCTCGTCGGCGCCCTCCCGGGCCGCCGGGGCCGGTGGCCCGTCCACCGGAGCGGGCAGGTCGCCGCCGGGCTCCGCGGGGGCGGCGCGGTCGGCCGCCGCCGTCTCGTCGCGGGCCATCCGCGCGGTGAGCGCCGCTGCCAGGCCGTCGCTCGCCTCTCCGGCCGGCTGCCGGGAGAGGTGCTCCATCACGCGTGCGAGCGTCGGACCGCCCGGTCCGCTCGCCGCGGGGACCCCCAGCTCGTCCAGCACCCGGTGGATGCGGGCCGCCTCCGTGCGCCACTTGTGGTCGACGACCTCGGCCGGGTACCGGTCCCATTCCACCGGCGCCCAGTGCCGTCCCGGCGCGGCCGGACCGCCGTGGAACAACCGTGCCGCGAGCAGCGAGACCGCCTCGTCCACGGTCCCCGGCTCCTCCAGCAGATCGCAGGCCGGGCGTTCGTTCAGCCGGGAGGTGAACCCGTCCGCGAGGCGGTCGCGGCGCGAGAGCTCGGTGAGGGCCGAGACGACGCCCGCGTCCAGCTGCGAGGGCCACCGGCCCATCCGCCACGCGGGCAGCGCCACCCTCGTCAGCAGCCTGTCCCATCCCGCGTACGCGAGGCCGACCTGCTCCTGGGCGACGATCCGCAGGCCGTAGTCGACCCCCTGGGCCCGCTCCGAGGCGGCCGCGGCCACCCAGCGTTCCATCTCGGCGGCGTCGGTCCGGCAGGTGCGCAGCAGGAGCCGGGCGATCCGGCCGGCCAGCACCGTCAGCGGGAGCCGCACCGACCGGGGCGGGTGGGCGGCGTCCGCCACGGCCGCGTCCAGCCCGCGCACGAAGCGCCGGGCCGCGGCTATGTCCGGGTCGGCCGCCAGCCCGGCGCCCGCGACGACCGGGGCGAGCACGGCGCGCAGCTCGGCGACGCGCATCCACCACAGGAAGGGGGAGCCGATCACCAGCACCGGGGCCTCGATCGCCCGCCCGCGCCGGCCGCGGGCCCCGGATATCCGGTGCGCCGGATGGGAGCGGTCCTCGAGCCAGCTGTCGCAGTCGGGTGTGAGCGCCACCCCGGAGGGCGCGGGCACGTCGAGACGGACGGCGAGATCCTCCACCAGCCGGTGCAGATCGGGGGCCGCGCGGACGGAGAGGTCGACCGTGGGGGTCAGCGCGGGCGCCGCCCGGGAGATCGTCGCCGCGACCGACGCCGCGGCGAGCAGCACGACGACGGCACAGGCCGCCGCGATCCCGCGCGCCGTGTCCCAGCCCGCCCCGCTCAGCCGGCCCGTGACACCGCCGGCGAGCAGCACCACGGCGACGGCCGCGGGCACCAGCGCGACGGCCGTCGCCGTGCTGCGCGTGCGCAGTACGGCGACGGCCTTGGCACGAGCACCACGAGCGCCTGTCGAATCCCCGAAACCGGTACCGGACACGGCCGGACCTCACCCCCTCTGCCCTGCGACGGTGTTGGTCACTCCCCCACTGTGGCACCGCCCACCGACATCGCAATGCCGGTGAGCCATGTGCCGGAACACCTGCGCCGCACCATAGTTGGGGCTTCGGCACCCGTCATCCGGATGGCGTACTCATCACTCGATGGAATGGCTTTGGGCAAAGGATGGGACGCACCGGGGAACGCGGGTTCGGGCCTGTTCGGGGCGGCTTCGGACGCCTCGGGTGGCGGGGGCTTGGCATCGGGTGGCGGGGGTGCGGGGGCGGCTGGGGTTCCGGGCGGGCGGGCGACGCTGTGGCGCGGGGCGGGCGGGCACGGACCGCGGTCGGTGCGGGCGCCAGCGCGGCACGGCGGGTGGTACGGACCACGCGCGGAGCGGCCCCCTCGTACCGGCGACGCGGCACCGGGTCGTGGCGGCGCCGTCCCCCTCAGCCGGGCGGGGACCGACCCCCTCGCGCAGGCGCTGCGCGCGGAGGGCGCCCCGAAGCCGGGCGCGGTGGACACGGACGACGCGGCACCGGGCCCGGTGGACATCGCGGCACCGGGCCGGGTGACGGACCGGGCCGGCCGCCCGGCCCGGTCCGTCACCCGGCCCGGCGACGACCGGCGACGGGCCCCGACGACACCCCGGCCTCACCGGACGCGGAGGAGCCCGGTGCGTGTGCACCGGGCTCCTCCGCGCTCACGGGTCCGCGGCGGACCGCCGCTCACGCCTCGGCGGCGCTCCGCGCGATGTCGGTGCGGTGCTGCGAACCGGCCAGCCGGATCCGGGCCACGGCGCGGTACGCGCGTTCCCGGGCCTGGGACAGGTCCTTGCCGGTGGCCGTCACCGACAGCACCCGGCCGCCGGCGCTCACGACCGCGTCGCCGTCCCGGCGGGTGCCCGCGTGCAGCACGTACGCGTGCGGCGCGTCCTCGGCGGCGACCTCGTCCAGGCCCTCGATCGGGTCGCCGGTGCGCGGCGTGCCCGGGTAGTTGTGGGAGGCGACGACCACCGTGACGGCCGCGTCGTCGCGCCAGTTCAGGGGCGGCAGGGTGTCGAGGGTGCCGTTGGCGGCGGCCAGCAGGACACCCGCCAGCGGCGTCTTCAGCCGGGCGAGGACGACCTGGGTCTCCGGGTCGCCGAAGCGCGCGTTGAACTCGATGACCCGCACACCGCGCGAGGTGATCGCCAGACCCGCGTACAGCAGGCCGGAGAAGGGGGTGCCGCGGCGGCGGAGCTCGTCCACCGTCGGCTGGAGGACCGTCTGCAGGACCTCGTCGACGAGCTTCGGGTCGGCCCAGGGCAGCGGCGAGTACGCCCCCATGCCACCGGTGTTGGGGCCCTCGTCGCCGTCGAGCGCCCGCTTGAAGTCCTGCGCCGGGCGCAGCGGGACGACCGTGGTGCCGTCGGTCACGGCGAAGAGGGAGACCTCGGGGCCGTCCAGGAACTCCTCGATGACGACCCGGCCGCAGGCCAGCGCGTGCTCACGGGCGGCCGCCAGGTCGCTCGTGACGACGACGCCCTTGCCCGCGGCGAGGCCGTCGTCCTTGACGACGTACGGCGCTCCGAAGGCGTCGAGGGCCTCGTCGATCTCCTCCGGCGTGGTGCAGACGTAGGCACGCGCGGTCGGCACACCGGCGCCCGCCATGACGTCCTTGGCGAACGCCTTGGAGCCTTCGAGCTGCGCCGCCTCGCCGGACGGGCCGAAGCAGGGGATCCCCGCGGCGCGGACCGCGTCCGCGACCCCCGCGACCAGGGGCGCCTCGGGGCCGACGACGACGAGGCCGGCCTCCAGACGCGTCGCGAGCTCCGCGACGGCTCCGCCGTCGAGCTGGTCGACGGGGTGCAGCTCCGCGACCTCGGCGATGCCGGCGTTACCGGGCGCGCAGTGCAGAGCGGTGACGTCGGGATCGAGGGACAGAGAGCGGCACAGGGCGTGTTCGCGGGCGCCGCCGCCGATGACGAGGACCTTCACGGGCGCCAGCCTAACCGCCGGGCGCCACCGGTCGTCGTACGGGCCTCCGAGGGAGAGGGTGCTACTCGTTCGTGTATTCCTCCACCACCGTGGCGCCGAGCTCGCGGACGATCAGGTCGTGCCCGGACAGGGCGGAGTCCACCAGGTCCGGGTCGTCCTCCTCGGGCACGTCGTCCTCGAGGGACACCGGCGGGGGCGGCGGCGGGCTGTACGACTCGGCCGGGCGCGGCCGCTCCGCGGGCGCCGGCGGGGCCGGGGCGGCGGCCTGCGGACGGGGCGCGGGAGGCGCGGCGGGCGGCGCCGCGGCGGGGGGAGCCGGCGGGCGAGCCTGCCCGTAACCGCCCTGGGGGCCGGGCGCACCGGGGCCGGAGGGCTGGAAGCCGCCGCCCGGGGACCCGGGCTGGCCGCCCGCCCCGCCGGACGGATCGATGATCGCCTCCACCTTCCAGTGCACGTGGAACTGCTCGGCGAGCGCCTGCTTCAGGACCTCCTCGCTGCCGCTGCCCGCGAAGTTGTCGCGGGCGCCGGCGTTGAGGAAGCCGAGTTGGAGGGTGGTGCCGTCGAAGCCCGCCACCTGGGCGTTCTGGCTGAGCAGGATCCAGGTGAAGCGGCGGCGGTTCTTGACCGCCTCCAGGATGTCGGGCCACATGCTCCGCACCTGGCCGGCGCCCTGGGCGGCGACGGGTGCGGCAGGGGCTGCGGGGGCCGGCGCCGCGCTCCGGGCGGGCGGGGACTGCGGGGCGGCCGGAGCGCCGCCGCCGGGGGCGGAGGCCGTGGGCCAGCCGCCGGGCCGCCGGGCGGGCTCGGACGCGGCCGCCGGGGCCGTCGCGGCAGCACCCGGCCAGGCTCCGGGGCGGGCGGCCGGGGGCTGCTGCGGAGCCGGCTCGGCGGGAGCGGGCGCGGGCGGTGCCTGCGGGGGCGCGGCGGGGGCGGGAGCGGTCTCGGGGCGCACGGCGGCGCGGGCGGCGGCGGGCCCGCTGCCCGCGGGGACGTGGGGCTGGGCCTCGGGGCCGGGGACGTAGCCCATGGCCGGCGCGGGGCCGGGGGCCGGGAAGGCGGTCGCCGGTCCGGGGCCGGGGGCCGTGAACGCGGCGGCGGCACCGCGCTCCAGCCGGTCGAGACGGGCCTGGAACGAGCGCTCGTCGGTGAACGCGGCGGGCAGCAGCACCCGCGCGCAGATGAGCTCCAGCTGGAGCCGCGGGGAGGTCGCGCCCCGCATCTCGGTGAGCCCCTGGTTGACCAGGTCGGCGGCCCGGCTGAGCTCGGCCGCGCCGAACACCGACGCCTGCGCCTGCATCCGCTCGACCACGTCGGCGGGGGCGTCGATGAGGCCCTTGGACCCGGCGTCCGGCACGGCGGCCAGGATGACCAGGTCGCGCAGCCGCTCCAGCAGGTCGGAGACGAAGCGGCGCGGGTCGTTGCCGCCCTCGACGACCCGGTCGACGACCTCGAAGGCGGCGGCGCCGTCCCCGGAGGCGAAGGCGTCGACGACCGAGTCGAGCAGCGAACCGTCGGTGTACCCGAGCAGGGAGGTCGCCATGGCGTATGTCACACCGTCGTCGGCCGCGCCGGCGAGCAGCTGGTCCATCACGGACATCGAGTCACGCACCGAGCCGGCGCCGGCCCGCACGACCAGGGGCATCACCCCGTCCTCGACGGGGATGCCCTCGCGGCCGCACACCTCGGAGAGGTACTCCCGGAGCGTGCCGGGGGGCACCAGCCGGAACGGGTAGTGGTGGGTCCGGGAGCGGATCGTCCCGATGACCTTCTCCGGCTCGGTCGTCGCGAAGATGAACTTCAGATGCTCCGGCGGCTCCTCGACCACCTTCAGCAGGGCGTTGAAGCCCTGCGGGGTGACCATGTGGGCCTCGTCGATGATGTAGATCTTGTACCGGCTGCTCGCGGGCCCGAAGAAGGCCTTCTCCCGCAGCTCACGGGCGTCGTCCACGCCACCGTGCGACGCGGCGTCGATCTCGATGACGTCGATGGAACCCGGGCCGTTGCGCGCGAGATCGAGGCAGGACTGGCACTCGCCGCAGGGTGTGGGTGTCGGTCCCTGCTCGCAGTTCAGGCAGCGGGCGAGGATACGGGCGCTGGTCGTCTTGCCGCAGCCGCGCGGGCCGCTGAACAGGTACGCGTGATTGACCCGGTTGTTCCGCAGGGCCTGCTGGAGGGGATCGGTGACATGCTCCTGCCCGATGACCTCGGCGAACGACTCGGGGCGGTAGCGGCGGTACAGCGCAAGGGACGACACACCTACGAGGTTATCGGGGCCCACCGACAACCCGTGCCGCCCGCACCCGAACGCAAGGCGCCCCCCACGCACCCGCCAGAGCCGACCTACCCTTGCTGCCTTCCGGCCCTGGGGGAGTTCAGTCAGATAGCGCCACGTGAGGGGCTGGCCCCAGGTTACCCGATCCCGGAGGGTGCTCGGACCCCCCTCGCCCCGCTCCGGGAACAGGTTCGCGAGCACTCCTCAACGTCTTGTATTGTTTGCCGCGGAGGATTCGCCTAGAGGCCTAGGGCGCACGCTTGGAAAGCGTGTTGGGGGCAACCCCTCACGAGTTCGAATCTCGTATCCTCCGCCAGTGCCTCACCGGGCACGATGTCGAAGGGCCCCACCGTTCGCGGTGGGGCCCTTCGACGTGTCCCGGCTCCCGTTGTCCCGGTTCTTGTCCCCAGCGGGTGCGGCGCCAAGGCCCCGCTGCCGGCCATCGGCGAAGCCCAGTGGAACGACACCATGGGCGCCGCCCACATCGAACGCCTCCGGCACGTCCGCGACCTCATCGCTCCGGCGGGCCGCTACGACACCACGGGAACGCAGCTCCTGTGCTTCAGCGGGGCCGGATTCGACGACGAGGCGCGGGCCGCTGCGGCGGCGGACCCGGGCATCCGGCTGATCGACCCGGCGGCCCTCTACGGCCACGCCTGACCGGTCCCCCGCGCTCGGGTGCGCCGTGGTCGTCGTGCCTGCTGCGGTGGCGGGTCGTGAACCGGGGCCGTACGGGTCGGGGCGCGCCGGTCCCCGCACGTCCGCCCCGTGTGTCCCGGCCTCCGTGCGCTCCGGTGGGCGATGGCGGCCGGGCAGCCCCGACGGTTCCCGTACAACTCTTCGAGCCGATCATGAGTCTGACCGGATCACGACACATCCGTGTCCGGTTCCTCTCGTGGGGGTTCGTCTTGCAGTTCCGCTCCACCGGCATCCGCCTGTCCACCGCCGTCACCGCCGTCACCGCCGTGCTCGCCGTCACCGCGCTCGGCGCGGGGACCCTGGCCGGTGCGCCGGCCGCCTTCGCCTCGCCCGCGGGCCCCGTCGCGGCCCGGTCCGCCGCCGACGAGCCGGCCGCGGCCCTGCCCGTGTTCCCGGAGGGCGCCGAGCTCGCGGGCACGGGCGCGACGGGCTTCCTCACCTTCTCCTTCACCCAAGACCGGACCAGGGAGCTGCACTGGACGCCGTACGGCGGCGGGCCCGCGGTGCGGATCGACTACCCCGAGGACGGCGGGTGGGCCACCTCGGGCACTGATGTGATCGCGCTCGGCGACGACAACTGGACGTCCCAGATGCGCGCCCTCACCCTGCGGAACATGGCCGACCCGGCGGCCCCGGGCGTGGACATCGACCTCGGCGCGCTCGGCGCCAACTACGTGGCCGTGCTGGGCCCGACGAGCGTGCTCGCGCAGGTGACGCACGAGGACGGCACGGCGGAGCTGCACGTCGTGAGCAAGGACGGTGCCACGACCACCAGCCGCAAGGTCTCGGGGCTGCCCGCGGACGCCACCGATTTCTTCACCAGCGCGCCGGTCAGGGACGGTGTCGCCCTCGTCGGGTACGCGACGGGCCCCGAGGGCGCGCGGACGGGCGGGCGGGCCCTGATCGAGCTGACGGACAGGACGGTGGCCAGCGCCTTCCCGGCCGCCGAGTCCGGGTACGGCTTCAGTCACACGATGTTCTCCGCCTCCCATGTGGCCTGGCTGGACTGGAAGTCGGGCACCGGGCTCCACGTCACGTCGGTCGACCGCGCGACGGGCGAGGAGAAGCAGACCGTCATCGGCTCCCGGGGCGACGAGTGGCACATGGAGCTCGTGGGCGACTGGCTGGTGTACGGCAACGCGGACAACCCCGTCCGGGCCGTGTCCCTGGCCGGCGGCGGCAGCCGTGACCTGCTGGACGTCGCCACCGGCTCGACGCGCTCGGCCGACGGCAGCGCACTGTTCAGCGGCCGGCGGGCCGCCGACGGCGAGGGGCTGTTCCGGATCGCCGCCGGGCAGGACGGCGCCCCTGAGGTCACCAAGGTCGCGGAGCAGGGTGCTCCGGCGCCCCTGAGGTTCTGGGAGGAGCACGTCCCCGAGGTCGCCTACCTCGACGAGGACGGCGGCGAGGTGTCGCTGCACTGGACGCTGTCGCGGCGCGCCGCCCACCTGGACGTCACGCTCACGCACATCGCCACCGGCAAGGAGGTCCACCGGCGGCTGACCGGTCCGGACACGTACTTCCCGTTCACCTGGGACGGCCTCGTCGACGGGGTGGACGCGCCGAACGGCCGGTACGCGGTGGAGGCCGAGGCGGTGCCGGCCGACGGAGTCGGCGAACCCGCCTACCAGGGCTACTTCATGACGGTCTCGCGGGCGGCCAATCCGCACGACTTCGGCGGCAACGGCTCCACCGACGTCCTCGCGCGGGACGCCTCCGGCGTGCTGTTCCGCGACGACCTGCGCAACAAGCCGGTGGACGGGGTGTTCACGGCGTCCCAGCGGGCCCGGATCGGCGGGGGCTGGCAGACGTACAAGCACATCGAGGCCGTCGGAGACATCGTGGGCAACGGGGTGGGCGACCTCGCCGCGGTGGACGGCTCCGGGGTGCTCTGGACCTACGCCGGCAAGGGCGACGGCAACTTCGCCGCCCGCTCGCGCGTCGGCGGCGGCTGGGGCGTCTACAACCGGATCACGGGCGGGTCGGACCTCGACAGCGACGGCCGCGCCGACCTCGTCGCCGCGGACACCGCCGGAGTGCTGTGGTTCTACAAGGGGACGGGCTCGGCCACCGCTCCGTACGCGGCCCGCGCCCGCATGGGCGGCGGCTGGGGCGTCTACAACCAGCTGACGGCCGTCGGCGACATCGCCGGCACGGCCGCCGGTGACCTGGTGGCCCGCGACACGGCCGGCGTCCTGTGGCTCTACCAGGGCAACGGGCGCGGCAACTTCTCGGCCCCGGTGCGGATCGGCGGCGGCTGGGGCGTCTTCAGCCGCCTCGTGGGCGCCGGCGACCTCGACGACGACGGGCGTCCCGACCTGATCGCGTACGGGAAGGACGGCACGTACGTCTACCGCTCGACGGGCACGCCCACCGCGCCGTTCAGCCGCCGGACGACGACGCTGTACGCGGGCGAGGGCGCCGCGTTCGACCACATCGCCTGACGGCCCCGGATCACGGGACGGGCCCCGGCCGCACCAGCGGCCGGGGCCCGTCCGTGTCCGGGGTCAGCCGGCCGTGACGACGAGGGCCGCCGTGTTGTTGGCCAGGTCCGGGTCGAAGGAGCGGACGGGCGGCTCGAACTGGTCGTTGTCGATGCCGCTCACGGCCCGGGCGGTGCCCTGGGCGTCGATCCTCAGGCCGAAGGTGAAGGCGTGGTCCGCGCGCTCGTTCAGGAACACCGGGGTGGTGCAGCGGTAGCGGGGCGCGCCGAGCTGCTCCTCGCGCCATTCGCCGTCGGCGGTGAGGGCGTAGCAGGCGTCGGGCCGGGCGGTGACGGTCGCGTTGGCGGGGATCCGGACGTCGACGGTGGCGGCGGGCTCGCCCGCGCCGAGCGAGGCGATCCAGGCCGGGCCGCGGTTGCGGACCGTGACGCCCGCCTGGACGGTGTCGCCGACCGTGCCCGTGACCCGGGCGCCGATCAGCCGGAGGTCTGCCGTGTTCGCGGCGTGGACGATCACCGAACGGTGGTTGTCCTGCGGGTCGAGGTCGGGCACGAGGGCCGTGCGGGCGGCCGCGGCGGGCCGGAGGATCAGCTCGGCCCCGGTGCCCGGGGTCCAGGTGCGCCCGGCCCGGGCGGCGTCGAGGGCTTCGGCGGACCAGGGCTCGACGGAGTAGTCGTAGCGGTCGAAGAGGGCGTTCCGGCCGGCCTTCACCGGGTTCACCAGGGCGTACGCGTCCCCGGGGGCCACCGCCCGGTCGAGGACGCACAGCGCCTCGGTGCCGACCTCGGTGGCGGCGTACTCGCAGTTCGCGGGCCGCTGGGTGAAGGCGAGGCCGCGGGAGGCGAACAGCTTGAGCAGGACGCCGTCCGCGGTGCGGTTGCCGTTGTTGGTGAGGGTGGCGGGGACGGTGAGCGTGCTGCCGGGCACGACGCCGTCCTGCCGCGGGGACTGGGTGAGGGCCAGGTCGGGGCCGTTCCCCACGGTCACCCGGGTCTCGCCCGGGTGGGACGTCATGTCGCCGTGGACGGCGGTGTAGCGCAGGGTGCCGGCCGCGTCGGCCGGGGCGCCGGGCAGGGCGGAGAGCGTGAGCCCGGCGGCGGTGACCACGTCGGTGCCGGTGAGCGGGGGGACGTCGCAGACGGCCGTGGCGGCGTCCTGGACGGCGCAGTTGGCGGGCCACCGGACGGTGGCGAACGCGGCCAGATCGGCGGCGTCCACGCTGATGCGTCCCGCACCGACCGGGTTCGAGATGTTGTCGTGGGAGACCTTGAGGGCGACGGTCCGCTCGGGGGCGGTTCCGTCCTCGTAGGCGCCGGGCAGGACCAGCTCGTACGGGTCGGAGTAGACCCAGAGCTGGTCGCTCTCGGCGGACGCGGGGGCGGTGGCCCCCAGCGTCAGCAGGGCCGAGGCGGCGAGTACGGGAACCAGCGCCCGGCGGGCGCGGCGGTGGGTGCGGAGGTGTTTCATGCCCAGGCTGACTCGCGCAGCCATCGAATGGTTGTACGACGACTGGGCGGGCGCCTCGACCTCAACACCACTGCCCGTGCGTTGTTCTGACGCGCCGTCGGGACTGCTCCCGGTCAGCGCACCGGACAGGGGCGGTAGGCGAGGGAGAGTTCGCGGTCCACGGCGTAACTGGTGCGCATGGAGGCGTCGGTGACCTGCTCCCAGGAGCCGTACTTGGCGAAGAGCTGTTCCGCGGTGGGCCCGAGGGGGTTGCCGTACTTGGCGGTGTTGCGCTCCTCCAGGAGGCGCACCTCCTCGGGCGTCATGCCCGCGCGGGTGATCTCCTTGGCCTGGTTGCGCATGTCGACGAGCTCGCGGGCGATCTCCTCCTCGGTGGCGCCGGCGTCGCGCATGTCCGCCTCCGTCCGGCGCATCTCCTCCAGCAGGGCGTGGTAGCGCATCCGGGTGCGCTGGGCCTCGACCTTCTCGTCCATCGGCAGCACCCGGATGCGGCACACCACCGGGTCGGCGCTGGGGCAGGGCTCGTCGGCCGCGGCGGGCGGCGCGAGAGGGGCGGTGATGACCGAGCCGCACGCCTCGGCGGCGTCGGCGGCGGCCGCGGCCGCGGTGCCGAACAGAGCGGCGGCGGCCGCGAGCGGAACGAGGACGCGACGGGGCAGGGAGGAAGGAAGGGGCATGCGCGCATCCTTGATGATCTTGAGACGCGTGATCACGCTGCCGCGCCGGTGATCACCCGTTCGGGACCGGGAGGCATCATGCGGAGCGCAGGGGGCGCACGCAAGGGCTCTATGAAGCGCTTCGTCCGAAAACCCGAGTTCTCGCCAACTCCGTTTCCGGTGCGCACCCTGCGGCCGCCGGCCCCCCGGGGCCGCCGTCACCCACTCTGACCTGGCGGGCCGTGCGGCGAAGGCGAGGCAGGCCGGGCCCTGGCGCGAACTGCGGTGCGTGGTACGGGTGGGGAGTATGCGACGCGCCCCTCACGGGCGTCCTCCGCCCACCTGGCAGGACGTCCTCTACCCGGGCGTAGAGGCAACCTGGCGTGATCTGGACCACACCAAAGGATCACCCTGCGACGATCGAGGCCAATCAAAACCAGCCTTCCGGACAGCCGTGGGGGGAGTGGCCAATGGGGCTGCTCGGCGATGACGTGCCGTTCGCGCGCGCGCTCACGGCGCAGGAGTGCGAGGGCGTCATGGCGCTCGGCAGCCGGAGGCGGTTCGCGGCCGACGACCACCTCTTGACGGAGGGGGACCGCTCCAGCCACGTGGTGATCGTTCTTCGGGGGTGGGTGACCGTGTCGGTGTCGACGGACCGCGGGAACACCCGCCTGATACTGGGGCTGCGGGGCCCCGGTGAACTGCTCGGCGAGATGGCCGCGCTGGACAGCCGGCCCCGCAGCGCCACGGTACGGGCCCTGGGCCCCACGGAAGCCCAGGTCATCGGCGGGGACGCGTTCCGCCGGCATCTCGCCACGCACCCGCGGGTCGGCTCCCTGGTGATGCGGCAGCTCGCCTTCCGCCTGCGCAGCGCCGACCAGGAGCGGTCCGCGCTCGCCTCGCTGACCGTCCTCCAGCGCCTGGCCAGCAGGCTCGACGAACTCTCCCGGGCCGAACCGTCGGGCCCCTACACCCCCGCCGCCCCCGGGCCCGCCCGCTCGGGCGCCCTGGTCCATCTCGCCCAGGACGAACTCGCCGCGACGGTCGGCGCCACCCGCGAGGCCGTCGCCAAGGCGCTGCGGCTGCTGCGGTCCCAGCACGTCGTGCGCACCGGCAACCGGATGGTGGAGATCCTCGACCCCGACCTGCTCGCCCTGCTCGCGCACGGCCACGCGGAGGCCGGCAGCCCCGGCGCACAACGCGAGTAGAACGCCCGCCCGCCGTGTGTAAACGGCTACAGACGGCCCCGGTCACGGACCGGAAGCTGGAGGGACACGAGGAGAGGGACTGGGGGAGCACCGTGGACGACGACGCGAGGGAAGTCGCCGAAGCGCACTACGAGTTGGTCATCAGCGTCGACGCGCGGCGTTCCGGCGGCTACGACGACGTCGACAAGCCGCGGATGCGCGCCCGCGTCTACCGCATCCTGGAGGGCGCGTTCACGCACGCGCGGGTGGCCCGCGACGCCCTCCACATGGAGGACCGCGGGGACGGCGCCCTGGTGGCGGTGACCGGGCGGGTGCCGGTCACCCGGCTGCTCGGCCTGTGGACGGTCGAGGTCCACGAGGCGCTGCGCGACGAGAACCGCTCGCTGCGGGTGCCGCTCGGACTGCGGGTGGGCATGCACGTCGGGCCCGTACGCCACGATCCCCGGGGGATCAGCGGGCGCGCCGTCGACCTGGCCTGCAGGCTGGCCGACTCACCGGTGGCGCGGGACCTCCTGGACGCGGAGGCGGCCGATCTGGTGCTGGTGGTCTCCGACTCCCTCTACACGGATCTCGTCGTCCCGGGCGGCAAGTTCATCCACCCCGACCGCTGGTCCCCCGCCCGTCTGGGTCTCAAGGAGGGCGAGGTGACCGGCTGGTTCCACCTGCCCGGACGCCCCGCCCCGGCGATACCGGAGCCGGGCGGAAGCCCGGACGACGGGCGGCCGGGCGAGGCCGCGGACGGCGCAGGGCCGGGCGGCGAGGTCGCGGACGACGCAGGGCCCGCGGGCGGCGGCCGCGCTCCCGCGCCGGAGGCCGGCGACCCCGGCGAGGGCCGGGGCGGCGACGGCGACCAGGAACGCAGCGGCGCCGGCGGCACCGGCGACGACCGCCGCGAGGCCGGCGCCCCGGAAGCCGGCGGCCCCCGCGAGGAGCGTGGCGGCGACCAGTACACCGTCCACGGCGACATGTCCCGGCACAGCGGCAACGTCTACCGGGCCCCCGTCCACATCGGGCGCGTCACCGGCGACGCGGACCGCCGGAAGGGGTGAGCCGGATGACGGACGAGCAGCCGCCCCCCGGAGGCGAGCGCGAGAAGCCGGGGCCGCCCGAGTCGACCGACCGCGACCGGAACCGCGACAAGGACCGCGCCCCCGACCGCGACCGCGATCCGGACGCCGGGGACGCTCCCGGCGCCGACGACGAGGCCGCCGAACGCGAGCGGGAGCGCGAGCGCGCCGCCGGGCGCTTCCGGGAGCACACCCGCGACCCGCTCGCCGACGAGCAGGGCGACGACGGCCCCACCGACCTCGCGGCCGCCTCACGGGCCCGCCGCTCCACCCGGACGATCTTCGACACCGGCCGGGACCTGATCAACTTCGACCAGTCGACGATCAGCAGCGCGCACATCGGCGACGTCCATCTGCGGCTGGAGGGGCTCCGTCCGGGGCGCGCCGTGCGCAGCGGTCCGGTCCCGGAGGAGGAGCTGCGCCGGCTGCGCCGCGCCCATGTGGAGCCCGACGGCTACCAGGCGCTGCGCGCGGCACTCGGCGCCCGGCGGCTGCTGGTGCTCGGCGCCGCTCCCGGCACCGGGCGCACCAGCACCGCGCTCGCCCTGCTCGACGAGCTGACCGCCGCCGGGGCGCCGGGCGACTCGGGCGCCGCCCGGGTGAGCCGGGTGGGCCCGGACGTACGGCTGCTCACCGAATCGCTGCCCGCGCAGGCCGGCAACGGCGACGGCAACAGCGACGGCGACGGGGCACGCGATGGGGCACGCGGCGAGGCGCGCGGCGGCGGCCATCTGCTGGAGCTCCCGCTCGCGGCGCCCGGCGAACTGCCGCCCGAGGAGATGGACCTGGACGCCCTGGCGGCCGCGCTGGACCGGGCCGGGGCGTACGCGGTGGTCGTGGTCCCCCTCGGGGCGGCGACCGACGCGCTGGTCACCGGCCGCTACGGGATGCGCTGCCCGCCGGTGCCCACGGACGCGCTGCTGGCCGCCCGGCTGGACGAGCTCCTGCTGGACCGGGAGCCCCGGGGCGCCCCGGACGACGACGGACCGGGCGACCTGGCGGCCAGGGCCGCGGAGCTGGCGGCGCGGCCGGCGGTGAAGGAGGCCGTCGGGCTGAAGGACCTGCGGCCCGCCGAGGCCGAGGTGGTGGCCTCGCTGCTGGCGGGGCACCTGCTGGGCGAACTCTCGTACCAGGAGCTGCTGACGGGCTGCCGGAGCATCGCCGCCGCCCAGGCGCGGGAGTGGTTCGCCGGGGTGGACCGGATCCTCGCCGCGCCGGCGGCGGCCGACGGCGACCGGGCGGGGCGGCCCGCTGCCGCCTCCCTGTTCCACCCGGTCGCCTTCCGGATCGCGCTCGCCGTGCTGGGCGGGGCGTCGCACAGTGCCGTGGCGTCCGCCGCGCACCTGCTGACCTGGGAGCTCTCCGTGCAGAGCGATCCCGACACCACGCCCGCGCGCCCGCTGTTCTGCGACGACCCGGAGACCGATCTCGCCCTGTCGCGGGCGGAGGCGAAGCCCGGACGGGTCGAGGTGGCGGGCTCCGAGGTGGACGCCCGGCTGATCTGGTACCGGGGTTCGGCGCTGCCCGCCGCGGTGCTGTCGGAGATCTGGGACCGCCACTTCCCGGTCCGCGCCCCCGTCGTGCGCTGGCTGCGGCTACTGGCCGACGACCCCCGTCCCCAGGTGTGGATGCGTGCCGCGGTGGCCGCCGGCGAGCTGTGCGTACGCGACTTCGAGTACGGCTGGGCCGAGCTGATCCGGCCGCTGGCCGAGGCGTCCTCGCCGCGGCGCAGGGTCTTCGCGGCCACGATCCTGGACCAGGCCGCCGGGCACGCCTCCCACCGCCGGGCGGTGCGCCGCACGGTCGACGACTGGAGCAGGTACGGCACGAAGGCGCTGCGCTGGACCGCCGCGATGGCCCTCGGCTACGGGAACGCCGCGGCGAGCGCCGGCGACACCCTGGACGCCCTGGCCCGGATCGGGACCCGGGACGACGGGGACCAGCTCGCCGTGGCCTCGTTCAACGCCGTGCGGCTGCTGGCGGGCCCGGCGGCGCAGGCCGTGCTGCGGCGGCTGGACGCCTGGACGCACCACAAGCGCCCGGAGTATCAGGACCTGGGGCTGGTCACGACCGTGCGCCTCGCGGTCACCCGGGTCGACGAGGTGCTCGACGACGAGGACGGGTCGCCAGTGGGGGACCGGGGCGACTGGCCGCTGCCGCTCGCGCTGGCCGCCGTGCGCCCGGGGCTGGTGCGGCCGATGGCCGATCTGCTGTGGACCGCGCTCAACACCGCCCGGTCCAAGGAGGTGGCGCTCGACGCGCTGGAGTCGCTGCTGCGCACCGCGGTCCGCCGCGACGGCGCCGAGTGGACGCGGTCCGGGCTCGCGGCGCTGCTGCCCGCGATGTTCGACGAGGAGCACGACCTGCGGCAGCTGGACTGGCTGCTGCGCCGAATGATGAGGGATCAGGACGATCCGCTCCCCGACGCGCAGGCGCGCGACCTGTGGTGGCTCGCCGACGCGCCGCCGGACCGGAGGGGCGAGGAGGAGAGAGATGGCTGAAGGCCACGACCCGGCCGCGGACGGCGGCCGGGCGGACGAGCCGGCGGGTCCGTTCCTCGGCGAGTACACGCCGACCGGTCCGTTCCGGCACTCGGGTGCGCGGAAGGCGTCCGTGCTGTTCTACCGGAACGGCGGGCACAGCGTGGCCACCGTCTCCGGCGTGGAGCACCACAACCGGCGGGCGCTGGCCCGGCCGCACACCGTGTGCGAGATCGCGCTCGGCACCTTCCAGTCGCAGCTCCAGATGGAGCTGCCCGCCGCCGGCGGCACCTCCTTCTTCAAGGCGGAGGTGGACATCCACTGGTCGGTGGAGAACCCGTTCCTGGCCGCCACCGAAGTGGTCACGGACGTCGCCGCCCGCCTCACCGCGCCGGTGCTGGAGCGCCTGCGCGAGGTCTCCTCCCAGTACCGGGTGTCCGA
The DNA here is from genome assembly GCF_014489615.1 of Streptomyces genisteinicus. Lineage (GTDB taxonomy): Bacteria > Actinomycetota > Actinomycetes > Streptomycetales > Streptomycetaceae > Streptomyces > Streptomyces genisteinicus. Next base: position 3,442,989 of record NZ_CP060825.1, read on the forward strand.
CGCGGAGCGCGCCGACCGGGCGATCACCGGCCAGTGCGCGGGCGGACGGTGGGACGACCTGGGCTCCGAACTCGGGCTGCGCGTACGCCTGTACGTGCGGCTGCGGGTGGACGACCGGACGATCAGCCACTCGGAGGAGATCCGGGACGCGCACGCCTCGGCGGCGCTGACCGAGGTCCACCAGACCGCGTTCCGCACGATGCTCCGGGGCGGCCGGCTGGAGCAGCTCAGCTACATGCTGGCCAAGGAGCCCGAGGCGGCGAAGGAGTTCCTGGAGAAGATCCGCCAGGAGGGCCGCCAGGACGAGAAGGAGCGGGTCGACCGGCTCTTCGACCTCGTGGCCGGCGGCCAGATCCAGTCCAGCGACGTGGAACGGCAGGCACTGGACCTGCTCGACCAGGGGCGCGGGCAGGTCCGGGGGCCCATCGGCCACCTGCCCGCCCGGCGGCGGGCGCCGGAGCTCACGGCCGGCCCGCAGGGGCACGCGCCGGAGTCGTACACCCCGGGGTGGGTGGCGGACGAGCCGCCCTCCCGGGGCGACCGGCGGGACCGGCGGGACCGGGACGACCGGGACGACCGCCGGAACGGACGGGACGCACGGGACGCACACGACGCGCGGGACGCACGGGGCGCACGGGACGGTCGAACTTCCGAGCGGTACTCGAACTCCCTTGCAGATCAAGGGAATTCGGAACCGGAACCGCCGCGTCGGCGTCGTCCCAGCAACGAGGACGACGGCTGGCCGTGGGCAGAGGAGGACTGATGACGGCCGACGGGGGAGTCACGGACGACGCGGCGCCGGGGGGCGCCGCGCCGGGTGGTGGGGCCACGGGGGTCCGCACCGCCGCGGATCCGGTCGTGCGCGTGCCGGACGGGGGTCGGAACGCGCACGACCGGGCCGGAGAACGGATCGCCGAACGCCTGCTCAACACCGTCCGGGAGGACCTGGGCCGGGCCGACTCCAAGGCGGCCGTGCTGCTCTCCGGGGCACTCGCCCTGCCCGCCTTCCTGATCGGACGGCACGGGGCCCCCGACTGGCGGTGGCCCGGCGACCTCGCCCTGGTCGTCGCGGGCGGGCTGTGGACGGTCGCGGTGACCGCCCTGGTGCGGGCGCTGATGCCCCGCACCGGCACGCTCCGGGACGGCGACGGGGTCACGTACTTCGGGGACCTGCTGGAACGGCGCGACGCCGCCCGGCTGGCCGCCGCGGTCACCGAGGCCGGGCGCGACCCGGCCGGATGGCTGCTCGTCCAGGCCGTCGACGTCAGCTCGATCCTGTCCGCCAAGTACCGGGCCATCCGCTGGGGTGTCGGCACCCTCGCACCGGCCGCGGCCCTGGCCCTGGGCTGGAGCCTGGCGCGCTGACCGCCGAACGGAACCGCCCCGGCCGCACGCGGGAGCGGGACCGCCGCACCGCACGCGGGAGCCGGACCGCCCTCGGGCCGTACGCGTGAGCCGCGCGCACGCCCCGCACGGGCACCAGAGACGACATGAGGGGAACCCTGTGGGAACAGTCAGGGGATCACGGCGCCCGGCGCGGGTCTTCCGCCGGGAACGGTCCGGACTCCGCGAGACCGGCCCGGTACGACCGTCCGGACTCCGCGAGACCGGCCCGGTCCGAACGAAGGCCCCCGGGGCCCGCCGCACCTGGACGCGCCGCGGCGCGGTCGCCGTGCTCGCCGCCGCCGCGGTGCTGGCCTCGCCGGCCGCGTACGCCGGCCGGCAGGCGTCGCCCGCCGCCGAGAAGCCCGCCTTCACCGCGGTCAACTACGCGGTGGCCGTCGACGAGTCGGCCAGCCTCGCGGACGAGGACATGGCGGCGGAGAAGGCCGCCGCCAAGCGGATCGCGCTGGGCGACGTCTCGGCCGCGTCCCGGGTCACCGTCTTCGGCTTCGCCGCGGCCGAGGCCCAGGGGCAGAGCGCGGTGGACCCGGTGTGCCCGCGCACCACGCTGGACGCCGCCGGGCGCCGGACGATCGGCGACTGCGTCGGCAAACTGCGCAAGCGCACGGAGAAGGAGGGCACCGGCACCGACTTCCCCAGCGCGATCCGGCAGGGCGTGCACGAGCTCAGCACCGGCACCGACCCCTCCGTGCCCCGGGTCCTCTTCCTCCTCACCGACGGCGTGATGGACGTTTCCGGCAGCCCCAAGTACGGCGACCCCAGCCACCGCGCGAAGGAGGGCGAACGGCAGCTGGCGGCCGAACTGGAGAACGCCGCCGCGAACAACGTGCAGATCTGGCCGCTCGGCTTCGGTCCCAAGCCCGACAGGGCGCAGCTCGACGCGATCGCCGCGGGCGGCTACCAGAAGGGCTGCGTCGACCTCCCCTCCGCCCGCCCGGCCGCCGACGTGGTCGAAGGCGCGAAGGACCTCGGCCCGAAGCTGGAGAAGGTCTTCGCCGCAGCCCACTGCCTGCGCTACCAGCCGGGCCCGGAGGGCGAACGCCCCCCGGCCACCCTGGAGATCGCGATCTCCCCGCTCGCGACCGTCGGCAGCATCGTGGTCGACAAGGGCGACGCCGAGGTCGACATCACGTACACCGACCCCGCCGGCAACGAGGTCCCCACCACGGGCAGGGCCCGGGGGTCGGTCTTCGAACTGGCCGGAGCGGACGACACGGTGGAGGCACTGCGGATCACCGATCCGCTGCCCGGCGTCTGGAAGATCAAGGCCGAGGCGCCCGAGGGCCACCGCTCGCTGCCCGTCGGCGTCAGCGTGCTCTGGCAGGGCGAGCTGCGCGGGGCCATCACCATGGACCCGCCGTCGCCGCAGGCCGGCCAGAAGGCCACCGTGACGATGCGCCTCCAGACCCGGGACAACTACGCGGTCAAGGACCCGCGGGACTACGCCGGGCTCAGGGTCACCAGCAGCCTGACCGGGGACGGCTTCGCGCCCGTGCCCCTGACGCTCGCCGACGACGGCAAGGGGCCCGACCCGGACGCGGGCGACGGCGCGTTCACGGGCACCGTGCAGATCCCCGGGGACGCGGCCGGGGCCCTGGAGGTCACCGGCACGCTCACCGCGTCCGGGCTGAGCGCCGACACCCGCAGCGAGCCCGGCCGGGTCGCACCGCCCCAGCTGCCCGTCACCGCGGCGCTCACCCTCGACGACGCCGACGTCCACCCGGGCGCGCGGGTCACCGGCAGCCTCGCCGTCAGCAACACCGACGACCGGCCGCACACCCTGCGGCTGTCGCTCGCCGACGTCCGGGCCGGGCAGCTGACCCTCTCCCCCGGCGAGATCGTCGTGGCGCCGGGCGAGTCCGGCACCCGGAAGGTGACCGTGCAGGTCGGGGCCGCCGGCGTGTTCGGCGACCGCCTCGGCGGCGACGGGCTGCTCGTCGGCGGCACCGTGACCGTCGTGGACACCGGGAGCGAGGACGGCGACCTGACGCTGGTCAGCTCCCCGGTCTCGGTACGGGTGACACCCGAACCGGGCCTCTGGGAGAAGTACTGGTGGGGCTTCCTGACCGGGGCCGCGCTGGCGGCCGCCGCGGCCGTGGCGGTCGTCCTCCTGCTGGGCCAGCGCCGCAGGCGCCGGGACCCGGCGGGCCTGGTGCTGCGACTGGTCTCCGAGTCCGGCGACGTGGTCGCCGAGCACCGGGCCGGCCACGGCCACAAGCAGTGGTACGAGTTCGCCGTCGTCGAGCCGCACCGCAATCCGCGCATCGAGCGGCGCAGCAACGGCCCGTACGCGGTGCAGCGCAGCCCCGAGGGCGGCGCGGTGCTGCGCAGACGCGGCGGGGGCCGCACCCGGCTGACGGAACAGGGGCAGATCCAGCTGGCCGACAACCTGAGCCTCACCCTCGCCGGCCCCGTACCGGGCGCACGCACCGGCGGCCGCACCACCACCGCGTCCCCGAACCCCGACAGCGGGGCGGCCGGGAGCGGCGGCTCGTACGACGCGTACCTGTGAGGCCGCGCGTCGTGACAGCAGCGCCGGCCGCATCCGCGCCGGCACCGGGACCCGTGCCGGCGCGTCACGCGCCGGCGCGGGCCGCGGACACCCAAGGACGCATCAAGGACGGGACCGGCCTCCGACACGGCCGCCAGCGGGGAGGAAACCCATGAAGATCTTCCAGCCGATGCTCTTCGTCGGCCTGGGCGGCACCGGAGGACTGGTCGGCGCCGAACTCGAACGGAAACTGCGCGCCGAGCTCTGCGGCCCCGACGGCACCGCCCTCGGCCACCTGAGCGGCCACGCGCCCTACCAGCTGCCCGAGTGCCTCCAGTTCGTCTACGCCGACTACAGCGAGTCCGACCTGCAGCGGCTGCCGCAGTTCAACGTCGACCCCTCGCTGCGCGCCGCCTACTCCCGCACCTCGCGGGCCACCCACAACCTGCTGCCGAACTTCGACAGTTCGCCCGAGGTCACCAAGATGCTCCGGGCGAGCCTGCGCGACGAGGTCGCCGACTGGCTGCCGCCGCGCATCGACGAACCGAAGGTCACGCCGCTGCACAACGGCGCGGGCCAGCTCCCCACGGTCGGCCGGGCGGCCCTCTTCGCCACCCTGCGGCACTCCCTCGCCCCCGTGCTGGAGCCGCTGCTCCAGGCGATCGACGCCATCGCCAGGTCGGCGGGCGAACTGAGCGAGTTCGGCGGCGGGAAGGTCAGCGGCTGCGACGTGTTCGTGGCCTTCTCGGTCGCGGGCGGCACCGGGGCCGGCATCTTCCTGGACTACCTCCACCTCATCAACCACGCGTTCCAGATGCGCCGCTTCAACGGCGTGAAGATCTACCCGCTCGTGGTCATGCCCTCGTCGTTCGCCTCGTCGGCCGGCGGCGGACGGGAGGCGGACCTCAACGCCGCCCGCGCGCTGGTCGACCTCTTCCGCCTGGTGGACGGGCAGAACGCGCCGACCGAGGGCGCCGAGATCGGCGACCTGGAGCACGACGGCGGACTCGGCATCCGCTACCCGGGCACCACCCCGATCCGGCTGCGCACCGGCATCCTGCCGACGGCCTTCCTGTTCAGCCCCACCGCCGGCATCCGCCAGGACGACCTGCGGCGCTCCATCGTGTCGCTGGTGATGTCGCTGATCGGCACCGAGCTCGGCGACGGCCGCTCACGGGGGCGGACGATGGCCGCCGACGACGACTACCAGACCTTCGCCGCCAGCTTCATCAACCGGGGGGTGCACCGCAGCGCCGTCTCCCCCACCGGCATCGGGCGCCAGGGCGTCTCCACCAGCCTGGTGGCCTCCATGACCGCGCCGATGGACCAGCTCGCGGACCTGGTCGCCGGCCGGCTGCTGCGCCGGGCCGTCACGGACCTGCTGGAGCGGCCGCGGGCCGTGCTGCGGGACGACGCGGTGCCCATGATCCGGCGGCTGTTCGCCGACGCCAACCTGGAAGAGCTCTGGGAACGCAAGCAGCTCGACGTCCCCGACCCCGACCCGCTGCCCCGCGGCGGCCGGGCGATCGAGGTCGCCCTCGGCGAACGCGTCACGGACATGCAGCGCCTCCTCGCCGACCTCCAGACCATCGCCGTCCGCGAGGCCGCCTCCATGGCCGACCGGTTCGCCCCCCGGCCCGCCATCGACAAGCTGCTCCAGAGCGTGGACCCGTTCGTCGCCGAACGCCTGGTCAAGGGTGTGCCGGACAGCGAGGAGGCCATCGCGCGGGCGGGCTTCCTCGGCATGCTGAACAGCCGCGCCCGGGCGCCCCAGCGCCCGCCGGGCGTCACCGACCAGCCGCCCAAGGTCCCCCGGATCAAGGGCCGGCTGGCCGGGATGTCGCCGGCCCGCTGGGGCGACGACGACGTGCGCGCCGCACTGCACGAGCAGGACACCTGGTACCGCTGGCGCTGCCACTCCGTGTGGCACGAGGCCTGGCGGGAGCAGCAGCAGCGCTGGCAGACGCAGGCCGACACCGCGGGCGCCGACCTCGGCCGCCTGGTCAACTCCTTCGTCAAGCACGCCGAACGGGAGCGCAAGGTCTCCGCGCAGAAGGGGCTCGAACTGTACGAGGACCGCACGGGCATCTCGTACCTGCTGCCGCCGCAGCGCACCCTCAACCACTTCTACGAGGACGTCGTGACCCGGCTGGTGCGCCGGGAGGGCCTGCGCGAGACGGAGGCCGAGGACGCGCTGCTGCTCCGCATGATCGACGGCGACACCTGGCGCGCGGTGCACACCCTCAGCAGGCGCAACCCCGACGGGGCGGTCGCCACGGTCAAGGCCCAGCTCGAAGGGCGGATCACCCGGCTGTTCGCGGAGAGCGGCGAGCACCTGGAGGAGCGGCCCCTGCTGCCCGCCATGAGCACCCTGCTGGCCGCGGCCGCGGGCGACGGCGACGCGGCGGAGCACGTCAGCAAGGAGGCCCTCGAACTCTTCGGGCGGAAGCTGACCGGCCTGCTGCCCGTGGGCTTCACCCCGGAGGGGACCGGTCCGCTGCGCGTGCTGGTCACCTATCCGCGCGTGCAGGCCGTGGACGAGGTGCAGGAGTACCTGGGCAAGGCGCTGCAACTGCCGTCGGACGCCAAGAACTCGGTGGAGTACCGGGGCGTGGAGAGCGACAGCGTCACCGTGGTCCTCTTCCGCAGCGAGATGAGCCTCACCCAGGTGCCCGAGGCCCGCAAGGTGCTGCGGCAGTGGGCCCGGGCCAAGGACTCCGAGCAGGCGCAGGACGTGCTGCGCTGGCGGCAGCGGCTCGGCTTCCGCGACAGCTGGATGGTCAGCAGCGAGGAGGACCGGCGCGTCATCCTCCACCGGCTGCTGTGCTGCATGTGGAACGGCCAGGTGGACGTGCTGGACGGGGAGACCTCCTCGCCCGTCCGGGTCCGGCTGCGGCTCTTCCCCGAGCAGGGCGCCCAGGTCCCCGGCGTCCGGCTGCGGCTCGGCGACTATCCGGGCGGCGTGTCCAGCTGGGCGGAGCTGCTGCGCAGCTACGAACGCTGGACCGTCCTCGACGACGAGCGGACCGTGGAGGACTACTGCCGCGAGCTGATGGGCGCACAGCCGACCGGGCTCGCCCGCAACGGCAGCGAACCCCACCCGCTCTTCGTCGAGTTGGTCGAGAAGATCGCGCCGCGCCAGCTGGAGCTGCTGGACGACCGCAGGGAACGCGGCGGCGAGCGCGTCGAGGGGTGGGTGCGCCCGCTCCGGGAGTTCTGGGCGGTGACGCTGCCCGCCGCGCTGGACACCGAGTTCGGCGACCAGCGGGCACTCCAGCCGACGCTGCGCACGCTGCTGGACCACGTACGCGGCGGCTCCCCGGCGCCGTCGCGCCGGAGCACCGGGCCGACGGTGCCGGGGCGCCGGCGCGCGGACGAGGACGACGACTGGGGCACCGCGCCGCGCGCCTCCGCCGGAACGGGCGCGGGCGCCCGTGACGGCGACCGGCACACCGCGGCGGGCGACGACCACGGCTACGGCGCCGGTGACGGGCCCGGCCGCGTCGCACCTGACGACAGGGACGACCACGAGGGCCGCGACGGCCGCCGCGTCCGCCGTGCCCGCACCGCCACGGCCGACCGCGCCGGGGCGGCCGGCGGCGACCGCGACGCGTGGGGGACGGGCGGCGGCCGCACCACCCGCGACGACGGGACCCGCGACACCCGGGACGAGGACGACGGCTCCGCCCGGGACGGTCACGGCGTCCGCGCCGACGACCGCACCACCCGCGACACCCGGGACGGTGACCGCTGGGGCGCCCGTGACCGGGACCGGGATGGGGACGGTGACGGTGACAGGGGCGGTGACCGCTGGGACGCCCGTGACCGTGACCGTGACCGGGATGGGGACGGGGACGGCTGGGGCACCCGCCACCGGGACCGTGACCGTGACGGGGGCCGGCGCGGCGACGCGCGGGACCCACGCGCCGGCGACGGCGACCGCGCCCCCGGCTCCGCCCGCGACGACGGCGCCCGCGACGCCCGGGACGGGGACCGCTGGGGCACCCGTGACCAGGACGGGGACGGGGACAGGGACGGCTGGGCCGCCCGGGACCGGGACGGTGACCGCCGGGGCACCCGTGACCGTGACCGTGACGGATACGAGGACGGATCCGGGGACCGGACCGGGGACGACTGGGGCACCGGGAACGGGGGCCGGACCGCCGCGGACGGAGACGGTGACGGTGGCGGCGACAGCGACGGCACCGGGAGCAGGCGCCGCGCGGACGACGACACCTGGGGCTCCTGGACCGCCGGGGGCGCCGACTCCCGCGCCGACGACTCCCATGCCGGCGACGACGACGGCGGCCGCGGCCGCGCCCGCGACCCGCGCGCCCCCTGGGACGGTGACTCCGAATGATCCCGCCCGATGACACGATCGCGGTCGTCCACCTCGACCTGCGCAGCGGAGCGGCGGAGATCGACTCCCCCGAGGTGCTGCGCACCAAGGTCGCCCGCCGGCTCGGCAGCGCCGGTCTGCCGGAACCGGACCACCCGCTGTTCCTGGTGGTCGACACCCCCGCCGGGCTCACCGACCACCAGCGGCAGTACGAGCTGCTGACCACCTACCGGGCCCTCGGCAAGATCAGGATCCTGGTCCTGCTGGTGGGCAGCGCTCCCGGTTCCTACGCCCGGGAGGGCGAGGCGTTCCTGCCGGACCGGCGGCTGGTGCGGCCCGCCGTGCTGCGCGCCTCCGGCATCGCGCTGCTGTGGGCGGGCGATCTGCGGTCGGCCCGTACCGCCCTGGAGCAGCTGCCGCCCGACGACCCGGACGCGCTCGCCGTCCTGGTCGACGTGCTGTCCGTCCCGGACGTCTTCCTGCGGATGGTCGACGACGTCTCCGGGCTGCCGGACGCCGTCGCCGCGCCCGGGGTCCGGCTGCTGGAGCAGGACCTGCCGCCGGAGGTCCGGGACCGCGCCTGGCGGGACGCGCTCGCGCGGTTCGCGGGCGAGGACCACGAACCGGCGGCCGCGGGGAACACCCTGTCGGGGGCCGAACTCCCCGAGCCGCTGCGGGGCCTCGTCGAAGGCCGCGGCGGGCGGGACATGCGCCACCGCACGCCCGGCGGCGACGCCGACCAGGCGTACCACGCCTGCGCCCAGGCCCTGGAGCGCGCCGAGGACGACGTCACCGCACTGCGGTCGCTCCCCGGCCTGCTGGCGCGCACCCGGCTCACCGCGCTGGAGGAGGACCTGGAGGAGGCGCACCGCGCGCTCGGCTCCTACCGCGAGCTGGTCGCCGGCGCCCTGCGGAGCGACGGCGGCTCGGGGGCGCCGCCGTCCGCGGCGGAGGCGTCCGCCCGGCTCGCCGCCCTCGGCCTCCACGTGCCGTCGGCGGACGGCGTGGGGGACCGGATCGGCGAGGGCCTGCGGGAGTTCGCCGGAAAGCTGCTGCACCGCGGGCTCGCCCTGCGGGCGGTGGCCCAGCGCTTCACGGTCCTGGCGGGACAGGTGGAACCGGTGCCCGGGGCCTCCCTGCTGCCGCGGATCGACGCCCACTCGGCCGACCGCGTGGCCCGGCGCACCGCCGCGGAGGGCGTGCCGCTGCCGCCCCCGGCGGTCGGCGCCTCGGTGGCGGCCGGGGCGGCCGGCGCGCTCGGGGCGCTGTGGCAGGGCCCCCTGGCCGCCCTGGCCGCCCTCGTGCCGCTGGCCTTCGTGGCCGCCGCGCTGTGCGGGGCGGCCCGGCTGCGGGACGTCTCACGTCCGGGCGGCACGGCCCGTCCGCCGCTGGGTCCGCCGGTCGCCGCGGCCCTCGGAGCGGTGGCCGGCGTCGTGACCGCGTACGCGGCCGGCACCCCCCTGTGGGCCGGGACGGCCGGACTGCTGCTGGCCGCGGGGACGACCGTGGAGACCGTGCGGCGCCTGTGGCGCGCCACGGCCGACAGCTGGGCCGCCGGCCGGGGGACCGTCGCGCTGCGCGAGGCCCTCGCCGGCCTCGACGGGCTGCTGGCCCGGCTGGTGCGCGAGCACTGGGCGGCCGAGGAGCGCCTGTACTGCGCCGACGCGGCCCGCTCCGTCGCCGGCATGCTGCGGGCCACCGCCGACGCCGCGGACGCGGAGGCACTCGTGGAGCCCGGACGTCCCAGGACGACGACGGCCCCCGCCCAGCCTCCGGCGCCCGCTCCCGAGCCCGCCGCCGACGACTGGCTGCGCTCCCCGTCCACGCTGGAGGCCGGCGCCTACGGGGACGCCGACGACGCCGACACCGAGTGGGCCCGCGCCTACGCCCTCGACGAGCGTCCCGCCGGCGCCCCCGAGGCGGCAGTCCCCCACCAGGCGGAACCCGCCGACTCCTGGGACCACCGCCCCGCCCGGCTCCCGCGCTGGCTCCACCGGGAGACCGGGGAGGGCGGCCCCGACCTGGTCGCCACACTGGCGGGCGACCTGACGGACGCCGCCATGGACGCCATGGACGCCTACTGGGGAGCGGTGGAACGCGGCCAGGCCGGCGCGCTGGCCGCCCGCAACACCGAGGACCGGGTGCGCGAGCTGCTGTCCGACGCCCGGATCCACCTCCAGCGCAACGGGGTGCTGGCCGCGCCCCGGTTCGCCGCCGCCCACCGGGTCCGCGCCGGCTCCGCCAACCTGCTGGGCACGGATCCGCACCGGGTCGCGTCCCTGGTCGGCGCGGAGTCCGAACGCAACACCGTCGTCCAGCTGTCCTCCCCCGAACAGGGCGCCCTGCTCAGCCGGGACCCGGCCGCCGCCGTGTGGGTGCGGTTCGCCCCGGAGGCCGTGCGCACCGACGTCGAGACGGCCTGGCGGGCGAACGGCGCCGCCCAGCACGAGGAACCGCTGTGGACGGCGACCGGGCGGTACGCGGGGCTGATCAGGCTCACCCCGCTGCGCATGGGCGTCGTGGACACCGTCCGCCCCCGTCACGGCGCCGAACCGGAGACCGGCGACGCCGACCTGTACGCGGGAAGGGACGGCGAGGGCTGGTGACCCGTACCCGACACCTGCCGGCCGCGGCACCACCCGGCCCGCCCGCGGCGGCGGTGCGCACCACCGCCGCGCGGGGCACCGCGCCCCCGCACCGCAACACGCCCGTCCGGGGCCCCGTGCACCCGGGCGGGCACCCGCCCGTGTCCGATCCCGGAACGCGGCCCGAACGAGAGGACGGCGACGGCTGGTGACCAGTACCTCGCACCCGAACCTGATGGACCAGCCGTACAGCGCGCAGCGGACGACCCTCGCCTTCACCGACCCCGCGGGAAGGCGCCGCACCACGGCGGTCACCTTCGGCCCCGAGTCGCGCCGCGATCCGGTGCTGCCGCAGCGGATCCGCAACGGCATGCTCCACGACGAGGAGCAGCGCTGCGTCCAGGTCCGGCTGACCGCCGCCGAGGCCGCCCACCCGGCGGTCCGCGGTCTGCTGGACACGGAGGCGGGCACCGCGCTCCACCTGCACCGGGCGCTGGACGGCACGGACCACGCGCCGCTCTTCCCGGTCGTCGTCGGCCACGAACTGGACACCGCCGAGCCGTACCTGCTGTACGCGGCTCCGCGCGGGCTGCCCGCGGCGCGCACCCATGTGATGTCCGCGACCGACCAGCGGGTCCTCGCCCGCGACCTGATGCTGGCGCTCTGCCTGCTGGACGGGCAGGGCATGGTGCCCCGCGGCATCTCGCCGGCGACCGTCCTGTGGGACGGCACGTCCCTCCAGATGTGGGGCCTGGAGGCGATGACCCGCACCGGACGGGCCCGGCAGCCGTGGGGCAGGGCGCCCTTCTGCTCGCCCGAGCAGCGCAGGGCGGGCGGCACCGTCGACCCCCGGGACGCCGTGTGGAGCGCCGCCCAGGTGCTCTACCAGCTGGTGACCGGCCGGCCGGGCCCGTCGGACGGGCCGCCGGCCGATCTCGGGCAGCACCGGGTGCTCTCCGAGACGCTGCGGGACGCCTTCGCCCCCCTCGCCGCCGACCGGCCGACCGCCGCCGAACTGCTCGACCTGCTCGCGCCGGGCGCGGCCCGCCACGTCGCGCTCTCGCTCCCGGCCGACGAGACGGGTCCGCACGGGGAGGCGTTCGCGCACGCGCTCCACCTCAAGCGCCAGGCGCCGCCCACCGAACCGTCGTACACGGCGGGCCTCGGACAGGGCGAAGTGCTCTGCCCCTACTGCCTGGAGAACATCCAGCTCGACCTGACCTCGCTGTACGTCACCGACAACCGGATGCAGTACCAGCCGCTCGACCCGTCCCGCTACAAGCCGGGCTCCCCCCGGCTCGCGGACATCATGCGGGGCGCGGTGCAGCGCTGCACCGCCGATCCGGACTTCCCCGAACACCACATCCCGGTCCCGTACCTGACGAACGGCCGGCCGCTGACCGTCGCCATGGTCGGCCAGTCGTCCACCGGCAAGAGCCATCTGCTCGCGCAGATGATCGCCGAGATCACGGACGGCGGTCTCGAACCGTTCGGCCTGAAGTGGCAGTCCGTCAACCCCGGGCAGCACGCCCGCTTCGTGCGGGAGCGGGTGCAGCCGCTGCGCAACGGCAAGGTGCTCGACCACACCCCGACGGTCGGCCTGGACGGCTTCGCCCGCTTCGTGGAGTCCCTGCTCATCACCGACGTCCGCGGCCAGGTGCGCCCGGTCGCCTTCTTCGACCTCGGCGGCGAGGACCTCGTCCGGACGGACGCGGCGCTCCGCTTCCTGCTCGGCGTCGACGCCATGGTCTTCGTCGTCGACCCCGTCCTCGCCCTGCCCCTCCCGCACCTGGACCACGCGCGGGAACGCCTGGGCGTGGAGGTGAACCGGGACGGCGACGTCGCCTTCGGGACCGTGCTCGACCGGCTCCCGAAGAACGGCGCGTACCTGGACGTGGCCGCCGCGATGGTGCTCGGGAAGGCGGACCTGCTGCGGTTCCAGCCGCCCGTCGACCGCTGGCTGGGCGAGGCGCCGGCCGGCCGGCTCGACCCCGACCGGCTGCGCGAGGAGAGCAGGGACGTCTACGGGCTGCTGCGCCACCACGCCGGCCAGGCGTGGCTGCGGCCGTTCGACGCGATCCGCCGCTGCACCCTGCACGTCGCCTCGGCGACGGGCGGCCAGGAGGACCACGGACGGTATCCGGCGGGCACCCGGCCCCGCCGGGTGCTGGAGCCCCTGCTCTCGCTGCTCGCGATGCACGGGCTGATCGACGTGCCGGGCGGCGCCGAGGCGTTCGCCGTGGGCACGGACCCCGCGCTGGAGGCGCTGCCGCACGGGCCGGCCCCGGGCGCGGAGCGGCCCCGGCACGGCGGGCGGCCGGGGGGAAGCGGAACCGGGGAGGGACGGCGGAGTGAGTGACGTGCGACGGGAACGCGATTCCCGGGATCCGGCGGCGGGGGCGGTGGACCAGGTGGTCTTCCGCTGGGGCGGCAACCAGGGGCGGCAGGACACCGGGATGACCGCGGTCGCCTACTCCTGCCCGCCCGCGCAGGCCGCGGAGATGGGCCGCGAGCTGGGTCCGTTCCTGTGGGTCACCGGGTCGGACGAACCGCGGCCCAGCGTGGTGCGCACGTTCACACAGGACGGCCGGGCCGTGCTGATGCAGCGCTGGCCGACGACCGACCCGAGCGGCAGGCCGAGCACGGTGAGCCATGTGCTGACGGGCCGGGCGGAGATCCTCGCGACCCGCCTGTGCCTGAGCCTCGCCCACGGCGGCTGGGGTGAACAGGGCCCCGCCGAACGGGCGTCGGGCCCGAAGGACCCCGTGACCTCCGGCCGGCTGCGGGAGACCGCCCTGCGCCACCTCCCCGAGATGGGGCAGCGGCTGCCGGAGGTCGAGCAGGCGCTCGTGCACGTCACCGCGGAGTGGCTGCGCGACCCCGGCAAACGGGTGTCGCTGCTCGCGGACGGCAAGCCGGCCCCCGGCTGGCCGGACGCGAGCGGAGCCCCGCTCCTCTACTACGGGCTCTTCCTCCTCTTCCGCGAGTGGCTGCCCGGCGGGTGGACCTTCGCCACCTACGACACGGTCGACAGCCATCCCCTGCGGCTCACCTGCGTGCCCCGCTGGGAGTCGGGCGAGGGCTCGGCCGGCTCGCTGGCCCGCATCGCGCCCGGGCCGCCCTCCGACGGACAGGCCCACGAGCTGGCCGGCCGGCTGGTGGCCCGTCTCCTGGCACACGGCCCGGAGAACCCGCCCCCGCTGCTGGCCGGCCTGCTCCCCGACGGCGCCGCCCTGCCGTGGGACCTGCGCCGCGAGCGCCTCGGCGACGCCCTCGCCGGCGACGGCAGGCGCCGGGAGGCACGCAGCGCTCCGCCGGGCGGCGCGTCCCGGCACCGGGAGGCGGACGGCCGGCCCGGGACGGACACCCGCACGGACGCGGACCGCCGACGGGCCGCTGACCGCGCCCCGGACCGGGACGCCGGGTGGGACCCGGGCCCTGCGGGGACACCGGACCCGGCCCGCCGGGACGACCGGTGGCCCGGGGCCGGAGCCCCGGGCGCGGCCCCGGCGCAGGACGCCGGGCGCCACCGCGACCGGGACGAGGACCGCGACCGGGAGCGGGCCCGGGACAGCGGCTGGAACCAGGACCGCGACCGGGAGCGGGCCCGCGCCTGGGACGACCGCACCGGAAACGGCTGGAACCGCAGCGGAACGTCACAGACCGGGCCGGTCTCGGACCGCGACCGCACCCCCGACCGGGACAGCCACCCCGACCGCGGCCTCGATCGGGAACGCGAGCGCGACCGGGACCAGGACCGGGAGCGCGAACGCGAACGCGAAGGCGCCTGGAACGACCGGGCCGGGGCCGCCTCCCTCCGGGACGAGGCCCCCCGCGGCGACCGGGAACGCCGGGAAGGCGAGCGCCGCTTCCCCGACGGCACCCGACCGGCACCCGGCACCGCCCGCCGGACGGGCGAACGCGACCGGGACCACGACCGCAGGCCGGACGCGGGCCCCGGCTCCGGCACCGCCGGCCGGACGGACGAACGCGACCGCGGTCCCCTTCCCCGGGCCGGGGAGCTCCTCAGGGAGCTGCCCGCACTCCAGGACTCCGACCGGACCGGACCGCCCCTCCCCCGGCAGCCCTCCGAGTCCCCGCACGGCACCGCTCCCGCGGCCGGCCCCGGCCCGGCACCGTCGAACCCGCCGCAGTCCACACCGTCGTACCCGCCGCTGCACACGGCTCTGCGCACCGGCAGTCTCGCCGGTGTCCCCTCGTTGCTCGGCTCACCGGGGGCCGACGCACTCCTCCACGAGCTCCGGCAGCCGGACCTCGGCATGGACGCCGTGTTCCTGCTGCTGGACGAGCTCACCGAACGGCTCCGCGTCCACGAACTCGACCAGGCCGAGTGCCATGCCCTGTGCACGGAGATCCTGCGCAACGGCCTGTACCTGCTCACCCCGGACCGGCGCTGGGCGGGCACCCCGGCCGACCCGGCGTATCTCCAGGCCCGTGCCTCCGAGTTGTTCGACCTGGTGGTGGCCCCCCGCGTACGCGACCCGCGGCACCTGCCCGAACTCCTGCGGCTGGCCCAGCGCATCGGGCGGGAGCCGGATTCCCTGGCGGGCGGCTGGCTGGACCACGTCCTCGCCCTCCCTGCCGACGAGATCCCGGATCTGCCGCCCGTCGTATGGCAGTCGCTGCTGAACGACGCCCGCCGGCGGTCCGGCACCCCCGACCCCGCGCCCCCCGTTCCCGTGGCGGGCCACGCCCGCCCTCCCCTGCCGGCCGTCCCCGCGCCGTACTCCTCCCCGGGGTACGGAACCGGGTACCCGGAGAGCGGCTACGGCGACGACGGGCACGCGAACCGCGCGCACCCCGCCGCCGGAGGCGGAGGCACGGCGCACAGGGGCGACACGGCGGGACCGTCGCAGGGCCGCGAACCGCCGGGCACCGCCACCCGGTTCCTCGACGAGCTGACGAACCGGCCCCTGCTCTTCATCGGAGGGACCGTCGGCCTGATCGTCGCCCTTCTCCTCGTGATCGCGTTCCTCGCGCTCTGAGTGCTCCCGGAGCCGGCGGCCTCCCCGGGGCCTCACAGCGCCCCGGGGGTCCGCACGGCCGAAGCCGGCGGCGCTCCGCGCCTGGTTTCGGCCAACATCGGCCCAACCGGTGACCGCGGACAACCCCGGGCGTGCCCCTCACCTCTCACAGGCGGAGACAGACAGCGGTTCCGGGCGACCGGGGCCGCTGTTCCCCACCGTCCCGTCAGGCACTGGGAGAACGAGGATTCATGACCAGATCCCACCAGGCTCGTCTCGGGCGCGCGGCGATCGCCGCCGCCGCCGCGACCGCCGTCACGGCCGCCGTCGTCGCCGCGTCGCCGGAGGCCCACAACGCCAAGTCCCTGCCGAAGCTCAGCCTGATCGCCGCGACCACGTCGGTGACGCTGGACTCCTGGAAGGAGGACCCCGGCGTCTACCTGGACCTCGGCACCTACGTGACCGCCCAGAACGGCCCGTTCGAGCTGCGGGTGACCCGCAAGGGCTACGACGCCCCGGTGGTCGCCACGCAGATCGTCCACAGCGGGAACAAGACCCGCACGCGGACCCTGCCCAAGGGCCTGGTGGACGGCTTCTCCGGCCTCCCCGGCTTCGCCGAGATCACGCTCACCGACGAGAAGGGCAGGAAGGTCCTCTCCCGGTCGGAGAGCTTCTGCCCGAACAACGCCTCCGGCCGGGTGCGCCCGGACGCGCCGAGCACGTCCCCGTATCCGCAGAGCTGCCCGGTGAACCCGTTCACGCTCGGCTCGGTGTGGGGCGTCGAGAACGGCTGGGCCTCCAACACCTACGCCGGCTACTACTCGGAGCCGGTCCCCCTCGCCGCGGGCGTCTACACGGCCAAGGTCTCGGTGGCCAAGAAGTACCGGGACCTGTTCGGCATCGCGAACAAGCCGCAGACCATCAAGGTCACCGTCCGGGAGCGGAGCTGGGAGGAGGGCGGTGCGGGCGCGGGCGCGGCGAAGACCGGGCCGGCCGCCCACCGGGCCGCCGGCCACGCGGGCCACGCGGGCGGCCACACCGCCGGACACGGCGCGGGGCACAGCACCGCACACTCCACCGGGCACGCCGGACACGGCGCCGCGGCCCGGCCCGAGGCCCCGTCCGCCGCGACGACGGGCGCCACTCCCACGTACAACGTGGGCCACGGCCCCTACGCGCCCGCACCGCCCGCCCTGCCGTGGGCGCTGAAGAAGGCCGGCCTCCGGGCGGCCCAGGCTGCGGGTGACAGCGCGGGACGGACGGACGGCTCCCGCCAGGCCCCCGCACTCGCGCCGAACGCGAAGCGCCCGACCGGTCCGGCGAACGTGCCGGACGTCCCCAAGCCCGACCTGCGGTCGCTGCCCGCCTACGGCATCACCATCGGCGACGGCGGCGAGGAGGTGCCGGGCAAGGACTACCTGGCGTTCAGCGCCAACGTCTGGAACGCGGGACCCGCCCAGCTCGTCGTGGACGGCTTCCGCACGCCGGGCAAGGAACTGATGGACGCCTACCAGTACTTCTACGACGCGGACGGCAAGCAGGTCGGCTACACCCCCACCGGCACCATGGAGTGGGACCCGCGTCCGGGCCACGAGCACTGGCACTTCACCGACTTCGCCAGCTACCGGCTGCTGAAGGCCGACAAGAAGGAGGCCGTGCGCAGCGGCAAGGAGGCGTTCTGCCTCGCCAACACGGACGCCGTGGACTACACGGTGAAGAACGCCAACTGGCACCCGGAGAACACCGACCTGTCCACCGCCTGCGGCCAGGAGAACTCGATCTCGGTGCGCGAGGTGCTGGACGTCGGCTCCGGTGACACCTACACCCAGGACCTGCCCGGCCAGTCCTTCGACATCACGGACCTGCCGAACGGCACCTACTGGATCCAGGTGCTGGCCAACCCGGAGAAGCGCCTCAAGGAGACGGACCTCGGCAACAACAGCGCCCTGCGCAAGGTCGTGCTCGGCGGCACGAAGGGCGCCCGCACGGTGACCGTGGCCCCGGTCGGCCTCGTCGACGCCAACTGAACACCGACCGACCTGCGCCTGACCGCCGTCTGACCGCCGCCTGAGCGGCGGCCGACCCGGCGCCCGGCACGGCGTGCCACGGCGGCGGCCCCCGGGAGGACTCCTCCCGGGGGCCGCCGCCGTGTCCGGGCACGGAACGGGGACGGGCCCGTGCACGGCCCTTGTCGATACACCAGTGCATCCGATACGTTCGCGCATCGAAGAAGGGCGGACCGCTCATGGGAACCACCGCGCCGCGCGCCACCGGCCCCCGGGTCACCGCGCGCCGGGCCGAGACCAGGCGCAGGGTCCTCGACGCCGCGCTCCAGGTCTTCGCCGAGGAGGGCTTCGGGCGCTCCACCGTGGAGCAGATCTGCGAGCGGGCCGGCTACACCCGGGGCGCGTTCTACTCCAACTTCTCCTCCCTCGACGAACTGTTCCTCGTCATGTGGGAGGAGCGCTCCGGCCGGATGCTCGCCGACGTCCGCGAGGCGCTGGCCGACGTGCCGCCCGACGACCCGGACGAGGCGATACGGGCCGCGCTCGCCGCGATCCCCGTCGACGACGCCTGGTACCGGGTGACCGCCGAGTTCACCGCGCACGCCCTGCGCAACCGGCCGCTGCGCCGGGTGATGGCCGCCCGCGAGCAGGCGATCCTCGACACCGTGCTGCCGGTCGTCGTCGACGCCCTCGCCCGCACCGGACGCCGGGTGCCGGAGCCGGCCGCCCTCGGGCACGCGCTCGTCGCGGTGCACGACGGGACCGCGCTGCAGGTGCTGCTCGAACCGGGCAGCGAGGAGCCGCGCCGCCGGCGCGAGGAGCTGTTCATGCACGTTCTTGGGGCGTACAGCACGCCCGTCACCGAGGAGGCACCGTGAGCGAGGACGCCGACGTCATCGTCGTGGGCGCGGGACTGGCCGGGCTGGTCGCGACGTACGAACTGACCCGCGCCGGGCGGCGGGTGGTCGTCGTCGACCAGGAGAACGAGGCGAACCTCGGCGGCCAGGCGTTCTGGTCGCTGGGCGGCCTGTTCCTCGTCGACAGCCCCGAGCAGCGCCGGATGGGCATCAAGGACTCCGCCGAGCTCGCCCTCGCCGACTGGCTCGGCTCGGCCGGTTTCGACCGCGAGCGCGAGGACCACTGGCCGCGCAGGTGGGCCGAGGCGTACGTCGCCTTCGCCGCCGGCGAGAAGCGGGACTACCTCCACGGGCTCGGCCTGCGGGTCATGCCGACCGTCGGCTGGGCGGAGCGCGGCGCGGGCGCGGCCGCCGGGCACGGCAACTCGGTGCCCCGCTTCCACCTCACCTGGGGCACCGGGCCGGAGGTCGTCCGGGTGTTCCGGGAGCCGGTGCTCGCGGCGGCCGCCCGCGGCCTGGTCACCTTCCGCCACCGGCACCGGGTGGACGGCCTGATCGTCGAGAACGGCGCCGCGGTCGGTGTGCGCGGGACGGTGCTGGCGCCCTCCGAGGAGGCCCGCGGCGTCGCCTCCGGCCGGGAGGCGGCCGGTGAGTTCGAGCTCCGTGCCCAGGCCGTGGTGGTGACCTCGGGCGGCATCGGCGGCAACCAGGAACTCGTCCGCAGGAACTGGCCCGCCGACCGCCTCGGCGCCGCCCCGCGCTCGATGATCACCGGCGTCCCCGCGTACGTCGACGGCCGGATGCTGGAGATCACCGAGGACGCGGGCGGCTCGATCGTCAACCGCGACCGGATGTGGCACTACACCGAGGGCATCAGGAACTGGGACCCGGTCTGGCCCGACCACGCCATCCGCATCATCCCCGGCCCGTCGTCCCTGTGGCTGGACGCGACCGGCCGCAGGCTGCCGGTGCCGCTCTTCCCCGGGCACGACACCCTCGCCACCCTGAAGCACATCACGGCCACCGGGCACGACTACTCGTGGTTCGTGCTCACCCAGGACATCGTGGAGAAGGAGTTCGCGCTCTCCGGGTCCGAGCAGAACCCGGACATCACCGGCAAGGACCTGAAGCTGGTGCTCTCCCGTGCCCGCAAGGGCGCGCCCGGCCCCGTGCAGGCCTTCCTCGACAAGGGCGAGGACTTCGTCGTCCGCCGGACCCTCGCCGAACTGGTCGACGGCATGAACGCCATCGCCCCCGGCCCGAAGCTGGACCTCGCGCAGGTCGAACGGGAGATCCTGGCCCGCGACCGCGAGGTGGACAACCCGTACTCCAAGGACTTCCAGCTGATGTCCGTGGCCAACGCGCGCGCCTACTGGCCCGACAAACTGACCCGGGTCGCCAAGCCGCACCGCCTCCTCGACCCCGCCCACGGCCCGCTGATCGCCGTCCGGCTGCACCTGCTCACCCGCAAGACGCTCGGCGGCCTGGAGACGACGCTGAACTCGCAGGTCGTCCGCCCCGACGGAGAGCCCTTCGACGGCCTGTACGCGGCGGGCGAGGTGGCCGGCTTCGGCGGCGGCGGCGTGCACGGCTACAACGCGCTGGAGGGCACCTTCCTCGGCGGCTGCATCTTCTCCGGCCGGGCGGCGGGCCGCGCGATCGCCCGGCGGCTCGGATGACGGGCGGGGGCCGCACCGCCCTGGTGACCGGCGCGTCCTCAGGGATCGGCGCCGCCGTCGCCGCCGCGCTGGCCGCCCGGGGCTACCGCGTCCTCGGCACCAGCCGCGACCCCGGCGCGGTCGCCGACCCGCTGCCGGGCGTGGAGTACCTGGCGCTCGACCTCACCGACACGGCCTCCGTCGAGGCGTGCGCGGCCGCCGCCGGCGAGGTCGACGTCCTCGTCAACAACGCGGGCGAGAGCCAGAACGGGCCGCTGGAGGAACTGCCCATGGAGGCGCTGGAGCGCCTCTTCCGCCTCAACGTCCTCGGCCCGGTGCGCCTGACCCAGCTCGTGCTGCCGGGGATGCGGGCCCGCGGACACGGCCGGGTGGTCATGGTCGGCTCCATGCTGGCCAGCTTCCCGCTCGCCTACCGCTCCTCCTACGTCGCCTCGAAGGCCGCGATCAAGGGGTTCGCGCACTCCCTGCGCCGGGAGGTCTCCCCGTACGGCGTCGGCGTCGCCACCGTGGAGCCGGGTTCCGTCAACACCGGCATCAGCGAGCGCCGCACCCAGTACGTGGCCGACGACTCCCCCTTCCTCGCGGAGTACCGGACCATGCTCACGGCGCTCAACGCCAACGAGGCCCGCGGCATCTCCGCCCAGGCGGTGGCACGGACCGTCCTGCGGGCGGTCGAGGCGCCGCGCCCGAAGCCCCTGTACGCGGTGGGCAGCAACGCGCCCCTGGTGTTCGCGCTGCGCCGGCTGCTGCCGAGGAGCTCCGTCGAACGGATCGTCGCCCGCAGGCACGGCCTGCGCTGAGACCGCCCGCCGGGCGCCCCTCGGCGCCCGGCGGGGAACTCTCCGGAAAATTCTTCCGGCGCGTCGTCGAGAACGCCCGCGCTGCTCCGACGTCCCCTGTGAGAGCCGCCCACCAAGGGCTGGGCACAAGGACAGCGGAGGAGCGCGATCATGAAGTACCTGGTGATGGTTCAGGGGACGCAGGCGGACTACGAGGCCATGGCCGGCAAGAGCTCCGCGAGCTCACCCGCCTGGGACGAGAAGGACATGCAGGCCATGTTCGCCTTCATGCAGAAGATCAACGACGACCTGGCCGAGTCCGGCGAGCTGGTCGACGGACAGGGCCTGACCGCACCGGCGCAGACCCGGCACGTCTCGCTGGACGGCGAGGGCCGCCCGGTGATCACCGACGGTCCCTACGGCGAGACCAAGGAGGTGCTGGCGGGCTACTGGGTGCTGGACTGCGCGAGCCTGGAGCGGGTGACCGAGATCGCCGCCCTGGTCGCCCGGTGCCCCCAGCCCGAAGGCGCCCCCGAGTACCCGGTCGTCATCCGTCCGCTCGCCGGATCCGGGGACGACGTCTGACATTCTGCTCCTCGGCGCCCGGGGCATCCCCGGGCGCCGAGGACAGGACCGGCCCACCGGGGCGCCGGCCCGGGGGACGGAGGCCGGTCGTGCCGGAGCCCGAGGAGCCCTGCACCGTCGAGGACCTGCTGCGCCGTCACGCGCCGCAGGTCCTCGGCGCGCTCGTGCGCCGCTACGGCCACTTCGATCTCGCCGAGGACGCCGTGCAGGAGGCCCTGCTCGCGGCCGCACGGCAGTGGCCCGGTGCGGGGGTGCCGGACAACCCCCGCGGCTGGCTGATCAAGGTCGCCGCCCGGCGCCTCACCGATCTGCTGCGCGCCGAGGAGTCCCGCAGACGGCGCGAGCAGAACGCGGCACAGCTCGCGCCCCGGGACGCGTTCACCACCCCACCGCCCGGCGAGGGCCGCGCGCCCAGCGAGGACGACACGCTCACGCTGCTCTTCCTGTGCTGCCACCCGGAGCTGACGCCGCCCGCCCAGATCGCACTCACCTTGCGGGCCGTGGGCGGCCTGACGACCTCCGAGATCGCCCGGGCGCACCTGGTGCCGGAGGCGACGATGGCCCAGCGGATCAGCCGGGCAAAGCAGCGGATCCGGGGCGTCCCGTTCAGCCGGCCCGGCCCGGCGGACCACGACGCCCGGCTCGCCGTCGTGCTCCAAGTCCTCTACCTGATCTTCAACGAGGGCTACACCGCCACCTCCGGCACCGCGCTGCGCCGGGCCGACCTCGCCCACGAGGCCGTACGGCTGACCCGCGCGGTGCACGCCCTGCTCCCCCGCGACGGCGCGGTCGCCGGTCTGCTGGCGCTGATGCTCCTCACCGACGCCCGCGCCCCCGCCCGTACCGGCCCGGACGGCGAGTTGATCCCCCTCGACGAACAGGACCGCTCGCTCTGGACGCGCGCGGCGATCGACGAGGGCACCGCCCTGGTGGAGGAGGCCCTCTCCCGGGGCCCGGCCGGCGCCTACCAGCTCCAGGCGGCGATCGCCGCGCTGCACGACGAGGCGGCGGCTCCCGAGAACACCGACTGGCCGCAGATCCTCGCCCTCTACGACGTCCTGGTGGCGCGCTTCCCCGAACCGATGGCCGAACTGGGCCGGGCGGTGGCGGTCGCCATGGTGGACGGACCGGCGGCGGGCCTGCGGGAAGTCGGGCTGCTGGAGGACCGGCTGAAAGGCCACCACCGGCTCGACGCCGTCCGGGCGCACCTGCTGGAGCGCGCCGGCGACCGAGAGGGCGCGCTCACCGCCTACCGGGCCGCCGCCGGGGCCACGCTCAGCGAGCCGGAGGCACGCTACCTCCGCGGCCGGGCCGCCCGGCTGGAGGGCTGACGACCCGTCCGCCTCGGTGCCCCCCGCGGGCGCGTGACGCTGGCGGCCCTCCCGGCCCCGGGCGATCATCGGGGCATGGACGCCACGATTCACCTCGCCCAGCAGCCCGAGGCCGACGAACTGCTCGGCCGCAGCGCGCTCGCCGCCCTGGTCGGCATGCTGCTCGACCAGCAGGTCCCCATGGAGTGGGCCTTCACCGGCCCGTACACGGTGGCGCAGCGCCTCGGCGCCGACGACCTGGACGCGGGGGAGATCGCCGCGTACGACCCGGACGCCTTCTCCGAACTGCTGCGCCGAAAGCCCGCCGTCCACCGCTACCCGGCGTCGATGGCCAAGCGGGTGCAGGAGCTGTGCCGTTACCTCGTCGACGAGTACGACGGGGACGCGAGCGCTCTCTGGCGCGACGTGAAGAGCGGTGCCGAGCTGCTGGCCCGGCTGAAGGCCCTGCCGGGCTACGGCGACCAGAAGGCGAAGATCTTCCTGGCCCTGCTCGGCAAGCAGTACGGCGTGCGGCCCGAGGGCTGGCGCGAGGCGGCGGGGATGTACGGCGAGGAGGGGTCGTTCCGGTCCGCCGCGGACATCACGGGACCCGAGTCGCTGGCCCGGGTGCGGGCGTGGAAGCAGGAGAAGAAGGCCGCCGCGAAGGCGGCCCCCGCCGCACCCGCGAAGACGGCGGGAAAGACGGCGGGCAAGAAGGCGGGCAAGTCGGCCGGCACGTCGCCCAAGAGCTAGGAGTCCTGATCACGAGCGTCGCCGGGCGGAAAACCTGCGGCCGCTCACCGGGCCCAAGCGGACGAATCACGTCCGGGTGACGGGTGGATGAAATACCCGTCAGTTGTGGCACAAGTGTTCACAGAACCAGTGGAGATCGCTAACTTCCCTTCAACCCACGTTCGCACCGGGAAGGACCTCTGTGAACGCAACCCATCGCAGAGCCGTGGCCACCCTGGCCGCAGCCGCACTCGCGACCCCGCTCCTGCTGGCATCCGCCTCCCCGTCCGCGGCCCACCGGGCCGGCTCCGCCGACCGGGCGGCCAAGGACGCGGCGAAGCTCGCCGGCAAGCTGGTCGCCAGGGCATCCGCCGACGACGCCTACGAGCACCTCGAGAGGTTCCAGGCCATAGCGGACTCGGCGGGCGGCCACCGCGCCGCCGGATCGCTCGGGCACGACGCGTCCGCCGCGTACGTGTACCAGCAGATGAAGAAGTACGGGTACGACGTCTCGTACCAGAAGTTCTCGTTCGTCTACACGCAGACCCTCGCCGAGAAGCTGTCGGTCGTCTCGCCCGCGCCGCGCGACATCGAGATCAAGGCGATGACGTACACCAAGTCCACGCCGGTGGGCGGCATCAGGGCCGCTCTGGCCGCCGTCCCGGTGGACGACACCAGCGGCTGCGAGGCCGCCGACTACGCCTCCGGCACCTTCACGGGCAAGGTCGCGCTGATCAAGCGCGGCGGCTGCTCGTTCGCCGAGAAGCAGGCCGCCGCCGCGGCGGCGGGCGCGGCGGGCGCGATCGTCTACAACAACACCGAGGGGGCGCTGTCCGGCACGCTCGGGGACGCCGCAGCGGGCAGGATCCCCACCGGGGGCCTCACCCAGGCGGAGGGCGAGAAGCTCGCCGCCGACCTCGCCAAGGGTCCGGTCGAGATCTCCTTCGAGGTCCGCGAGCTCCAGGAGACGCGGACGACGAACAACGTGATCGCCGAGACCAAGCGGGGCAACGCGGCCAACACCGTGGTGCTCGGCGCCCACCTCGACTCCGTCACCGAGGGCCCCGGCATCAACGACAACGGCTCCGGCTCCGCCGGTCTGCTCGAAGTCGCCGAGGAACTGGCCAAGAAGGAGAAGCGCCCCGCCAACAAGGTGCGCTTCGCCTGGTGGTCGGCCGAGGAGAACGGCCTGCTCGGGTCCGAGCACTACGTCGCGAACCTCAGCTCCCTCGGCAAGAAGGAGATCAAGCTCTACCTGAACTTCGACATGATCGCCTCGCCGAACTACGGGATCTTCGTCTACGACGGCGACAACTCCGACGGCGTCGGTTCGGGAGCGGGCCCCGAGGGCTCGGCCCAACTGGAGCGCGACATCAACCAGTTCCTCGACCGCCGGGGCACCCCGCACGAGGGCACCGACTTCACCGGGCGCTCCGACTACGGGCCGTTCATCGAGGTCGGCATCCCCTCGGGCGGCACCTTCACCGGCGCGGAGGGCATCAAGACCGCGGCACAGGCGGAGAAGTGGGGCGGACAGGCGGGCGTCGCCTACGACCCGAACTACCACGCCGAAGGCGACGACCTGAGCAACATCGACATGGACGCCTTCGCCGTGAACATCGGCATCATCGCCAACGCCGTGGGCACCTACGCCCACGACATCAGCTCGCTGCGCACCCCGGTGGAGTCCGTGCCCACCGACGGTGAGGCCGGCAGCGGCGGCGGTCTGCACGACGGCCACGACCACGAGGTCACCGAGTAGCACCCCCGCCGGTACGGCGCGCCCGGGCCCACCCGCCCGCGCCCGCCGTACCGGACGGACCACCCGTGCCGCCCTGCGGACCACCCGGTCCCGCACGGCGGCACGGGCGTGTCCGCGGCAGCGGGCGGCGGCCCGCCTCCTTCACCGCCTGCGGCGTGCCGTCCCGAACAGCGAGCGCGTGATCTCCCGCCCCAGCTGGGTGCCCACCGACCGCGCCAGGCTCCTGAACACCCCGCTCCCCATGACCTGTTCGGCCAGCGACTCGTCGTCCTCCCGCTCCCGCGACCCGGGCCGCCGCGCCCGGCCGCCGCCGTCCCGCTCCCCGGCCGCCCCCTCCCGTCCGCGTTCGGGCTCCCGCTCCGCCCCGGCCGCCGCCCGCCCGGCCTCGTCCTCCGCCGCCCGCTGCGCGTCCGTCAGCCGCTCGTACGCCGACTCCCGGTCGACGGCCACGGCGTACCGCGCGTACAGCGGCGACGCCGCCACCGCCGCGTCCAGCACCGCCGCGTCGACCGGCCCCATCAGCGACTCGGGCGCCCGCAGCCGGGTCGCCGCGACCGGTGTGGGCGCCCCCCCGCTCGCCGAGCACGGTCACCACCGCCTCGCCCGTGCCCAGCCCGGTCAGCACCTCCTCCAGGTCGTAGGCCGACTTCGGGAAGGTCCTGACCGTCGCCGTGAGCGCCTTGGCGTCGTCCGGGGTGAAGGCCCGCAGGGCGTGCTGCACCCGGTTGCCGAGCTGCCCGAGCACGTCGGACGGCACGTCCTTCGGCGTCTGGGTCACGAAGAAGACGCCCACGCCCTTGGAGCGGATCAGCCGCACCGTCTGCGTGATCGACTCCAGGAACGCCTTCGACGCCCCGTCGAAGAGCAGGTGCGCCTCGTCGAAGAAGAAGACCAGCCGGGGCTTCTCCTGGTCGCCGGCCTCGGGCAGGTCGTGGAAGAGGTCCGCAAGCAGCCACATCAGGAACGTCGAGAACAGCCGCGGCCGGTCCTGGACCGCGGGCAGCTCCAGCACGGACACGATCCCCCGGCCGTCCGGCGCCGTGCGCAGCAGGTCGGCGGTGTCGAACTCCGGCTCGCCGAAGAAGGCGGACGCCCCCTCCTGCTCCAGGGCGGTGATCGACCGCAGCACGACGCCGGCCGTCGCCGCCGACAGCCCGCCGATGCCCTTGAGTTCCGCCCGGCCCTCCTCCGACACCAGGAAGGCGACCACGGCCCGCAGGTCCTTGAGGTCCACCAGTTCGAGGCCCTTGGCGTCGGCGTAGTGGAAGATCAGGCCGAGCGACTGCTCCTGGGTCCGGTTGAGCTGGAGCACCTTGGCGAGCAGCAGCGGACCGAAGTCGGTGACGGTGGCCCGCAGCGGGATGCCGGCCCCGATCCCGCCGAGCCCGTAGAACTCGCAGGGGAAGCCGGAGGCCGTCCACTCCTGCCCCACCTGGGCCGCCCGCTCCCGTACCCGCTCGCCGTCCGTGCCCGGTGCGCAGACGCCCGAGACGTCTCCCTTGACGTCGGCGAGGAAGACGGGGACGCCGTGCGCGGAGAGCTGTTCGGCGATCAGCTGGAGGGTCTTCGTCTTGCCCGTGCCGGTCGCCCCGGCGATGAGGCCGTGCCGGTTCAGCACCGACAGCGGGACGCGCACCGGAGCGCCGGGCAGGCACTGCCCGTCCCAGAGCAGGGCGCCGAGTTCGAGGGCGGGGCCGTCGAAGGCGTACCCGTCCGCGACGGCCGAGGCCGCCGGCGGCAGCGGGTCGGCGCCGCCGGCGGGGCGCGGGGACTCCTGGTCTGTCATCCGAGGACCCCCGGTTTCTCGCCTTCGTGCGGATTTGCCGAGCTTTCAGCAGGATGGCACTCCGCCTCCGTGGCTGCGCCCGGAGGCGGAAGGCCGGTAGGCTTTCCGTGTGATCTTCAAGCGCATCGGCAACGGACGGCCGTACCCCGACCACGGCCGGGAAAGCACCCGGCAGTGGGCGGACGTCGCGCCGCGCCCGGTCCGCCTCGATCAGCTCGTGACCACCAAGGGCCAGCTGGACCTCGAGACGCTGCTCGCGGAGGACTCGACGTTCTACGGCGACCTCTTCGCCCACGTCGTGAAGTGGCAGGGCGACCTCTACCTGGAGGACGGACTGCACCGCGCGGTGCGCGCGGCCCTCCAGCAGCGTCAGGTGCTCCACGCCCGCGTGCTCGAACTGGGCTGACCCCGCGCCGGCTCCCGCCGACCCCGTACGGGTGAAACGTCCCGGGCGTTGCATCCGGTCGCGCCCGCGCCCGCTCCGGCCGCGCGGCTGATCCTTTCGGGGCTTTTCGCCACCGTACGGACGCAGTCCACTGATCGTTTAGTAGGCATGGCGTCCGGTCGGCACTACGCTGCGCCCATGAGCATGCTCACTCCCCCCGGTATGGGCGGAAAGTACCGCATCACAGGCAACGCCTATCCCCGGATGCGCCGCCCCCGGAACCGCCGCCGGATCGTCTTCGCGGCACTCGCCGCGGTGGTCGCCCTCGGCCTCGCCGGCTGGGGCACGACGCAGCTCATCGACGCTTTCACCGGCGGCGACGGGAAGACCGCGGCAGCGGCGAAGCAGGCCCGGGAGTGCAAGCCCGCGCCGACCCCTTCCGCCGCACCCGCCCCGCCGGCGCCCCGGCAGATCACGGTGAACGTCTACAACGCGACGCCGCGCAGCGGCCTCGCGAAGGCCGCCGCCGACGAGCTGAAGAAACGTGGCTTCAGGATCGGCAAGGTCGGCAACGCGACCGCCGAGTACGACAAGAAGGTCCCCGGCACCGCGGTGCTCCTCGGCGGCTCGTCCGCGCAGCGGGGCAACTTCAGGGTGCTCGGCACCCAGCTCACGGGCACCCAGCTCAAGACGGACACCCGCACCACGGCCGACGTCGACCTGATCATCGGCACCGCCTACACCGCCCTGTCGGCGAAGAAGGACGCGGACACGGCCCTGGCCGCACTGACCAGGCCCGCGCCCGCGCCCTCCGGGAAGTGCTGAGCGGCCCGGCTCCCGCCGGAACGGGCTCTGCTGGGCCTTTCGTTTGGATCAGGGCGGATCAGCGAGCGGGATCTGGTGCGTGCGATCGCAAGGCGGAGGATGGGGGCACCTCCCGGCCGAAGGCCAGGGGGAGAGTCCACGCGGAGCGTCGACGACCGACGACAACGCGGCATGGGGGCACCTCCCAGCGGTAGCTGGGGGAGTGCGTGCCAGGGCACGTGAGCCCGCCAAGATCCGAACGAGAGGCCCTAGTCGGCGGTGCCGTACATGCGGTCGCCCGCGTCGCCGAGGCCCGGGACGATGTAGCCGTTCTCGTTGAGACGCTCGTCGACCGAGGCCGTCACCACGGTGACCGGCGCCCCGGCCAGCTCGCGCTCCATCACCTCGACGCCCTCGGGCGCGGCGAGGAGCACCACGGCGGTCACGTCGTCGGCGCCCCGCCGGATCAGCTCCCGGATCGCCGCGACCAGGGTGCCGCCGGTGGCGAGCATCGGGTCGAGCACGTACACCTGGCGCCCGGAGAGGTCCTCCGGCATCCGGGTCGCGTACGTCGACGCCTCCAGCGTCTCCTCGTTGCGGATCATGCCGAGGAAGCCCACCTCGGCGGTCGGCAGCAGCCGGACCATGCCGTCCAGCATGCCGAGGCCCGCGCGCAGGATCGGCACCACCAGCGGGCGCGGGTGGGACAGCTTGACACCGGTCGTGCCCGTCACCGGGGTCTCGATGTCGACCTGCTCGGTGCGCACGTCCCGGGTGGCCTCGTACGCGAGCAGGGTGACCAGCTCGTCGGCGAGCCGCCGGAAGGTCGGGGAGTCGGTGCGCCGGTCGCGCAGCGTGGTGAGTTTGTGCGCCACCAGCGGGTGGTCGACGACATGGATCCGCATGGACCCAACCCTAGGGGATGCCGGGCCGGTCACCTCCGGACAGGGCGCCGCGCCCGGGCGCCGGACGGCCCGCGCCGGGCCCCGCGGGGGAGATCCCGCTGGCCAGGGTGGCATCAACCGGTACGGCGGAGGGAAGGTGGAGGCGGACGGAGCCGTCATGGGGTGGTGTGGCCGATGCAGGAAGCCGAACCGGAGCGCGAGAGCGAGACCGACGCGGAGCGCCGCAGGCGGCGCGCCCAGTTCCTGCGCGAGCTGAACGAGGCCAAGGCCCTGCGCGACCGGGTCCAGCCGCGCCGCGCGCGGGCCGCCCGGATGCGCCAGCAGATGCGCATGCGGACCTTCCGCTGGTGACCGCGTGATGGCCCCATAAGGGCCACCTGGCAGAACTGATGGCCGACGCAACGACGGAAGACCTCTCGCAGGGCGCATGTTTCTGCCACGATTCCGGTGGGCGGGGCACGCACACAGCGCACCGCCGGTCGTCACACCTCTGATCAGTGGGAGAGTCACGGTGTACTTCGCCGCACTGCTCGCGCGCACTCATGACGGGTGGGAAGCGAGCGACACAGAGCTCGACGATGTGGAGACCCTGTCGGATCTGACCGACCTGGCCCGCGACGCCTCGGTGGACGAGGACACGGTGCTCGTCTTCATCGAGCAGGAGGACGCCTGGTTCGGCGTCATCAGGATCGAGGGCGAGGAGGACCCTCGTATCTACGTCTCGGACGCGGCCGCGGCCGCACGCTCCTCGTACGGGGAGATCCTGACCAACGAACTGCTCGGCGGGGACGACGACGACCCCGCCGACGACCTGGACGCCCTCGACCTCGACGGCACCGAGGACGGGGAACCGGAACCGGACGAGGAGGAGCAGGTCGCGGGCGTCCCGGCCCAGGGCGGCGAAGCCACCCCGGCGGGCCCGGTCGGCGACCGCGGCATCCTCGCGGACCTCGGACTGCCGGAGAAGGAGCTGCTGGCCCTGGAGACCGACGCCCTGCCCGGGATCGCGGAGGCGCTCGGCGCCGGCGAGGTCCTGGAGACCGTCCGCTAGGGTCTTCCGTCTCGGATCGGGGCAGATCAGTCGGCCCACCGAGATCCGGACGAGAGGCCCTGGCGACCGACCGATGCCCATCCCCCATCCCCCGACGAATCCGCGTGGATCCACCGGCCGGCCCGCCCCGGCCGGCCGGCCGGATCCCGTCCCGGCCGTGCCCGCTGGCACGGCCGGTTCCGCCGACCCCGTGCGCGGCCCGTGGGAGGCCGCGATGCGGCTCGCCCTGGCCGAGGCCGCTCGGGCCGCCGCGGGCGGCGACGTCCCGGTCGGCGCCGTGGTGCTGGCCGCGGACGGCTCGGTCCTCGCCACCGGGCACAACGAACGCGAGGCCGCCGGGGATCCGACCGCGCACGCCGAGGTACTGGCGCTGCGCCGCGCCGCCGCGCGCACCGGCGAGTGGCGGCTGAACGGCTGCACCCTGGTGGTGACCCTGGAGCCGTGCACCATGTGCGCCGGCGCCCTCGTGCAGTCCCGGGTGGACCGGGTCGTCTACGGGGCGCGCGACGAGAAGGCGGGCGCGGCCGGCTCGCTGTGGGACCTGGTCCGCGACCGGCGGCTCAACCACCGTCCCGAGGTCGTCCCCGGCGTGCTGGAGGACGCGTGCTCGCACGCGCTGACGCGCTTCTTCCGGGACCGCGGTCCGGAGCTCTGAGCGGCCGCCCGCCGGCCCCGCGGCACGCTCGTGGCCCCGCCCGGGCGGGACGGCCGCGTCCGCCCCGGATACCGATTTCATCGCACGGCCCACAGTGGGCTAGGATCTCTCCCGGTAGCGTGTCCGAGCGGCCGAAGGAGCTCGCCTCGAAAGCGAGTGTGGGGAAACTCACCGAGGGTTCAAATCCCTCCGCTACCGCTCTCGTCGAAGGGCCCCGGTGCATCGCACCGGGGCCCTTCGCATGTCCTGATCTCGGATTCCCTTGATCCGATGCCGCCCGAGCCTTGACGGGTATGGCTCAAATCGGCTCGGCTAGACTCACGCGTCGCACGGGCGGGCAGGGGCAGCAGGGAGACAGGGGACGATGGCACAGGCGAAGAAGATCGTTCTCTACATAGTCGTCGTCTTCGTGCTGTACACGATCATCACGTCCCCCGCGAAGGCCGCCGACCTGGTCCAGGTAGGGTTCGAGGGCATTTCGAGCGCCGCGCAGGGCGTCGGCGAGTTCATGACCGAACTCGTCAACTAGGACGCCCCACGGCCCCAGGCCGCCCGTCCCCAGGAGCACCCGTGATCCGCCATCTGGTCCTCTTCAAGCTCGACGAGGGCGTCGAGCGCGACGATCCGCGTGCGGTCGCCGGCGCGCAGGCGTTCCGCGACCTCGACAAGGCCGTGCCCGGGCTGGAGTTCTGGGAGTGCGCCTGGAACATCACCGACCGGCCCATCGCCTACGACTTCGCCATCAACTCCGCGGTGGCCGACGCCGACGCCCTGAAGCGGTACATCGAGCACCCGGCGCACCAGGCCGCGGCGGCGATGTGGCGGGAGTTCGCCACGTGGGTGATCGCCGACTACGAGTTCTGAGCGGCCCCGCACGGCCCGCACCCCACCGACCCCCCGCCGGATTCCGGCGGGGGGTCGGTGCGTCCCGGGGGCGGTCCGCCTCCGGGCGCCCCCGCACGGCGTCAACACGGCGTTATCGGGTGCTTGCACACAGTGCACATGTCTTGTGATGCTATGACCGCTTTTGACGGATGAGTTGACTGAAACGACCGTAAAGGGGTGGCGTGACCGTGCCGGCCAGTACTGCGCCTCAGGTGCCGCCCCAGAACGAGCGAGCGGACCAGCCGACCGCCGAACGTCCCGTCGGCGGCCCCCGCACCGGCCTCGCCACGGCCACCCGCACGACCACCGCGGCGCAGAGCCGGGGCGCCGACACCCGGGCCCTGACCCAGGTGCTGTTCGGGCGCCTCAAGACGCTGGAGCCGGGCACCCCCGAGCACTCCCGGGTGCGCGCGGCCCTCATCGAGGCGAACCTGCCGCTGGTGCGCTACGCGGCCGCCCGGTTCCGCTCCCGGAACGAGCCCATGGAGGACGTGGTCCAGGTCGGGACCATCGGCCTGATCAACGCGATCGACCGCTTCGACCCCGACCGGGGCGTGCAGTTCCCGACCTTCGCGATGCCCACCGTGGTCGGCGAGATCAAGCGGTACTTCCGCGACAACGTCCGCACCGTGCATGTGCCCCGGCGGCTGCACGAGCTGTGGGTCCAGGTCAACGGCGCGACCGAGGACCTGACGACGGCCCACGGCCGCTCGCCCACCACCGCCGAGATCGCCGAGCGCCTCAAGATCGGCGAGGACGAGGTGCTCGCCTGCATCGAGGCCGGCCGGTCGTACCACGCGACCTCGCTGGAAGCGGCGCAGGAGGGCGACGGGATGCCCGGCCTGCTGGACCGGCTCGGCTACGAGGACCCCGCGCTGGCGGGCGTCGAGCACCGCGACCTCGTACGGCACCTGCTCGTCCAGCTCCCCGAGCGCGAACAGCGGATCCTGATGCTCCGTTACTACAGCAACCTGACGCAGTCCCAGATCAGTCAGGAGCTGGGCGTCTCGCAGATGCACGTGTCCCGTCTGCTGGCGCGGAGTTTCGCGAGATTGAGATCCGCAAACAGGATCGAAGCGTAAGCAGAACGGGTAGACCCCTGTCGAGTTCCCGACGGGGTCTCAGGCCCCCCGAACCCCCTGTTTCCTGGGCATTTTCACCTGTTACTTGTCGACATGTCACTACAGCGTGTTGCCGACATGTGACATTCTGCGGGAACTGCGTTTGCCGCAGCCCCGCCGCCGGTATTCAGGTGGAAGCTGCGTTCCTCAGCCGGTCGCGGCCACCGCGACCGTCCGCGACCTCAAGGGGGTGGCATGTCCGCAGAACAGGGCAGCTCGAAGGTGCTCACGCGTGAGCCCGGTGCGACGGCACCCGCGTCCGCGCCCGTGCCGTTCGTGCCCGCGCCGTTCGTGCCCGCGACCTCGGAAGCCATCGACACCCGGACCCTGTCCCGCTCCCTGTTCCTCCGGCTCCGCGCGCTGGACGACGAGGGAGCGGCCGACGACAGCCCGGAGCGCACCTACGTGCGCGACACCCTCATCGAGCTCAACCTCCCCCTCGTGCGGTACGCGGCGGCCCGGTTCCGTTCCCGGAACGAGCCGATGGAGGACATCGTCCAGGTCGGGACCATCGGTCTGATCAAGGCGATCGACCGCTTCGACTGCGAACGGGGCGTGGAGTTCCCGACGTTCGCGATGCCCACCGTGGTCGGCGAGATCAAGCGCTTCTTCCGCGACACGTCCTGGTCGGTGCGGGTGCCGCGCCGGCTCCAGGAGCTGCGGCTGGCCCTGACGAAGGCCGGCGACGAGCTCTCCCAGAAGCTCGACCGCTCCCCGACCGTGGCCGAACTCGCGGCCGTGCTCGGGGTGTCGGAGGAGGACGTGGTCGACGGACTCGCCGTGGGCAACGCCTACACGGCCTCCTCGCTGGACTCGCCCTCCCCGGAGGACGACGGCGGCGAGGGTTCGCTCGCGGACCGCCTGGGGTACGAGGACACGGCGCTGGAGGGCGTCGAGTACCGCGAGTCGCTCAAGCCGCTGCTGGCCAAACTCCCGCCCAGGGAGCGGCAGATCATCATGCTCCGGTTCTTCGCGAACATGACCCAGTCGCAGATCGGCGAGGAGGTCGGCATCTCCCAGATGCACGTCTCGCGCCTGCTCACCCGCACGCTGGCCCAGCTGCGGGAGGGGCTGATCGCCGACTGATCGCGGGCTGTCGGGGGCGGCCGCGGGCCGTCCACGGACCGGCCCGGGCCGGAGTCCGTCACAGGGCGAGGACCTGTCAGGGGCGTCGCGCGGCACCGCCGCAGCGGCGCCCCTGACGCGTGCGCGGGGGCAGGGCCGCGGGCGAGGGCCTGGGGCCGGCGTGGGCGGAGGCGCCGCGTGGGCAGGGCGCCGCCCCACCTCCGCCCGGCGCGGGTCCGCGCACACGTGTGCGCGCGCATGCGGGTGCCGCACTCCCGGGCGCGTACGCCCGCCCTCGCGGGCGCGCGCTGTCGCACGGGCGCGCGACGTCGGGCGGAGAGGGCCGGTCCGCGGGGTCCGTCAGGCCAGGGCGAGCCAGGCGACCGCGCCGAGGACGACGAGGGCCGCGATCACACCGACGATCACACCCGTGCGGGACGAGGAGGAGGCGGCCGTGGAGGCGGCCGGACCACCCGCGCGGCCCTGGGGCGCGCCTTCGTCGACGAACGCGCGGAACATCTGGGTGCTGCCCGCGGGGTCGTACGCGCCGTCGGGGCCCTGGCCTTGGGGAGCTTGGGGGTTGTGTGCCATGGGGCAGGACCCTAGCGAACCGTGCCCGGCCGCCCAACCCCGGGCGGCGTCCCGACAGGTCCCGGGACGACGATGACCGTGACATGACTCTGCACATGCAAAGCCTTTTGGGTTCCTTTACCGGATCCGGCCCGTTTTCGTTTGCCTGTAGCAACCAACCGCTTCTATCGTTGCTCTAAGCAACAAGATGTGGAGGGGCCATGGCCGAGCGGAGTCAGTTCGAGGAGCTGGCCCGCCAGCTCAGCGCCGTGGGAGCCGTGAAGCGCAGCCTCGCGCGCATCCTGCCCGCGGACTGCCCCTCCGGCGCCGCCGCCGTGCTCTCGCTGACCAGCCGGTACGGGGAGATGCGGATGGGCCGCCTCGCCGAGCTGCTGGCCGTCGACATGTCGGTGACCAGCAGGCACGTGGCACACGTCGTGGACCGCGGCTGGCTGGAACGCCTGCCCGACCCGGACGACCGGCGCTCGCGCATCCTGCGGCTCACGCCCGCGGGCGAGGAACTGATGGAGGACCTCGGCCGGCGGACCACGGACATGTTCGCGCACCACCTCGGCGACTGGTCCGACGAGGACGTCGGACGGCTCAACGAACTGCTGGCCCGCCTCCGGGAATCCGTCGGGGACTGCCGGGCCCACACCCCCCGTGCACCTGCACGGCAGACGAGTTAAGGAAGTTCATGGCTACGACCACGCCATCCGGTGTGCGGGGCGGCCACGCCAAGCACGGAGGGGGTCCCGCCGCGGCCGGCGGGGCGCCGCCGATGACCCACCGGCAGATCATGGAGGCGCTCTCCGGGCTGCTGCTCGGCATGTTCGTCGCGATCCTCTCGTCGACGATCGTCTCCAACGCCCTGCCCCAGATCATCGGCGACCTCGGCGGCGGCCAGAGCGCCTACACCTGGGTCGTCACCTCCGCGCTGCTCGCCACCACCGCCACCACCCCCCTGTGGGGCAAGCTGTCGGACCTCTTCTCCAAGAAGCTGCTGGTCCAGATAGCCCTGGTGATCTTCGTCCTGGGATCGGTCGTCGCCGGCCTCTCCCAGAACCCGGCCATGCTCATCGCCTGCCGGGTCGTCCAGGGCATCGGCGCCGGCGGTCTCGCCGCGCTCTCCCAGGTCGTGATCGCCGCGATGATCGCCCCCCGCGAGCGCGGCCGCTACAGCGGCTACATCGGTGCGACCTTCGCGGTCGCGACCGTCGGCGGGCCGCTGCTCGGCGGCGTGATCACCGACACCGAGTGGCTGGGCTGGCGCTGGTGCTTCTACGTAGGCGTGCCGTTCGCGGTGCTCGCCCTGATCGTCCTGCAGAAGACGCTCAAGCTGCCGGTCACCCGCCGCAAGGTCAGGATCGACTGGACCGGCGCCTTCCTGATCACCGCCGCCGTCTCGCTGCTGCTGGTCTGGATCACCTTCGCGGGCGACAAGTACGACTGGATGTCGTGGCAGACCTGCGCGATGGTCGCCGGTTCCGTGCTGCTCGGCGCGCTGTTCCTGCTCACCGAGTCCAGGGCGGCCGAACCGATCATCCCGCTGCGGCTGTTCCGCAACCGGACCATCACCCTCGCCTCGCTCGCCTCGCTCTTCGTGGGTGTCGCGATGTTCGCGGGCACCGTCTTCTTCAGCCAGTACTTCCAGCTCGCCCGGGGCGAGTCGCCCACCATGTCCGGCGTGCTGACCATCCCGATGATCGCCGGACTGTTCGTCTCGTCGACCGTCTCCGGGCAGGTCATCACCCGCACCGGCCGCTGGAAGGCGTGGCTCGTCAGCGGCGGCGTGCTGGTCACCGCCGGGCTCGGCCTGCTGGGCACCATGCGGTACGACACCCCGTACTGGCACATCGCGGTCTACATGGCCGTCCTGGGTCTCGGCATCGGCATGATGATGCAGAACCTGGTGCTCTGCACGCAGAACCAGGTCGCCCCGCAGGACCTCGGCGCCGCCAGCTCCGTCGTCACCTTCTTCCGCACCCTCGGCGGCGCCATGGGCGTCTCCGCGCTGGGCGCGGTGCTCGGCACCAAGGTCAGCGACTACGTGCGGGACGGCCTCGCGGCACTCGGTCCCGAGGGCGCGGCCGCCGGCCACGGCGGCACCGGCGGCGGGGGCATCCCCGACCTGGACGCCCTCCCCGAGCCGATCCGCCTGGTGATGGAGAACGCGTACGGGCACGGCGTCGGCGACGTCTTCCTCTACTCGGCCCCGTTCGCGCTGATCGCCCTCGTGCTGACCGTCTTCATCAAGGAGGTCGCCCTGAAGACGCACAACAGCGACCCCGTGCCGCAGACCGCCGCCGCCGTCGAGGCGGCCGCCACCGCGGAAGCCGCCGTGCTCCCCGCGGCGCCCGCCCCCGTGGCGGCCGCCGAGACCGAGCCGCAGCTCAGCGGTCCGTCGGTGGGCGGGATCGTCCGCGGCGCCGAGGGCGCGCCCGTGCCGCAGGCCGCGGTCACGCTGATCTCACCGGCCGGCCGCCAGCTCGGCCGCTCGGTCGCCCGCGCCGACGGCGGCTACGCCCTCGATGCGCCCGGCGCCGGCTCGTACGTGCTGATCGCCTCCGCGGACGGCTTCCAGCCGCAGGCCGCCACGGTGGTCGTCGCGGAGGAGCCGCTGGCCTACGACATCCTGCTCGTCGGCACGAGCGGGCTCGCCGGCCTGGTGCGGTCCGCGGGCGACGGGTCCCCCGTCGACGGCGCGATGGTCGTGGTGACCGACGTGCGGGGCGACGTGCTGGCCACCGGCCGGAGCACCGCGCAGGGCGAGTTCGCCTTCGCCGAGCTGGTGCCCGGCACCGTGACGGTCGCCGTCAGCGCCGAGGGCCACCGCCCGCTGGCCCTGCCGGTCGAGATCGGCGGCCAGGGCGTCACCCGCGTCGAGGCCCTGCTGCGGGCCGGAGCGGTGCTCCGGGGCGTGGTGCGCGGCGCGGGCGGCGGGCCGCTGGCCGACGCCAGGGTCACCCTGGTGGACGCCGCGGGCAACGTCGCCGGCACGGCGACGACCGGCGACGACGGCGCGTACGCCTTCGCCGACCTCGACACCGGGGAGTACACGGTCATCGCGACCGGCTACCCGCCGGCGGCCGGCGCCGTGACGGTCACGGGCTCCGGCCCGGAGGGCCACGACATCGAGCTCGCCCACCCGGGCGAGTGAGACACGGGGGTGCCCCGCCCGGCGCGGGACACCCCGACGGACCCCGGGACGCCGCCCGCCCCCAGCGGAGGCGGGCGGCAGGCCCGGCGGATACGGGCCCCGGAGCGGGGGCGGCAGGCAGGGGACGGCCGGCCGCTCCCGCCCGGGGCCCGGACACGTGACGCCCGCGCGGGACGCGAGGGCGGGAATCGGGATTGGGACATGACACTTCGCGCACAGGTGAGGACCCGGGACGGCTGGGCGGTCCAGCACGCCGTGGTCACCGTCACCGACATGGCCGGCGCCCAGGTGCTGCGGGCACAGGCGGACGAGGACGGCCGGGTCGCCGACCCGGTGGAGCTGCCCGCCGGGGCGTACACGGTGGTGGTCACCGCACTCGGCTACACGCCGGCCGCCTCGACCGCCCTGGTGACCGCGAGCGGACGGGTGGACGCCGGGACGGTGGTGCTCGCCCGCCAGGGCGGGGCCGAACTCCCGCCGCCCGGCGTGTGGACCATCGACCCCGCGCACTCCTCGGTGTCCGCCGTCGTCCAGCACCTGGGCATCTCCAGCGTGCGGGGACGGTTCGGCTCGTTCGGCGGCACCGTCGAGGTCGCCCCCGACCTCGAACGCTCCCGGGTCTCCGCGCTGATCGCGGCCGACTCCGTGGACACCGGCAACGACCTGCGGGACAAGCACCTGCGCTCCCCCGACTTCCTGGACACCGGGAACTTCCCCGAGATCACCTACGTGTCCACCGGTGTGGCGCCCGCCGGCCCCGACCGGTGGACGGTGCACGGCGAGCTGTCGCTGCACGGCGTCGTGCGGCCGGTCCCCCTCGACCTCGTCTGCCTCGGCACCGGCCCCGACCCGTGGGGCGGGGTGCGGGCCGCCTTCCGCGCGACGGCCGAACTCCGCCGCGACGACTTCGCGATGAACTGGAACCAGGTCGTGCAGGCGGGGGTCGCGGCCGTCGGCACGACGCTCAGGGTCGAACTCGACATCCAGGCGGTGCAGGGCGAACGGCTCCCCTGAGGACGGCCCCGCCTCGCGTAGGGTGCCGGACATGGCACGCCACATCGCCACCAACACCACGGTGGACCTGGACCGGTTGCTGGACTTCGTACGCCCCCGCCACCGCGCGCTGCTCCTCACGCGCCGCTCGGACGGGTCGCCGCAGGCGTCACCGCTGACGTGCGGGGTGGACGACGCGGGACGGGTGGTCGTCTCGACGTACCCGGAACGCGCCAAGACCCGCAACGCGCGGCGGGACGAGCGGGTGAGCGTGGTCGTCCTCTCCGATGACTGGAACGGGCCCTGGGTGCAGATCGACGGCACGGCCGAGGTGATCGACTCCCCCGCCTCGGTGGAGCCGCTGGTCGAGTACTTCCGCAACATCTCCGGGGAGCACCCGGACTGGGACGAGTACCGCGCGGCGATGGTGGAGCAGGGGAAGTCGATCATCCGGATCACCCCGGTGCGCTGGGGGCCGATCGCCACCGGCGGCTTCCCGGCGCGGCTCGCGCAGGACTGAGGGCGGGACCGGGAGCCGGCCCGCGGGCCGTCCCGGGAGCCGGGCCCGGGGCCCCGGACCGTCCGGCGGGCGGGCGCGGGGCCGCCCTCGCCGCGGGGCCGCACCGGGGGCCGTACCGGCCCTCCGCGTCACTTCGAGCGGGCCACCATCGCCTCGATGCCCGCCACCAGCAGATCGAGGGCGAACGCGAAGTCCCGCTCCCGCATCTCCTCGACGGTCGCTCCGCCGCGGGCCTCCATGATCTCGGTGGCCTGCTCGAACTCGCGGCTCAGCTCCGGGCGTTCGCCGATGGTCCCCATCGCCCGGCGGAAGTACTCGTCCTGGCTGAGACCGGCGGAGGCGCAGCGCTGCACGAAGTGGCCCTCGATCGTGCCGAAGCCGTAGACGAACTGGAAGACCGCGGCCAGCCCGCCCATCCGGGCGTCGGGGGAGAGGCCGGAACTGCCGATCACCTCCTGCACGGCCCGGGAGAAGGCCAGGGAGTTCGGTCCGATGTTCAGGAAGGTGCCGATCAGCCCGGAGACCCACGGGTGGCGCACCAGCAGGCCGCGGTAGGTGCGCGCGAGGTCGCGCAGCCGGTCCCGCCAGTCCTCCCGTTCGTCCGGACCGGGAAGTTCGAGCCCTTCGAACACCGAGTCGAGGGCGAGCTCCAGCAGGTCGTCCTTGGTCTCGACGTACCAGTAGAGGGACATGGCGGTGACGTCGAGTTCGGCGGCGAGCTTGCGCATCGAGAAGCTGGGCGCCCCGTGCCGGTCGAGCAGGCGCACGGTCGCCTCGATGATCTTGTCGCGGCCGAGTCCGTCCGGCTGGCCGGACCTGCGTCCCCGCTCCCGCCCGGGCCCCTTGGCGAGCCACACGCTCGTCTTGGCGGGGTCCGTCGCGCGGTCGGACGCTGGCACCATCGCGCACCTCCTGGATTCCTGCCGGATGGTCCGGCCGGGCCGGCGGAACTCACCGGTCCGCCCGGCCACGATGCTATGCCTGCGGCTCCGCCCCGTCTGCGGGGCCTTGCGGGAGCCGCTGCCCCGCCGCGCCGCCGGACGGCTGCCCCGCCGCAGGGTCGGACGGGTGTTCCGGCGCCCCGCCGGACGGGTGCTCCCCGCGCCGTGGGGCGTCCCGGCGCTCCGCGCGGCGCAGCAGGGCCGCGGCGAGCAGGCCGCCCGCGAGGACGGCCACCGCTCCGGCCAGCTGGCTCGTCTCCAGGCCGGAGGCGAAGGCGTCCTCGATCCGGGCCCGCTCGCCCGCCCCGTCCGCCCCCGCGAGGGCCGCGGGCAGGGACACCGCGCCGACCGCGGCGGGAGCGAGTGCCGCGAAACGGGAGTTGAGCACGGCGCCGAGCACCGCGACCCCGAGCCCGTTGCCGAACTCGGCGAGGGTGCCGTTGATCCCGGCGCCGACCCCGGCCTTCTCGGGCGGGATCGCGCTCATGATGGCGTTCGCCATCGCGGGCATCGACAGGGCCACACCCGCGCCCATCACGACCAGGCCGAGCAGCATCCCGCCGTAGCCGTGCGAACCGAGCAGCGCGATCGCGGCGAGACCGGCGGCGACCAGGGTCATGCCGTACGCGATGACGGCGGGGGTGCCGAGCCGCGTCACCAGCCGGGCGCCGATCCCCGTGAGGTTGAGCGCGACGACGGTGAGGGCCAGCGGGGCGGTGCGCAGCCCGGCGTCCAGCGGGCCGTAGCCGAGGACGAACTGCAGGTGCTGGGTGAGCAGGAAGAGCGACCCCGTCATGCCGAACGCGACGAGCACCGCGCCGGCGACCGCGCCCGTGAAGCGCTGGTCGCGGAAGAAGTGCATGTCCAGCATCGGGTGCGGGGTCCGCAGCTCCCAGAGGACGAAGCAGCCGAGCACCAGCAGTCCGCCGGCGGCCGCGGCCGTCACCGGGGCGGAGGTCCAGCCGTGCTCGG
Source organism: Streptomyces genisteinicus (assembly GCF_014489615.1). Lineage (GTDB taxonomy): Bacteria > Actinomycetota > Actinomycetes > Streptomycetales > Streptomycetaceae > Streptomyces > Streptomyces genisteinicus. The sequence goes on from NZ_CP060825.1 coordinate 3,484,316, forward strand.
GGCCGGAGATGATCGCGTAGACGACGGCGGTCATGCCGATCGTGGAGAGCAGTGCGCCGAGCAGGTCGGGCCGGTCGCCCTCGGGGTTGCGGGACTCGGGGACGAGGGCGACGACGGCGAACAGGCCGACGGCGGCGACCGGGATGTTGATCAGGAAGATCGCGCCCCACCAGAAGTGGTCGAGCATCACCCCGCCCACCAGCGGCCCGGCGGCGAAGCCGAGCGAGCTGACGGTGGACCAGAGGGCGATCGCCCTGACCCGCTCGGCGTCGTCGAAGATCTGCACGACGACGGCGAGGGTGGTCGTCATCAGCAGCGCGCCGCCGACGCCCATACCGGCCCGGGCGGCGACGAGTTGGCCCGAGGTGGTGGCGAGGCCCGCGGCGAGCGACCCCGTGCCGAAGACCGCGAGCCCGGCCAACAGCATCTTCTTGCGCCCGTAGCGGTCGGCCGCGTTGCCCGCGGTGAGCAGGAGGCCGGACTGCACGAGCGAGTAGGCGTTGATCATCCACTGGATGTCGGCCGTGGAGGCGTGCAGTTCACGGGTGAGGGAGGGGATGGCGACGGACAGGACGGTGTTGTCCAGCAGCACGGTGAGCTGGGCGAGGCAGATGACGCCGAGGATCAGCCAGCGCTGCGGGTGGCCCGAGGGGGCCGTGCGGTTCGCGGCGGTCGTCGCCGTCATACGGGCTCCTTGTACGGCGTAAGGGGTCGATTCCCTTACACCGTACAAGGAGCCTCGTACGCTGTATAGCGCTATACCGGGTCGGTGAGGTCGTACAGGGTGGCGCCGCCCACGGTGACCTGGGTGAACGTCTCCTGGACCCAGGCCGAGACCGCTGCGGACGTGCCGCCGCCGGGGCCTCCCGCTCCGCCCCCGCCGGTGGCGGTGCCGCCCGCCTCTGCGCCGGCTCCGCCCGGACCGCCCATGCCGCCGCCCGTGCCGCCGGCGATGAACCAGTGGATCCGGCCGTCCGCCACGTACTGCTTGAACCGGGCGAGCGTCGGCGAGGGATCGCTGCCGTTGAAGCCCCCGATCGCCATCACCGGCTTCTCGGTCGCCAGTTGGTAGCTCGCGGCGTTCTGGGAGCCGACGGCGGCGGCCACCCATGTGTACGCGTCCGCGTCCTCGGAGAGCGCCGCCGCGGTCTCGGGGTCGACATCGGCGCCGTTCAGCAGTCCGCCCATGCCACCTCCGCCACCACCGCCACCGCCTCGGCCGGAGCCGTTGCCGGTGCCGGGGCCCGCGGATCCGCCGGTGCCGGTGCCGGCGGGGCCGTTTCCGTCGGTCCCGTCGCCGCCGCCGTCCGGACCTCCGCCCGGGAAGCCGGCCGGCGGGGTGCCGTCGCCCTGCCCCTGGCCCGGTCCGTTGCCTTGGCCCTGGCCGCCCGGGGGCCGCATGCCTCCGTCGTCCCCCCGGCCGCCGAAGCCGCCCCCGGGACCGCCGCCCGGACCGCCCCGGCCGCCCGCCACCGCGGGCCCCGCCGTGACGATCGACCCCGCGTGGCCCTCGCCGAGCGTGGTGACCGTGTACGCCGCGGGCCCGGCGAGCGACGCCGCCAGCCCGAGCGCGGCCGCCCCGAGGGCCACGGCACGCGCCGCCCGGCCCGTCCGGGCGGCGATCAGCAGCCCCACGGCGGCGGCGACGCCGCCGGCCAGCACCGCCGGCCGCAGCCACGGCAGGTAGTCCTCGCTGCGCCCGAGCAGCGTGTACGACCACCAGGCCGTCACGGCGGTCGTCCCGCCGAGCACCGCGGCCGGGAGGGGCCTGGAGCGTTCCTCCCAGAGCATCGTGCTGCCCATGCCCACCAGGGCGGCGACGTAGGGGGCGAGTGCCACCGTGTAGTACTCGTGGAAGATCCCGGCCATGAAGCTGAAGATCGCGGCCGTGACGAGGAGCGCCCCGCCCCAGACGAGGAACGCCGCCCGGACCGTGTCCGTGCGCTGGGCGCGCCGGGTGAGGACGAGGCCCGCGACGAGCAGGATCAGCGCCGCGGGCAGCAGCCAGGCGATCTGGCCGCCGATGTTCCCGGCGAACATCCGGTCGATGCCGGTCTCCCCCCAGCCACCGCCGCCGCGCCCGCCGCCTCCTCCGCCGACGCTGCCGGTCTCCTCGCCGTTGAGGCGGCCGAGTCCGTTGTAGCCGAAGGTGAGTTCGAGGAAGCTGTTGTTCTGGGAGCCGCCGATGTACGGCCGCGAGGACGCCGGCCACCATGCGACGACCGCCACCCACCAGCCGCCCGCCACCACGACGGCCAGCCCTGCGAGGGCGAGCTGGCCGAGCCTGCGACGCAGGGGCGCCGGGGCGCACACCGCGTAGACCAGGGCCAGCGGAGGCAGGATCAGGAACGCCTGGAGCGTCTTGGTCAGGAACGCGAACCCCACGGCCACGCCCGCCCACACGAGCCACGCCGTGCGCGCGCCCTCGAGGGCGCGCAGCACGCAGTAGACCGTCACGGTCATCAGCAGGGCGAGCAGCGCGTCCGGGTTGTTGAACCGGAACATCAGCGCGGCGACCGGCGTCAGCGCGAGCACCGCGCCCGCGATCAGACCCGCCGCGGGGCTGAACCGCCGCCGGACGGCGGCGTGGACGACCCCCACCGTGGCGACGCCCATCAGCACCTCGGGCAGCAGGATCTGCCAGGAGCCCAGTCCGAAGAGCCGCACGGAGAGGGCCATCGGCCACAGGGCGGCCGGGGGCTTGTCGACGGTGATGGAGTTCGCCGCGTCGGAGGAGCCGAAGAAGAACGCCTTCCAGCTCTCGCTGCCCGCCTGCACGGCCGCCGAGTAGAAGGAGTTCGCGTAGCCGGAGGCGCTGAGGTTCCAGAGGTAGGCGAGCCCCGTCAGGAGCAGCAGGGCGAGGAGGGCGGGCCGCGCCCAGCGCGGATCCGCCTCCCGGCCCCGCCACAGGCGTCGGACGGCTCCCGGGCGCGGCGCGAACGGCACGGCGGCGGGGGGACTGGTGGTGGTCATCGTGCGAGTCCTCGGTTCGTCGTCTCGTCGGTGGTCCGGGCGGCAGGCGCCCCCGGCACGGCAGCGGTCCGCGCCGCGGGCGGGGACACCGGGGTGCGGCCGGCGGCCGCGGCGACGGGTGGGGACGGGTCCCCGGCGGGGAGGACCGGGCCGTCGGCGGGGAGAGCCGGGTCGTCGGCGGTCCGCCGTGCCGGGTCACCGGCGGGCGGGGCGGCCGGCTCGTGGCGGCGTTCGGGGAAGACCCAGGCCCGGAAGAGCAGGAACCGCAGCACGGTCGCGGCCAGGTTGGCGGCGATCAGCACGGCGAGCTCCGTGGAGTGGGAGGGATTCCCCGCGGCGGCGTCCAGAGCCGCCAGCGAACCGCTGGTGAGCGCCAGACCGATGCCGAACACGACCAGGCCCTGCGCCTGGTGCCGCACCGCCCGGTCGCGGCCGCGCACGCCGAAGGTGAGCCGCCGGTTGGCCGCGGTGTTGGCGACGGCGGACAGCAGCAGCGCCGCCGCGTTCGCCGCCTGCGGGCCGAGGCCGGTCCGGAAGGCGGTCCAGAGCAGCAGGTACAGCAGCGTCGACAGCACGCCCACCGCGCAGAAGCCCACCAGCTGCCGGGCGAGTCCGCGCGGTACGCCCGGCAGCCGCCGGTCGCGGGGGTCGTCGCCGAACGGACGGGCCAGCCGGTCCAGCGGCAGCGCGCCGACGGCCAGCGCGCGGCCCACCCGCCAGACGCCCTTGAGGTCGTCGGTCGCGGTGCGGACGAGGTGGACGCTGGAGTGCGGGTCGTCCACCCAGTCGACGGGGACCTCGTGGATCCGCAGCCCGGCCCGCTCGGCGAGCACCAGGAGCTCCGTGTCGAAGAACCAGCCGGTGTCCTCGACCATCGGCAGCAGCCGCTCGGCCACGTCCCCGCGGATCGCCTTGAACCCGCACTGCGCGTCGGAGAAGCGTGCGGCGAGCGAGCCCCGCAGGATCAGGTTGTACGTCCGGGAGATGAACTCCCGCTTCGGGCCGCGCACCACCCGTGAGGCACGGGCGAGCCGGGAACCGATCGCCAGGTCGGAGTGCCCGGAGATCAGCGGGGCGACCAGCGGGAGCAGCGCGTTGAGGTCGGTGGACAGGTCCACGTCCATGTAGGCCAGCACCGGGGCGTCCGAGGCCGACCAGACCGTGCGCAGTGCCCGTCCGCGGCCCTTCTGCTCCAGCCGGTGCGACCGCACCTCGGGGAGGCGTGCCGCCAGCGCCGCGGCCACCCGGGGAGTGCGGTCGGTGCTGGCGTTGTCGGCGACGGTGATCCGGAAGCCGTAGGGGAAGGTCCGCGTCAGGTGGTCGTGCAGCCGCAGCACGCACCGTTCGAGATCGGCCTCCTCGTTGTACACGGGGACCACGACGTCGAGCACGGGCGGACCGGCGGCCTCGGCGAGCAGATGCTCACGGGCCGGAAGGGTCCCCCGAGGGGTGTCGGTTCGCATGCCCCCGACACTCCCGGGGGCCGCTGTCACGGCAGTGTGCTGAGCCTGTGCCACGGCTGTGAGCCGGTCGCGGGGCGGCGGGGGCGGCCGGACGGCGGGGGCCCCGCGCGGGGACGGGGCCCGGGGGCGGGGGCGGCGGGGGCCGGACGGCGGGCGGAGGTTCGGACCGGATGCCGCGGGTCCGGCCCGCGGTCCGCTCCGGCCCGCTCCGGGGACGTAAACGGGGTCGGCTACGGGGTCGGCGCCCCCGCCGGGAGCGTCACCGAGAACACGGTGCTCCCGGGGGCCGACCGCACGGCCACCGACCCGCCGTGCGCCGCGACCACTGCCTGCACGATGGCCAGCCCGAGCCCGGTGCCGCCCGCCTGCCGCGAGCGGGAGGCGTCGCCGCGCGCGAAGCGCTCGAAGATGTGCGGACGCAGCTCGACGGGGACCCCGGGCCCGTCGTCCTCGACCTCCAGCAGCACGGCCCCCGGTGCGGGCGTCCGCACCCGGGCCGTGACGACGCTGCCCGGCGGGGTGTGGGTCCGGGCGTTCGCCAGCAGGTTGACCAGCACCTGCTGCAGCCGCGCCGGATCGGCGTGCACGGCCGCCGGGTCGTCCGGCAGTTCGAGGCGCCACACATGGGCGGGCCCCGCCGCACGGGCGTCCGCGACCGCGTCCACGACGAGCGGCGCGAGATCGGTGTCCTCGTACGAGAGCGGCCGCCCCGCGTCGAGACGGGCGAGCAGCAGCAGATCGTCCACCAGCCCGCTCATCCGGGTCGCCTCGGCCTCGATCCGGCCGAGCGCGTGCCGGGTGTCCGACCCGACGAACTCCAGGGTGTCCGCGGTCCCCCGGGCGTGGGCGTCCGCCCGCGTCCCGGGTCCCGCGAGGAGCGTGGCGGTCCCGTCGCGCGCCCAGCGGCGCCGGGTCAGTTCGGCGTACCCGCGGATCGACGCGAGCGGCGTCCGCAGTTCGTGACTGGCGTCCGCGACGAACCGGCGCACCCGCGTCTCGCTCTCCTGCCGCGCGACGAGCGCCGAACCGACGTGTCCCAGCAGCCGGTTGAGCGCCGCGCCGACCTGGCCGACCTCCGTGCGCGGATCCGCCTCCGCCTCGGGCACCCGCTCGTGGAGCGCCACCTCACCGCTGTGCAACGGCAGTTCGCTGACCCTGCGCGCCGTCGCGGCGACCCGCCGCAGCGGCCGCAGCGCCACGGTCACCATGGACGCGCCCGCGAGACCGGCGGCGACCAGGCCCGCCGCGGTCACGCACACCTCGACGACGATCAGCGTGCCGAGCGCGTCCTGCACGTCATCGGTGGGCACGCCGACGAGGAACGAACCTCGTGCGCCGTCCGCGTACTCGACCCGGTACCCGCCCCGGTCGGGCAGTTCCACCGTGTGCGGCTCGCCGTCGCGCGGCACGGACGCCAGCGCCTCGCGCTGCGCCGCCGTGAGCCGCTGCTCGGTCGGTGCGGGTCCGGACGGCACCTCCTGGGTGCTCGCCACCGCGGAGCCCACCCGCCCGTCCGCCCCGACCAGCGCCCCGACGGTCCCGACGGGGGCGCCGCCACCGGTGACGAAGTCCAGCGGTGCCCGGTGGGGAGCGTCGCCGCCCGGCGGCATGACGGCGTCCCCGGCGGGCGGCCCGGCCGCCCGCGCGGCCACGCTGCCGAGCCGGTCGTCCAACTGGCCGTACAGGTAGGTGCGGAAGGCGATCGTGGTCACCGCCCCGATCACCGCGCACACGACCGCGATCAGCAGCACCGCGGAGACGACCAGTCGTGTCCGCAGCGACCACGTCCGGCGGCCGGCGCGCGCCTCAGCCACCGGGCCGCGCCTCCCCGGCCTTGATCAGGTATCCCGCGCCGCGCCGGGTGTGGATCATCGGCTCACGGCCCGCGTCGATCTTGCGGCGCAGATAGGAGATGTACAGCTCGACGACGTTGGCCTGGCCGCCGAAGTCGTAGCTCCACACGCGGTCGAGGATCTGCGCCTTGCTCAGCACCCGCCGGGGGTTGCGCATCAGGTACCGCAGCAGCTCGAACTCGGTCGCCGTCAGATGGATCGAATCCCCGCCGCGCGTCACCTCGTGGCTGTCCTCGTCCAGCGTCAGGTCGCCGACGACGAGCAGCGACTCGCTGTGCACGGCGGCCGCCCGCGAACGCCGGATCAGACCGCGCAGCCGGGCCACCACCTCCTCCAGCGAGAACGGCTTGGTGACGTAGTCGTCACCGCCCGCCGTCAGGCCCGCGATCCGGTCCTCGACGGCGTCGCGGGCGGTCAGGAACAGCACGGGCACGTCCGGCTGGTCGCGGCGCAGCCGCCCCAGCACCGTGAGGCCGTCCATGTCCGGCAGCATCACGTCCAGCACGACCGCGTCCGGCCGGAACTCCCGTGCCGCGCGCAGTGCCCCGGTACCGTCCGGCGCGCTGCGCACGTCCCATCCCTCGTAGCGGAGGGCCATCGACAGCAGCTCGCCGATCGGCGCCTCGTCGTCCACGACGAGCACCCGGACGGCGCTGCCGTCCGGCCTGAGCAGTTCGGTGCGCCCCTGGGGCGAGGTGATGGTCATACGGACACGGTGCGGGGCCGTCCTGAGAGCGTTCTTGCCCGAACCTGTGAATTCCCTGAGAAACGCCCCGGCCCCGGTCCCGCAGCACCGTCCGGACCGTTCCCGCAGCACCGTCCGGACCCGTCCGGCGGGGCGGCACGTCACCACGACCCGGCACCGGACACGCGCACGCCCACCGGCACCACGCCCCGGCACCGGACAACGCCCCACCGGCTCCCGTCCTCCCGTCCTCCCGGAGGCGGGAACCGGCCCGAAAGGCAGGATCCGGCTCAGGCCGCGCGCAGCAGGGCCGCTCCGTTGTCGTGGCACACGGCCCGCAGCCAGTCGTCCCCGAGGTCCAGCCGCTCCAGCGCCGTCAGCTGGTGCAGATAGGGATACGGGATGTTGGGGAAGTCCGTCCCGAGCACGATCCGGTCGCCGAGCGCCGCGAGCCGCGGCCGCTCCGCCGCCGGGAACGGCGCCAGCGCCTCGCTGAAGTCCGTGAACGCCATCGTGGTGTCCAGGCACACACCCGCGTACCGCTCGGCGAGTCCCAGGAAGTCGGCGTACTCGGGCATCCCCATGTGGGCCACCACCAGCCGCAGCCGGGGATGGCGTGCCAGCACCCGCCCGACCGGCTCGGGCCCGGTGTGCTTGCCCGGGGCCGGCCCGGAGCCGCAGTGGATCACCACCGGCACCCCGGCGTCGGCGAGCAGCCCCCACGCCGGGTCGAGCAGCGGATCCGCCGGGTCGTAGGCCCCCACCTGCACATGGGCCTTGAACACCCGCACCCCGGCCTCGACGGCGTCCCGGACGTAGGCGGCCACGCCGTCCTCCGGGAACAGCGTCGCGGTGTGGGCGCAGTCGGGGGTGCGCGCGGCGAAGCCGGCCGCCCACCCGTTGAGCCAGCGGGCCATGCCGGGCTTGTGCGGGTACAGCATGGAGGTGAAGACGCGCACCCCGAAGTCCCGCAGCAGAGCGACGCGTTCGTCCTCGTCGTGCCGGTAGGAGATGGGCCACTCCAGGCCCGTCAGCGGGCCCACCGCGTCGAAGTACGCCCACACCTTGCGCAGCACCCGCTCGGGCATGAAGTGGGTGTGGACGTCGACCAGACCGGGCAGCCCGAGCCGCGTCCAGAACTCCCGTACCTCCGCCGCCTCTCCGGGCCCGGTCGGCACCGCGCCCTCCGCCTCACACACGGGGGCCGCCCGCGGGTGTCCGCCCGAGGCGCCCTCCGGCACCCCGCAGCGCGCCGGACGTCACAGAGGACCGGACGTCACACGGCGGGCCGCTGCCCGCCCCTGATCGGATGCACATGACGATCACCCTCCGGCCCCGCCCCGTCCGCTGTCCACCCCCGGGTGCGGGCCGCCTCCGGGAGGCACCTCCCCGCCCGCCGCGGCCCGTCACGGCCGCACCGTCGCCGCCCCCGCAACGGGCCCCGCCCTGCCGGGCGGCCGGCCGCCCTCAGAAGAGCCCGCCCTGCTCCGCCCGGACGGCGGGCAGCGCCCGCACCGGCACCCCGGCCCCGGCGTCCGCACCCGCCCGGACCAGCGACCAGCCGGTCAGCAGCCGGGTGTCCACCACCACGACCCCGCCGTCCGGCGTCCGCAGATGGAGGTCGGGCCCGGCCGCGGCCACCAGCCGCCCCCCGACCGCCCCGCCGTCCACCAGCTCCCGCACCACCGCCGTCGCCGGCGGCAGCCCGTCGAGCCCGAACACGCCCGCGTGGTCCACGACCCGGCACTCCAGCCGCTCCAGCGTCTCCGCCCAGCCCGGCAGGGCCGCGGCCCGCGCGTGCAGGGCGGCCACCTCGGCCGCACGGTCCGCGCGCTGCGGCAGGTCCGCCCGTACGGCCCGCTTGGCGTCGTACGGAATCCGGTCGGGCACCCCGAGCGCGGCCCGCAGCAGTTCCTCCGTCCGCCGGGCGGCCATCAGCGGCCCACGCCCCAGCCAGCTGTACGCCACCGCCCCCTGCTCCCGCAGCCGCGCCGCCCCGCGCGCCTCGCCGGTGATCCCGACCTTCACCAGGCCCGGCCCGAACCAGGCCAGGTACACCCGGTAGGGCCGCGGATCGTCGGGCATCGTGTCGGCGGCCACCGAGTGGGCCCGGTCCAGACGGGCGCACTCGGCGCAGCGCGCCTGCGTCGTCCGCCCGGAGACCGGGGCCGCGAGGGGGCAGGCGTTGCCCCTGGCGCCGACGCAGCGCCGCACGCCCAGCGCCCGGAAGCCGATCTCCCGTCCGGCGGTCAGCGGGCTCACCCGCCCGCCCTCCCAGCGCAGCACGGCACCCGGCCCGTCCTCCGGCCAGGCCGAACCCTCGCACCGCCACACGGCGTCCGCCGCCTTCCCCGGGGAACCCACCGGCGCAGCCGTCCGCCCGCCGCTCACCCCTCGCCGGGGGCGTACGCGTCGGCAGCGGCCCGGATCCCCGCGACGTACTCCCGCCAGTGCTCGTCGTCGCCCTGGGCCTCCCGGTCTGATCCGCCCTTCCCGTCGACGAGTTCGCGCACGATGTCGGCGTGACCCGCGTGCTGCGCGGTCTCCGCCACCATCCGGACGAGCAGCACGCCGAGCGTGGTCCCGCGGCGCTCCTCGGGCCAGTGGGCCACCGAGCCGGGCGAGTCCAGCTCCAGCTCCCCGATGGTGCGGTCGCCGTGGGCGCAGGCACGCCGGTACAGCCCGATCAGGTACTCGCTCGACTCGTCCGCCCTGGCCCACATGTCCGCGCCGTCCCAGACCGACCCGTCCTCGATCCACGCCATCTTCTCCGGCGCCGGCCGCCCGAACGCCTCGCCGAGATAGGCGTACTCCACGCCCGCCAGATGCTTCACCAGCCCGAGCAGACTCGTGCCGCTCGGCGTCAGCGGCCGGCGCAGGTCGTACTCGCCCAGCCCGTCGAGCCGCGACAGCAGCCCGGCCCGCGCCTCATGCAGCTTGCGGTGCAGCTCGTCCTTCAGATCCACCACGATCGCCTCCGGCCTTCCGCGTCCCGTGCCAGGGCGCGCCCCACGCCCGGCCACTCGCGAGGCACGGTACGCCCCGCCACCGACACCGCCCGGGAAGAGCACGGGACCCGACAACGCGAGAGGCCCCGGACTCTCGTCCGGGGCCTCTCGCCTGCTGTGCACTCGGCAGGATTCGAACCTGCAACCTTCTGATCCGTAGTCAGATGCTCTATCCGTTAAGCTACGAGTGCTTGTGCTTCCCGGGCTTTTCTGCCTGGTCGGCGTTGCGGGAACAACATTACATGACCTGCGCCGTCACGCGAAATCCGTTAACCACACCCCGCCTGACCTGCACAAACACCCGAACGGCGGCTTGTCGTCCCCGCCGCGGGGGACCAGGCGGACAACCTGCGGGACGGCCCACAGGCAGCACACGGGCACAGCACACGGGCACAGCACACGGGACGCGGCGGCGCGCGGGCGGCGGAAGCTGCGGCGGAAGGCACCGGGGCCGCGGCCAACCTGACGGAGCGAGCGGCGACGGCGGAGCAACAGCGCGGCACCAGCCCCCGGCGGGCACCAGCGCGGACGGAACGGGCCCGGGCCCGTTCGCCACGTACGCCACGTACGCCGGGGAACGACCGAAGCCCCGGCCGGAGGGCCGGGGCTTCGGTGATCTGACGGCGGAGGCGGAGGGATTTGAACCCTCGATGGGCTTTAAGGCCCAAACCGCATTAGCAGTGCGGCGCCATAGACCGGACTAGGCGACGCCTCCAGCACACCCGCGCGAGCGCGGATGGTGCGTGCAGATGATGACACAGCCCTGCGGCTCGCCACCAATCGCCGTCCACGGTACTAGGCGCCGGCCCCGCAGGGCAAAGCACTTGCGGTTGCGCAACGCCGGGGCGTGCGCAGCGTTAGAGATGCCGGGGCCAAGGTCCCCGGCATCTCCCGTGATCGTCAGGAGTCCCCCATGCTGCGCCGTCTCGTCCTCACCGCCACCGTGTCCGCCGCCGCGCTCGCCGCCGCCGTGCCCGCCGCGGTCGCGATCACTCCGCCGCTGCCCGTGCCGCTGCCGCTCCCCGTCCTCGTGCCGGCCGACGACACGCCCGAGGACGGCCCCGACCGGCTGAGCCTCGTGGTCTCGCAGACCGGGAACACCCGGACGGACGGCAGATACGAGCTGGAATGCGGACCGGCCGGCGGGACCCACCCCTCGGCGGTGTCGGCCTGCGAGCGGCTCGACGCCTTCGCACGCGAGGGGGCCGACCCGTTCGCGCCGGTGCCCGAGGGGCAGATGTGCACCCAGCAGTTCGGCGGGCCGGCCACCGCCCGGGTCACCGGGACCTGGCGGGGACGCCCGGTCGACGCCGTGTTCGACCGGTCCGACGGCTGCGAGATCTCGCGGTGGCAGGCACTGGAGCCGGTACTGCCCGACACCAGGTCATAGGCGCGGGGCGTACGCCGTCCGCACACAACCTTGGTGAGAGCTCCCCCTCATCCACCGTCTGAGCGCACCCCGCTGCGCTTAGACTCCCTCAGTGACAGGCCGTGGCCCGAGGGGCAAGATGGGACCGGCCGTCCGCAATACGCAGTAGGTCAGGGAGGACGTTCGTCGTGAGCAGCAGGCCATCCCGAGGCGCTGCTCGCCTCGCAGCCATACTCGACGCCCTTCCGGACGGGCTCGTGCTCGTCAACGCCAACGGCACGGTCGTCAACGCCAACAGCATCGCCCTCGATCTCTTCGAGGCGCCGGGCACGGCGCTGGTGGGGCGGGGCCTGCTCGACCTGGTGCCGGGCTTCGACTCCCGGCTGATCCCCGGGTCCATGCGCCGTCCCGGCTCGTCGGACACCCGCGGGCGCACCAAGCCCGCCCGGATGATCGCGCGCCGCACCGACGGCAGCGAGTTCCCGGTCGAGGTGACGAGCGCGAGCCTGGACGGGCGGGAGGCGTACGACTCGGCCGGCGGATACACCGGCGACGAGTTGCTGATGCTGGTCGTGCGGGACCTGACGGGGACCGTCGACACCGAGGCGGAGCTGGCCCGTTCGCAGCGGCAGACCGAGATGATCCTGCGCGCCGCGGCCGAGGGCGTGGTCGGCACCGACACCGACGGCCGGGTCGTCCTCGTCAACCCGGCCGCCGCGCAGATCCTCGGATTCCGCGCCAGCGACCTCGGCGGCCAGGAGCTGCACCCGCTGATCCTGCACTCCCGGGCGGACGGCGAGCCGTTCCCGTACGAGGAGTCGCCGCTCGCGGACACGCTCAAGTCCGGGCGCAAGCACCGCGTGCGCGGTCAGGTCCTCTGGTCGAAGAGCGGCGCCAGGGTGCCCGTCGACCTGACGACCGCCCCGGTCCGCGACGGCGACCAGCTGGTCGGCGCGGTGATGACCTTCACCGACCGGCGGCCGTTCGACGAGCAGACCGAGCAGCACGCGGCCGAGCTCGCGGCGACCGAGGAACGGCTGGGCGCCGAACTCGCCGGGACGACCGAGCGGCTCACGGCCGAGCTCGCGGCGGCGGCGGAGAAGCACGAGGCGGAGCTGGCCGACCGGACCGAGCGGTACGCGGCCGAGCTGGAGGCCGGCGCGGAACGCTTCGAGGAGCTGAGCGCGCGGCACGCCCAGCTGACCGCCGTGCTCGGCGACTCGCTCCGCGGCCCGCTGGAGGAACTCCGCTCCGAACTGGGCGCCCTGGCGGCGGACCCCGCCGGGCAGCTGTGGCCCGAGGCGAACCAGATCCTGCACCATCTCGCCGCCGGATACGCCCGGATGACGACACTTGTCGACAATGTGCTCGGCTACCAGCGTCTGGACACCGGCACCGAACGTCTCGTCAAGGCGAACGTCCTGCTCGACGGGATCGTCGCCGCCGGCGTCGAGGGCGCCGTCGAGCTGATCGGCCCCGGACGCGTCCAGTTCGCGGTGCACGCTCCCCCGATAGAGGCCGAGGTCGACGGGGCCCGGCTGGCGACCGCGCTCGCGCACCTGGTCGCCGACGTCGCCGGGGTCGACTCCACCGGCAAGGCACGCGTGGTCCCCGGCGGCGGGTACGTGGACTCCACGATCGTGGTCGCCGCGGCCCAGCGCGGCGACGTGGTGCGGATCGAGGTCCGCGGGCCGTTCTCCGGCGGCGACCCGGTGCACGCACCGATCGTGCGCGGCATCGTCCGGGCCCACGGCGGCGTGCTCCAGACCCATGAGGTGCCCGGGACCGGCGGCAGCGCCTACGTCCTGGAGGTGCCGCTCGGCGAGGGCTCCGGAACCGTGCCGCCCGCACCGGCCCCGGAGACCGCACCCGCCCTGCCCGCCCAGCAGGCGGGCGGTTCCCCGTCTCTGGGCGGCGGACGCCGCCGGGCGCGCCGCTCGTCGACCGACGCCTTCCTGGAGAGCCCGGTCGCGGCCGAGGACCCGGTGGCGGCGGAGCCGACCGGGCGGCGCCGCGCGAGCCGTCCGGACGCGGAGCCGGTCCCGGCGCAGGACGCCCGCGAGGTGTCCGACCGCCCGGAGGGCGGCACGGACGGCGGCACCGGCCGCCGTCGCGGCCGCCCCAGCCCCGCCGAGCAGCCCGGCACGCCGCAGGCGGCCGAAGGCGCCGTGGTGACCGCGGCCGAGGGCGCCGGCGGCCGGGCGGCGTTCGGCGAGACCGTCCCGCCGCAGGGCGTGCCGGTCGACGCGCACGGGCTGGCGGGACCGCCGTCCGGGCGCCGCGCACGGCGCGAGGTGGAACCGGCCCGGGGCCGTCTGCCCGAGCTCGCGGCCGCGGCTCCCGAGGGGACGGCTGCCCAGCAGCCCGCCGGACGCCGGGCCCGGCGCGCGCTCGCGGCCGCGCCGCGTCCCGAGCCCGAGGCGCCGGTCCGCAGCAGCCCGTTCGCGCTCCCGCCCGCGGAGGCCGACCGGGTGCCGGCCCCGGCCGCCGTGCCCGAGGCGGAACAGCACACCGCGGAACGGCACGCCGCCGGACTCCATGACGCCGAACGCCGTGACGCCGAGCGGCACGACGCCGAACGCCATGACGCGGTGCCCGAGGTCACCGGCCCCCAGCAGCAGCACACACCGCCGCAGCAGCACCCCGCGCCCACCGGCAGGCGGCGGGCCGCCGCCCCGGCGGAGGAGACGCCCGCGGAGGGGATTCCCGCACAGGACACCCCTGCCCGGGGCACGGCCCGGACCCCGGCGGCGGACGCCCCCGGACCGGCCACCGCTCCCCCTGCCGACGCCTCGCCGGGCGACGCTCACGCCACTCCCGCGGCCGGGACACCGGCGGGCCGGGACACCGGCACCGGAGCGGTGCGCGTCCCCCCGGCCAGGGTGGCCCAGCCGCTGCCCGCCGAGGAGCCCGCGGCCGACTCGACCCAGGGGCGCGCCTTCAGCGTGCGCACCCTCGGCCAGGGCGTGCCCTTCGCCCAGCACCTCACCCAGCAGCAGAACCAGTCGCTCGGTTCGGGCCGCCGCCGCAAGCTGGGCACCCGCCCGGACAGCGAGCTGCCCGAGGCCGCGGAGCGGCCCCAGCCGCAGTCCGCGCCGGCGCCCGTGCCGGCACCGGCGAAGCCCGCCGCACCGGCACCAGGCGCCTCCCGGATGCCGGTGGACCGCTCGGAGGGACGTGCCTACGCCATAGGGGCGCCCGACGACGGCGCCGAGGGCCCGCAGCCGCTCGACGGCCCCGGGGGAGCGGTGGAGGTCGCCAACCGCCCGCTGCCGCGGCCCGTGGACGACGAGCTGCCGCCCGAGCCGCTCGACAATCCGCGCAGGCTCCTGGTGTGGCCCGCGCCGGACGTCTCCACCCAGCAGGCGCTGAGCGACCGGGGCTACCGCCCCGTGGTCGTGCACTCGCGCGAGGAGGTCGACGCCCAGATCGCCGCGTTCCCCGCGGCGCTCTTCGTCGATCCGCTGACCGGACCGATCACCCGGACCGCGCTGCAGTCGCTGCGTCAGGCCGCCGTCGCCGCCGAGGTGCCGGTGCTGGTGACGGCCGGGCTCGGGCAGGCGACCCGGGAGGCCGCGTACGGGGCCGACCCCGCGGTGCTGCTCAAGGCGCTGGCGCCGCGCGACAGCGAGCAGCATCCCTCCCGGGTGCTGCTGATCGAGGAGCACGAGGAGATCGCGCTCGCCCTGACCGAGACGCTGGAGCGGCGCGGGATGCAGGTGGCGCGGGCGGCGGCCGACGCGGACGCCGTCACGCTGGCCGGCCAGATGCGCCCCAACCTCGTGGTGATGGACCTGATGCAGGTACGGCGCCGCCGGGCGGGCATCATCGACTGGCTCCGGGCGAACGGCCGGCTCAACCGCACTCCGCTGGTCGTCTACACGTCGGCGGGTCTCGACCAGGCGGAGCTGCCGCGGCTCGCCTCGGGGGAGACGGCGCTCTTCCTCGCGGAACGCTCCACGAGCGACGAGGTCCAGGCGCGCATCGTCGACCTGCTGGCGAAGATCGGCACCAACTGACGGCAGCCGCACGGCTTCCGCCGGCTCGACCCGCACCACCGTCGACCCGGCGGCGGCCGCACCGCGGCCCGCCCGACGGCAACGGGACCCGGCGGCCCGAGCCGGGTCCCCGGTGGGAGGAGCAGTGCCGTCGCCGGCTCGACGCCAACGGCCCCTCGTGCCCTCCCGATCCGTCGGGAGGGCAACCTCCGGAAGCGGAACCCGGCGGACCGGCCGAGCCGATCCGGCCGACCGGAGCAGACCCGTCGTCCCCGCGTCCCGTCGTCCCGGCAGCCGGAACGGTCCTCGCCCGGGTCCCGGCACCGCCCGCCGCGGAGACGGCGCACCAGCCGTCACCCGCACCCGCACCCCGGACATGCCGCAGGGACCGGCGGTCGTGACCGCCGGTCCCTGCGAGCGCCTGTGCCGCGCCGCCCGCCCTCCGCTTGGCGGGCAGGGGCGACGCACCCGGGGAGCCGCCGTCGGAGCGGGCGACGCCCCCGCCGCGCGTCGTCAGAGCTGGGTGACGTCGAGCTCTCCGTCCGCGTACTGCCGGCGGATCACCTTCTTGTCGAACTTGCCGACGCTCGTCTTCGGCACCGCGGGCACCACGGCCCAGCGCTCCGGGAGCTGCCACTTGGCGATCTTCCCCGCCAGGAACTCCCTGAGCGTCTCGTAGTCGGCCGTCGAGCCCTCCTTCAGCACGACAGTCGCCAGCGGGCGCTCGCCCCACTTCTCGTCCGGGACGGCGACCACGGCGGCCTCGGCGACCTCCGGGTGGGCCATCAGCGCGTTCTCCAGCTCGACGCTGGAGATCCACTCACCGCCGGACTTGATGACGTCCTTCGCCCGGTCGGTCAGCGTCAGATAGCCGTCGGGGCTGATGACGCCGACGTCGCCGGTCTTCAGCCAGCCGTCCTCGCTGAACTTGTCGGCGGGACGGAAGTCCTCGCCGCCCGCGCCTCCGTAGTACGCGCCCGCGATCCACGCGCCACGCACCTCCAGCTCACCGGCGGACTCGCCGTCCCACGCCAGGAACTCGCCCGCGGGTCCGACCAGCCGGGCCTCCACGCCGCTCGGGAAGCGGCCCTGGGTGACGCGGTACGGCCACGCCTCCTCCTCGGTCAGGCCGGCCGGCGGGTGGGCCATGGTGCCGAGCGGGGAGGTCTCCGTCATGCCCCAGGCCTGGCAGAGGCGCACGCCGAGCTTCTCGTACGCAGCCATGAGGGAGGGCGGACACGCGGCGCCGCCGATGGTCACCTGCGTCATCGAGGAGAGGTCACGGGGGTTGGCGCCGACCTCCGCGAGGAGTCCCTGCCAGATGGTCGGGACGGCCGCGGCGTGCGACGGCCTCTCGCGCTCGATCATGTCGGCGAGCGGAGCGGGCTGGAGGAAACGATCCGGCATCAGCATGTTGATGCCGGTCATGAAGGTGGCGTGCGGCAGACCCCAGGCGTTCACGTGGAACTGCGGCACCACGATGAGCGTGGTGTCCCTGTCCGTCAGGCCCATCGACTCGGCCATGTTGACCTGCATCGAGTGCAGGTAGATGGAGCGGTGGGAGTAGACGACGCCCTTCGGGTCGCCCGTGGTGCCGGAGGTGTAGCACATGGCGGCCGCGCTGCGCTCGTCCAGCTCCGGCCAGTCGTACGTCTCCGGGCGGCCGGCGATCAGCTCCTCGTACTCGTGCACCTGCGCCTCGGTGTCGGCGAGCAGCGAGCGGTCGCCCGGACCGGAGACGACGATGTGCCCGATCGTCGGCAGGTGCGGGAGGAGCGGCGCGAGCAGCGGCAGCAGCGAACCGTTGACGATCACGGCACGGTCGGCGGCGTGGTTGACGATCCACACGAGCTGCTCCGCGGGCAGGCGGAGGTTGAGCGTGTGCAGCACGGCGCCCATGGAGGGGATCGCGAAGTACGCCTCGACGTGCTCGGCGTTGTTCCACATCAGGGTCGCGACGCGCTCGTCGCCTTCGATGCCGAGCTCGTCCCGGAGGGCGTTGGCCAGCTGCGTCGCCCGGCGGCCCGCCTCGGCGAACGTGCGGCGCTGCGGTTCGGGCTCTCCCGTCCAGGTGGTGATCTGCGACTTCCCGTGGATCGTCATCCCATGCTGAAGGATGCGGGTCACAGTCAGCGGTACGTCCTGCATGGTGCTCAGCACGGCGTCCTCCCGGTGGGCGCTGGCGCTACGGTGCGACAAGGTGGGAAGATTCTGCGCACATACCGAGCGGTATGTCACTACCCAGGGGTAATGAATCCCCGCACATCACGGAACATCGCCCTTCGTCCCGCCCGCAGCCCCACGCCTCGCCCGGCCCTTCGCCCCGCCCCGCGCCCCGTCCTCCGGATGGGCACGCCTCGCCGCGCCGCCCGGCGCCGTGCGCTCCGGGCCGTGCGCTCCGGGCGGCGCGACGGCGTCAGCGGACCGGCAGCAGCTCCGGGTCCTCGCGCAGCTTGCCGAGCGCCCGCGAGACGGCACTCTTGACCGTGCCGATCGAGACCCCGAGCACCTCGGCCGTCTGGGCCTCACTCAGGTCCTCGTAGTAGCGCAGCACCACCATGGCCCGCTGCCGGTCCGGCAGCTTCATCACCGCACGCCACATCGCGTCGTGCAGCACCCGGTGGTCCGCCGGATCGGCCACCGGCAGCACCCGCGGTTCCGGCAGCTCGTCGCAGGCGAACTCGTCCACCTTCCGCTTGCGCCACTGGGACGTGCGGGTGTTCACCAGGGCGCGGCGCACGTAGCCGTCGAGTGCCCGGTGGTCCTCGATGCGGTCCCACGCGACGTACGTCTTGGTGAGCGCGGTCTGCAGCAGGTCCTCCGCGTCGCTCGGGTTCGCGGTGAGCGACCGTGCGGTGCGCAGCAGTACGGGCCCCCGCGCCCGTACGTACGAGGAGAAGGAGGTGTAGCGCGTGTACGACGACGGCACGGGCGCGGCGGCCTGGGAGGCGTACGTACAGACTGGCGTGGTCATGGCTCCACGCTAGGAGCGGGAGCGCCGCGGGGGATCGGCCCCAGGGACCGAAGCCGTGTCCCCCTCAGGTTGTAGGGCCCGGGGGTGCCGCACCTCCTGAAGGTGGAGGCCGCCCCCGACGCTCCCCGACGCCCTCCGGCGCCCACCCCGGGCCCCCCGGCCCCCCGCACGGCACCCGCCCGGCGCGGGAACCGGCCCCGCCCGCGGGCGCCGCCGCACCCCCGGCAGGGCCGCTCGCGCCCCTCCGCGATCCCCCCGGCCCCTGCCTTCTCCGCCCCTTCGGGCAGGCGCCGTTCCCCCTCACTCCCCTCGGGCCGGTCCAGACTCCCCCGGCCCCTCCTCACCCCCTCGGGCCGGTTCTCACTGCGCGGAGTGCGGCCCTCCGCTGTCGGCCCGGGCCGAGGCCGCGAGCCGCGCGCGGCGCGTTGCCGCGACGGAACGGGCGGGATGGATACCGGTCATGTCGCCTCCCTGAAAGCGGTACGGAACTCCGTCTCCCGGCCGGCCGGTCCGGGTGCGGTGCACGACGTCGCGGATCAGAGCTGCCCACCGAAACCCCGGCGAACCGTACGAGCCGGGGCGATTCGCTCGCAAGCGTGAGCGCATCCCCGTAAACCTCCGGATTCCGCGCGGGGAGCAACCCCGGCACCATCTGCGCCACCTCCCCCTCCGGCCGAACACCCCCTTCCCTTCTTCGAACGCGTGTACGAAAATGGAGTCATGGCCATCACCGCCCGGCAGACCGCCACCCTGGCCCTCGCCCACGCGCTCACCGCCGCCGAGCGCGGGCTCCCCGTCATCCCGCTGTCCGCCAACAAGCTCCCGGCGCTGCGCTCCCCCCACCGGGGCGAGCCCGAGCCCTTCGCCTGCCGCGGCGAGTGCGGCAGGCCCGGTCACGGCGTGCACGACGCCACCTGCGACCCCGCCGCCGTCCGCGCCCTCTTCGCCGCGGCCCCCTGGGCCACCGGTTACGGCATCGCCTGCGGCCGCTCCCCGCACCGCCTGATCGGCATCGACCTCGACGTCAGGGCGGAGACCGACTCGACGGCCGAACTGCGCCTGCTCGCCCTGGAGCACCTGTTCACCGTCCCGGAGACCGTCACCGTCCTCACCCCGAGCGGCGGACGCCACCTCTGGCTGACCGGCCCGCCCGGGGTGACCGTCCCCAACTCCGCGAGCCGGCTCGCCCCCGGCATCGACGTCCGCGGCAGCGGCGGCTATCTCGTCGGACCGGGATCCGTCACCGCCCACGGCGCGTACCGCCCCGCCCCGGGCACCGAGGGGTTGCCTCCGGCGCCCTGTCCGCCCGCGCTCCTGCGTCTGATCGCACCGCCCGCCCGCCCCCGGCACGCCGCTCCGCGCTCCGGCGACGGACACGCGCCACCGACCGCCGCACAGGGGCAGGGCCTCGTCCAGTTCGTCCTCGCCGCACGGGCGGGGCAGCGCAACACCCGGCTGTTCTGGGCCGCCTGCCGCGCCTACGAGCACGGCTTCGGCGACGCGCTCGCCGACGCGCTCACCCGGGCCGCGGTGGTGGCCGGGCTCCCGGAGCACGAGGCCAGGGCCACCATCGCGTCGGCGGCGCGGCTCACGGCCCGCACCCGCCCGTGACATGGATCACAAAAGCCGTCGCACGATCAGAGGCAACTGCACCCGATCATCCGGTTCGTCCACCACGCGCCCGGTCCGCCCCGACCGGGGCCGTGGCAATCACCTTCCACGTCACGCATAACCGGTCATACGATCACCCGGCAGTCATGCGTGAGTTGACGCCGCATCGGCTGCCTTCCGGGGCCCGACCAGCTCCGGACCCGTACCGCGCTGCTGTTCTGTGCCCGGACCCAGAAGGTGCCTTCGTGAAACTCCGCCGCATCCTCGCCACCGCCGTCGTCGCCGCCGTGACCACCCCGGCGGTCCTGTTCACCGCCGGAACGGCGCTCGCCGAGACCGGCCCGGCAGAGCTCCGCACCACCGTCCGCGACGCCGCGACGACCGCGGACGACGACAGCCCGTCCCTCGACGAGCTGCGCAAGGCCGCCGAGGAGGCGCGGAAGGCGTACGACGCGGCCCTCGCGCGCAAGGCGACCGCGACCGAGCTCGTCGAGGCGGTCACCAAGGACGACCACCCGCTCGCCGTCGCCGCCGCCGACGCCCGCAAGGAGGCCGAGGCCGCCAAGAAGGCCGTCGAGGCCGCCGGCACCGCGCTCGCCGACGCCGAGACCGCTCTGCGCGAGCTGCCCGGGACCGCCACCGACGAGGAGAAGGCGGCCGCCGAGGCGAAGGTCGCGGAGGCGCAGAAGAACCTCGCGGAGGCGGGCACGGCCTCCGACGCCGCCCAGGAGAAGGCCGGGGCGGCCGCTACGAAGCTGGAGGACGCCCGGGTCGCCGCCGCCCGCGAACTGCACCTGGCCACCGTCGCGCTCGCCGACGCCCTGGCGGACAAGGAAGCCGCCGACGAGGCGCTCGCCGACGCCCTGGCGAACCAGGAGTGCGCCGTCGACGACGACCTGACCTCCGTCGCCAAGGGCCTGCCGGAGAAGATCACCGCGGGCACCTCGGTCGACTTCACCGTCACCGTCACCAACGGCACCGGCAAGACCCTCGACGACGTCAACCCGTTCGTCTTCTTCCACGCCACCACCGGCGAGGACTACGACATCGTCGACGAGCACTTCACGCTCGAGTGGGCCGGGGAGGGCTCCTCGGACTGGGCGGAGGTCATCGAGGGCACCTACGCCGGCTCCGTCGGCCCGCTGAAGCCCGGCGCCGCCGAGGACGTCAAACTCCGCCTCACCGTCGGCGCCGAGGCCCCCGCCGGCGAGGGCACCGCCTACATCGCCGCCGACTACGACAACGCGGACGGCTCCTGCGGCGGCAACCTGCTGACGGAGTACGGCTTCGACCTGCTCGCCGCGGGCGGCCCCGCCCCGACCCCGACGCCGTCGACCGGTGGCACCACCACGCAGACCACCACCGTCACCCCGCAGGGCGGCACCAACGGCACGCTGGCGGCGACCGGTTCGTCCTCCGCCCTGCCGCAGCTGACGGCCGCGGCGGCCACGGCCGTCGCCCTCGGCGCCGGCGCCGTCCTCGTCGCCCGCCGCCGCAGGACCGTCTGACCCTCCGGAAGCACGCCGGATCCGCGGCGGCCGCCTCCCGGCGGCGCCGCCGGGGCGGCCACCGACCCGTGCCCGGGGCCCGCGAGCACCCGCCGGGCCCCGCGGCCGTGTGCGGCCCGGCGCCGTCCGCTCACCTTCCCTGCCGCGGCGGCAGGTTGTGCCACTCGTGACCGCACCCGCCGGCGCAGTACAGCGTGCGCCGGCGGGTGTCGGCGATGGCGAAGAGGGCGACGAGCAGCCGGAACGACTTCGTCAGTTCGTGGGCCGGCAGGGATCCCATCCCGAACCGCCACTTCGCGAGCATCACCGCGGGCGTGTGGGTGGGCCGGATGCCCGAGCGCCTGATGCTCTCGGGCACGTCCTCCTCGCGCGCCCGGGCCTGCCGGCAGAACAGCACCAGGTGGTGCAGGACCTCGCGCCGGCCGGCCTCCGTCAGACCGCCGAACCACGCGACGCCCTCGTCCATCGTCCGTGCGCCCTGGGCGAGTTCGTTCACCACCACCTCGCTCGGATGGAGCACGGCGACCCCCTTCGTACGCTCTGTGCCGAACCCGCGCCGCACGCACAGGCCTGCGCCCGGCCGCACGGCACGGACACGGACGCGTACACGGACACGGCCTCCGACTGGGAATCCCGGTCGGAGGCCGTTCACGTGCAAGCGGTGGGTGTGGGATTTGAACCCACGGTGACTCGCGCCACGACGGTTTTCAAGACCTTTCACGGGTCGGACTGGATCATCGCTCCCGCGCTGGTCAGCCGTGTGAAACCGAACGACCACCGCCATAGCCGTGCTTGCCGTGCCCCCCACGTGCCCCACCAGTAGGTAGTGAGCTCAACTTGAGAAACCAACGGAGCAATCGCAAGCATCAAGAACTATCAAGGCGAGATGGAGAGAGGGTAAGCCCCAGACTCTACCCAGGCCCTCGTGAACCATTTTCCGATTATCGTCAAACGCCATACATCTACTGGGCAGCTATCGATTTCCAGTTTCGACGGCTCGCAAATTTCCATATACCCATCCGCTTGCAAAAATCTGAGGCAAGCCCGCCGGGACGCTGGATGCTTAAAGTACATACCCTCGCGCCGGGAAAAAACTTGCAACCAAAGACACTCCGTTTGAGTATATCTTTCATTAACCCAAGCGAGGCGGGCCTTGATTACGCGCAGATCATGACTTGGAATTCTTCCGGCCGTATGCTCGTGATGGTGTGCAGCGCATGCCCGGAGAAGATTACCGAAGACATCAGGGCCACCTTTGGACCGATCCCAAATGTGACAGTTCTCTTGCGCAGGCATCCGGCAGGCAGCGAAAGGGCACACCCCTCCCACCTCAAGTCGCAGATCACGCTCTAATGCTGCAGGAAGTTTGGGTCGTGACTCGCTCACCCTAACCTCCACTACCATGATTATCGATAACTACTTCCATTCCAGCATCCTCTTTCCGTGAATCACAGCAGCCGCGGACCATGAACAGGCACTGCAACGCTCAAGCCACGCGTATTGCGAGGCATCTTTTGCTGCCGTCTCCGTCATTCTCCGGAAATTATGACGTTCTCGAACGCGACCACACGGGGAATCAGCGGAGTGATAGATAGTCAAGTCTGGACCAGGTGTCCAACGAACCAAGCACGGAATCTTTCCGCTCTCTCTCGCCAGCTTCGCTGCTCGCCGAGCGATCTTATGCAATTTTTCATTTGCTTCAGCGTGCAGAAGAAGCACCTTCGAATGAGCCTCTTCAAGAATAGTCGCCCGTTCTAGCTTCAGGCTTTGGAAAACATCGTCGCCACTCACCACGAACCCCTAACTCCCTGCAACTCCATCCACATATTAATACCGCGATCCCTCGCCTCCACGAACCCAGATGTCAAAAATTTTCGGACTGTGCCTATTTTTGATCGCAACATCACGCGGAACAGTGTTTCTGGATCGATAGAGCCTTTATTTCTTCAGGGCGGATCCACTTGATTCACCTGATGGGTCATCAGCAAAGCGGCTCCTGACCGCTGTCCTGGTCAGGAGCCGTACTTCCATGTTCGAGCGTTCAAGCTCAGCAGCTTGACACCCGTAACTTGTGACAGGTCAACGACGTGCGATAGCGCCAGCAGGCCCGTCGCCTTCGTCGTCGCGTCTACTTCATTCCACTCGCTCGTGATCGTGCCCGCCAAGCCAGGAGTCCGCCGCTTCGGCGACCTGTTCGTCACGAACGGCGACGGGCCGTGCGTAGTGCCGGGTCGTAACGCTCGCGTTCGAGTGGCCCAGCCGGTGTGCAGCCGTC
Source organism: Streptomyces genisteinicus (assembly GCF_014489615.1). Taxonomy (GTDB): domain Bacteria; phylum Actinomycetota; class Actinomycetes; order Streptomycetales; family Streptomycetaceae; genus Streptomyces; species Streptomyces genisteinicus. The sequence continues at coordinate 3,508,033 of NZ_CP060825.1, forward strand.
ATCACGCCGTACTGGTCGGCGACCCACGTCCCGTGCGAGGCGCGGAGATCGTGCGGCGTGACGTCAGTGAGCCCGGCCGCCGCCACGGCGGGATCGAAGTACGCCTTGCGCCACTGGTTGTAGCGCAGGGGCTTGCCGCCAGGCGTGACGAAGAGGAGAGCGTCCTCTCCGTTGGGCAGCGTCCCCAGGTGCCGGCCGATCCGCGCCGCGAGTGACGGCCCGATCCGCAGGACCCGCTTCTGATGGGACTTGGGAGTGTCGAAGACGAGAGTGCCGTTCGCTTCGGCCAGGTTCTCATTGACGAGGACCAGGCCGCCGGACACATCGATGTCCGCTCGCCGGAGCGCGAACGCCTCACCGACCCGCAGACCCGCGTAGGCGAGCAAGGAGATCAGCAGGTCATGCGGTTTCGTCGCGCTCCGCACAATCCGTGAGGCTTCCAGCGGAGTGAGGATGTGCGGCTCGGTCTGCGGCATGCGAGGGAGCTTCACGCCCCTGCACGGGGTCTGCCCGATCATCTCGTTGCTGACGGCCGCCCGCATGATCTGCGAGAGCACCCGGTAGGCCTGCCTGACCCGCGAGGCGCTGAGACCACGGGTCCTCATCGCACCGACCCATTCGACGATGGTGATAGGCCGGAGGCTGGAAAGCTCACGGTCACCGAGCGCCGGCACGATCAGCGAGTTGATCAGGGATCGGTACGACGCCTGTGTCTTGTGCTTGAGCTGCGGGGAGACCGCGGTGAGCCATCGTGCCGACCAATCGCGGACGGTGGTCTTCCCCTCAGCGGGGTCGAGCCAGCGGCCCTCCTCCATCTCGATGCGCTTTCGTGCCAGCCAGCGGTCGGCGTCCGTCGTTGTCGCGAACGTCTGATCAGCGGCTCGCAGCACGCCGTCAGGCCCCGGATACCGAGCCTGGAACCGGCCGGACGGCAGCTTCCAGATCCGCCCGAAGGTGCGTCGGGACTTACGCTTGGCGGCCATCAGGCGGCCCTCCGGTACGAGTACGCCGCGGCGGGCCGCAGGACGATCGGCGCCACCGTGTGAGCGCTGACGTACTCCTCCACGGCACTCTCCGGGATGCGGACGTGTCGGCCGACCTTGACGAACGTGATGCGGCGTTCCTCGATGAGCCAGCGGGGGAAGCGGAGACCGGTGCCGAGACGTTCGACGACCTGATTCACGGTGAGCAATCGATCCGCCACGGTCACCACTCCCCCTCGCTGGCAGTGCGTTCCTTCAGCGCGTCGCGGGCGGTCTTCGACGTTGATGCGCTGCTGGGTACGGATGAGGCGGTAGACGTCCGCCATCCGCGCCACGAGTGCATCGAGGATTTCGGCAGCGGTGTCCGGGCTGTCGGCCAGCGCTGAGAATCGGCGCGCCAGCGGGAAGAGTTCGACCCCCTGCTTGCAGTCGATGCCGACGAGGGCGACGTCCAGAGGAGCAAGGCCGGCGACCAAGTTGCGTTGGTAGACGGACTTGCCGGACTCCGTGGCGCCGAGGGTTAGGGCGTGAGGTACCGCGTGGTGGTCGCGGTAGTGCACCGACCCGTCTTCCCGAAGGGCGACCGGTACCCGCATCGCCCGGGTCTCCGTCTCAGCAGGCATCTGCACCCGCTTGAGCACGTCGTATCCGGTCATCCGCACCTCGACGACACCGGACCGCACCTCACGCGCGGTCACGCCGAACATCGAGAACGAGTGCCGAAGCCGGTCCGAGGCCGCAGCGATGTCAAAGACGTCTTGCCCGGGACAGAGCTTGAGTCGGAGGACCAGGCCGGTGCGAGTCGGCCACAGTCGTCGGATACGCGGTGGGCGGGGCTCAGGTATCGGCTGGTTGGTGGCCCGAGCCAGAGATAACCGCCACCGCGCCGGCGGAACGGTCAACCCGCACGCCTCCATGACCGAGCGGTATCGGACCAAGACCCGCAGCGCGGCCAGGGTGACCCCGAAGGCCAGCCAGTACCAGGCGGGCCGCCGCCACCGCAGGAGACCCGCAGCGGCGACGACCAGCACCAGAGCGACCGTGAAGGCGGTCATGATCAGGCTGCCGTCGACCCTGCGGTGGCGACGTCGGCGAGCGAGGTGACCGCGACCGCGCGAAACGCGATGCCGCTCGGCGGCAGCTGGCATGAAGTGGGGAGACACTCTCTGTGGCTGGGGCGGCCGGCTCCACGGCTTTAGGCAGCCACTTTGGGGCGAGCCTCTAAAATCATGGCCCCAACGTCGTGCTTTACGGGCAGGTCCACAGGCTGCCCGACTCGCCATCAGCTTACGGGGCCATGATCACTCGCCCCAACGCAGCTCCAGCCCAAAGCCGCTCCGCCGGCCTTGCTGTTCAGCTCGCCGCGCCTTCGGTGAACACCTCCTGCAAGCGATAGCACTCACCCCCAGCAATGTAACCAGGCACAACAACGAAACTCACATCGGAATCAGGATCGCAGTTTGACCAAGCCTGTTGCCTGGTGGCATCGATGGGCATCCCAGCGGTGAACTCGTAGTCCCATACGAACTCAATTCCGCGACTTCTCGCTGTGTCGAGAATTTTTTTGACTTGCAAAGCCGCTTGACCTGCAGTCTGCCATACCTCATCGCCCTTTCGGGCTCGCAATATTCTGCGAGCGCGACCCAGCTCCACCCCTGCAGGGGCCAGATAAGCCGAGCACATTTTCCCCATAATCTGAGCAAGACGCTTCTTTTTGCACCCGTTTCGATGTGTGTGCTGAACTGCCGTATATGAGAGAGCCAGCAGTTTCTGCCCAACGAACGTGCCGATCTCATCAGCGAGTACGCGATGCACTTCATCGGCGGCCCCAGTTAGATCGTCTCTGGTGTAGGCCAGCTGAGCAAGAAGGTCGTGAACCTTCTCACTCAAATCGCTCACCCGCGAATCGAGGTCGGTCAGTCGATGCAAAATCATTTCCAAGATCGCATCATGGCTCACGTTAGCCGAAGCCGAATCGCGCATAGGCTCTTCTCTCCTAGAAGAATGCGGATAATCAAGTCACCGGCGTGAAATCAAGATGGGCAGTAACAAGCTTACCTGTTTTCGCGACAACCGCCATGACCTTGATCTGGACCTCGCCAAAGACAAACGACAACCTGACCGCTCGCTCGCTGCGAGGAAGGTGCATAGCGTCCGAGAGGTCGACCGTAAGGTTGCCGATCAAGTTGCAGCCCGTATCCGTCACGTAAGTTGGATTATTCGATGTAGAGCTGTAAATTTTGAAGGCAACTTCCTTCTGGTCTTCATAAAGCGGATGGAAGGTATGCGTCACCAACTCGTCCACCGGAACACTCTGCCCAACCTGCACGTATCGCGAAAATCGGTTATCGCAACGCCGCTCGCCATCAGGGAGAGTGATCAGGTAGCCCGCAGGGTCAATGCCATCACGGAAAGTACTGGCTGCTTGGCATCCATACGTGTACTTAGTGCGTCGTGACTTAGTCTGCGGATCGTAGGTGTAGTGCACGGCGCCAAGGAGAACAGCAACCTCGGGATTGGGGGGCACCAATACATCGGCCCTCCCCTCCAGGTGCTCCTGCAGCCGTTCTTGCAAGTAGGGTGAATTACCGAAACCCCCAACAAGAATCACTAGCTCTTTGCCTGGGGCATTCCTTCGCTGAACACGCATTTCTTCCAGCTGCTTATCTACAAGCGACAAGATTCCGGGGACTACGGTCTCGAATATACCCCTGGCTTCCTCTGCCGTGACGACCAGAAAGTCAACGATCCCGTCCTGGCTCTTACTCAGTGACTCCCGAGCAGTCCCATCAAGAAGCCGATCAAGGGCCGCTGGAATCGGAAGGTAGATGTCGTCATCGTCTAGCTTCGTGATGCTGACTTTGGCCTTCTCCCAGGAGTCCAGCAGGTCAATCACTGAAGCTGGGGAGTGGGCTCCAATTTGATCGACAACATCGTACGATCCCAGTCGCTTCGCCAAGATGCGCTCAAGAAATGCCTGATTTACATACTCAGACCCGAACTTCCCCCCGCATTCGCGCCCTATCTCTTCCAGTCGGTTCCGTGCGTCGGTTTTATAGGCGGTTATATCGACAGTTCCGCCGCCACAGTCGGCGACGAGAAATCGAGATCCGCGTGTCATCAAAGAGGGGCGACGACCGCTGGTATTAATTGTTCGAACCCCGGACACCCTGGCGTGGTAAGCGGCAGCTTCCGGCTCAATAACTAGTTGAAGGCGCTTTTCATTATCAGGAAATCCGGCAGCTACGGCGGCCTCCCGCATCAACTGCTTCTGGTATTCATCCCAAATCGCGGGAACTGTTAGGCACCAGCGCACTTCATCGCTCGAGTAGCCACTCTTTGAGATTTCCTCCATGGCCGTGGAGTGCATTTTCTGGAGGAAGATGGTGACTAGCTTTTTAGACTTCTCGTGTCCTAGACGTCCGCCTGAAATTTCTTCACTCTCGGGCTTCTCATCTGTCGACAGAGACATCTTGAAGCCGAGATGAAATTCATAGTCGCCCGATTCCCCTCGCGCGGATAGTGCAGCCCATCTGCGCCGAGCCTCATAACCCCACGCCACTAATTCGCCGTCAGGAGACAACAGAAGTGCACTGAGGTTTTTCGGATAGGGAGTTGGGTGATTCGGCCACCGGGTCCGAAACCAGACCTGTCGCCGCTTGGGATCTTTATGACGCTCGTCAATAGTGGTCCAGGCGAAACCTGTACCGTGAGTGCCGAAGTCGATCGCCGCGATAATCCTTTGCTTCTTCATCAGCTCCCCCACCCGAAATTTCGAAGAATAGCCCTGCGTGCGGCAGCCTCCAGAGCCAACCGGGCGCGGTTGGCCTCGTCGGGGAGTCCGAGCGTGTCCAAGACTTCAGCCAGTCGTCGAATTGACTGGGTGGCAGCGTGCGCTGTACCAGATTCCGTCGCAGCTAGAGCCTGAGAAGCCGCAGAAATCGCCTGGGCTCGAAGTCCCACATCAAGGTAAACACTGGCTTGTCCGACGCGCGCGGAGACAATGTCGACTCGGCCCCGTTCCAATGCCACTTCGAATGATGCTGCAAGCCCGGCAGCAATAACTCGTCGCTCAGAATTCAAAGCTACAGGAATCAGGGTATGCAGCCTTGGGATTCTTCCGTACTTGACCAGATGGAACCATTCAGCGATAAGACCAGCCGTGATTGCGGTGGAACCGCCCAGTTCATCTTCAAAAGCAAGGATACTGTCTGAATCGGGAGGGTTTTGTTGATTCACTCCGGGAAGTGGGACCGGCGGAAAGTTAACTTGCACGGAACGCAACTCCGGCGAGTCGACTATATTCCAGGCGCAAAGAGCAGGCCAAACTCTACTACTGGACTGAACCTCCCCGTAGACGAGGATTACAGGAAGATCTCGCAACGCTCTCTGAATGTGGAGAATGTCCACATCTGTACTTATTAGTGGCCGCTTAAGGGCCCCGTCCAATGAAACGAGATCGCTTGACCAGGGAGACTGAAGCCACTTCCTTCTTATGGCGACACGAAAGGAATGCGGCCCGTCAGCATTCTCTTGTCCACTCAAGTTGTCGCGAACGAACGGCGCTACCAGAAGCGCAGGTACTTCCCCACCTCTTGTGGCGTCGTGCACAAGGGCGTAGAAATCATTACTCGTATAGGAGAAAGGAGCTTCCGTCAGGTCGCGATCCATCTTGTCTTGGATCGCTTTGACTTCGATTCCTATACGGGCCTGGCGCCAGTCGCGCTCAATCTCGTAGGAGTGGTCAATGGCGGCCTCATGGACTCTATCCCGAGCCGCCTGGGATTCATTCTGCAGTGTCCTTTGCTGCGCGTTGCCAGCCTCGAGTTCGCGCAGTTGGTGAAGCAACTCTTGTTGGTCGCGAAAGCTGCCGTCCTGCTTGATCTTGTAAAGCGTCAGCAGATTGCCACTCAGACTGGACAAGCCAGTGAATAGACCCGCAGATACCAAGGATGAGCCCCCCACTCTCATTAGTTCCGACCTAGCGTACAGTGCGACGCAGATACGTTGAGGCGAACGACGACACTTCCAGCCTTCTAGCGTATTGCACCTTTTGGGTGTTTTATAGGAATTATTGCGATTCAGTCGAGGGTGCCCAAAGATCTGTCCGACGCTGGCGGGCTGAGGGTCAAGGTCGAACGGCAACGGTCTTCTATGAGGGATCGCCGGCCCCGAGTGCCTGCCACATGTGTGTCGAACCTCGGTCGGTGAAACCTTGAGTAAGGAAAGAGCAGCGTTCAGGCGAGGTTTGCCCGTCGTCTCGCTAACGACTCTTCCAAGCGGGCCTGGGCCGTCCCTGGCCGTCCGAGATCGACCAACGCCGACAGTCGGCACCCGTCGTGGGTGACCACCTCCACCCCGCTATGGGCTGGGATCCGGCGATGATCTGCCACACTGGACGTGTGTATGCCTGCATCCGGAGAACTGAGCTGATGTGTGTTGATCCCACGCACCGGGAGTCGCACCAGGTGTGTGTCTAAGTGCGTGACAACGCGCACGAACAAAGGCGGACATGCACGGATATCTGCGGACTATCAGCGCAGGTGAAGGGTCTCGGGCCCAAGATGGCACACCAGCCCAAGTTGCTTCGGGACGAAGCAGTCTTCCAGGCCGTCCAGGGTTGACGGAAGTCAGCCGGCAAAGCCAGAGGCCCACAGCACCTGATCTGGTCAGAGCCATGGGCCTCTCTTGCCGTGCAGGTCGGCGGGCTGCGGATCAATAGGCGGACTCACACGGATCGCTCGTTGCCAGGAGGCGACCGCGGCTCGTTGCGATGCGGACGACGTCTCGCAGAGCCCGGTCAGCTCTGTGATCAGGCACCGCATCTCGTCGAGCGACGTGCCCCTGCCATCGAGAGCTTCTGTGGCCTCCTCCAACAGTTCGCCTGCCGTCCCGAGTTGGATCGCTTCGATGCTGTCCGCAAGGCGGGACATGTAGCCGTCCGGATCGTCAGTGCTCAGGTAGCGGGGCTTGTCCCCGGATCCCGACCACGGGAGGAGCCGAAGCTCGATCGGTGTTGTCATCCTTGGGTTGGCCTCTCGTTGAGCACGTGGTGGGCGGTGAAGACGGCGTCGACTCGGTCTCCCGGGAAGGCCAGCAGCGCGGCTTCAACGACGCGACCGGTGGCGTCGGTTGCGATGCGCGTGATCGAGAGAACGGCCATGCTGCTTCCGAGCCGGAGTGCCGACGCTTCGTCTGGGGTGGGAGATCGGGCGCAGACCGTCTCTCGGATGGTGGCCGGCGACGGGCCGAGGACGGCGAATCTCGTGGCTGCCTCCCGGCACGCGGGGTCGTCGTCGAGGACTCCGGCCGGGGCCAGGTCGCGCGGGATGTAGATGCGGGCCAGCCCGTGCGGTGACCCGTGTTCGAGGCTGAGGCAGGTGTACTCCGCGAGAGGACTGCCCGTGGGCACCTTCAGCAACGTCGTCAGATGCACGGAGGCCGGAACCGTAGTGCTGCGAACCGTGATGTGCAACGTTGGCTCAGCGGCGGTCCAGGGGTCCAGCGTGCCCCAGCCGCCGACGTACATGATCTTGCGACGCGGGTGACGGACGTAGTTGCCCTTGCCGTGGATCTTCTCGACGAGTCCTTCGCCCTGGAGCACGGCGAGAGCACGTCGCAAGGTCACCGTGCTGACCCCTGACCCTGTACCGGGCGGCCAGGCCGGCTTCGGACGGGAGGCGTTCGCCAGGCTTGATGCTGCCCGTTGTGATCTGGTGGCGTAGGTCGTCTGCGATGTCGTGATGGCGTCGGTGCACGGAGCGGGTCACCGCCTTCTCAGCAGTCGCAGAGCGGTGAGCCGGGTGCGGGCGTGTATGGCCAGCAGTTCGCCCGACTCGAACACCAGTTGCTTGGCCCCCTGGGGGAGCTGGAAGAGGTCGCTCACTCGGCAGGCCTGACCGCCGAGTTGGATGATGTCGCCCCGTTGCAGGGTGGTCGCAGTGACTTCGACGGGGTAAACCAGTGCACCGCCGGGGGCCGGGGCCCTCACGCCATCACCTTCTCGGGCACGGACGGGTCCGGGGTCGGATGGCACGGGCAGATGCACACCTCGTAGATCACCGGTACGTCATCCGTTCTCGCAGGTGGGGACGGCTCGATGCAGGAGTGATGCGTCCCGATCCAGCAGGCGATCGAGCGGTAGGGGACGGAAGCTGTCCCCGTCGGGTGCGGTTGTCGGCGAGGAGGCATCAGTGGGCTCCCGCGAGGGCCGACCAGGCATCGGCCGGCAGGTGCGGGGCGACGAGCACTGAGCGCGTCCGTGCACGCTGCTCTTCCCACGCCAGCAGGTACGGCCGGACAAGCGCGACGTCCTCTCCCCTCAGCGGGTATCGGTGGACCGTGCCGACCGGAGTCCGTCCCGGGGCGACGGTCGAGGGGTCAGCGGGCGCGGGCCAGGTGAGAGGGGCCAGCGGCCGGGAGGGCGTTAAGGGGCGGCGGTGCCGGCCGTTGGGGAAGCATCGCGCTCTGGTGCGCGAGATGGCTCGGCGGATACGGTTGAGCATGCTGTTCAGCTCCTATCGCTGATAGCCCGGTCCCCCGACGTCGCCTGTCGTGGGGACCGTTTTACGTACGACCGCCCATAAGGTGCGGCCGTTCAAGCTGGTGGCCACGAGCCCGAATCGATCGGCATCGGCCACCGCGTCCAGGACCTCCCTCCATGCATCGCAGGAGCCGGTACCTCTGCCTCGACCGTCGTGAACCGGGTGTCCTCCTCCACGCGCGGGTGGAGGCCAGCGGCGGACAAGCGTTCGGCGATAGCCGCCGCGGTCACTCCCGAAGCGGACACAGTGCACCCTCCGTTGCCAGCGATCACTTTTGGTGACGCTAGTTAACTAGATTAGAGCTAGTGGACTAGATTTCCATATGTCTGAGCAACCGCCGTACCTCCGCATCGCCGACGAACTCCGGCAGCGCATCGCGGAGCACGTCTGGGAACCGGGTGACCGTCTCCCATCCCGCGCCCAGATCGGCCAGGAGTGCGGCGTGGGCGAGAACGTGGTACGCAGGGCACAGGAGTTGCTGATCTCCCAAGGCGTGCTGGAAGGCCGGGCCGGATCGGGGACCTATGTCGCCGAGCCCCGGGAGCGCGTGAGAGTCGTCCGGTCGTCGGCACGTGAGCAGCCCAACGGGTCCCCGTTCCGCCAGGACATGAAGGCCCTTCGCCTACAGAGCGACTGGGAAAGCCGGACCGACGCGAAGGTGCCGGCCCCGGCGGAGATCGCGACGCGGCTCGGGATCGCCGAAGGCGAGCCGTGCGTGCGGACGACGTACGAGTTCCTTGCGGACGGAAAGCCGGTTCAGGTGTCGACGAGTTGGGAGCCGTACGCCGTCACTGGCGGAACCCTCGTCGTTCTTCCCGAGGGAGGGCCCCACGCGGGGGCCGGGGTCGTGAACCGCATGGCCGAGATCGGAGTCACCATCAGCCACGCGGTGGAGCAGCCCGAACCGAGGCACGCGACCGCCGAGGAAGCATCGCTACTCGGCATCCAGAAAGCCGCGCTCGTGACGCACATCCGGCGGACGTACTACAGCGACGACGGTCGTCCCGTGGAGACAGCGGACATCGTGGTGCCTGCAGCGCACTGCGAGATCGTCTACGAGATCCCGATCAACCGCTGACGAGCTGTCCCCGGCAGCTCCGAAGCCATGGCCCAGCCGTGCCCCCCGCGTGCCCCTTCCGTGCCCGACAGAGCGGGAAACCAGGGGGAACAGCGGTGACCGGCAGGGAGCGGGCATGGCAAAGGCCCCCGACCATACGTACTGGTCGGGGGCCTCTCGCCTGCGGTGGGTGTGGGATTTGAACCCACGGTGACATCGCTGCCACGACGGTTTTCAAGACCGTTCCCTTAGGCCGCTCGGGCAACCCACCCGTGCCCCGACTCACCTGCTGCGGAGCGGCTACAGCCTACCGGGCCGCGGCGCGGGGCGTGGGCCGTGGCCCGGGCCGGGTGGTCCGGGCGGTGCACCGGCGGCTTCGGCGAAGGACCGGCGACCGCGTGCGGGCACGCGGTCGCCGGTCCTCGGGGAGGTGCGGGGGCCGGGGAGACGTCAGTTGCTGTCGCCCTTGCGTTCGCCGAGTGTCAGCTCCGCCGTCTGCTCCTTGCCGTCGCGCTCGTAGGTCAGCTTCACCTTGTCGCCGGGCTTGTGGGTCCAGATCTCGCTGATGAGGGTCGGACCGCTGTCGATCTCCTTGCCGTCGAAGCCCGTGATCACGTCTCCGGACTTCAGGCCTGCCCGGCCCGCCGGGCTGTCCGGCGGGACCGCCTCGGTGCCGCCGGTGCCCTCGGAGGCGATCTTCGCGCCGCCGCCCTGGCCCGACATGTCGACCGTGGCGCCGATGACGGGGTAGACCGGGGTGCCGGTCTTGATCAGCTGTTCGGCGACGGTCTTCGCCTGGTTGATCGGGATGGCGAAGCCCAGGCCGATGGAGCCCGCCTGGGACTGCCCCATGCCGCTTCCCGCGGACTGGATGGCGGAGTTGATGCCGATCACCGCGCCGCCCGAGTCGAGCAGCGGGCCACCGGAGTTGCCGGGGTTGATGGAGGCGTCCGTCTGCAGCGCGCTCATGTAAGAGTTCTTGCCGCTGGAGCCGTCACCGGAGGCCACCGGGCGGTTCTTGGCGCTGATGATCCCCGTGGTGACGGTGTTGGAGAGGCCGAACGGCGCGCCGATCGCGATCGTGGAGTCGCCGACCGCGACCTTCTCCGAGTCGCCGAGCGGCAGCGGCGCGAGCCCGCCGGGGGCGTCCTTGAGCTTGAGGACGGCGACGTCGTAGCCCTGCGCGCGGCCAACGACCTCGGCGTCGTAGGTCTTGCCGTCGGAGAAGGTCGCCGACAGGGTGCCGCCCTCGGCGGCCGACTCCACCACGTGGTTGTTGGTGAGGATGTGGCCCTCGCGGTCGTAGACGAAGCCGGTGCCGGTGCCTCCTTCACCGCCCTCCCCGCTGCCGTCGAGTCCGCCGGCTCCCGACTTGGCCTCGATGGTCACGACGCCCGGCAGCGCCTTGCCGGCGACCGCCGCCACGGTGCCCGGCTCCCGCTTGAGGTCCTGCGGCGCGGCCGCGGAGACCGTCGTCGAGCCGGTGCCGTCGTTGCGTTCCGCGGCCCAGTAGCCGATGCCGCCGCCGACACCGCCGGCGACGAGCGCCGCCACGAGGACCGCGGCGACCAGCCCGCCGGAGCGGCGCCGCGGTCCTCCGCCCGCGGGTGCGGGCGGGGTGCCGTGGTCGCCCCAGACGGGGCCGCCGCCGTGCGTGCCGCCGCCGTGCGTCGCGCCGCCCGCGTAGGAGGGGAGGGCGGGCGGGGGCGGCGGCCAGGAGGCGCCGGGGTTCTGCGGGGCGGCCGGGTGCCCGGCATAGGGGTCCTGGGCTCCTGCCGGACCGGCGGGCGGGGTGCTCCCGTGAGCGGGGTCCGCGGCGCCGGGCCCCGGGGAGGGGGTGTGCGCGGCGGCGCTGTCGGGGGAACCCGCGGGCGGCACGGGGGCCGGGCTCTCGGGAGCGGTGTCCGGCCGAGGCGGTACGGACGGGGCGGCAGGAACCGCGTTGCCCTCGTTCTCGGTGCTCACAGCTCTGTCTCCTCAGGTTCCACAGGTCCACTTCGGGTACGGGGACGGGTCGGCGTGACTCCGGGCGTTCGCTGCGCGAGTGTCCGCGGTCAGCTTTTCCCACCGCACGTCAGGCCACTGTAAGCAGGACCTGTGTGTATTCCGGCAATCCTTTACTTACGACAAATGGGGCGCATCTTCTGAGCCCCCGGACGGCCCGGACACCGTGCTCCGCCGCCCTCTCCCCCGTCTGCCCCGTCACGGTGACACCATGACGCGGGTGACCCCAGCACCAGCGCACCGCATTCAGGTCGTGGCCCACCGAGGATCGTCGGAGGACGCCCCCGAACACACCCTGGCCGCCTACCGCAAGGCCATCGAGGACGGGGCCGACGCGCTGGAGTGCGACGTCAGGCTCACCGCGGACGGCCATCTGGTCTGTGTCCACGACCGCCGGGTCAACCGTACGTCCAACGGCAGAGGGGCGGTCTCCGCGCTGGAGCTCGCGGACCTCGCGGCACTCGACTTCGGGTCGTGGAAGGACGCGGCCGAGAGCCCGGACTGGAAGGACCCGTCGCTCACCTCGGTCCTCACCCTGGAGCGCCTGCTGGAGCTGGTCGCCGACGCCGGCCGCCGGGTGGAGCTCGCCGTCGAGACCAAGCACCCCACCCGGTGGGCCGGACAGGTGGAGGAGAGGCTGCTGGCCCTGCTGGGCCGCTTCGGGCTGGCTGCTCCGGCCTCCCCCGAGGAGTCGCCGGTGCGCATCATGAGCTTCTCGGCGCGTTCGCTGCACCGGGTCGCGGAGGCCGCCCCGCGGATCCCGACCGTGTACCTGACGCAGTTCGCGACCCCGCGGGTGCGGGAGGGCAGGCTCCCCGCCGGCGTGCGGGCGGCCGGCCCCGGGATCCGGATCGTACGCAGCCATCCCGGCATCGTGGCCCGGCTGCACGAGGCGGGCCACCAGGTGCATGTGTGGACCGTCGACGAGCCGGCGGACGTCGAGCTGTGCATGCGGCTGGGCGTCGAGGCGATCATCACCAACCGCCCCGGCCAGGTCCTGTCCCAGCTGGGACGCCGGTAACTCCGTCACCCTGTGTCACAGGGCGTGCCCCGGCGCACTCGCTGAGTAGTCACGTGTGTCGAGTGCGTCACTGCCGCATGGTTGGCCGGTTTCCGGTCCAGTCCAGAAGGGCATTCACACCGTGGCGTGGGGCGAAGGAGGTCTCGGGGGTGGCGTTTGTGGTGGCACAGGAAGTGCCCGCGTCGAGCATGGCCGTACCCCATGGCCCTGCGGGCGTGGGTGAGGCACGGCACAGGATGCGTGCGCAGCTGAGGGACGGCGGTGTGTCCGAGGCGGTGGTCGACGACGCGGTTCTGATCCTCTCGGAGCTGCTGAGCAACGCGTACCGCCACGGCAGGCCGCTGGGTCTGTCCGATGTGGGCGAGGGGGATGTCCGGGCGGCCTGGCGGGTCGACGGCTCCGGGCGGCTGACGGTCGAGGTGACGGACGGCGGCGGGCCGACCCGTCCGGTTCCGGCCACGCCGTCGGTGACCGCACGCGGCGGCCGCGGGCTGAACATCATCTCCGCCCTCGCCCAGGACTGGGGCGTGCGCGACGAGGTGGCCGGCGAGGTCACCGTCTGGGCGCTCGTCTCCGAGGGGCACCGGCGGGAGGACTTCGCGACCAGGGTCGGCGGCCCGTCCTTCGACTTCGGCGACGCCTTCGGCGAACTGGACTGACCCGCGGCGCCCGACGGCCCGCCGGCCGACGGCGGCCGCCCCGGCTCCCGAAGGCGGACAGCCCGACGACCCGCGGCCCGACGGAGGACGACCGCGGCCCGGCACCGCGCGGCGAACGGCGGGGACGGCTCCGCGCCCGCGACCCGCACCACGACCCGGCGGCCCCGGTCCGCGGCTCCCGGTCCGCCTCCCCCTCCGTGCCGCGGCTCCCCGTGCCGCGGCTCCCCGTGCGCGGTCCGCGGCACCGCCGGATGTCACCCGGTTCCGCGAGTGCGGGGGCCGTTGCTCCACGCGGGCCGCGCCGTACGGCTAGGCTCGCGCCCGACACAGCACCGCCGCGATCGGGAGAAAGCCTCACCATGGCCAAGAAGCGCCCCCAGACGAAGGCGACGAAGCCTCAGACCAGGACCGGGGCAGGCGCCGCAGGCGCGAACGAGCCCGTGCCGGTGGTGGGTGCCCGCGAGCCCTGCCCCTGCGGCTCGGGCCGCCGCTACAAGGCGTGTCACGGCCGTGCCGCCGCACACGCCGTGACCGAGCTGGTCCAGCGCCCGTTCGAGGGGCTCACGGGCGAGTCCGACTGGGTCGCCCTGCGCGAGCTGGTCCCCGCGGCGACGGTCGGCCTGACGCTGAAGGGCGGGCTCCCCGAGGGCGTTCCGTCGGTGACGCTGGCGACCGTGCTGCCGATGGCGTGGCCCGCGCTGCGCCGCGACGACGGGTCCGTCCTGCTGGGCCTCCAGAACGACACCCCCTCCGGCGACCTCAGCCGCGACCTGGCCACCACCCTGCGCAGGGCGCTCGCCGCCGAGCCGGGCACCCCGGTGACGCCGGGCGGCACGGACGCCGCGGACGGCGAGCCCGTGCGGCTCCAGGACCTGCTCGACGCCGACGCGCCCTTCGAGCCGGTCGTCCACCCGGGCTTCGAGTTCTGGGTGCCGGACGCCGAGGAGCAGGCGTCGCCGGAGGTCGCCGCCTCCCTGGAGCGCGCCAACGCGGCCGCCATCCCGACCGTCAGGCTCACGGGCGTCGACGCCGCCTACTGGTGCGAGACGCCGGAGAAGAACCACCTGCGCTGGGTCATGCCGCACGCCGAGGAGCGCCTGCTCGACGCCCTGGCCCGGCTGCACGCCGCGGGCTCGTCCTCGCTCGGCGAGGGGACCCGTCTCGTCGGCTCGTTCCGTGCGCACGGCCTGATGGTCCCGGTGTGGGACCTGCCCACGGGCATGGGCGCCGAGGAGTGCGAGAAGCCCGCCGCCGAGTTCGCCGAGCGGCTCGCCGGCGCACTCGCCGACGACTCCCCGCTGAGCCCGGAGGAGCGGCGGGCGCGGGGCGGGCTCACCAACCGCCAAGTCACCCTCAGCTGAGAGTGACGAATGCCGCTCGGTATCGGGTGACTCCAGTCACAACTCGCTCTACCGGCCGGTAAATCCCTGTCCGAATAACAGAGATCGAATTTGCGAACCGCAGATCTCTTGTTACCGTTCTAGAAGCCCGGTCGCTGGTGCATCCCCCGTCGCCAGCGATCGGGCGCTTCCATTTCCCGGCCCCGCCCTCCACCTCAACGCCCCTCAGCGGCAACGGAGTTGCTGCCGGCCCGGAGCAGCAGCGGTCCGTGCCCCCCGTCCCCGTCGGCGGCGAACTCGGCAACGGCCGCGTAGGCGGACGGTTCGCCCAGGGAAAGCGCCCGCGGTGTTTCGCACAGGCCCGGCTCATCGCCCTCATGAGGCAAGCAGTTTGCCTGCCAGGCACGTCCGCCGGGGGCCATCAGAGACAGTACGGCGGTCAATTCCACGGAAGTGGGATTGCGGTAATAGGTACGCGCCCAGGTTTCGCCGGCTTCGGCCATGACGCAGGTCTGCGCCTCCACACCGGCGGGGGAGGCGAGTTCCGGCCCACATCGCTCGATCGGGCGTGCTGGGAAGGGAGCGCCGCCTCCTGTACCATCCGCGGCCGCCCCGGCCCGTCCGTGCGCCCGCGCCGCGTCCGGCCCCTCGCCCGGGAGACCCGCGGCGGGCCGTCCGGCGACGGATCGGGCCGCGCCTTCCGCGCCGGACCGCGCGGCGCCCCCGGCGGGCGGCACAGCGTCGGTGGACGGCACGGCGGCCGCGGTCCGGCCTCCGGGGGTGCGGGGGGCGTCCGCCGCCCCCGCGAAAGCGGCGAGCGGGAGCAGCACGGCGGCGGCCGTGACGGCCGCCGGCCCGAGCACACGGAGTTTCATGGGCGACCTGCCGACTGCGGTGAAGGGCACGGTGGTTGCCCGAACATAGCCGCCGCCCCGCGGCCGCCGGCGGTCAGCGCGCCCGTTTCCCCGGCACGCGCCCCGCCTCCCACCCGTACGAGTGACCGGGCCGCCCGGCGGGGCCGTGCCGTACGCGCGGGGCGGACGCTCCAGGCCGCGCAGGACGATGGAGCCGGTGAGCGGCCGTGCCGTACGCGCGGGGCGGACGCCGTCAGTAGGTCAGCCGGCTGCCCTCGCCGGGCTCCGGGGGGTGCAGTCCGCCGCGCGGCGCGGACGCCGCGCTCGCCTCGACCAGGGCGTCGACGACCGCCTCCACGTCCGGCAGCCAGGGTGTCGCGGAACCGGCCAGCGGGGCCCGCTCCCAGCGCACCTGCCCGCCGCCGGTGTCCGACGGGGGCAGCACGAGATAGCCGCCTTCGCCGTGGAAGCGCAGCGAACTGGGCACGCTGTCCTTCACGAAGAGCAGTTCGCCGAGCTGTTCGAGGCCGTACGGGGCGACCAGCAACGACCACCGGGTGGGGGTCGCGACGACGGGACCGAGCCGCATGCCCCGCTCGTCCAGCACCGCGAGTGCGCGGGCGGCGGCCACCGCGGGCAGGCTCACGGCGCAGGGCGCGCGGCCGCCGGTGGCCAGCACAACCGGCGCGCCGGGGCGGTTCGCCCACCACCAGCGGATCATCCGCTCGTCGGTGGTGGCCGCGAGCAGGCCCGGGTCGAAGGGGTGTGCGCCGGGAACGACGCACTCCGGGTCCGGGCAGGCGCAGTCCCGCCCGTCGTTCCCGCCGGGCCCGGACGGGGAGTTGCCTCCCGTCCTGCGCCCGACACCGGGCAGTACGGGCCAGCCCCATGCGACGGCCGCGGTGAGCGCGGTGTCCAGCTGGCCAGGGCCCTTCCGCCGGTACCGAAGCCTGCGTCGCCTTCCGAGGATCTCGCGCATGAGCGCTCGTTCCTTTCCGTTGAACGCCGGGGTCCACATCACAACACGTGCAGACGAGTTCACTGTGCGTAAAAATGCGTACGGGTCGGCGCGTCACACCGCCCCTGCCAGTGGCACGGGCGTCCCCCACGGTGCCGGCGACGGAATTCGCCGCCCGGGGGCCGAACGTCGGCTGTGGTCCATTAAACGCGTGGCGCGGGGTGGCGCGGGCCTGGCGCTTGCCGTCCCGCGAAACTTTCCCCGCCACTTCGAGGATGGGGGGCGCGGCCTTCGAGCGTAGGACGCCCGGACCCGCCGCCAGGTTCCGGGGCACATCAACTGCCCCTGACCATCACCGTCTACGTACACGTACCCAGCACGCTTGCAATGACGCTGTCCCCGGGGCGCGAACCCCTGGGTCCCCCTGCCGAACGCCCTCATCCGACCGCAGGCCTCTCTCATCGGGTGCTTTTTTCAGCCAAGTTAACGACCTTCTGACACCACTCATCCCACCGGGACAATGCTGGACATCACCTCACGTCTGCGTGTAGATGTGGATGCATGGGTAGCGGCGCAGATGGACATGGGGGTTTGCGATGCTATTGAGCGAAACGCGTCGGCCGGAAGGCCGGCTGCCATGAGCGCCCCGCAACTGCCGAAAGTGGCCGGAATCGATCCCACATTTCCGGCCCCCGCGCACACTTCCGCCGCCGCGCACCCGATGCCGGACGTGTCTCCCCCGCCGGGCGCGGTCATCCAGGACCGGCTCGCCGGCTGGGTGTCCGACCTCACCACGCTCCACGAACTCACCGAGCGCCTGGCCGCGACCGGCACGCTCGACGCCGCACTCGACGAACTCCTGGACGCAGGAGCGGCACTCGTCGGCGCACGGCGCGGCATGGTGGTGCTGGAACCCCCGCGCGATCCGGCGCACGACAGCGTGCACGCCGGCGCCCCGGGAACCGCGCCCGCTCCGCGCGCCAGGGGCCTCGGCCTCGCCCGCGCCGACCTCGGCCACATCGAGACCGTCCCCCGCGACGTCACCGACCTCGGCGCGATGCTGCGCGACCGCCACCCCGGCAGCCCCGCTCCCGCGCCCGTCGCCCGCCCCGACCTCCTCGCCGGCGACCTCCACCCGCTCCACCGCGAGGTCGCCGTCCGCCTCGGCTTCGCCGCCACCTACACCTGCCCGCTGGCCCGCGACGGTTCCGGCACGCTCGGCGCCGCGGTCTGGATGTACGACGAACCGGCCGAACCGGTCGAACGGCAGACCCACCTCGTCGGCCTCTACATGCGCTACGCCACCGAGCACCTGGCGCGGCTGCTGGAACTGGAGCACGCCCGCGCCACCGTGGCGACCGTCGCCGGCGAACTGCTCCCCCCGCGGCTGCCCCGCGTCCCCGGCGTCGGCCTCGCCGTCCGCCACCGCACCGGCGAGCGGGGCGGCGGCGACTTCTACGACGCGCTGCCGCTGCCGGAGGGCGCGCTGGGCCTCGCCGTCGGCTCGGTGAGCGGATCGGGTCCGAGCGCGCTCGCCGCGATGGGCCGCTTCCGCGCGTCCCTGCGCGCCTACGCGGTGATGGAGGGAGAGGACCCGGTCGCGGTCCTGTCCGACCTGGAGCTGCTGCTGCGGCTGACCGAGCCCGCCCGCACGGCGACCGCGCTCTTCGCGTACGCCGAGCCGGCCGCGCGCAGGATCGTGCTCGCGGGGGCGGGGCACACTCCGCCGCTGGTGATCGGCGAGCGGCGGACCGAGTTCGCCGAGACGTCGCTGTCGGCCCCGCTGGGCATGCTCTCCTGCTGGGAGGCGCCGAGCGCGGAGCTGACCGTCGAACCGGGAGAAACGGTGCTGCTCTACACCGACGGGCTCCTGCGGCGCACCGGGGAGGCCATGGACCGGGCGTTCGCGAAGCTGCACTCGGCAGCCGCGGGAGTGCCGCGGTCCGCGCGCAGCGACCCGTCGGCCGTCGCCGGCCATGTGCTGCGCACGATGCTGCCCGACGGCCTGGACCGGACGGACGGAGCCGAGGACGTGGTCCTGCTCGCCGCCCGCTTTGACTGATTCCTCACAATCTCCCCGTCCGCCCGGGGCCGTCTTCCGCTCGCACATACGATGGAGTCACCCCTCCTGTGAGCAGACACGCACACGGGAGGGTCCCGATACGTATCGAGCGGCCGAAAGGCCCAGGAGGCAGACGTGGCGGAGGAGCTCACCCCGGAGACCCCGGAAGAGGAGCAGCCGATCAAGCAGCGCAAGAACGGCCTGTACCCGGGCGTGTCCGACGAGCTGGCCGAGAACATGACCACGGGGTGGGCCGACACCGAGCTGCACGGTCTCGAACCGCTCCCGCAGGCCGCGCACACGGCGGCCCGCCGTGCCGCGCTGTCGGCGCGCTTTCCCGGCGAGCGCCTGGTGATCCCCGCGGGCAACCTGAAGACCCGCTCCAACGACACCGACTACAGCTTCCGCGCCTCCACCGAGTACGCGTACCTGACCGGCGACCAGACCGAGGACGGCGTGCTCGTCCTGGAGCCGAAGGCCGGCGGCCACGAGGCCACCGTCCACCTGCTGCCGCGCTCGAACCGCGAGAACGGCGAGTTCTGGCTCTCGGGCCAGGGCGAGCTGTGGGTCGGCCGCCGCCACTCGCTGGCCGAGGCCGAGCAGATCCTCGGCGTCCCCGCCCGCGACGTGCGCGAGCTCGCCGACACGCTGCGCGAGGCGGCCGGCCCGGTCCGCGTGGTGCGCGGCCACGACGCCGGCGTCGAGACGGCCCTGACCGACAAGGTCACCGCGGAGCGCGACGAAGAGCTGCGGGTGTACCTCTCCGAGGCGCGCGCCGTGAAGGACGAGTTCGAGATCGGCGAGCTCCAGAAGGCGTGCGACTCGACCGCCCGCGGTTTCGAGGACGTCGTCAAGGTCCTCGACAAGGCCCAGGCCACCAGCGAGCGCTACATCGAGGGCACGTTCTTCCTGCGCGCCCGCGTCGAGGGCAACGACGTCGGCTACGGCTCCATCTGCGCCGCCGGCCCGCACGCCACCACCCTCCACTGGGTGCGCAACGACGGCCCGGTCCGCTCCGGCGACCTGCTGCTGCTCGACGCCGGCGTGGAGACCACCACCCTCTACACCGCCGACGTCACCCGCACCCTGCCGATCAGCGGCCGCTACACCGAGATCCAGCGCAAGGTCTACGACGCGGTGTACGACGCCCAGGAGGCCGGCATCGCCGCGGTGAAGCCGGGTGGCAAGTACCGCGACTTCCACGACGCCGCGCAGCGGGTGCTCGCCGAGCGGCTGGTCGAGTGGGGCCTCGTCGAGGGCCCGGTGGAGCGGGTCCTCGAACTGGGCCTCCAGCGTCGCTGGACGCTCCACGGCACCGGCCACATGCTCGGCATGGACGTCCACGACTGCGCCGCCGCCCGCACCGAGGCGTACGTCGACGGGACGCTGGAGCCCGGTATGTGCCTGACCGTCGAGCCCGGTCTCTACTTCCAGGCCGACGACCTCACGGTGCCCGAGGAGTACCGCGGCATCGGCGTCCGCATCGAGGACGACATCCTCGTCACCGAGGACGGCAACCGGAACCTCAGCGACTCGCTGCCGCGCCGGGCGGACGAGGTCGAGGCGTGGATGGCCGCGCTGAAGGGCTGACCCGCCTGCCCGCAGGGACGTGACGCGCGAGGGCGCACCGCTCAGGAGAGACCGAGCAGTGCGCCCTCGCGCCATTTGAGGATCTTGTCGAAGCTGACCACCGCGCCCAGCCCCGGCCTGCTGCGCACATGGACGTGGTCGGCGAGCTGCTCGATCAGACACAGCCCCCGGCCGCTCTCCGCCGTCGCCGGCGCCTCGCCGCCGGGGCCCTCGCGGTACGGGACGGGACGGCGGTCGAACCCGGGCCCCGAGTCGGCGACCTCGATACGGCACTTCTCCCCGTCCAGGTACGCCGTCACCCGGTACTCGGCCGCCGGGTCGCCGTCCGCCGGACCGGGACCCCCGCCGTGCTCCACGGCGTTGGCGCACGCCTCGGTGAGCGCGACCGACAGGTCGTAGGAGATGTCCGGGTCGACGCCGGCCGTCTCCATGGCGCCGAGCAGCAGCCGGCGGGCCAGTGGAACGCTCGCGGCGTCGCGCCGCAGACGGAGTGACCACCAGATGCTCATGCTCCAGCCTCCTGGCCCCCCGCTCGACATACCGATACGTATTGCCCGTCACCCCCACCGGTAAGCCCCCGGTCCCCGAGACGGCCCTCGTTCGGCGGATGCGCGGCCGCGTCGGGCGGTGTATGAACCGGGGCCGGCGGGGGCCGCCCGCGCCGGGGCGGGGACGTGCCGCGCCGAGCCGGACACCGGGGCCGCGCCGGGGAGTTGCCGGGGCGGGAAACGGGGCCGCGCCGGGGAGTTGCCGGAGGTCGCGGGCGGCGGTCCGGGGGCGGGCGAGGGCCGCGAGACGGGCCCGGTGGCCCCGGCGGTCCGGGGGCGGCGGTCGGCAAACGGGACCTTCCGGACCTGCCGTACGGGGGCCGGGACGGCAGTGGGATGATGAGCCCGCCATGTCGTCCCCACGCAGCGCACACGCCGGAGCCGGTCTGCGGCTCCTGAGGGCCGCGGTGTTCACCGCGGTCTGCGTCGTGCTGTCCGCGACGGGGCACGTGCTGGCCGCCTGCGAGGCCGTTCCGCTGTGGTCGCTCGGACTCGGGTGCGCCGTGGTGTTCGCCCTGGTCGTGCCGTTCACGGGGCGGCAGCGCTCGCTGCCCGCCATCGCCGCGGTGCTGGCCGGCGGACAGCTCGCGCTGCACGCCCTGTTCGGTCTGGCGCAGACCAGGCTCCGGCTCGCCGAGAGCGCGGACGACGCGCTGATCCGGCTGGCCGCGAAGCTGGTGTGCGGGGCGGGCCCCGCGTCCATCGGCGCGGCCGACGCCCGGCGCATCGTGACGACCGCCGGCATCGACCCGGCGGCCGCGGTGCACGGCGCCCACGCCCACACGGCGGCGGGCCCGGACCTCCCCTCGCTCGCCATGGTGCTCGGGCACCTGGCGGCCGCCGCCGCGACCGGGCTGCTGATGCGGCGCGGCGACACGGCACTGGTGCGGCTGACTCAGCTGTCCGTCGGCCCGGCCCACGGGGTCGCCGACGGCGCCCGGCTGGGCGCCCTGCGCGCGGCCCTCGCCCTGGTGCGGGCGCTGCGGGCGGGTCTGCCGGACGCACCCGCGGCCACCTCCCGCCGCCCGGCGGCGCCGGACGGGCCTCCCTCACCGGGAGCGGGTGAGGCACTCGCGCACACGGTGATCAGGCGCGGGCCGCCGTCCGTATACGTCATCGCTGCCTGACGCGGCTCGCTCGACGGGAGCGGAGCCGCTGTGCCCCCGCGCGTCCGCGGACGGGCACGCCTTCGCCTCTCCTCACCGTGGAGTGTGTTTCCGCATGAACGTCTCCCGCCTCACCGCCGCCGCCGCCGTCGCCGCCGCCTCCGTCGTGGCCCTCTCCGGCACCGCGTTCGCCCACGTCAGCGTCCAGCCGCAGGGCGAGGCCGCCAAGGGCGGCTACGCCACCGTCAACTTCAAGGTCCCGAACGAGCGGGACAACGCCTCCACCGTGAAGCTGGAGGTGTCCATGCCGACCGGGCACCCGCTGGCGTCCGTGATGCCGCAGGACGTCCCCGGCTGGAAGGCCGAGGTCACCCGGTCCAAGCTCGACAAGCCGCTCGAGGTCCACGGCAAGCAGATCACCGAGGCCGTCACCAAGGTGACCTGGACCGCCGACGGCTCGAAGATCGCGCCCGGCCGCTTCCAGCAGTTCCCCGTCTCCCTCGGCCAGCTGCCCGAGGACGCGGACCAGCTGGTCTTCAAGGCCCTCCAGACGTACGACAACGACGAGGTCGTGCGCTGGATCGAGGAGCCCGTGGAGGGCGGCGAGGAGCCCGAGTCCCCCGCACCCGTGCTCCAGCTCTCCGCCGCCTCCGGCGACCACCACGGCGGCGGGGCCGCCGACACCGCCGCCGACGACAAGAACGCCGGCCACGACGACGGGGACGCGCACACCGAGGCCGCCGCCTCGTCCGACAGCAGCGACACCACCGCCCGGGTCCTCGGCGGCGTCGGCATCGCCGTCGGCGCCGCGGGCGTGGCGTTCGGCGTCATGGCCGGCCGCCGCCGCGCCTGATCACCACCCGACAGACACGTCTGGACATCAGCTCTATGCGCAAGAAGACCGTGCTCGCGGCCGCCCTCGTGGTGGCCGCGGGGCTCTCCCTCTCCGCCTGCTCCTCCGGCGGGGACACCCCCGCCTCCTCCGGCTTCGAGGTCTCGGCGCAGCCGAGGACCGGGGCCGCGACCGTGCTCGACCAGCCCTTCGCCAAGCCCGACCTGGTGCTGAAGGACACCCGCGGTGAGACGTTCGACCTCCGGGAGCGGACCAAGGGCAGGCCGACGCTGATCTACTTCGGCTACACCCACTGCCCCGACGTCTGCCCGCTGACGATGAGCAACCTCGCCATCGCGAAGAAGCAGCTGCCGAAGGCCGACCAGGACAAGCTGCAGGTCGTCTTCGTCACCACGGACCCGGAGCGCGACACCTCCGCCGAACTGGCCAAGTGGCTGCCCGCCGCGGGCGATCCGTCGTTCATCGGCCTGACCGGCGACTTCCCGGCCATCCAGGCCGGTGCCAAGCAGATCGGCATCGGCATCGACCCGCCGAAGAAGGAGAAGGACGGCACCGTCGTGTCCATGCACGGCGCCCAGGTCGTCGCCTTCTCGCCGACGACGGACGAGGGCTACGTCCTGTACGGCGAGGACACCACCGCCGACGCCTGGGCGAAGGACCTGCCCAAGCTGGTCGCGGGGGAGAAGCCGTGACCCGCGGACGCGCCCGCCTGGCCCTGGCGGCCGCTCTGGTGTCGTCGCTCGTGCTGGCCGGCTGCTCGTCGGCCGGGGAGCCCGAACTGCGGGTCGACGGGGCCTTCATGCCCCAGCCGGTGAGCGACATGGCCGCCGGTTTCCTGACCGTCGTCAACGACGGCGGCCAGGCGGACCGGCTCACCTCGGTCACCAGCGACATCTCGGACGACGTCACGATCCACGAGACGAAGGACCAGAAGATGCGCGAGGTGGCGTCGTTCGACATCCCCGCGGACGGCAGCCTCGATCTCGAACGCGGCGGCAACCACATCATGTTCATGTCGCTGAAGCAGCGCCCCCGGGAGGGCGACAAGGTCTCCCTGGAGCTGCACTTCGAGAAGTCGGACCCGATCACCGTGGACGTCCCCGTCAAGGAGACGACCTACAACCCGCAGCACTGAGCAGTGAGGGACTGATCGCATGACGACCGCCACCGCCCCGCGCCCCGGTGCGTCCCCGGTACGGCTCCTGCTGGCCGCGGCCGTGCTCGTCGGCACGCTCTTCGGCACGCTGCTGGCCGCCGCGGGCCCCGCGGCGGCACACGCCGCGCTGGTCGCGAGCGACCCGAAGGACGGGGCGGTGGTGGCCACCGCGCCGCGGGAGGTCACGCTCACCTTCTCCGAGCAGATCGCCATGGGCGACGACTCCATCCGCGTCCTCGAACCGAGCGGCAAGCGCGCCGACACCGCGCAGATACGGGACCTCACCAGCGGCGGCACGGTGAGGTACGGCGTCACCCTGCACTCCGGGCTGCCCGACGGCACCTACACCGTGGCGTGGCAGGCCGTGTCCGCGGACAGCCACCCGGTCTCGGGCGCCTTCACCTTCTCGATCGGCGCGCCGTCCGCCTCGACGGTCGCGCTGCCCGACCAGCAGGCGGGCGGCGGTGCCGTCGGCGTGCTCTACGGCATCGCGCGGTACGCCGCGTACGCGGGCTTCGTGCTGCTCGCGGGCGGCGGCGCCTTCGTGCTGCTGTGCTGGCGGCGCGGCGCCGCGGTGCGGCCGGTGCAGCGCCTCGTCGTCACCGGCTGGATCGCCCTGACCGCGTCCACCCTCGCGATGCTGCTGCTGCGCGCCCCGTACGTGAACTCCGGGGGCCTGGCGGACGTCGCCGACCTCGGGGCGCTCGGCGACGTGCTGGAGACGAAGACCGGAGCGGCGCTCGTCTCCCGGCTGCTGCTGCTCGGCGCGGCGGCCCTGTTCGTCGCCGTGCTCTTCGGGGCGTACGCCCGCCGGGACGACGGCGGGCAGGAGAAGCGGGACCTGGCCTTCGGGCTGGGGCTCGGCGGCACGGTGGTCGCGGCGGGCATCGCCGCCACCTGGGCGCTGTCCGAGCACGCTTCCACGGGCATCCAGCCCGGCGTCGCGATGCCGGTCGACGTCCTCCATCTGCTGGCCGTGGCGCTCTGGCTGGGCGGGCTCGCGACCCTGCTGACGGCCCTCCACCGGGTGCCGGACCTGGAGCGGGCCGCGGTGCTGCGCTTCTCCCGGGTCGCGTTCGCCTCGGTGGTCGTGCTCACCGCGACCGGCCTCTACCAGTCGTGGCGTCAGGTGGGCTCCTGGTCGGCGCTCACCGGGACCCGGTACGGGCAACTGCTGCTGGTCAAGATCGGCCTCGTGGTGGTGCTGGTGGCGGTGGCCTGGATCTCCCGGCGGTGGACGCACCGGCTGACCGAGAAGACCGCCGTGGCCGCCAAGGCGGCCGGGGCCGACGGGGAACGCGACGACGCCGGGGCACCGGGCGACATCGAGGAGCGGCCGGAGCCGGAGCCCGTCGCGGCCGACGCGGACGGGACCCGGGCCGGTGCGTCCGGCGGCGCCGCGGCCGGCGGCCCCGAGCGGGCCGCCCAGCTCGCCCGCCAGCGGGCGGCGGTGGCGACCGCCGAACGCAGGCGGGCCCGGGACGCCGACGGGGAGCGGTCCGGACTGCGGCGCTCGGTGCTCGTCGAGGCCGGCATCGCGGTGGTCCTGCTCGCCGTGACGACCGTGCTCACCTCGACCGAGCCGGGGCGCACCGAGGAGGAGGCCCGCGGGGCGGGGGCGCAGGCCGCGGCGACCGTGCCGGCCGGCCCGAGCGAGATCTCGCTGCCCTTCGACACCGGCGGCGAGAACGGCAAGGGCACCGTCCGCCTCAGCCTGGACCCGGCGCAGCCCGGCGGCAACGAGATGCACGTCTGGGCCGAGACGCCCGGCGGCGAGCCGCTGGACGCCGCGGAGCTCAAGGTGTCCTTCACCCTGACCGCCAAGCAGATCGGACCGCTGCCCATCACCCCCGACCGGATCGCGGCCGGGCACTGGAGCGCGAGCGCGGTCCAGATCCCGATGCCCGGCGAGTGGCAGGTCAAGGTGACCGTGCGGACCTCCGACTTCGACCAGACGACCGTCGACGAGACCATCAGGATCGGCTGAACCACCCGTGAGCGACAACGACATCTCCAGGCGGCGGCTGCTCGGCACCGCGGGCGCGGCCGGCGCGACCGGGCTCGTCCTCGGTGCGGCGGGCGGCGCCGCCGGGTGGGCGGCGGCCGACGCTCCCCCGACGCCGCTGACGGCGGTCGGGTCCACC
Source organism: Streptomyces genisteinicus (assembly GCF_014489615.1). Taxonomy (GTDB): domain Bacteria; phylum Actinomycetota; class Actinomycetes; order Streptomycetales; family Streptomycetaceae; genus Streptomyces; species Streptomyces genisteinicus. The sequence continues at coordinate 3,533,912 of NZ_CP060825.1, forward strand.
GCCGCCGCCTTCCACGGCGCCCGTCAGCCGGGCATCACCGACCCGCAGCAGGCCCACGGCCACCTCGTCGCCTTCGACCTGAGGCCGGGCGCGGGGCGGCGGGAGGCGGCCGCGCTGATGCGGCGCTGGTCGCTGCTGGCGTCGCGGCTGATGGCCGGCGAGCGCGCCGGCGAGGGCGACACGGGCGTCGCCCTCGACGCCGGTCCGTCCTCGCTGACCGTCACCTTCGGCTTCGGCCGCACGTTCTTCGACCGCACCTCGCTCACCCCGGCACGCCCCGCGCAGCTCGACCCGCTGCCCGCCTTCTCCTCGGACCGGCTCGACGCCGGGCGGTCGGACGGCGACCTGTGGGTGCAGATCGGCGCCGACGACGCGCTGGTCGCCTTCCACGCCCTGCGCACCCTGCAGACGGCGGCGGGCGAGGCGGCCCGGGTGCGCTGGCAGATGAACGGCTTCAACCGCTCCCCGGGCGCCACGGCGAAGCCGATGACGGCCCGCAACCTGATGGGCCAGGTCGACGGCACGGGGAACCCCAAGCCCTCCGAACCGGACTTCCGGCAGCGGGTGTTCGTCCCGGACGGGACGGAGCACGCCTGGATGGCCGGGGGTTCGTACGCCGTCGTCCGGCGCATCCGGATGCTTCTCGACGACTGGGAGAAGCTGCCGCTGGACCGGCAGGAGCGGGTCATCGGGCGGCGCAAGTCGGACGGCGCCCCGCTCACCGGCGGCACCGAGACGACCGAGCCCGACCTCGACGCGACCGGCCCGGACGGGAAGCCGGTGATCGCCGCGGACGCCCACGCCAGGATCTCGGCGCCCGAGCAGAACGGGGGCGCGGCGATGCTGCGGCGGCCCTTCTCGTACCACGACGGGATCGCCGCGGACGGGACGCCGGACGCGGGGCTGCTCTTCGTCTGCTGGCAGGCCGACCCGCTGCGCGGCTTCGTGCCGGTGCAGCGCAAGCTCGACCGGGGCGACGCGCTGTCGCCGTTCATCCGGCACGAGGCGAGCGGGCTCTTCGCGGTGCCCGGCGGGGCGGGGGAGGGCGAGTACGTGGGACAGGCGCTGCTGGAGGGGTGACACCCCGCATACCGGCCGTGGCGCCGGTCCCGGGCCATTAGGGTGACGGTATGTCCGCCACGCGCTTCACGTATCTCGGCCCCGAGGGCACGTTCACCGAGGCCGCCCTGCGCACGCTCCCGGAGGCAGCGACCCGCGAACTCGTCCCGGCGGTCTCCGTGCCCGCGGCGCTGGACGCCGTGCGGGCCGGCGAGGCCGGCGCCGCCCTGGTGCCGATCGAGAACTCCGTGGAGGGCGGCGTCACCGCCACGCTCGACGAACTGGCGTCGGGCGAACCGCTGATGATCTACCGCGAGGTGCTGCTGCCCATCGCGTTCGCGCTGCTGGTGCGGCCGGGCACGGCACTCGCCGGGATCAAGACGGTGACGGGCCACCCGGTCGCCCAGCCGCAGGTGCGCAACTGGCTGCGGGCGAATCTGCCGGACGCACTGTGGGAGTCGGCGGCCTCGAACGCGGACGGCGCCCGGCTGGTGCAGGAGGGGCGGTACGACGCGGCCTTCGCCGGCGAGTTCGCCGCGGCGACGTACGGCCTGGAGCCGCTGGTCACCGACATCCACGACGCCCAGAACGCGGAGACCCGCTTCGTGCTCGTGGGCCGCCCGGCCCGCCCGGCGGCGCCGACCGGAGCGGACAAGACGTCGGTGGTCATCTGGATGGGGGAGGACCAGCCGGGCGCCCTGCTGGAACTGCTCCAGGAGTTCGCGGTGCGCGGCGTCAACCTGATGCTGATCCAGTCCCGTCCGACGGGCGCGGGCATCGGCAACTACTGCTTCGCCGTCGACGCGGAGGGCCACATCGCGGACCGCCGGGTGGGCGAGGCGCTGATGGGCCTGAAGCGGATCTGCCCCAAGGTGCGGTTCCTCGGCTCGTATCCGCGGGCGGGGACGGCGCGGCAGGATGTCCGGCCGCTGCGGGCGGGAACCTCGGACGCGGAGTTCACGGCCGCGTCGGACTGGCTGGCGCGCGCACAGGACGGCCGCACGGACAGCTGATTCCGGTCCTACCTGCTGATTTTCTCTGTCCACAGAGTTATCCACAGGCGGGCGTCTCGACCTGGGGACAAGTCGACAACACAGTGCCGCACAGTCGACAAATCCCCCAGTCGCCCCAACTCCGTCCACAGAGGCACAGGTCAGACCCTGTCACCCGAATTCCGTCGATCAACTCGTCAGAGCGATGAATTCCCACCCGAATGAGTGTGTGAGTGGGGTTTAAATCGGGAATCCCGGGACTTCGAAGCGGCATTCGGAATGATCAATTCCGGAATCCACAGAGAGATCACACACCCTGTGGATAACCTTCCGGCGGAGCCGCCCCCTGTGGACAAGAGATCCCACGATCCGGGACACCGCCACACGCCGCCGCACCCCGCCGCACCGCCGCCGGACGACAGGGCCGCGCCGCCGCCCGGCGGGCGCCCGCCGGGCCGAAGGATCTCCACCACCCCGGAGCACCCGGTCCGGCGCCGATCCGTTTACCGGGAGGACAGCCACCGGCATTTTTTATCAATTCGCGCAATTCGGGCAAAGCGACACGCATGGTTTATCGGGTGGGGTCGCCCGAGTCGGCACCGGTAGCCTGGTGGGGTGATTGACCTTCGCCTGCTCCGTGAGGACCCCGACCGAGTCCGCGCTTCCCAGCGCGCCCGTGGAGAGGACGTCGGCCTCGTCGACGCCCTGCTCTTGGCCGACGAGCGGCGACGGGCCTCCGGCCTCCGCTTCGACGAGCTGCGCTCCGAGCAGAAGTCGCTCGGCAAACTCGTCTCCAGGGCCACCCCCGAGGAGCGCGTCGAGCTCCTGAAGAAGGCCGAGCAGCTCAAGACCGACGTCAAGGCCGCCGAGGCCGCGCAGAACGAGGCCGACGAGGACGCCCGGCAGCTGCTGCTGAAGCTGGGCAACCTCGTGCACGAGGACGTCCCGGTCGGCGGCGAGGAGGACTTCGTCGTCCTGGAGACCCACGGCACCATCCGCGACTTCGGCGCGGAGGGCTTCGAGCCCAGGGACCACCTGGAGCTCGGCGAGGCCCTGGGCGCCATCGACGTCGAGCGCGGGGCCAAGGTCTCCGGCTCGCGCTTCTACTACCTGACCGGTGTCGGCGCACTGCTGGAGCTCGCCCTCGTCAACGCGGCGATCGCGCAGGCCACCGAGGCCGGCTTCGTACCGATGCTCACCCCCGCGCTGGTCCGCCCCCGGGCCATGGAGGGCACCGGCTTCCTCGGCCAGGCCGCGGAGAACGTCTACCACCTGGAGCGGGACGACTACTACCTGGTCGGCACCTCCGAGGTGCCGCTCGCCGCGTACCACATGGACGAGATCCTCGACGCGGACAAGCTGCCGCTGCGCTACGCCGGGTTCTCGCCCTGCTTCCGCCGTGAGGCCGGCACGTACGGCAAGGACACCCGGGGCATCTTCCGGGTCCACCAGTTCGACAAGGTGGAGATGTTCTCCTACGTGGCCCCGGAGGACGCCGAGTCCGAGCACAAGCGTCTCCTGGAGTGGGAGAAGCAGTGGCTCACCGGCCTGGAGCTGCCGTTCCAGGTGATCGACGTGGCCTCCGGCGACCTCGGCGCCTCGGCGTCGCGCAAGTACGACTGCGAGGCGTGGATCCCGACCCAGGGCAAGTACCGCGAGCTGACCTCGGCGTCGAACTGCGACTCCTTCCAGGCCCGCCGGCTCTCCGTACGCATGCGCGACGGCAAGAAGGTCCAGCCGCTGGCGACGCTGAACGGCACCCTGTGCGCCGTGCCCCGCACGATCGTGGCCATTCTGGAGAACCACCAGCTGGCCGACGGTTCGGTCCGCGTCCCCGAGATGCTCCGCCCCTACCTGGGCGGCCGCGAGGTGCTGGAGCCGATCTCCCGGTGAGCACCGCGCCCTTCCCGTACAAGCTCGTCGCCACGGACCTCGACGGCACGCTGCTGCGCAGCGACGACACCGTCTCGCAGCGCACCCGTGACGCTCTCGCCGCGGTCACCGCGGCGGGAGCGGCGCACATCGTGGTGACCGGTCGCGCCGTCCCGTGGACGCGGCACATCCTCGACGACCTCGGCTACGACGGCCTCGCCGTCTGCGGCCAGGGGGCGCAGGTCTACCACGCCGGCGAGCACCGGCTGCTCACCTCCCTGACCCTGGACCGGCAGCTGGCGGGCCTCGCCCTGTCCAAGATCGAGGCGGAGGTCGGGCCGCTGGCGCTCGCCGCGAGCCGCGACGGTCTGGACGGCGAGGTGCTGATCGCGCCCGGCTACCGGGCGCAGGAGGGCCCGCTGCCCTACATGCCGATGAAGGACCCGTCCGAACTGTGGGCGGCGCCGCTCAACAAGCTCTACATCCAGCACCCCGAACTCGGCGACGACGAACTCGCCCGGGCGGCCAGACAGACGGTCGGCAGCCTGGTGGACGTGGTGATGGCGGGCCCGGGGATAGTGGAGATCCTGCCGCTCGGCCTGAGCAAGGCGACCGGCCTCTCACTGGCGGCCCGCCGGCTGGGCGTCCGCGGCGCGGACACCATCGCCTTCGGCGACATGCCGAACGACGTCCCGATGTTCGGCTGGGCGGCGCACGGTGTGGCCATGGCCAACGCGCACGACGAACTCAAGGCCGTGGCCCACGAGATCACCGCCTCCAACGACGCCGACGGCATCGCGGTGGTGCTGGAGCAGCTGCTCGCGGCCTGAGCCGCGGACCCGGACGGTCGGTCCCGGCAGGGGCGCGGCTCGGGCGCGAGGTGCGCGAGGTGCACGCGGCGGGAGCGGCGCGGCGGTCAGAGCGGCGAGGTTCGCGCGCGCCGCGGCCCGAGCGGCGCGGGGCGGAGTGCGCGGTCCGAGCGGCAGGTGCTGGCAGGTGCGCCCGGTCCGTTGCGCGCGCACCCGAGCGGCACGGTGCGCCCGGCACGGTGCGCCCGGCATGTGGCGCTCGGCGGGGACGACATCCGCGCCCCCGGGAGCCCGCGTGGCGGCCGCCGGGGAGGGGGCGGCCCGCGCGGATGCGCGCTCGAAGCGGCCGCCCCCTGGGCAGTGACACCGAGCGGCGCGCGGCGGCGGCTCCACCCCGCTGCTTCCTGCCCGGCCCTGCCCGGAAGAGAGCACCGCGGACGGGGACTCGAACTCCGCGTCGTCGCCGTGCCCTTTTCCCGGTCCGTCCATCGGTCGCACATGTGTGCGGCACCGACAGGACAACTCTGCCGCGCCGGACGCCGCGGTGCCACCGGATTTCCCGGGGCGGAACGGGCTCCTGGATCTCCCGGTGCCCCCGGTCCCGCTCCGATCCCGCTCCCGGCGGCCGGCGCGGCCGCCGGTCCCACGCGGCCCGGCGACGCGGCACGCCCGCGGGGCGGGAGCGATCGCGCTCCCGCCCCGCGGGCGTGTCACCGGTCCGGGCCCGTCCCGGGGCTCACTCCTCGCCGGCGAGAGTCAGGGAGCGCAGCTTGTGGCCCGCGTACCAGGTCGCGGCCACGGTCACCCCGGCGAGCAGCGCCACCGCCGCCGGGAGGCCGACGTCCGAGCCGACCAGGCCGTCCCCGGCGATGCGTTCGGCGAGGGACAGCGCCCACTGCTGGACGCTGAGCGTCCGCGCGCCCGGCACCAGGCTGCCGAAGAGCGTCTCCCACACCAGGGCGTAGACGAGGCCGATGACGACCGCGTGCCGGCTGACCGTGCCGAGCAGCAGGAACAGCGCGCTGTAGGCGATCGAGGCGACCAGCGCGGCGACCGTGTAGGCGACGGCGATCTGCTGCCCGTTGCCGTTCAGGATCAGGCCCGCGAGGAAGGTGGGCACCGCCGAGAAGGCCATGGTCACGGCGATCGCGACGATCAGCTTGGTGAACACGATCACCGGCCGCTTCACGGGCTTGGAGAGCAGGTAGACGATCGAGCCGTCGTCGATCTCGGGGCTGATCGCCCCGGTGCCCGCGATCACCCCGATCAGCGGCACCATCGTGGCCAGTGCGAACCCGCCGAGGACGTCGGCGGCCACCTGGTCGTCGACCCCGTTCAGCGTGCGCACGGCGAAGGCGATGAGCAGCAGCAGGGCGGGGAGCACGAAGAGGATCGCGGCCCGGCGCCGTCCGAGGACGGCCTTGTAGGTGAGCCGGGCGACGGTGGGGTTGTACATCTGCGTCACCGCTCCTTTCAGGCCGTTACGAGGTAGGAGAAGACCGATTCGAGGGACTCGTCGGACGGCGAGACCGTCAGCAGCCGGATGGAGTGCTCACGGGCGACCCTCGGCAGCAGTTCGGTGAAGCGGCCGAAGTCGACGGCCTGGATGCGCAGCGCCCCTTCGGTGACGTCGACCTCGATGCCCGCCGTCGACGGGTCCGCGATCAGCGCGGCCGCGAGCGCCCGGTCGTCGCTGGAACGGACCAGGTAGCGGTGCGGCCGGTCGGTCATCAGCCGCCGGATCCGGCGGAAGTCGCCGCTGGCCGCGTGCCGTCCCGCGACGATCACCTCGATGTGGGAGGCGAGTTGCTCGACCTCCTCCAGGATGTGCGAGGAGAAGAGGACGGTCCGGCCCTCGGCGCCCATCCTGCGCAGCAGGTCCATCAGCTGCATCCGCTGGCGCGGGTCCATGCCGTTGAACGGCTCGTCGAGCAGCAGCACCGCCGGGTCGTGGACGAGGGCGGACGCCATCTTCACGCGCTGGCGCATGCCCTTGCTGTACGTCGAGATCTTGCGGTCCTGGGCGTACTCCATCTCGACCGTGGCAAGCGCCTTCTGCGCGGCGCGGGCGTCGAGCCCGTGGAGTTCGGCGTTGGCGACGACGAAGTCGCGGCCGGTGAGGAAGTCGTACATCGCCTCCCGCTCGGGGACGACGCCGATCTGCCGGTACACCGACTCGTTGCGCCAGATCGGCTGCCCGTCGAGGGTGACCGTGCCGGTGGAGGGGGCGAGGAAGCCGCCCATCATGTTGATCAGCGTGGACTTGCCCGCGCCGTTCGGGCCGAGCAGGCCCGTCACACCAGGACCGATGTCCATGGTCACGTCGTTGACGGCGACCACGTTGCCGAACCACCGTGAGGCATGCTGGACAGCTACTGAGGTCACAGCCCCACCTTCCGGTAGCGGCGCATCAGCACGGCGTAGCAGCCGGCGATCAGCGCGAGGACGACGAGCAGGTAGACGACGCCGGCGCCGGTGCCGGGGCCGGAACCGCCGGGGAAGGCGGACTCGGCGCCCAGGAAGGCGGTCTGCACCCCGTCGACGAGCGTGACCGGGGAGAACAGGCCGAGCCACTGGATCGCCCCGGCCGATCCGGTCTCCCAGGAGATCGCCTGCACGGTGGAGACCGCGCCGTAGGTGATGGTCAGGGTCGCGATGACGGCGGCGACGCCGAAGCCGCGCCGGGGGGTGAGGGCGGCCAGCACCAGGCCGATGCCGCCGAAGAGGACGGAGAGGAGCGCCACGGAGACCATGCCCTGTGCGAAGCCCTTCGTCTGGTCCCAGAAGTTGAACTTCGCCAGCATCGCGCCCAGGTAGAGGATCACCAGCGGGACACCCGTGAGCAGGAGCAGCGCCGACGCCATGGCGGCGAACTTCGCGACCACGTAGTCCACCCGCTCGATCGGACGGGAGAAGTACAGCGGCACGGACTTGAACCGCAGGTCGCGGGAGACGGACTGGGGCGCCTGCGCGGCGAGGAACAGGCCGATGAGCGCCTGCGTCACGATCGCGAAGCGGGTGTACTCCACCGGCAGGTCGGTCGTGCCGGGGACCGCCACCGCGACCGCGACCATGATGGCCGCGACCAGGCACATGATGCCCATCAGGATCATCGGCAGGACCTTGGACTTGGCGGAACGGCCGAGGCCGAAGGCGCCGCGCAGGGACTGCGAGTACAGCGAGCGGCGCGCGTAGGCGCGGCCGAGGCGGGGGCCGTCGTAGTGGCGGTATCCGATGTTGTGGATCCGCGAGGAATCGGGCGCCCCCGGGGTGTGGGTGCTCACCGTGCCTGCACCTCCTCGCCGGCAGCCGTCGCCGTGCCGGTCTCGTGGTCCGTGCCGTCGCCGGCCCGTGTGCCGTGTCCGCCGTCCCGGGACGCGGGGGATGTGGGGGACGCCGGGGACGCCTGGGCCGCTGCGGGCCGGAAGACCTCGGCGATGTGGTGGCGGCGCTGTTCCATCCGCACGAGTCCGAGGCCGAGCCCGGCGACGGTGTCCCGGACGGTGTCGTACGTCTGGTCGCCTACCGCCTCCAGCAGCAGGATGTGGCCTGCCCCGGGCAGCCCCTCCTCGGTGCCCTCGTGGATGCGGACCCCGGCAGCGGTCAGCGCCGCCCGCAGCGCCCCGGTGCCGTCGGGGTGGGTGTCGGAGTCGGTGACCTCGACCGCGAGCGTGGCCGTGGCCTGGGTGAAGTCCTTGGTGGAGCTGGAGCGCAGCAGGCTGCCGCCGTCGATGACGACGACGTGGTCGCAGGTGCGCTCCAGCTCGCCGAGCAGATGGGAGGTGACGAGCACCGAGATGCCGAAGTCGGTGTGGATCCGGCGGATGAGGCCGAGCATCTCGTCCCGGCCGACCGGGTCGAGACCGTTGGTCGGCTCGTCCAGCAGCACCAGCTGAGGGTCGTGGACGAGGGCCTGCGCGAGCTTCACCCGCTGTTTCATGCCCGTCGAGTAGCCGCCGATGGGCCGGTAGCGCTCCTCGTACAGGCCCACGTGGCGCAGGGTGTCGGCGGTGCGCTCGCGTGCGGCGGTCGCCGGCAGGCCCGACATGCGCGCCATGTGGACGACGAACTCGGTGGCCGAGACGTCGGGCGGCAGGCAGTCGTGCTCGGGCATGTAGCCGACGCGCTCGCGGATCTCGGCGCCGCTCGTGGCCACGTCGAGACCGAGCACGGCGGCTCGGCCCTCGGAGGCGGGGGACAGACCCAGAAGGATCTTGATCAACGTGGACTTGCCGGCTCCGTTGGCGCCCACCAGGCCGGTCACACCGGGGCCGATGTCCAACGAGAGCCGGTCAAGCGCGGTCACCCGGGGGAACCGCTTGCTCAGGCTTTCGGTCGCGATCACAGTCACAGGTCGACCGTAGTGGCGGGCGCCACATCCGGCGTCAGTCTCGCGTCCCGACCTTCTCCGACTCCAGAGGTACGCGACCCCGACGGGGCGTGCGACCTGAGTGGGGGTTCCTCCCTGCGGGCCGCCGCGGACCGCGGGGTCCGGGGCCCGGCGGCGCGACGGCGGGGCGCGGCCGGACACCCATCCGCGCCGGCGGGGGCCGAGGGGCAGCGGGGCAGGTGAGCGGTACGGGACCGGCCGCGGCGCTCGTCCTGGCCGGGTACGGGGGCCACAGGTGATCGCGGGGTGCGGGACGCCCAAGGAGCCCTTGTCGCAGCGGAGTCGGCGTGAGCGACGGGACGGAAGGAAGGGCGCACAAAGAGTTACCAATACGGACAAAAAGGCCGCATAGAGGATCACGGAGAAGGTCGCGGCAGAGCACGGGGACGGCGGACGCAGGCCCGGCAACACCCATACCGTACGGGCCGGTTGCCGAGTCACCGCGAAGCCGCCGCCGAGCTACGGATACCGGCCCCCGGCTTCCGGGAGGTGGCCCTCGCGGCGGCCTCCCCGAACGGCAGAGGCTCGCACGCGGACGGTGCGGGCGCTCCCCAACGCCCCCCGCACGCAACCCTCTCCGCCCGCTCGCGCGCTTCGCACCCCCAGCACGCCGGATGCCGCTGCGCTCGTACAGAGCAGGCTCCCGCGCGCCGATCCGACGGGTGCGGGTCGGCCTCGCGGTCCCCCGGTGGCGCATGGATCGCCTCCACCGGCCGCTTCACCGGCACCGGCCCGCGGCAAGGAGCCGCCTCGCGGCCGAGTCGTCACCAACACCCCAACCCCCGCTCCGGAACGGTGCATCCGGTGGCGCTGCACGCTCCGCGGCGCCGTGACCGCGCCGCGTTCACGGCGGCCCCGGAGGCGCCCGCCGCGCGGGTTCGCCTCCGCGACGCATCCGGACGACGGTACGGCCGGCAGATCACCGCACAGGCTCCCAAGTCCGCTTGCAGAGCGCCCTTTCGTCGGCAGGGAGGGTCGACAGGGACTCCACGCAACGGCATTGAGCGCCACAGGTGCACACGCACACCAACAGGGCACCCGACGTACGGGTTTGACCGATGATCATCGAAATGTGCACGCCTGCCCGCGAGTTGCCCAAAGGGGTTACGACACAGGCTCGTTGTCCACAGAATCGTCAATTTACCTGTGGATAAGTCGAGTTGCTTGTGGATCAAACATCCGGGTCATCGGAAATTCGAGTGGCGTCCACGACATCTCCGAGGCACTCTGCCGACATGACCACAGGACCATCCGGCGCCTCACCCGACGAGCGGCGCACCGTGAAGGTGTCGAAGTACCTCTCGAAGCATCTGCGCCACCAGCCGGAGCGCATCGGCCTCACCCTCGACGCCAACGGCTGGGTGCCCGTCGAGGAACTGCTCCGGGCTGCCGGCGCCCACGGCTTCCCCCTCACCCGCGCCGAGCTCGACCACGTCGTCGCGGCCAACGACAAGAAGCGCTTCGCGATCGACGGCGAGCGGATCCGCGCCAGCCAGGGCCACACCGTCGAGGTCGACCTCGACCTGCCGGCCGCGCAGCCGCCGGAGTACCTGTACCACGGCACCGTCGCCGGCAATCTCGACGCGATCCGCTCGGAGGGACTGCGGCCCATGAGCCGCCACGACGTCCACCTCTCCCCCGACCGGGAGACCGCCACCCGCGTCGGCGCCCGCCGCGGCCGCCCGGTCGTCCTCCCCGTGCACGCCGGCGCCCTCCACCGCGCCGGACACGTCTTCCGCGTCAGCGCCAACGGTGTGTGGCTCACCGCGTCCGTCCCGGCGGAGTACATCCGCTTCCCCGGCGGCTGACGCCCGCCCGGCTGCCGCGCCCGCGGCGGCCACCGCGCCCGCCGCGGACACGGACGTAGTCTCGGGGCATGACTCTGCGCCTGAGCACCGTGATCCTCCCCGTCGACCGCTGGCACGAAGGGGGCCGCGCCCGGTGGCAGCGCGCCGAGGACCTCGGCTTCCACACCGCGTACACCTACGACCACCTGTCGTGGCGCTCCTTCCGCGACGGCCCCTGGTTCGGCGCCCTGCCGACCCTCACCGCCGCCGCCACGGCCACCGAGCGCCTCCGTCTCGGCACCCTCGTCACGTCCCCGAACTTCCGCCACCCCGTGACGCTCGCCAAGGAGCTGATCTCGCTGGACGACGTCTCGGGCGGGCGGGTCACCCTCGGCATCGGGGCGGGCGGCAGCGGCTTCGACGCCACCGCTCTCGGCCAGGACGCCTGGACGCCGCGCGAACGCGCCGACCGTTTCGGCGAGTTCGTCCCGCTGCTGGACCGGCTGCTGACCGAGGACGCCGTCTCGCAGCGCGGGGACTTCTACTCCGCCGAGGAGGCCCGGAACATCCCCGGCTGCGTCCAGCGCCCGCGGATCCCCTTCGCCGTCGCGGCGACCGGCCCGCGCGGGCTCCGGCTCGCCGCCCGGTACGGCCAGGCCTGGGTCACCACCGGCGACCCGAAGCTGTACGAGACCGGTACGCCCGAGCAGTCCGTCGAGGCGCTGCGCGGCCAGGTCGAGAAGCTTGGCGCGGCCTGTGCCGGGGAGGGCCGGGACGTGGCGGATCTGGACAAGATCCTGCTCACCGGGTTCACCCCGGACCGCACGCGCCCGCTGGACTCGGTCGGCGCGTTCGTGGACTTCGCGGGCCGCCACCGCGAGCTGGGCTTCACCGAGATCGTGGTGCACTGGCCGATCCCCGACTCGGATTTCGCCGCCGACCAGGGCGTCTTCGAGAAGATCGCCTCCGAGGCGCCGGCCCAGCTCGGCTGAGCGGGGACCGGGCCGTACGGCTCGGGTGCCGGGTGCGGTGGACGCCTCCACCGGTGGCGGGGCTGTGCGGAGGGACATCATCCGGACACAGCCCGCACATGATCGATCACTCAGATGTGCAAGCTCGTGCACGCCCGTGCACCTCGTGCGCGAGAATGACCCAGTGACGACTGATATCGATCCCCGGCCCCTGCCCGCCGTCCCCCGGCTGATCGCCACCGACCTGGACGGCACGCTCCTGCGTGACGACAAGTCCGTGTCGGAACGGACGATCGCGGCCCTCGCGGCCGCCGAGGAGGCCGGCATCGAGGTCTTCTTCGTCACCGGCCGGCCCGCCCGCTGGATGGACGTCGTCAGCGACCACGTCCACGGGCACGGACTCGCCATCTGCGGCAACGGCGCGGCCGTGGTCGACCTGCACTCCGGCGGCCGGCTGGTCCGGGTCCGCGACCTGCCGCGGCCCACCGCGCTCGACGTCGTCCGCACCCTCCGGGAGGCCGCGCCCGGCACCTCGTTCGCGGTCGAACTCGCCACCGGCATCCACTACGAACCCGCCTATCCGCCGTTCCACCTGGACCCCGGCGCCACCGTCGCCTCCGCCGAGAAGCTGCTCCACGAGACGGGGCCCGGCCAGGGCGCCCCGGTGCTGAAGCTGCTGGCGCACCACACGGACCTGACCCCGGACGGCTTCCTGGCCCTCGCCCGCGCCGCGGCCGGTGACCGCGCCTCGATCACGCGCTCCAGCCCCACCGCCCTGCTGGAGATCAGCGGACACGGCGTCAGCAAGGCCAGCACCCTCGCGCTGTGCTGTGCCGAGCGCGGGATCTCCTCGGACGAGGTCGTCGCATTCGGCGACATGCCGAACGACGTGGAGATGCTGACCTGGGCGGGCACCTCCTACGCGATGGGCAACGCCCACCCCGACGTCCTCGCGGCGGCGTCCGGGCGGACGGTCGCCAACAACGAGGACGGCGTCGCGGTGATCGTCGAGGAGCTGGTGGCCCGCCGGATGGCCTCCCGCGGGTAGGCGCGCCACGCCGGTGCGGACGGACCGCACGGCGGCGTCCGCGTCCGCCCCCTGCGGGCACGCCACCGGGTGCGGCGGCCGTCGCGCGCCGCGCCCGCACCGTGCGACGGGGCGGGTGCGGCCGGACGGCCCGCCGAACCGCGGGGCGCGCGGCTCACAGGCGGACGCCGTGCTCCCGCAGCCATGCGGCCGGATCGACGCCCGAGCCGAGGTCCGGCGTGAGCCGCACCTCGAAGTGCAGGTGCGGTCCCGTCGAGTTCCCCGTCGTGCCGGCCTGCCCGATCCACTGGCCCGCCCGCACCCGTTCCCCCTGGTCGACGCCGACTCCGGCGAGATGCGCGTACTGCGTCCAGTAGCCGTTGTCGTGCCGGACGACGATCTCGATGCCGAACGCCCCGCCGCAGGCCACGGACTCCACCACCCCCGGCCCCACCGACCGGACGGGGGTCCCGATGTCCACCGCGAAGTCCTGCCCGGTGTGTCCCCGCGCCCAGCGGTCGCCGGTGCTCGCGAACCCGGCGGACAGCGCGTAGTGCTCCACGGGCGCCACCCAGCCGGCACCGCGCGGCAGGGCCGGCTGGTCCAGGCGTACGGCACCCGCGCAGGAGCCGGCCGCCACGCTGGAGTCGGCCTCGCCCTGGAGCTGCCAGCGCGCCGCCTCCAGCTTCGCCTCGATGCCGCGCTTGACGGACGCCAGCCGCGCGGTGCGCGCGGCGAGCGCCTGCCAGGCCGCCCGTGCCTTCCGCTCCGCCTCGGCGTAACGCCGTTCCTCCGTCCTGGACCGGTCCAGCAGCCGGTTGACCGCTCGCTCGGTGCGGGCGGCGAGTTCGTACCCGCGCAGCAGGGTGTCGGGGTCGTCGGCGAGCAGCAGCCGAGCGGTACCGGCGAGCGATCCCCCGGTGCGGTACTGCTCCCGCGCGACACCGCCGATGACGTCGTGGAGGCGCTCGAGCCGTGCCCTGCGGTCCGCGAGCCCCCGCTGGAGCCGGCCCGCGGCCGCCCGCTGCGTGTCGGCGGCACGCCGGCCCCGTTCGTACTGCTGCGAGGCGCGTGACGCCTCCGCGTACAGCCGGGCCACCGTGACGGCGGTGGCCCGGGGTCCGTCCGGGGCGGCCCGCCGCGGAGCGGGCGCCCGCTGCTCGGCGCCGTCCGCCTCTGCGTCCGGCGCGGGCGGGGCCGGGGGCGCGGCCCAGGGGAGTGGTGCGAGTCCGTGCAGCGGCGGCAGGTCGCCGGGGAGCGGTCCGTGCAGCGGCACCGTCCCGGGGCGGACGCCGAGCACCGGGGGCACGATCGTGCCGCCCCCGGGAGCGGAGTCGTCGCGCAGGGGCGCGGCAGGGTGGAGCCGGGCGGCGGCCGGCAGGGGACGCGTCCGGCGGTCGGCGGGCGCGGTCGGGCGGAGCAGGCCGCCGGCCTCCTCAGGGGGTCCGGGCTCCTCGCCGGTCGCGGCGGCGCGCGCCCCGGGCCGGGGCTCGGCCGCGACCGGCGCCGGTGTCCCGATGAGGACCCCCAGCACCACCGGCAGGATGATCATCCGCTTGCGGCTGCTCGCACACATCCAGGGATCGTGACCCGCCGGGTACGCCGAGCCCGGGAGCACTGCGGTGTCGTAGGGCCACCTGGCCCAGCGGGCACCACGTCCCGGGCGACGGCGCCCTTCGCCCGAACCGTCGGCCACGCCCCGGCCGCGCCACCACCCGAGCCCCGGCCGCGCCACCGCCGTGTCCACGGCGGCGTGGCCTCCCCGTCCCCACCCGTCGCGCGGGGACCGGCTCCGGGCTCGTGGAGCAGCCGGCGCCCGGCCCCGCCGGTCACGGGAGGCGGCCGTGGAGCCGGCGGATGCGGGCGGCCCGGGAGCGACGGCCGCGGGGCGTGGCCGGGTGTCGCCGGGTGTCGCCGGCCGGATGCGGCGGCTGCCGCACCACGGCCCGCTGCCGGGACGGGGCGCCGGCCGTCGACCCGGGCGACGTGGCAGCGGTGGCCGGATTCGGGCCGCGGGCCGTCCGCGCCCACGCCCCGCCCGCCCCCGCGCCATGCGGCAGTACCCCCGCCCGGCACCCCGGAAGCCCTCCGGCCGACGCCCCGCCCCGCCCCGGGCCGCGGCACCGGCGGTTCACTGCAGGGGCGCCTCCCACCAGACGGTCGTGCCCGCGCCCGACGGGCCGACGCCGGGGCCGGTCCCGCTCGCACCGCCGAGGGACTCGGCCCTGCGGGCCAGGTTGCGCAGGCCGCTGCGCCTGCCGCCCTCCGGGAGGCCGACGCCGTCGTCTCCGACGCTCATGCGGACGCCCGCCGTCCCGTCGGGAAGCTCCACCGTGGCGTCCACGACGACCTCGATGCGCGACGCCTCCGCGTGCCGGAAGGCGTTCGAGAGGGCTTCGCGGAGCGCGGCGATCAGGTTCTTGCCGGTCAGCTCCCCGACCGCCGGCTCGACCGGGCCGACGAACCGGTGGGTGGGCCGGAAGCCGAGCGGCACCGCCGCCATGGTGATCTCGCGCAGGACACGGGAGCAGAGCCCGGACTGCTCCTCCGCCGGCCCCTGCCGGAGCGCGAAGACGGCACTGCGGATCTCCTGGATGGTGACGTCCAGTTCGCCGACGGCCCGGCCGACGCCCTCCCGCACCGCGGACGCCCGGGTGCCGCGCTGCGCGCTCTCCAGCAGCATGCCCGCGGTGAACAGCCGCTGGATGACCAGGTCGTGCAGATCGCGGGCGATGCGGTCGCGGTCCTCCAGGACGGCCAGCCGCTCCCGGTCCCGCTGGGTCTCGGACATCATCAGCGCCAGAGCGGCCTGCGAGGCGAACTGCACGGCGAGCGCGCGCTCCGCGGCCGTGAAGCGGGGTGCACCCACGGCCCTGGGCACGGCGAGCGCGCCGAGCACCCGGCCGCCGCTGCGCAGCGGCAGCAGCAGGGCCGGTCCGTACGGGGCCCCCAGCCGGGTGACCGCCCTGGGGTCGGTCGCGGCGTCGGTCATGACCACCGGCTCGCCGGTGAGCAGCGTGGCCACCACTTCACTGCTCGCCGGGACGACCGCGCCCAGGGCGGGTGCCGGGCCGTCCGCGGAGACCGCCGCGACCTCCAGGCCCCCGTCGTCGGACGGCAGCAGCACCATGCCCGCCGCCGCGTCGGCCAGCCGCCGGGCCTGCTCGGCGACGACGGTCAGCGCCTCGTCCGCGTCCCCGCCGGAGAGCAGCGCGGTGGTGACGGCCACGGCTCCGTCGATCCAGCGCTCCCGCCGCCGTGCCGCCCGGTAGAGCCGGGCGTTGCCGATGGCGATGCCCGCCTCGGCGGCGAGGACCTTCACCAGCTGCAGGTCGTCGTCGTCGAACTCCGCCCCACCGGCCTTCTCCGTCAGATACAGGTTTCCGTAGACCTCGTCCTGCACCGGGACCGGGACGCCGAGGAAGGTCCGCATCGGCGGGTGGCCCTCGGGGAATCCGGCCGCTCGGGGGTCCGTCGTCAGATCGGCGAGCCGCAGGGCGGCGGGATCGCGGATCAGGGCGCCGAGGAGTCCGCTCCGGCCGTCCGGCCTGCGGCCGATCGCCTCGCCGACGCCTTCGTCGACCCCGTGGGTCACGAAGTCCGCCAGGCCGTCGCCTTCGGCGTTCACGACGCCGAGGGCCGCGTAGCGGGCGCCGGTGAGCTCGGCGGCGGTGCGGCAGATGCGGGCGAGCGTGGTGTGGAGTTCCAGGCCGGTGCCGACGCAGCGCATCGCCTCCAGCAGCCGCGGCACCCGGGAGCCCGGTGTGCGGGGTCCGCCCGGCACGGCGGTCGGCGGCCCGTCCGCCGCGGGCTCGTCCGTGACGGACGAGCCCGTCACGGACTCGGTGGCCGGGGGCCGGGCACCGGGCGGCTCGTCCGGCGGAGGCGATGTCATGCCGGGGAGCCTAATAAGGGGCGTTTCACACGGAAAGCCCGAAACGCTCCGCCTCGCTCTCCCGCTCGCGCTCCAGCATCCTGCGCAGCGGACCGTCGACGAGCGCGAGGTCCGCGTACGTTCCGCGCTGGACGACCCGTCCGCCGTCGAGCACGACCACCTCGTCGACGCCGTCGAGGCCCTTGAGGCGGTGGGTGATCAGCACGGTCGCCCGGCCGGCGCCGGTACGGCTGCGGGTGGCCGCCAGCAGGTCGGCCGTGAGGGCGTCGGCGGTGGCGAGGTCGAGGTGCTCCGCCGGCTCGTCCAGGACGAGGACCGGGAAGTCGGCGAGCAGGGACCTGGCGAGGGCGAGACGCTGCCGCTGGCCGCCGGACAGCCGGGCGCCCAGCTCGCCGACGAGCGTGTCGAGGCCGTCGGGGAGCGCGTCGGCCCACTCCAGCAGGCGGGCCCCGGCCAGTGCCTGCCTCAGCTGCTCGTCCGTCGCGTCCGGCCGGGCGATCCGCAGGTTCTCCCGGACGGAGCTGTCGAAGATGTGCGCGTCCTGGGCGCACAGCCCCACGAACCGCCGTACGGCGTCGCCTTCGAGACGCCCGGCGTCGACCCCGCCGAGCGTGTACGTGCCCCGGTCCGCGTCCAGGAACCGCAGCAGCACCTGTGCCAGCGTGGTCTTCCCGGATCCGGAGACGCCGACGACGGCGATCCTGCTGCCCGGCTCGAGCGTGAGGTCGACGCCGTTCAGCGCCGCGTGCCCCCGGCCCTCGTACGCGGCCCCCACACCGCTCAGGACCACGGGGAAGGCGGTCGCGGGCGGCTCGGCCGGGGTGCGGGGCTCGTGCACCGGTTCGGCGGCGTCGAGCACCTCGTGGACCCGCTCGGCGCTGCGTTCCACCCGCTTGCGGTACTGCACGGCGAGGGGCAGTCCGGCCACCGTCTCGAACGCGGCGAGCGGGGTCAGCACGAGCACCGCGAGCGTGACCCCGCCGAGCCGTCCGTCGTGCACGGCCTGGACGCCGACGGCGGCGGTCGCGGCGACGGTGAGCCCGCAGACCAGCGCGGACAGCCCGCCGCCGAGCGCGGTCACCGCCGCGCCGCGCGCGCCGATCCGGGTCAGCCGGGCGTCCGCCTCGCGGGCCTCGGCCAGCCGGGTCCGCAGCGCGCCCGCGACGGTCAGCTCCGCGACGCCCCGCAGCAGGTCGGCGACGACCGTGGACAGGACACCCCGGGCGGGGGCGAGCCGGCGTTCGGTCCGGCGGGCGATCCGTCCGCCGAGCAGCGGCACGCCGACGCCCGCGACCAGCAGTCCGGCCGCGAGCACGGCCCCCGCCTCCGGCAGCAGCACGGCGGTGAAGGTCACCGCGCCCGCGCCGACCACGGCGGCCGCGCCGGCCGGCAGCAGCCACCGCAGCCAGTAGTCCTGGAGCGCGTCCACGTCGGCGACGAGCCGGGACAGCAGGTCGCCCCGGCGCCGGGGGGCGAGCCCCGCGGGCGAGATCCGCTCCAGCCGCCGGAAGACGGCGACGCGCATCTCGGCGAGCATGCGCAGCACCGCGTCGTGCGAGACCAGGCGCTCGGCGTAGCGGAAGACGGACCGGCCGATGCCGAAGGCCCGGGTCGCCGTCACCGCGACCATCAGGTACATCACGGGCGGCTGTTCGGAAGCGCGCGAGATGAGCCATCCCGACACGGCCATCAGTCCGACGGCCGATCCGAGCGCGAGAGCGCCGAGCAGCAGCGCGAGGGACAGTCGGCCGCGCAGCCCGTCCGCAGCGTCCCGCACCCGCGCGAGGGGCGACCGCGGGGCGCGCCGGCCGGTCTCCGCAGGGGTGCCGGGGAGCTCGCCGGCCCCGGCCGTCCCCGCCCGTGCGGCGCCGGCCCCGCGGTCCGGCAGCCCGGCCGGTGCCGGTGCGGTGTCCTCCGCCGCCGGACCCGCCGGCGCCCACTGCCCGCTCCGGCCGGGGTGCTCGCCCTGCACGCCCTGGTCGCCCTGGTCTTGGCCGCCCCGGTCGGACTCCTCGGGCCGCACGCCCTGCCCGGGCACCAGGGTCACGATCCGGTCCGCGAGGGAGAGCAGCGCGGGCCGGTGCACGACGAGCAGGACCGTGCGGCCCCGCGCCAGGCGGCCGACCGCCTCGACGATCCCCGCCTCCGTCTCCCCGTCGAGCGCGGCGGTCGGCTCGTCGAGCAGCAGCACCGGCCGGTCGGCGAGGAACGCCCTCGCCAGGGCGATGCGCTGCCGCTGGCCGGCCGAGAGACCGGCTCCGTCCTCGCCGAGCAGCGTTCCGGCGCCCTGGGGGAGCGCCGCCACGACGCTGTCGGCGCCGGCCCGGCGCAGGGCGTCGAGCACCTCGGCGTCGTCCGCGCCGGGACGGGCGAGGCGTACGTTGTCGGCGACCGTACCGGCGAACAGGACGGGTCGCTGCGGGACCCAGGCGATCTGCTGCCGCCAGAGCTCGGGATCGATGTCGGCGAGATCCTGCCCCCCGATCCGCACCCGTCCTCCGGTGGGCTCGACGAATCCGAGCAGAACCTCCAGCAGGGTCGACTTGCCGGTCCCGCTCTCGCCGGTCAGCGCCACCGTCTCGCCGGGCTCCACCACGAGCGACGCCCGGTGGGGCGTCGCCTCGGCCCGGCCCGGGTGCCGCACACTCACGCCGTCGAACTCCACCCGGAGACCGGCCGGCACGGCGGCCGTTCCGGCGGGGCGCGGTGCGGTGCCCAGCACCTCGAAGATCTCCTCGGCCGCCGACAGACCCTCGGCCGCCGCGTGGTACTGAGCGCCCACCTGACGCAGGGGCAGATACGCCTCGGGGGCGAGGATCAGGACCACCAGGCCGGTATAGAGGTCGAGTTCGCCGTGCACCAGCCGCATGCCGATGGTCACGGCCACCAGCGCCACCGACAGCGTCGACAGCAGCTCCAGTGCGAAGGAGGACAGGAAGGCGATGCGCAGGGTGCGCATGGTGGCCTGCCGGTACTGGGCGGTGATGGTGCGGATGGAGTCCGCCTGCGCCCTGGCGCGTCCGAAGACCTTGAGGGTGGGCAGCCCGGCCACCACGTCGAGGAAGTGTCCGGAGAGCCGGGAGAGCAACCGCCACTGCCGGTCCATCCGGTTCTGGGTCGCCCAGCCGATGAGCACCATGAAGAGCGGGATCAGCGGCAGGGTCCCGACGATGATCGCGGCGGAGACCCAGTCGTCGGTGACGATCCGCGCGAGGACCGCCAGCGGGACGACGACGGCGAGGCCCAGTTGGGGCAGGTAGCGCGCGAAGTAGTCGTCGAGCGCGTCGATGCCCCGGGTCGCCAGCGCCACCAGCGATCCGGTGCGCCGGCCGCTGAGCCAGCCGGGCCCCAGCTCGGCCGCCCGCTCCAGCAGCCGGCCGCGCAGCTCGGACTTGACCGCGGCGCCCGCCCGGTGCGCCGCCAGCTCGGTGAGCCAGGAGACCAGGGCGCGGCCCACGGCCACCACGGCCAGCAGGACCAGCGGGGTGGTCAGCCCCGACGCGGACAGGCCCTGCTGGAACCCGCCGACGACCACCTCGGCGATGAGCATCGCCTGGGCCACGACGAGCGCCGCGCCGAACAGGCCCAGCACCACCAGGGACACCAGGAAGAAGCGGGTGGCCCTGGCGTACCGCAGCAGCCGCGGGTCGATCGGTTTCACGTGAAACATCCCCTCGCTGAGACGCGCGCTAGTGGGAGTCGGCCAGGTGCTGGGTGCCGATCCGCTTGCGGAACACCCAGTAGGTCCAGCCCTGGTAGAGGAGCACCAGCGGGGTCGCGATGACCGCGAGCCAGGTCATGATCTTCAGCGTGTAGGGGCTCGACGAGGCGTTGGTGACCGTCAGGCTCCACTCCTCGTTCAGGGTGGACGGCATGACGTCGGGGAAGAGCGCGAGGAAGAGCATCGCGACCGCGGCCGCGATCGTGACCCCGGACAGGGCGAACGACCAGCCCTCCCGGCCCGCCCTGATCGCCCCGATCGCGCCGAGCAGCGCCGCCACCGTGACCGCCAGTGCCACCAGGCTCGGGCCGTCTCCCCGCAGCACCTGGGTCCAGAGCAGGAAGCACGCCGCCGGTACCGCGGTCGCGAGCCCGAGCCGGAACGCGAGCCGGCGGGCCCGCACCCGTATGTCCCCGACCGTCTTCAGCGCGGCGAACACGGCGCCGTGGAAGGTGAAGAGCGCGAGCGTCACCACTCCGCCGAGGAGCGCGTAGGGGTTGAGCAGGTCGGACAGTCCGCCGACGAACTCCTTGTCGCCGTCGATCGCCACACCCCGCACGATGTTGCCGAAGGCGACACCCCAGAGCACGGCCGGCAGCAGCGAGGTCCAGAAGATCGCGTGCTCCCAGTTGGTCTGCCACCGCTCCTCGTCCCGCTTGTGCCGGTACTCGAAGGCGACCCCGCGCACGATGAGGCAGATCAGGATCAGCAGCAGCGGCAGATAGAAGCCGGAGAAGAGCGTGGCGTACCAGTCGGGGAAGGCGGCGAACGTGGCGCCGCCCGCGGTCAGCAGCCACACCTCGTTGCCGTCCCAGACCGGGCCGATCGTGTTGATCAGCACCCGGCGCTCGGCACGGTCGCGCGCGAGCAGCTTCGTCAGGACCCCGATGCCGAAGTCGAAGCCCTCCAGGAAGAAGTAGCCGGTCCACAGGACGGCGATGAGTACGAACCAGACGTTGTGGAGTTCCATTGCCCCATCAGCTCCTCAGCGCTCTCAGTGCTCTCGGCGGGCTCAGTACGAGAAGGCCATCGGCCGGTCGGGGTCGCGGTCGTCGCCACCGATCCGGGTGGGCGGGTTGAGGTCGGCCTCGGTGAGTTCGGGCGGGCCGGCCTTCACGTACTTCACCAGCAGCTTGACCTCGATCACCGCGAGCACGGCGTAGAGCAGGGTGAAGGCGATCATCGAGGTGAGCACCTCGCCCTGCGAGACACCGGGGGAGACCGCGTCGCTGGTGCGCAGCACTCCGTAGACGACCCAGGGCTGACGGCCCATCTCGGTGAAGATCCAGCCCCAGGAGCTGGCGATCAGCGGGAAGGTCATGGTCCACAGGGCGATCAGCCAGTACCAGCGGGCCAGGCGCGGAGCGAGGGCCTTCTTCCGGAAGAGGACCAGATGCGGCACCTCGTCCTCGCCGGTCCGCAGCGCGGGCGGCAGCAGGAACCTCTTGCGGGTCAGCCAGAGGCCGAGCATCCCGATGCTGAGGGAGGCCATGCCGAAGCCGATCATCCACCGGAAGCCCCAGTAGGCGACCGGGATGTTGGGCCGGTAGTCCCCCGGGCCGAACTTCTCCTGCTCGGCCTTGTTGATGTCGTTGATCCCGGGGACGTACGAGCTGAAGTCGTCGTTGGCCAGGAAGGACAGCAGTCCGGGGATCTCGATGGCCACCTTGTTGTGGCCGGCGTCGACATCCCCGTAGGCGAAGATCGAGAACGGCGCGGGGGCCTCGCCCTCCCAGAGGGCCTCGGCCGCGGCCATCTTCATGGGCTGCTGCTTGAACATCACCTTGCCGAGCAGGTCGCCGCTGACAGCGGTCAGCAGTCCGGCGACGGTGACGGTCACCAGTCCCAGCCGGAGCGAGGTGCGCATCACCGGGATGTGCTTCTTCCGGGCGAGGTGGTACGCGGCGATGCCGACCATGAACGCGCCGCCGACCAGGAAGGCCGCGGTGATGGTGTGGAAGAACTGGGTGAGCGCGGTGTTCTGGGTGAGGACCAGCCAGAAGTCCGTCAGCTCGGCGCGGCCGCGCTCCTCGTCGATCCGGTAGCCGACGGGGTGCTGCATCCAGGAGTTGGCCGCGAGGATGAAGTAGGCCGACAGGATCGTGCCGATCGAGACCATCCATATGCAGGCGAGGTGGATCTTCTTCGGCAGCTTGTCCCAGCCGAAGATCCACAGGCCGATGAAGGTGGACTCGAAGAAGAACGCGATGAGCGCCTCGAAGGCGAGCGGGGCGCCGAAGACGTCGCCGACGAAGCGTGAGTAGTCCGACCAGTTCATGCCGAACTGGAACTCCTGCACGATGCCCGTCACCACGCCCATGGCGATGTTGATCAGGAACAGCTTCCCCCAGAACTTGGTCGCCCGGAGGTACTTCTCCTTGCCGGTCCGTACCCAGGCCGTCTGCAGGCCGGCGGTGAGCGCGGCGAGCGAGATCGTGAGCGGCACGAAGAGGAAGTGGTAGACGGTGGTGATGCCGAACTGCCATCGCGCCAGGGTCTCCGGCGCCAGTGCGAGGCTCGAATCCACGTCGTCTCTCCTTACGTACGTCGGCGTGGTGACCGAGGTCCGCGCGCCCCGCATATCCCCGCAGTACGGGAGAAGCCAGGCGAGCTTGTGAACGCGTTCACATTCACAAGCATTATGGCGCACAGATATTCGGCTCGATTCGCCGGGGGGTCGTTTCGGCCACCGGACATGGCGGACCCCCGTGAACAGGGCGTTCACGGGGGTCCGGTGATCCTGGCCGGCCGCCGGGACCCGGGCGGGCCCGGACCGGCGCCGGCGTCAGCCCGTCAGGGTCTTGCGGAAGGCCTCCGCGGTGTGCAGAAAGACATCATTGGCCTCGCCCTCACCGATGGTCACGCGCACGCCCTCCCCCGCGAACGGCCGCACCACGACGCCCGCGCTCTCGCAGGCCGCGGCGAAGTCGAGGGTCTGCTCGCCGAGACGCAGCCACACGAAGTTCGCCTGGGTCTCCGGCACCGTCCAGCCCTGGGCGACCAGCCCTTCGTACACCCGGGTCCGCTCGCACACCAGCGAGCCGACCCGGCCCAGGAGCTCGTCCTCGGCCCGCAGGGAGGCGACCGCCGCGTCCTGGGCGAGCTGCGAGACGCCGAACGGCACCGCGGTCTTGCGCAGCGCGGCGGCCACCGGCTCGTGGGCCACCGCGAAACCGACCCTCAGCCCGGCGAGGCCGTACGCCTTGGAGAACGTCCGCAGCACCGCCACGTTCGGCCGGTCCCGGTAGATCTCCAGACCGTCCGGCACCTCCGCGTCGCGGATGAACTCCCGGTACGCCTCGTCCAGGACCACCAGCACGTCGGAGGGCACCCGGTCGAGGAACCGCTCCAGCTCGGCGCGGCGCACGACGGTCCCGGTCGGGTTGTTGGGGTTGCAGACGAAGATCAGCCTGGTGCGCTCGGTGATCGCCGCCGCCATCGCGTCCAGGTCGTGCACCTCGCCCGCGGTGAGCGGCACCTGGACCGAGGTCGCCCCGCTGATCTGCGTGATGATCGGGTACGCCTCGAAGGAGCGCCAGGCGTACATCACCTCGTCGCCCGGCCCCGAGGTCGACTGGATCAGCGACTGGGCCACCCCCACCGAGCCGGTCCCGGTCGCCAGGTGCGTCGCGGGGACGCCGAACCGCTCGGAGAGCTCGTTCATCAGGCCGCTGCACGCCATGTCGGGGTAGCGATTGAAGTTCCGGGCCGCGGCGATCGCGGTCTCCATGACCCCCGGGAGCGGCGGGTAGGGGTTCTCGTTGGAGGACAGCTTGAAGGCGACCGGCCCGTCGGCCGCCGCCGGCTTGCCCGGCTTGTACGTGGGGATGCCGTCCAGCTCGGCGCGGAGCTTGGGACTCGTCTCGCTCACCGCAGGTCCTCCTCAGACCGTCATGCCACTCGGTACCGCGGTGCGCGTCGGTACGGGACACCGGGCCTCCGCACACCAATACTGCTCACCTTATGAGGATTCGCCTCCGCTGCGAATGGCCCGCGGAAAGGAAGGGGGGAGCACGCCGCCCTGGCGCGCGCCCCTGGCTCACTCCGTGGCGCGCATCACCCGTAGTGGTGAGTTGAGACCTCTTCGCAACATGGACCCCTCGCCAGGCCCACGCGCACCGATAGCGGCAACTCCTCACCCACCAGCCCCAACTTCCTTGCTATAAAAGGCGCTTGAGGCTAAATGATCATGCAGAAACGTGCCTGTCAACGTGTGCATATGCGACCGGCCAGACCCACCGCCCGCGCCCTACTATCGGCACGCCATGACAGCAGCAGGGAAGCACCAGGTGAGCCGGACGGAAACATCCCGCCGGGGCAGCCGGCAGGGGCGGGCGGGCATCCGGGACGTCGCCGCCGCCGCCGGCGTCTCGATCACGACCGTCTCCGACGCGCTCAACGGGAAGGGCAGACTCCCGGACGCCACCCGCCGGCACGTCAGGGAGGTCGCCGACCGGCTGGGCTACCGCCCCTCCGCCGCGGCCCGCACCCTCCGTACGGGCAAGTCCGGGTTAATCGGCCTCACCGTGACGACATACGGGGATGAACCTTTCACCTTCACGGAGTTCGCCTACTTCGCGGAGATGGCCAGAGCCGCCACGTCGGCGGCGCTCGCCCGCGGCTACGCGCTGGTCATCCTGCCCGCCACCTCACGCCACGACGTCTGGTCGAACGTCGCCCTCGACGGCACCGTCGTCATCGACCCCTCCGACCACGACCCCGTCGTCACCGAACTGGTCCGCCAGGGACTGCCGGTCGTCTCCGACGGCCGCCCGGCCGGCACCCTGCCCGTCACGGCCTGGGTCGACAACGACCACGAAGCCGCCGTGCTCGACCTGCTCGACCACCTCGCCGCGGCCGGCGCCCGCCGGATCGGCCTGCTCACCGGCACCACCACGGACACCTACACCCGGCTCTCGACCACCGCCTACCTCAACTGGTGCGAGCGCGTGGGCCAGGACCCGGTCTACGAGTCGTACCCCGCCCACGACCCGTGCGCGGGCGCTGTCGCCGCGGACCGGCTGCTGGCCCGGCCCGACCGGCCCGACGCCGTCTACGGTCTCTTCGACCCCAACGGGACCGACCTGCTGGCCGCTGCCCGCCGCTACGGGCTGCGCGTCCCGGACGACCTGCTGCTGGTCTGCTGCAGCGAGTCCACCGTCTACGCGACCACCGAACCGCCGATCACCACGCTCTCCCTCAAGCCGCGCCGCATCGGCACGGCCGTGGTCCAGCTGCTGATCGACGCCATCGAGGGAATCGACGAGGACCGGCCGGTCGAGCAGGTGATACCGACCGAACTGATCGTCAGAACGTCCTCCCAGCGCCGCCCGCCGCGCACCACCGTGAGCGCCCCGCGGTCACCCGCGAAGGACTAGACCTTCCCAATAGGGACGAAACGACCGGCGAACCGGGGGTGCGGCAGGATTCATCACCCCTGGTGCGTCACACACCGCCGGGCTCATTCCTATGATGGGCGAACGACACCGCGGACCACCCCGACCAGGCTGGGCCGAGAGGTGAACGGCGGCGCGACGGTGTGGAGGGGTCGATGACTCAGGGGGCCGGTCAGGGACCCGTGGTGCGGACGGCGACACTGCGCGATTTCCGCGTGCCGCCCTACGCCCAGGTGCCGGTGCAGTCGCAGTCCGCGGACCCGGGACACCCGGGCAACGCGTTCCCGGAGGGCGAGCCGCCGGAGGGCTACACGCCCACCGCACGCGACCTGCCGGTGATCAGCCGCGGCGGCCCCGGTGACACCGTCCAGGTGCGGGTCGACCCCGAGCCGCAGTCCCCGCCCGCCGGCCGCGGCCCGCTGTACGTCGTCGGCGACGTCCACGGCTACCTCGAGGAACTCGTCGCGGCCCTCGCCGAGCAGGGCATCATCGACGCCGACCTGCGCTGGGCGGCCGGCAACGCCCGCCTCTGGTTCCTCGGCGACTTCACCGACCGCGGCCCCGACGGCATCGGCGTGATCGACCTCGTGATGCGGCTCTCCGCCGAGGCGGCCGCAGCGGGCGGCTACTGCAAGGCCCTCATGGGCAACCACGAGCTGCTGCTGCTCGGCGCCAAGCGGTTCGGCGACACCCCGGTCAACTCCGGGGCCGGCACCGCCACCTTCCAGGCGGCCTGGCTCCTCAACGGTGGCCAGAAGTACGACATGGACCGGCTCCAGGAGGTCCACCTCCAGTGGATGGCCAGGCTCGACGCCGTCGTGGAGGAGGACGGCCATCTGCTGCTGCACTCCGACACCACCGCGTACCTCGACTACGGCGCCACGATCGAGGACGTCAACGACGCCGTGCACCAGGTCCTCACCCTCAACGACGCCGACCAGTGCTGGGACCTGTTCCGCAAGTTCACCAAGCGCTTCGCCTTCCGCGACGAGGGCGGCGCGGAAGCGGTCCGCGAACTGCTCGGGGCCTACGGCGGCCGGCGCGTGGTGCACGGCCACAGCCCGATCCCGTACCTGCTCGGCGAGGTCGGCACCGAGGACGGCGAGGACGGCGAACGCACCCTGGTCGACGGCCCGCACGTGTACGCGGACGGGCTCGCCATCGCCATGGACGGCGGAGTGACCATGGCCGGAAAGCTTCTCGTGCAACAACTCCCCCTCCAGGACTGAGCCGGTCCGCGACAGGCGATTTCCCCGAACCCTCTGTCACGCCGCGCCGTCGCCGCTCTACCATCGGCTTATCCGTAGCAGGCTCTCCTCCGTTCACGCCCCCATCGCCCGGTACCGACGGGCGATCCGCGGCCTACGGAGCATCGGGGGATGCACATGAACAGCGCTCCGCACCTGCTGACCGAGGACCGCGCAGAGTACGAGCGGGTCCTCGACGAAGCACTGCGCCACGACCGGGAACGCCGTGATCCGGCCGCCACGACGGCACGGCTGAGTACCGAACAGCTGCGCACCATGGCACTCAACGCGACGGCGCTCATCGTCGCGTCGGCCGCCGCCGAGTACGAGCACTACGTGAAGGTCCGCGCCGAGGTGCGCGCCGCGGCGGGCGGCGCGGGCCACACGACGGGCGGGCTCGCCCCCGCCGTCGGGGCCGCGGAGAGCGGCGCGGGTGTCGCCGCCGTGGTCGCCGTGCTCGCGCCGCTGCTCGCCGGCACCGCCGCGGCGATCTTCCTGATCACCGGCTATCTGCTGAAGATGCTCAGCCCGCCGCCGGCCTTCGCCGACACCCTGCTCTCCGCCGGATGGCTCTTCGGCGCGCTCACCGCCGCCGCCGTCCTCGCCGCCGCCGTCGCGCTGCTGCTCACCGCCCTGCGCAACGACGCCAGCCATGTCGCGGACGGCAGACCGTACGACGAGCCGCCCCCCGAGGTCAGGGACGCCAAGGAGGCGTGGTGCGAGGCGCTGCTGGACCGCGGCATCCTTCCCTTCCTGCGGGCCGCGCTGGCCGAACGCCCCGGAGCCCAGCCGCCCTCGGACACCGGACGGCCCGTGAGCCGCATCCCCAAGATCGGGTACAGCGGCCCCGACTTCTCCAGCCCCGCCGAGGGCCGCACCTCGGGCCGGCGCCCCCGGTACACCAGCCCGGACTTCTCCAGCCCGGACTTCGGGGGCCCCGAACACCGGCCGGACTGAACCGGCGGCCGTGCCGTCCGGCGGTCCCGGAACCGTCGGACCACCCGCGCCCCCGGCCCGTGGGCCGGCACACCGGCCGGCCCGGTCCCGCGACCCCCCGTCGGCCCCGGGACCGGACGGCGGTGCCGCCCCGCGGCACACGGCCGCGGGACGGGCGCCGGCCGGATCAGTCGGCCAGCGGCAGGTAGACCCGGTTGCCCGCGGCGGCGAACTCCGCGGACTTCTCCGCCATCCCGGCCTCGATCTCCTCCTGGCTGCCGCCGTGCTCCCGGCGGATGTCCTGGGAGATCTTCATCGAGCAGAACTTCGGCCCGCACATCGAGCAGAAGTGCGCGGTCTTCGCGGGCTCCGCGGGCAGCGTCTGGTCGTGGAACTCCCGTGCCGTGTCCGGGTCGAGCGCCAGGTTGAACTGGTCCTCCCAGCGGAACTCGAACCGGGCGTCGGACAGCGCGTCGTCCCACTCCTGGGCGCCGGGGTGCCCCTTGGCGAGGTCCGCGGCGTGCGCGGCGATCTTGTACGTGATCACACCGGTCTTCACGTCGTCGCGGTCCGGCAGGCCGAGGTGCTCCTTGGGCGTCACGTAGCAGAGCATGGCCGTGCCCCACCAGGCGATCATCGCGGCGCCGATGCCGGACGTGATGTGGTCGTACGCCGGGGCGACGTCCGTGGTCAGCGGGCCGAGCGTGTAGAACGGCGCCTCCTCGCAGATCTCCTGCTGGAGGTCGATGTTCTCCTTGATCTTGTGCATCGGGACGTGGCCCGGTCCCTCGATCATCGTCTGCACGCCGTGCCGCTTGGCGATCGTGTTGAGCTCGCCGAGCGTGCGGAGCTCGGCGAACTGGGCCTCGTCGTTGGCGTCCGCGATCGACCCGGGCCGCAGCCCGTCGCCGAGGGAGTAGGTCACGTCGTACGCGGCGAGGATCTCGCAGAGCTCCTCGAAGTTCTCGTAGAGGAACGACTCCCTGTGGTGCGCGAGGCACCACGCCGCCATGATCGACCCGCCGCGCGAGACGATGCCCGTCTTGCGGCGCGCGGTCAGCGGCACGTACCGCAGCAGCACTCCGGCGTGGACGGTCATGTAGTCCACGCCCTGCTCGGCCTGCTCGATCACCGTGTCCTTGTAGATGTCCCAGCTCAGCTCCTCCGCCTTGCCGTCGACCTTCTCCAGCGCCTGGTAGAGCGGCACCGTGCCGATGGGGACGGGGGAGTTGCGCAGCACCCACTCGCGGGTGGTGTGGATGTTGCGGCCGGTGGAGAGGTCCATGACCGTGTCGGCGCCCCAGCGGGTCGCCCACGTCATCTTCTCCACCTCCTCCTCGATCGAGGAGGTGACGGCGGAGTTGCCGATGTTGGCGTTGACCTTCACCAGGAACCGCTTGCCGATGATCATCGGCTCGATCTCCGGGTGGTTGACGTTGGCGGGCAGCACGGCCCGTCCCGCGGCGATCTCCTCGCGCACCACCTCGGGCGCGACGTTCTCGCGGAGGGCGACGAACTCCATCTCCGGGGTGATCTCGCCCCGCCGGGCGTAGGCGAGCTGGGTCACGGCCTGTCCTGCGCGGCCGCGGCGCGGCTGGCGCGGACGGCCCGGGAAGACGGCGTCGAGATTGCGCAGCCCGCCGCGCGGGGACGTGTGCTTGATCCCGTCGTCCTCGGGGCGGACGGGCCGCCCCGCGTACTCCTCGGTGTCGCCGCGGGCGGTGATCCAGTTCTCCCGGAGCGGCGCCAGACCCCGGCGGACATCGGTCTGTTCGGCCGGGTCGGTGTACGGGCCGGACGTGTCGTACAGCGTCACGTCCCTGCCGTTGGTGAGGTGCACCTTGCGGACGGGCACCCGGATGTCGGGGCGGGAGCCCTCGACGTATCCCTTGTGCCAGCCGATGGACTTCCCGGCCTCGTCGTTCTGACTGGAGGCAGGCGTGCGTGCGTCCGATACGGTCATGAGACCTACTCCCTACGCCGGCATTACCCGGTAACAGGTTCGGCGGTCGGCGCAGCCCTCCCGTACGACGTACGGCGATCAGCGCCCTCTCAGCCCGGTGCTCCGAGCTCCCGCGTGTGCAAAGTGCCTCCACGCTAGCGTCCGCTCTGGCGCGCTGAACAGAGGGCCCCCCGCGTTCTTGCGATGATCTGTCGGTGACCTCATCGCCGCAGAACCCCGAACCGCACGGCCACGACCACGGCCATGTGCACAGTCACGGGCCCGCAGCGCCCGTCTCCCAGCACCTGCGCAAGGTCATCGCCGCGGTGCTGATCCCCTTCGCCACGGCCGTCGTCGTCGGCCTCGCGGTGCTCTGGCCGGGCGGGACACCCGGCCACGAGCGCTCGGGCGTCGGCTTCGACCGCCAGACCGAACAGGGCAGGGTGGTGAGCGTCGAACGGGTCGACTGCAAGGACGTCAACGCCGCGCAGGTGCCGCCCACCGGGGACACCTCGACCCCCGAGGGACGCGAGGCGGTCGAGTCGCAGCGCGGCGACTGCGGCAGGGCGACGGTCGAGGTGGTCACCGGGAAGGACAAGGGCCGGACCTTCGTCGAGATCGTCCAGCCGGACGCGCCGCGGCAGTTGAAGCAGGGGCAGGGCGTGGTCGTCGCCTACGCCCCGGACGCGCCCGAGGACCTGCAGTACTCGGTCACGGACGTCGACCGGGACTTCCCGATCGCACTGCTGGCGGGCATCTTCGCACTGGTCGTGGTCGTCGTGGGACGGATGCGCGGCGTGATGGCGCTGATCGCGCTCGCCGCGTCCTTCGCCGTGCTGACACTCTTCATCCTGCCCGCGATCCTCCAGGGGTCGAACCCGCTGGTGGTGGCGATCGTGGGGGCCAGCGCGATCATGCTGATCGCGCTGTACCTGTGCCACGGGGTCAACGCCCGCACGTCGGTCGCGGTGCTGGGCACACTGATCTCGCTGCTGCTGATCGGGCTGCTCGGTTCGCTCTTCATCGGCTGGGCGAGCCTGAGCGGCAACACCGACGACAACACCGGTCTGATCAAGGGGCTCTACCCGGAGATCGACATGAGCGGCCTGCTGCTGGCGGGTGTGATCATCGGATCGCTCGGCGTCCTCGACGACGTCACCGTCACCCAGACCTCCGCGGTCTGGGAGCTGCACCGGGCGGACCCGGGGATGGGCCCCCGCGCGCTCTACCGCTCCGCCATCCGCATCGGCCGCGACCACATCGCTTCCGTGGTCAACACCCTCGTCCTGGCCTACGCGGGCGCCGCGCTCCCGCTGCTGCTGCTCTTCTCGATCGCCCAGTCGAGCGTGGGGACGGTGGCCACCAGCGAGCTGGTGGCCGAGGAGATCGTGCGGACGCTCATCGGCTCGATCGGTCTGGTCGCGTCGGTGCCCGTCACCACGGCGCTCGCCGCCCTGGTGGTCTCCGCCGACCGGCCGCAGGACCGGCCCGGCGACACGTCGGCGGCCGCCCCCGCACGGGGCGGCCGGGGGCGTCGCCGCAAGCGGTAGGCGGCCGGGGCGGGGGCACGCGGTTCCTGGGCGGTTCCCGGGCTCCGGGGCCCCGGGCCGGGCTCGCAGGCTGCGTCGCGGACGCCAGGCGTCTCCCAAGGGGCTCGGACGCCTCAGGGTCCTCGGGCGTCTCAGGCGCTCTCGGACGTCACCGGGGCGCTCGGACGTCACCGGGGCGCTCGGACGTCACCGGGGCGCTCGGACGCCTCGGGCTCAGCCGGCGTTCTCCTCGGCGAGGATCCGGCCGAGCGCCTCCTCCAGGCTGAGCTCGAAGTCGCCGAGCGCGAGTTCCTGACCGAGCGGCACCAGCTTGTCGGTGCGGTCGAGGAAGGCGACGAGCGGCGGGGCGCCCACCCGGAACAGCGCCGACTCACCGCCGACCCGGAGCCGGATGTGGACGTCGGAGAGCGTCTCGGGCCGGGTCGGCGCGATGTGCACGTCGCCGTCCCCGCTCGGCGCGTTGATCCCGTCGAGCAGCAGTTCCCGGCCGAACGCCCAGGTCACCGGAGCGTCGCCGGGCAGGTGGAACGTCATCCGCACCGCGTACGGATCGGATGTCTCGTAGCCCAGCTCCACCGGGATCCGGAAGGAGAGCTCGTCGGAGACGAGAAAGCTCATCAGGACCTCGGCCTGAACCGACTCGCGCATCACATACCTCGCAGTAGATGAAGCAATGAATGACCGTGCTGGCGAAGCAAGAAGTTGGCCAAGAACGATCCCCGTTGGGCGTGAAGGCCCTCTTGACGCCATCGTGCTGCAAGCGCTAGCAGATCACAAGGAGTGATTTTTCAGATACTGATAGAGAAGGCAAGTGACCCCAGCAGGCCACCGATCCCCTCGCGTAACTGCTCAACTGCCGGACGCAGCTTGGCTTCTTGATGGAGGGGAAGCGAAATGGCCATCGTCGCGGCGATGTCACCCACAGTGATCGGGATGGCCGCGCAGACGGTGCCGAGTGCGTACTCCTGGCGCTCGACGACCGGTTGCATCCGGTCCACGGAGGCGAGCCGCTGCAGCAGCGCCGCCCGGTCGCGGACCGAGTACGGGGTGACCGGCTGCACGGGATGCCGGTCCAGATGGTCCCTGCGCGCCGCCTCGTCGAGCTGGCTGAGCAGGCACTGGCCGATCGCGTGGGCGTGCCCGGTCTCCCGGAAGTCGGCCCATTCGTGCACGGCCGGGGAGGACGGCGTGTCCGAGACCGCCACCAGTTCGATCTCGCCCTCGCGGTAGACGGCGAAGTACACGGGCACGCCGATGGCGTCCCGCCAGTGGGTCAGGGAGTCCGCCAGCGTGCTGCGACGATTCTGCAGGTCACCGCTGCCGGCCAGCCGGTCGACGGCCGCGCCGAGGGTGAAGACGCCCTTGTCGCGCCGGAGATACTCCTCGTGCGTCAGGGTGCGCAGCAGGTGGTAGGCGGTGGGCAGCGGAATCCCCGTCTCCCTCGCGAGCTGCTTCGCCGGGGCGCCGTCGCGGTGCGAGCCCGCGGCCTCCAGCAGTCGCAACGCACGCTGCACCGAGCCGATCAGGGTGGGGACAGCGGCATTCGTGGCCCCGGCCAAAGGTCACCCCCCAGGCATGGTGACGGGCAGCGGCCCGCCCGCGGGAACCGCCCCCGCGCGGCCGCGACCTCCGGCTCTCCCTGCGGGCGGTCCCGGCCGGGCGGCCGGTCCGACCGCCTGAGCGGTCGCACAACGGCGAAATCGCCGGTCGGATCCGTCATATGGGGAGAGGTGCCGAAAGGTGCGGCAGAGAGCTGCCACTCTAATGGCACGCCTCTGCCGCGACAGGCATAACCGGGAGCGTTCCCCCGGGCGGGCTAACGCGTCCGCCCGCCGCGCTCACCACTCCTTGCCCGCCTCGCTCACCACTCCTTGCCCGAGCCGCCCGACGAGCCCATGAACTTCCGTACGACGAAGACCAGTCCGCCGACCAGGGCGACGAAGAGCAGCACCTTGAAGAGCACCCAGAGCACGAACCCGAGAATGCTGGTGATCAGTCCGCCGAACACGGCGAGGGCGATGACGGGCACCGCGATCCACTTCACCCACCAGGGCATCCCCGCGAATATCTCCCGCACGGCCATCGTCCCACCTCTTTCTCCGAGTGCGTGCTGTCGATGCTAGGCGCAGCGGCACCGCGTGCGGGGGCCCGCGGTCCCTTGGACTCCCCGGAACGGACCCTTAGGGGAACGGACGGGTCCGGGTCATCCCTCGGGGGGCGAGAAGACCACCATGACCCGCAGGTCCTCGCTGATGTGGTGGAACTTGTGCGCCACCCCGGCGGGCACGTAGACCACGCTGCCGCGCCCCACCTGGGTCGTCTCCATCCCGACGGTGATCGACGCCCGGCCGCTCACGACGAAGTAGACCTCGTCCTGGTTGTGGGGGAGCTGGGGGTCCACCTGGCCGGCGTCGAGCGCGTACAGCCCGACCGACATGTTCCGCTCGCGCAGGAACTGCAGGTACGCGCCGTCATTGGCGGCGCGCTCCGCCTCCAGCTCGTCCAGTCGGAATGCCTTCATCGCCGTCCGCCCCTGCCGTTGATCCGATCATGTCTGCCACGATCAGACACATGATGAATTTCGTAGTCAAGACGCTCGCGAACGCGGGGGCCCTGCTGGTCGCCATCTGGCTGCTCCCGGACATGACGCTCACCGGTGGCAGCACCGGGAAGAAGGCGCTCAGCCTGGTGCTGGTCGCGCTGATCTTCGGTCTGGTCAACGTCGTCGTGAAGCCCGTGGTGAAGCTGCTCACGCTGCCTCTGTTCATCCTCACGCTCGGGCTGATCACCCTGGTGGTCAACGCCCTGATGCTGATGCTCACCTCCTGGCTCGCCGACCAGTTCTCCCTCAACTTCCATGTCGAGGGCTTCGGCACCGCCGTCCTCGGCGGACTGATCATCTCCGTGGTCTCCTGGGCCCTGAACGTGGCCCTCCCGGACCGGGACTGAGACCACCGGGCGGACACGTGTTCGCAGGTGGCACCGGCGCTGGCGCAGAATGGTGGCGGCGCCGGGCGAGGTCGTCCCGGCGCGGCAACCGGCGCGGCCAAGGAGCGAGCGGCATGACGGACACACCCCTGGGCGAGGGCACCCGAGCGGTACGCGCGGGACTGCCGGAGACACGGCAGTACGAACCGACCCTGCCGGGCCCGGTGTTCGCCGCCCACTTCCATCTCTCCGGCGACCCCACCGGTCCCTACATGTACGGCCGCGACTCCAACCCCACCTGGACCCATCTGGAGCGCGCCATCGGCGAGCTGGAGGCTCCGGGCGAGACGGTCCACACCATCTCCTTCGCCTCGGGGATGGCGGCGATCTCCGCGGTCCTCATGTCCCAGCTGCGCTCCGGCGACGCCGTGGTCCTGCCCGGCGACGGCTACCAGGTGCTGCCCCTCGTGCGGGAACAGCTGGAGGCCTACGGGATCGAGGTGCGCACCGCGCCCACCGGCGGCGACGCGCAGCTCGACGTCCTCGACGGGGCACGGCTGCTGTGGATCGAGACCCCGTCCAACCCGAACCTCGACGTGTGCGACGTGCGGCGGCTCGCCGCTGCGGCGCACGCGGCGGGCGCCCTCGTCGCCGTCGACAACACGCTCGCCACGCCGCTCGGCCAGCGCCCTCTCGACCTGGGCGCCGACTTCTCGGTGGCCAGCGACACCAAGGGAATGACCGGCCACGGGGACATCCTGCTCGGCCACGTCACGTGCCGGGACGCCGCCCGCGCCGACGAGGTGCGGCGCTGGCGCAAGATCGTCGGCGCGATCCCGGGGCCCATGGAGGCCTGGCTGGCCCACCGCTCGCTCGCCACCCTCCAGCTGCGGTCGGACCGCCAGAACGCGACCGCCCTCGCTCTCGCCCAGGCCCTGGAGCAGCGCGCGGACGTCGCCGGCCTGCGGTACCCGGGGCTGCCGGGCGACCCCTCGCACCGCATCGCCGCCCGGCAGATGCGGCGCTTCGGCTGCGTGGTCTCGTTCGTGCTGCCCGACCGGGCCCACGCCGAGCGCTTCCTCGCCGCACTGCGCCTCGTCGACGACGCGACGAGCTTCGGCGGGATCCGGTCGACCGCCGAGCGCCGCCGGCGCTGGGGAGGGGACGACGTGCCCGAGGGCTTCATCCGCTTCTCCGTCGGCGCCGAGGACCCCGAGGACCTGCTGGCCGACGTGGCGCGGGCGCTGGACGAGGCGGCGGCCGGCAGGTCTTAGGGCGCGTCGGGCGCCGGTCCTCGGCGGCGGACGGCTGCTGCCGGGAGCCCGCCGGCGCGGACGGAACACTTCGCGCCCAGGGCCCTCACCGGCGCGGGGCGCTGTGAGGGCGGTCCGAACCTCCCCCCTCGTGGCTCGGACCGCCCCGGTTCCCGCGAGCGAAGAACCGTGCGGACAAGGCTAGTTGACTCAGCGTCAGTGTCCAATCACAGTAGGGGCAGCGACCTATCGACTTATTTATAGATGACCGGGTTCGGGAGCAACGCCGGACCGGGAGGGGCATGGGATGGATCTGGCCCTGCTGCGCAC
Organism: Streptomyces genisteinicus; assembly: GCF_014489615.1. Taxonomy (GTDB): domain Bacteria; phylum Actinomycetota; class Actinomycetes; order Streptomycetales; family Streptomycetaceae; genus Streptomyces; species Streptomyces genisteinicus. The sequence continues at coordinate 3,570,017 of NZ_CP060825.1, forward strand.
ATTCGTCACGGTGCACCGGGCAGGCTCCTTCACCCGCGCCGCCGCCCTGCTCGGCCTCTCCCAGCCCGCCGTCACCGGCCAGATACGCACGCTCGAACGCCAGCTGGGCCGGCCCCTCTTCCTGCGCCAGGCGCGCGGTGTCACCCCCACCACGATCGGCGACGAGCTCGCCCACCGGGCCGCCCCGCACCTGGACGCGCTGCTGGAGATCGCCGAGGCGGAACTGGACAGCGAGTCCGCCGTGCGCACCGTGCACCTGACCGGACCCCCGGAGTTCACGGCTCTGCGCGCCCTGCCGGCACTGACGCCGCTGACCGGCCAGGGGCTCGCCCTGCGCACCTCGTTCGGCACCGCGGAGGAGTCGCTCGACGGGCTGGCGGCAGGCCGTCACGACATCGCCGTCACCACCGCCCGCCCGCGCGGCGGTCTGCTGAGCGCCACGGCGCTGTGCGACGAGGAGCACGTCCTGGTGGCCGCTCCGCGCTGGGCCTCGCACCTCGGACCCGACGATCTGCGCAAGGGCCATGTGGTGCTCGAACAGCTCCCCGTGGTCGAGGTGCACGAGACGCTGCCGCTGGTGTCCCGCTACTGGCACAGCGTCTTCGAGTCCCGACCGGCGGCGGCCGGCACGGTCATCGCTCCCGACCTGCGGGCCGTCCTGGAGGCGGCCGCCGCCGGTGCCGGGCTCGCGGTGCTGCCCCGCTACCTGTGCGAGGAGGCGCTGGCGCAGGGGCGCCTGGTCGCCCTCCTCGAACCGGCCGTCCCTCCGCTGCGCACGTACTTCCTGGTCGTCCGCACCGGCAGCCTGGCCCACCCGCACGTCGCACGGGCGCACGAGTGCCTGCTGCGCGCGGCCGCGGAGTGGTGAGCGCCCGCACCGGTGGGGCCCGACGCGTTTCAGACGCAGCGGCACGGGCCACTCTCTTGCCATGACCGAACGACCGGTGGTCAAGCGCACCGCACGCGCCATCCTGCTCGACGGGGACGACCTCGTCCTGATCAAGCGAACCAAGCCCGGCGTCGACCCGTACTGGCTCACTCCCGGCGGCGGGGTCGAACCGGAGGACGCGACCGTCGTCGACGCCCTCCACCGCGAGGTACACGAGGAGCTCGGCGCCAAGATCGTCGATGTGGTGCCCTGCTTCGTCGACACCGTCGAGCACATCGCCGACGGCGGTGTGACCGGCGTGAAGGTGCAGCACTTCTTCGTCTGCCGGCTGGAGTCGATGGACCCCTCCCAGCGCCACGGCCCCGAGATCGACGAGCCGTGCGGGGAGTACGAGATCGTACGGGTCCCGTTCAGCCGCGTCGGCATCGCGGCGGTCCATCTCGTACCGCTGTCGCTGCGCCACTACCTGGACGGCAACATCGAAGGCGTACGCGCGATGCACGCGCCGGATCTCGGCTGATCCCGGCGGCCGTCCGCGCCGCCCCGCCCGTGGTCGGGGAGGGGCGGCCTCAGTCCCCGACCGCGACCAGGTCCTCCAGCGAGTCGTGGCGTATCCGGTCCACGGGTATGCCGAACGCGCGCAGCGCGTGCACCCCGCTGCGGATCATCCCGGGCGGTCCGGAGAGATAGGCGTCGAAGCCGTCCCAGGGACCGTGTCTGCCGAACTCGCGCAGCGCCGAGGGGAACTGGGCGCGGTCGTCGACCACGGGACGGACCGACAGCCACGGATGCGCCTGCTGGAGCCGGAGCATGGTGTCGATGTCGTAGAGGTCGTAGTCCGTGCGGGCCCCGTAGAAGACCTCGACCGTGCGCCGCTCTCCGTGGGTGGCCACGTCCTCCACGAGCGCCTTGATCGGCGCGATGCCGGTTCCTCCGCCGAGGCAGAGGAGGCCGTTGTCGGTGGTGTGGTCGACCGTCATCGAGCCGGCCGGGGGCCCGAGGCGGAGCACGTCCCCGGGGCGGGCGCGATGCACGAGCGCGTTGGAGACCCAGCCCGCGGGGACCGCCTTCACGTGGAAGGACAGCAGCCCGTCCGAACGGGGCGCCCCGGCGAACGAGTAGTGCCGCCACACCCGCGGCCACCAGGGGGTCTCCAGCGTCGTGTACTGACCGGCGAGGAAGGCGTACGGCGTGTCCGGCCGCACGGTGACCACCGCGATGTCCGAGGTCCGCAGGTCGTGCGACACGACCTCGGCGTCCCACCAGGCGGGGGCGTGGAGCTCGTTCTCCGCCGCCGCGTCGATCATGATCTGCGAGATCGTCGTGTACGTGCGTACCCAGGCGGCCTCGGACTCGGCGTCCCATGTCGTGGTCGCGAACCGGGCCAGAGCGCCCAGCAGCGCCTCCCCCACCGCCGGGTAGTGCGCGGGCTGGGTGCCGTACTTGCGGTGGCCCCGCCCCAGGTGCTGGAGGTACTCCGTCAGCACGGCCGCGTTGTCCGTGTGCTCGGCCGCGGTGAGCAGCGCCTTGAGCAGCCGGTCCCGCTGGGTGTCCATGGCCACCGGGAACATGGAGCGCAGGGCGGGGTGGCGGGTGAAGAGGAGGGCGTAGAAGTACGAGGTGACCTCGTCCGCCACCGGCCCGATCTCGGCGAGGGTCCGGCGCACGAGAAGCGCGTCGGGCGACGCGGGCGGACCGGTGTCCCGGCGCGGCTCGGTGAAGCCGTCCGGTCGCGCGGTCGCGGCGGGAGCGGACTCCGCCGTCCCCGCGCGGGCGCCGTCCCCCTCAGCGGGCGGCGCGGCGTCCTCCCCGGGAAGGTCCGGGACCACCGAGAGACGCGGCCGGTCGCGCCGGGACGCGCCGGATCCCACCGGACGTATCGCGCTCACCGGTCGCGACGGCGTGGCCGCCGCTGCGGCGTCGTCTCCCGTGCGGCCCCGCTCGCCCGCTCGGGCTGCGGAGTGCTCAGCGGTGGTGCCGCCGGGTGCGGAGGGCTCACCGGTGCCGTCACCGGATCCGGAGGGCTGCCCCTGCGGCGACGGCTGCCTGCGGGGGCTGAACCATCCGCCGCCGGCGTCCGGCATCCCGCCCTCTCCCGACGTGTGGGCCGGAGCGTCCATTGTCTGCCTCGCCTCGAACATCTTCTGGTCGGTTCGCGCACGTCCGCCTTCCGGACGTGCTGCCTTACCTGCTCTGTCCGCACCTGCCCGCTGTCGCAGCATGTCAGGCGACCCGCGTGCAGGGGACGAAGACCGGAAAGTCCGGGCAGCCGAATCCGATTCCCCCTAAGCTCGTGGCCCCCGCGGCGCCGTGGCCGGCGGCGAGGGGATCTCCGCGCCCCACATGGAACCACCGGAGGCAACGGGCCCGTCCAGCCTCACCCCGGTTTCTGCACACCGCCGGACCCCGATCTTCACGTCCGCCATGCCCTCGCAACCTGCGCCGGGATGCGCCTCGCGCGACCGGTCGGGCGGCTCTGCACGCCCCTCGGTCACGACCCCTCCGCGATGAACCTCCCGACCCCCGCCGCAGCACCACGCGGACACTCCCGGCTGAGGCGGCAGGGTGTTTCACGTGAAACATCTCCGGCACGCCGTCCGTCCGCGGGATCCGCCGCCGGCCCTGACGCCCCCGCCCGGCACGGCTCGGAGGCTGCGGGCCGCATCCCGAGATGTGCACGGTTCCCGGAAAGGGGTGGACGCGCGATCAGTGCGTCGGACAGCCTGATCCCATGTCGACACCGCTCACCGAACTTCCCGTCCGGCGCCTGACCCACGAAGACCTCGTCGCCTGCGCCGACCTCTCCGAGAACCGTGGCTGGCCGCGCGAGGACCACAAATGGGGGCTGCTGCTCACCGCGGGAACCGGGTACGGAATCGACGACCCCGAGGGGAAGGGCCTCATGGCCGCTTCTGTCCTCACCTCGTACGGCCCGGGGCTGGCGGCCATCGGCATGGTGCTCGTCGCCGAACGCCACGCCCGGCGCGGAGTGGGCCGCCGCCTGATGCGCCATGTGCTCGCCGAAACCGGTGACACCCCCGTCACCCTGCACGCAACCCCCAACGGCAAACCGCTCTACGAGGAGCTGGGCTTCGCCACAGTGGGCCGGGCGGAGATGGTCAAGGGCCACTTCACCGGGACGGAGCCGGTCCCCGGGGTCGCGACCAGGGCGGCCACCGCCGACGACATGGCGGCCGTCATCCGGCTCGACACGGAGGTCTTCGGCCGCGACCGCACCCATATGCTCACCCGGCTGCCGGCCTTCGCCGACCAGATCCGCGTGGCCGAGGAGGACGGCGAACTCACCGGCTACGCGGCGGCCTGGCCGAACATGGCCACGCACGTCGTCGGCCCGCTCGTCGCCCGCGACACAGCCACGGCCCAGGCACTGGTCGCCTCGCTGGCCGCACACACCGACCGGCCGCTGCGCACGGACATCGACGTCCGTCACGAGGAGCTGCTCTCCTGGCTGCGGCGGCAGGGGCTGGAGACGATCGCCTTCAACGCGGTGATGGCCCGCGGAATCCCCGCGCTGCCCGGAGACTGGACCCGCCGGTTCGCTCCGCTGACGGTCGCCGCCGGCTGAGCACATGACGACGGGGCCGGGACCGGGACGGTGTCCCGGGCCCGGCCCCGTCGTCGCCCGGAGCGTCAGTGCACCGCGGGCTGCACCGCGCGCTCCGGTGCCCGCGGGACCGGGGCGGCCTGCGTGCGCCTGCCCTCCCGGCGCTCGAGAGCCGCGGAGAGCACGGCGAGCGCGAGTGCCGAGACGGCGAGCAGGGCGCCGACCCAGTTCGGGGCGGTCAGACCGAAGCCGGCCGAGATGACCAGCCCGCCCAGCCACGCCGCGAGGGCGTTGCCGAGGTTGAAGGCCCCGATGTTGACGGCGGAGGCCAGCGTCGGCGCTCCCTTCGCCTGGTCCAGCACCCGCTTCTGCAGCGGCGGCACGGTGGCGAAGCCCAGCGCACCGATCAGCACGATGGAGACCGCCGCGAGGAACTTGTGGTGGGCGGTCACGGTGAACAGCGCGAGGACGACCCCCAGGGCCCCCAGGGTGACGTAGAGCAGGGGCATGAGGTGCCGGTCGGCGTAGCGGCCGCCGAGCAGGTTGCCGCCGACCATGCCGAGACCGAACAGGACCAGCAGCCAGGTGACGGAGGAATCGGCGAAGCCGGCGGCCTCCGTCATCATCGGGGCGATGTAGGTGATCGCGGCGAAGACACCGCCGAAGCCCAGCACGGTCATCGCCATGGCGAGCAGCACCTGGGCGTTCCTGAAGGCCGCCACCTCGTCCCGCAGGCGTACACCCTCCGGCCGGGGCATGTCGGGGACGAGCTTGGCCACACCGGCCAGGCCCACCACACCGAGCGCGGCGACGACGGCGAACGTGGTCCGCCAGCCGATCGACTGCCCGATGAACGTGCCACCGGGGACGCCGACGACATTGGCGACGGTCAGTCCGGTGAACATCAACGCGATCGCGCCCGCCTTCTTGTGCGGGGCGACGAGTTCGGCGGCGACGACCGAGCCGATGCCGAAGAAGGCGCCGTGGGCGAGCGAGGCGACGATCCGGCCCGCGAGCATCGCACCGAAGGACGGCGCGAGCGCCGAGAGCAGATTGCCGACGACGAAGAGGCCCATCAGCAGCATGAGCATCCGCTTCCGGGAGATCTTGGTGCCGAGTGCGGTCATCAGCGGGGCTCCGGCGACCACACCGAGGGCGTAGCCGGTCACCAGCAGACCGGAGGTGGGGATCGACACCCCGAAGTCCGCGGCGACCTCCGGGAGCAGGCCCATGATCACGAACTCGGTGGTGCCGATACCGAAGGCTCCGACCGCCAGAGCCAGTAGCGCGAGAGGCATGGAGGGGCCCCTTCCAGGTGTGCTTGAGCGCTTTACAGGCGTTCACAATAATTGCACGCGCTGGTTATTTGCAAGCGCGGGCTATTGCGGTCGTCGTCTATCCTGGCAAGGACTGGTGGCCCGCCACCCGGCACCGAGGAGAGACCCATGACGGCGACCGATCCCGCACTCACCGCACTCGCACAGGGCTGGTGCGCCCTCTCACTGCTGCACGGCAGGATCGAGTCCCACATCGAGCGGGCGCTGGAGGCGGGGCACGGGCTGAGCATGCGGGAGTTCTCCCTGCTGGACGTGCTCAGCCGGCAGCACAACGGCCCCGGCGGCCACCTGCAGATGAAGCAGGTCGCCGACGCGGTCGTGCTCAGTCAGAGCGCCACCACACGGCTGGTCTCCCGGCTGGAGGACCGCGGACTCCTCTCCCGCTACCTCTGCGACACCGACCGCCGCGGCATCTACACGGACGTCACGGAGAGCGGGCTGGCCCTGCTGGCCGAAGCACGGCCCACCAACGACACGGCTCTGCGGGAAGCCCTCGACGAGGCGGCGAAGAACCCCGAACTCGCGCCGCTCGTCAGCGCCGTCGAGGGGCTGAGGATTCCCGCGTAGGCTGCCGATCATGAAGGATCTGCAGATAAGGGCGGCCGGAGCGGATGATCTCCCGGCGATCGTGGCCATGCTCGCCGACGACCCCCTCGGCGCCCAGCGCGAGTCGCCCGACGACCTGGCTCCGTACCTGGCCGCCTTCGAGCGTCTCGCCGGCGACCCTCATCAGCACCAGACCGTCGCCGTCCGGGACGGTCGGGTCGTCGGCACCCTGCAGCTGACCGTGATCCCCGGACTGTCCCGGCGGGGCGCCACCCGCTCGGTGATCGAGGCGGTCCGAGTGCACAGGGACGAACGAGGCAGCGGACTGGGTACCCAGCTGATCGAGTGGGCCGTCGAGGAGTCCCGCCGGCTCGGCTGCAGCCTGGTGCAGCTCACCTCCGACGCCCAGCGGTCCGACGCCCACCGCTTCTACGAGCGGCTCGGCTTCACGCCCTCGCACGTGGGTTTCAAGCGCGCCCTCTGACGCAGCCGGATCCGCGGCCGGCGCACCCCGGAACAGGGCCGGACGGCGTCCGGCCCTGTTTCACGTGAAACCCCGCCGGCACTCAGAGTCCGCGCCATCCCGACTCGTCCACCCCGCCCGGCACGGCGTCGCCGGGACCGTACGGTTCACGGGTGAAGACGAAGGAACCCAGATCCAGATGGCTCACCGAGCCGTCTCCGCGCCGCACGACCGACAGGGTCTCCCCCGCGTAGTACCCGTCCAGACCGGTCCACCGGCCCTCACCCGCGGCGACGAAGCGCGAACGCCGTCCGCCGCCCCGGAGCATCTCCAGCTCCACCCCGCCGTCCGCGGCGAGACGCAGACCATAGGCGTAGGTGCCCCAGTACCAGGGACCGGTCAGCTCCAGCAGGTCCGGGTCCACCGAGGGCAGTGGCCGCCACGGCTGCGGAATCCTGGGCTCGGCGTCCACCACGATGCGCACCAGATCGGCGGCCGTGGCGCCCGGGGCGGGCCCGGAGGTGACATTGGTCAGCGCCACCGCCGCCACACCGTCCTCCACGCTCGTCCACAGGGCCGCGAGGAAGCCCGGGAGCGAGCCCCCGTGGCCGATCAGCGTCTGCCCCCCGCTGCGGATGATCTGCACCCCGAGTCCGTAGGTGCTGATCCAGTCCCCGGTCTCGGCGGGTACGGAGGGCGTCCGCATCTCCCGTACGGACGCGGCGCGGAGCACCCGGTCGTCTCCCTCGGCGAGGAACCAGGCGAAGCGGCAGAGGTCTTCGACGGTCGACCAGAGCTGGCCGGCGGGTGCCATCAGCCCCAGGTCCTCGGAGGGTTCGGGCAGCATCGCATCCGCCCAGGGGTGGACGGCCCAGCCCCCGGCGTGCGGAGCGCTCGGCCGGGCGGCGGTGCGGGTCAGGCCCAGCGGGTCGAGGATCTCCCGCTGCAGCGCCTCCTCCCACGGCATTCCGCGTACGGCCTCCACCAGCGAACCCAGCACGGTGTAGCCCGGGTTGGAGTAGTGGTGGCGGCGCCCCGGCGGATGCATCCGCGCCCCTTCGCCCAGGACGTCCGAGAGCTCGGGGCGCAGACTCCCCGGCGTGCGCTCCCACCAGGGCGCCGGTGACTCGGCACTCAAACCGGCGCTGTGGCCGAGCAGTTGGGCGATGGTCACCTCACCGGCCCCGGTCCCGGGCAGATGCTTCTCCAGCGGGTCCCCGAGATCGAGCAGGCCCTCGTCCCGCAGGCGCATCACCAGGACGGCGGTGAAGGTCTTGGTGATCGACCCGATGCGGTACTGGGTACCGGGCTCGGGGACGTGGCCCTCGACACAGCTGCGGGCCCCCGTCCACACGATCTCCCCGTCCCTGAGCACGGCGGCCGCGTAGGACGGGGTCCGGCCCTCCGACTGCGCGACGGCGAGACGGTGGAGCAGGGCACGGCGGGTGCTCGGGAGCAGTTCTTCCGGCGATGGCGATGACGTCATACGGCAGGTCTACCTGCGCCCGCCCCGGCACGTCGAACCCTTTACGCCACCCGGCGACACGGCGACGAGGCGGCGCCCAACCGCCGCCCCTGGAGCCATCCTTCACCGCGCGCCCCGACGGAACGGCCCGGTGCCGACCCGTCCGCCGACGGCCCGGCACCCCCGGGAGCGGGGCTCAGGTCTGAGCCATGTCCACGAAGCGCGAGTAGTGGCCCTGGAAGGCGACGGTGATCGTGGCCGTCGGGCCGTTTCGGTGCTTGCCGACGATGATGTCCGCCTCGCCCGCGCGCGGCGACTCCTTCTCGTACGCGTCCTCGCGGTGCAGCAGGATGACCATGTCGGCGTCCTGCTCGATGGATCCGGACTCACGGAGGTCGGACACCATGGGCTTCTTGTCGGTGCGCTGCTCGGGGCCTCGGTTCAGCTGGGACAGCGCGATAACGGGTACTTCCAGCTCCTTGGCGAGCAGCTTGAGGTTCCGGGACATGTCCGAGACCTCCTGCTGACGGCTCTCGGCACGCTTGGAGCCACCGGACTGCATCAGCTGCAGATAGTCGATGATCACGAGCTTGATGTCGTTGCGCTGCTTGAGCCGGCGGCACTTCGCGCGGATCTCCATCATCGACAGGTTCGGGGAGTCGTCGATGTAGAGCGGTGCCGACGACACCTCGGGCATCCTGCGGGCCAGGCGGGTCCAGTCCTCGTCCGTCATCGTGCCGGAGCGCATGTGGTGCAGCGCGACGCGGGCTTCGGCGGACAGCAGTCGCATGGCGATCTCGTTGCGGCCCATTTCGAGGGAGAAGATGACGCTCGGCAGGTTGTGCTTGATCGACGCGGCCCGGGCGAAGTCCAGCGCGAGGGTCGACTTGCCCATCGCCGGACGCGCGGCGATGACGATCATCTGGCCGGGGTGCAGACCGTTGGTGAGCGAGTCGAAGTCGGTGAATCCGGTGGGGACACCGGTCATCTCCCCGCTGCGCGAGCCGATCGCCTCGATCTCGTCGAGGGCGCCCTCCATGATGTCGCCGAGCGCCAGGTAGTCCTCGCTGGTGCGCTGCTCGGTCACGGCGTAGATCTCCGCCTGGGCCGAGTTCACGATCTCGTCGACGTCGCCGTCGGCGGCGTATCCCATCTGCGTGATCTTGGTGCCGGCCTCGACCAGACGGCGCAGCACGGCCCGCTCGTGGACGATCTCCGCGTAGTAGGAGGCGTTCGCCGCCGTCGGGACGGACTGCACCAGGGTGTGCAGATACGGGGCGCCGCCGACCCGGGTGATCTCCCCGCGCTTGACCAGTTCCGCCGCGACCGTGATCGGGTCGGCGGGCTCGCCCTTCGCATAGAGGTCGAGGATCGCCTGGTAGACCGTCTCGTGGGCCGGCCGGTAGAAGTCGTGGCCCTTGATGATCTCGACGACGTCCGCGATGGCGTCCTTGGAGAGCAGCATGCCGCCGAGGACGGACTGCTCGGCGTCGAGGTCCTGGGGAGGGACGCGTTCGAAGCCTGGCCCGCTGTCCCAGCCGCCGCCCTCCCTGCCGCGGTCGTGCCGGTCGTCACGGCCGCCGCGGCCGTCGCTGCCGCGGCGCCGGGAGGCGGGGAGGCGGTCCCCGGGGCTGTCGGCCGCCCACGGATCGTCCAGGGGCTCGGAGATGCTCACCCGTGCCACCTCCTCCCGTCCGCTCCGCGGACCTCTGCCGTGGCACTCTTTCTACGGCACGACACTGACAAAACCGACTCGTCCGCCCCCGCTGCGGCGCGTCGGGCGACGGTCCACGGTAGGCCCCCGGAAGGCCCCAGCCAATCTCGTTATCCACAGGCTGTGTGGATGAACGACCAGATGCTGTGGAGAACTCTGCGCAACCTGTGGGCGGATCAGGGGACAGCACTGTGGACAACACCGTTGATCACCTGACGAACCCACGATGACCTGCACAGATGCCGTCCACCGGCTGTGGGGGAGAAAAACTTTCCCACTCGGCCCAAGATCAGAACGAACGGGCTCCGAGAGCGTTCGCAGCGCTCGATCTCGTAAGGGACACAGTAGGCTTGTGTCTCTTACCTGTGGAAGATTAGATTGAACGTATGACTCAGGCCCCAGCGACCGCCCGCGCCCACCGGCGCCGGCACGACCGAGAGATCGTCGCCCTGGCCGTCCCGGCCTTCGGCGCACTCGTCGCCGAGCCCCTCTTCGTGATGGTCGACAGCGCCGTCGTCGGACATCTGGGCACCCCGCAGCTCGCGGGTCTCGGGGTCGCCGCGGCCCTGCTGATGACAGCCGTCAGCATCTTCGTCTTCCTCGCCTACGCCACCACCGCGGCCGTGGCACGCCGCGTCGGCGCCGGTGACCTCCGGGCGGCGATCCGCCAGGGGATGGACGGCATCTGGCTGGCCCTCCTCCTCGGCCTCGCCGTCGTCGCTGTGACCCTGCCGGCCGCTCCCTGGCTGGTGGACGTCTTCGGCGCCTCGGAGACGGCCGCCCCGCACGCCATCACCTATCTGCGCATCTCCAGCCTCGGCATCCCCGCCATGCTGATCGTGCTCGCCGCCACCGGCGTGCTGCGCGGCCTCCAGGACACCCGCACGCCGCTCTACGTCGCGGTCGGAGGGTTCGCCGCCAACGCCGCGCTCAACGTCGGCCTCGTCTACGGTGCCGGGCTCGGCATCGCGGGGTCGGCCTGGGGCACCGTGATCGCCCAGTGCGGCATGGCCGCCGCCTACCTCTTCGTGGTCATCCGCGGCGCGCGCACCCATGGAGCCCCACTGCGTCCCGACGCGGCGGGCATCCGGGCCAGTGCCCAGGCCGGCGTCCCCCTGCTGGTGCGCACGCTCTCCCTGCGTGCGGTCCTGCTGATCGCCACCGCCGTGGCCGCCCGCCTGAGCGACACCGACATCGCCGCGCATCAGATCGCGCTCTCGCTGTGGAGCCTGCTCGCCTTCGCCCTGGACGCCATCGCCATCGCGGGTCAGGCGATCATCGGACGGTACCTGGGAGCGGGCGACACCGAAGGCGCCCGCCAGGTGTGCCGCCGCATGGTGCAGTGGGGCATCGCCGCGGGCTTCGTCCTCGGACTCCTCGTCGTCCTGGCCCGGCCGCTCTTCATCCCCCTTTTCTCCGGGGACGAGGCGGTGCACGACACCCTGTTGCCGGCCCTGCTGGTGATCGCCGTCTCCCAGCCGATCGCCGGGGCGGTCTTCGTCCTCGACGGAGTGCTCATGGGCGCCGGGGACGGCCCCTATCTGGCCTGGGCGATGCTTCTCACTCTGGCGGTCTTCGCGCCCGTCGCCCTGCTGGTACCCGCGTTCGGCGGCGGCCTCACCGCCCTGTGGTGGGCCATGACGCTGATGATGGCGGTGCGCCTGCTGACCCTCTGGTGGCGTGCGCGGTCGGGCCGGTGGATCGTGACCGGCGCGACGCGCTGACCCGGGTGCCCGGCGGCCGCCACCGGGTCCGAGCACCCGGCGGGCCCGGGAGAAACGGCGCTGTTTCACGTGAAACAGTGCACAGATCCCGTTTCACGTGAAACAGGCACATGCGAGAGGGCCGCACCCCAGGGGGTGCGGCCCTCTCCACTACTCAGTCGAGCGCGCTGCTCAGGCGGCGACGACCTCGACGCCGAGCTGTGCGGCGACCTCGGGGTGCAGACGCACGGACACCTGGTGCGAGCCCAGGGTCTTGATCGGCGCACCGAGCTCGACACGACGCTTGTCGACCTCCGGACCACCGGCGGCCTTGATCGCCGAGGCGATGTCGGCCGGGGTGACGGAACCGAACAGGCGGCCCGCGTCGCCGGAGCGAACGGCCAGGCGCACCTTCACGGCCTCGAGCTGACCCCGGATGGAGTTCGCCTGCTCGATGGTCGCGATCTCGTGGATCTTGCGGGCGCGGCGGATCTGCGCCACGTCCTTCTCGCCGCCCTTGGTCCAGCGGATCGCGAAACCACGCGGGACCAGGTAGTTGCGAGCGTAGCCGTCCTTGACGTCGACGACGTCGCCGGCGGCACCGAGGCCAGAGACCTCCTGGGTGAGGATGATCTTCATGTCTAGGTCACCCTTCCCTTATCGCGCGGTGGACGTGTAGGGCAGCAGCGCCATCTCACGGCTGTTCTTGACGGCCGTGGCGACGTCACGCTGGTGCTGCGTGCAGTTGCCGGTCACGCGACGGGCACGGATCTTGCCGCGGTCGGAAATGAACTTCCGCAGCATGTTCGTGTCCTTGTAGTCCACGTACGCGGTCTTGTCCTTGCAGAACGCGCAGACCTTCTTCTTAGGCTTGCGCACAGGCGGCTTCGCCATGGTGTTTCTCCTGTGTGATCAAGAAGTGGGGTACGAGCTGCCCTAGAAGGGCGGCTCGTCCGAGTAGCCGCCGCCGGAACCGCCGGAGCTTCCGCCCCAGCCGCCCCCGCCGCCGCCCTGCTGGCCACCGCCGGCCGGCGCGCTGGTGGCCCAGGGGTCGTCGGCGGGTGCACCGCCGCCGCCCTGCTGGCCGCCGCCACCGGGGCCGCCGCCCCAGTTGCCGCCGCCGCCACCCTGCTGACCGCCGCCGTATCCGCCCTGACCGCCGCGGCCGGTGGTCTTGGTGACCTTGGCCGTGGCGTTCTTCAGGCTGGGGCCGACTTCCTCGACGTCCAGCTCGAAGACCGTCCGCTTGACGCCCTCGCGGTCGTCGTACGACCGCTGCTTCAGACGGCCCTGCACGACGACGCGCATGCCCTTCTGCAGCGACTCGGCGACGTTCTCCGCCGCCTGCCGCCAGACCGAGCAGGTCAGGAACAGGCTCTCGCCGTCCTTCCACTCGTTGGTCTGCCGGTCGAAGGTGCGGGGAGTGGACGCGACGCGGAACTTCGCGACCGCCGCACCGGACGGGGTGAAGCGCAGCTCGGGGTCGTCGACGAGATTGCCGACGACCGTGATGACGGTCTCGCCTGCCATGGGTGAACCTCTCGGCGGGATTGCTTCTGGCTGCTTGCTGCTACTCGAACCCGATGACCTCTGAGCTAGGTGCTCAGTGGGTCTCGGGACGGAGGACCTTGGTCCGGAGGACCGACTCGTTCAGGTTCATCTGGCGGTCGAGCTCCTTGACGACCGCAGGCTCGGCCTGCAGGTCGATGACCGAGTAGATGCCCTCGGGCTTCTTCTTGATCTCGTAAGCGAGACGACGACGGCCCCAGGTGTCGACCTTCTCCACCTTTCCGTTGCCCTCACGGACGACGGAGAGGAAGTTCTCGATCAGCGGGGAGACAGCGCGCTCCTCGAGATCGGGGTCGAGGATGACCATCACCTCGTAGTGACGCATGTGGAACCCACCTCCTTTGGACTCAGCGGCCACGGTCGTTCCGTGGCAGGAGGGTCGTGATGCGTGCGCAACGGTATCCGCGGCCACCGACAATCCCCGCGGATTGCGGTCGATCGTCGTCTGGCCAGGGCAGACACCGGTGCAGACCGTACAGCGTACCCGCAGACCGGCTTCCGGTTGAAATCCGGTCCCAGTTGGACGCAATCTGTACACATCGGGTGCGCGCGGCGCTACGATGCGCCGCCTTCCGGCACAGGCAGGAGGTGCCTCATGGCACACACAATGCGACGACAGGCCGCCCCCGCCGGGCTTCTCTCCACCGACGGCAAGCCACATCCGCTCCAGGACTCCCTGATGGCGGCGACCCTGGTGCTCGGCGCCGTCGCCTTCATCACAGCGATGTTCCACAACCTCCACCTGCTCAGCTCGTGGGCGGGCCTCATCGGCATCGGCACCGGTGCGTACGGCCAGTTCATCTCGGCGACCACCAGGGAGCGCTTCCTGCTGATCCTGGGACTCGGCGCGTCGGCGGTCGGCTTCTATCTCGGCATGGCGCACGGCGGTCTGTTCGGCGGCGTCCTCGGCTGACGGACGCCCGCGGCGCGGTGCCGTCCGCGCGGCGGACGGCACCGTCCGCCGCGCCCGCCGGGTCCCGCGGACCGACGGGTCCCCACGGACGGCGCATCGGGGGCGGACCTCGGCGAACGGCGCGGCGGGGCCCTGTCCGGCCGCTTCCGCCCCCGGGCGCCGGACGGCTCCTGCGCACAACCATTCGGGGCGCTTCCCGGGCGCAGTAGGCTTCGGCGCGAGAGCCGGAGCCCCTGAACCCATGGGGACACACCTGCCGAGGAGCGCCCCGCATGAGCCTGACCCTGAGGACCATCAGCCGTGAGCAGCATCTGGCGTACATCCAGACACTGCCCTCGGCCAGTCACTGCCAGGTCCCTGCATGGGCGGACGTGAAGACCGAATGGCGCTCGGAGAACCTGGGCTGGTTCGACCGGAGCGGTGAGCTCGTCGGCGTCGGTCTGGTGCTCTACCGCCAGCTCCCCAAGATCAAGCGCTACCTCGCGTACCTCCCCGAGGGCCCGGTCATCAACTGGTACGCCCCGAACCTGGACGACTGGCTGCAGCCGATGCTGGCCCACCTGAAGAACCAGGGCGCCTTCTCCGTGAAGATGGGCCCTCCGGTCGTGATCCGGCGCTGGGACGCCCCCGCGATCAAGGCCGGCATCCAGGACCCGGACGTCAAGCGCCTGCGCGACGTCGAGGCCACCCACATCGAGCCGCGCGCCTTCGAGGTCGCCGACCGGCTCCGCAAGATGGGCTGGCAGCAGGGCGAGGACGGCGGCGCCGGCTTCGGCGACGTGCAGCCCCGGTACGTCTACCAGGTGCCGCTCGCCAACCGTTCGCTGGACGACGTCCTCAAGGGCTTCAACCAGCTGTGGCGCCGCAACATCAAGAAGGCCGAGAAGGCCGGTGTCGAGGTCGTCCAGGGCCGCTACGAGGACCTCGCCGAGTGGCAGCGCCTCTACGAGATCACCGCCGAGCGGGACCGCTTCCGGCCGCGCCCCCTCTCCTACTTCCAGCGCATGTGGACCGTCCTCAACAACGAGGACCCCAACCGGATGCGCCTCTACTTCGCCCGTCACAACGGCGTGAACCTCTCCGCGGCGACCATGCTCGTCGTCGGCGGCCACGTCTGGTACTCCTACGGCGCCTCCGACAACATCGGCCGGGAGGTGCGGCCCTCCAACGCCATGCAGTGGCGCATGCTGCGCGACGCGTACGCGATGGGCGCCACGGTGTACGACCTGCGGGGCATCAGCGACTCGCTGGACGAGACGGACCACCTCTTCGGCCTCATCCAGTTCAAGGTCGGCACGGGCGGCGAGGCCGTCGAGTACGTGGGCGAGTGGGACTTCCCGCTGAACAAGCTGCTCCACAAGGCACTCGACATCTACATGTCGCGCCGCTAGACCGGCCGCACCCACTCGCCGCCCCGTACGGGCCGGCGGGTCCGTAGTCTCGTACACGTCCCCCCGTCACACCGAAGTCACCAGATCACCAGAAAGGTCCCGGGCCTGCCATGGCGCTCTCCCTCTACGTAGACACCGCGCGCTGGCGGGCTCACCAGAAGTCGGTGATCGACCAGTTCCCCGGCCTCGTGCCGGTCTGCAAGGGCAACGGGTACGGCTTCGGCCACGAGCGGCTCTCCGAGGAGGCGGCCCGCTTCGGCTCCGACATGCTGGCCGTGGGCACGACCTACGAGGCCGCGCGGATCAAGGACTGGTTCGGCGGCGACCTGCTGGTGCTGACGCCCTTCCGGCGCGGTGAGGAGCCGGTGCCGCTGCCGGACCGGGTGATCCGGTCCGTCTCCTCGGTGGACGGCGTGCACGCCCTGGTCGGCGCGCGGGTCGTCATCGAGTGCATGAGCTCGATGAAGCGCCACGGCATCACCGAGCAGGAGCTCGGTCAGCTGCACGCCGCGATCGAGGACGTCCGCCTGGAGGGCTTCGCCCTCCACCTCCCGCTGGACCGCACCGACGGCTCGGACGCCGTCGAGGAGGTCATCGGCTGGATGGACCGGCTGCGCGCGGCCCGGCTGCCGCTGCACACGATGTTCGTCAGCCATCTGCGCGCCGAGGAGCAGGCACGGCTCCAGCAGCAGTTCCCCCAGACCCGCTTCCGCGCGCGGATCGGCACCCGGCTGTGGCTGGGCGACCACGAGGCGACCGAGTACCGCGGCGCGGTGCTCGACGTCACGCGTGTGGCGAAGGGAGACCGCTTCGGCTACCGCCAGCAGAAGGCGGCGTCGGACGGCTGGCTGGTCGTCGTGGCCGGCGGCACCTCCCACGGTGTGGGTCTGGAGGCGCCCAAGGCGCTGCACGGTGTGATGCCGCGGGCCAAGGGCGTGGCCCGCGCGGGACTGGCGACCGTGAACCGCAATCTGTCGCCGTTCGTCTGGGCGGGCAAGCAGCGCTGGTTCGCCGAGCCGCCGCACATGCAGGTGTCCATCCTCTTCGTGCCGGCCGACGCCCAGGAGCCGAGGGTGGGCGACGAACTGGTGGCCCATCTGCGGCACACCACGACACAGTTCGACCGTCTGGTCGAGCGCTAGGACGAGTGCCGGGGGGCGCACGGCGCCCCCCGGAAGCCGTCAGACGGCCGGCTGGGACTCCTTCTCCGCGCCGGGCCCCGCTTCCTTGCCCCAGTCGACCCGCGGCCCCTCCACGGCCCGTGCCGCGTCCTGCTCACGCCGGGCGGCGTTGCCGAGGACGTACACGTCGTCCGCACCGTCGAGCACGCCGCCCGAGGGGTCGTCCGACCCGTCCGTCCGGACGCCGTCGCGCTCGGGCTTCAGGATGTCCCTGACGATCACCGCGCAGAGGTAGAGCGTCCCGAGCAGGTGCAGCGCGATCGCCAGCTGGTAGCCCTCGGGAGGCAGTCCCTGGTGCTTCTCACCGGAGGTGTACGCGAGGTACATCCAGATCCCCAGGAAGTACATGACCTCGCACGCCTGCCACACGAGGAAGTCCCGCCAGCGGGGGCGCGCCAGCGCGGCGAGCGGGATCAGCCAGAGCACGTACTGCGGCGAGTAGACCTTGTTGGTGAGGATGAACACCGCCACCAGCAGGAAGGCGAGCTGGGCGAAGCGGGGCCGCCGGGGTGCGGTGAGGGTGAGCACGCACAGGCCGGCGAAGGCGGCGACCACCAGCAGGATCGCGGTGTCGTTGACCGTCTGCACGTCGATCGGCTCGCCGGTGCGCTGGGTGATCACCAGCCAGAACGAACCGAAGTCGATCTGCCGTTCCTGGCTGAACGTGTAGAACTTCTTCCAGCCCTCGGGGGCGAGGAGCATGACCGGCAGGTTCACCACCAGCCAGGCGCCCGCCGCGGCCAGCGAGGCCGTGAAGAATTCCCGCCACTTCCCCGTGCGCCAGCACAGCGGCAGCAGCGGAGCCAGCAGGAAGACGGGGTAGAGCTTGGCCGCGGTCGCCAGACCGATCAGGATGCCGAACGCCAGCACGCGCCCGCGGGACCACATCAGCATCGCCGCGGCGGTCAGGGCCACCGCGAAGAGGTCCCAGTTGATGGTCGCGGTCAGGGCGAAGGCCGGGGCCAGGGCCACCAGCAGACCGTCCCAGGGGCGGCTGCGGTGCGTCCGGGCGGTGCAGACGGCGATGACGGCCGTGCAGGCCATCAGCATGCCGGCGTTGACCAGCCAGTACAGCTGCTCCTGCTGCATGACGTCGGCGTCGGAGATGCCCAGCGCGAAGCCGATGTCACTGATCCACGCGGCCACCTGCATGAACAGGCCGGTCAGCACGGGGTATTCGAGGTACTGCATGTCGCCGGGCAGCCGGTCGAAGTACGGGATCAGCCCTTCGGAGAAGCCCCGCCCCAGGTAGAGGTGGGGGATGTCCGAGTAGCAGGCGTGGGTGTACTGGGAGTTGGTCCCGCGGAACCAGGCCCAGTTGTAGCAGGGCAGCTTCTGCACCATGCCCAGGGCGAACAGGCCGATCGCGGTCAGGGCCACGACGGCCACCGGGGTGAGCCTGCGGCCGGCGTCGGGCAGCGCCCTGCGGCCCGCGGGGCCGCCGATCAGCTCGCTGCCCGCCCTCGCGACGCTGTCCCGCAGGGTGGGAGCCACCTCGGGACGCTCCCGCCGCGGGGACCGGTCCTCGTTCACGCTCGTCTCTTCTGCGCTGGGCATGGTGCACATCCTGCCGTAAGGCGGCGCGGACACGGCGAGGGCCGTCGCATCCCGGCCGCCGCGCGAGCGCAGCGAGGGGATGCGACGGCCCGTGAAGCCGTGCGGAGTGCGGGGCGGACCCGCGGCGGCTAGGCCCTTTCGTTCGGATCAGGGCACGTGAGCCCGCCAGGATCCGAACGAGAGGCCCTAGGTTCTGTCCGGCGGATCATGTGACTTTCCGACCGGTCGCTCGTTGGTTGGGGTATGGGTCGGGGGGATCTGACGAATCACGAGTGGTCGCTGCTGGAGCCGCATCTGCCTCCAAAGGGTCGCCGGGGTGGCCGGTGGAACGACCACCGCACCGTGATCAACGGGATCCTGTTCCGGGTTCGTACCGGTGTTCCGTGGCGCGATCTGCCGGAACGTTACGGGCCGTGGAAGACCGTCTATGAGCGGCATCGCCGCTGGTCGGCGGATGGCACCTGGGACCGGATCCTGCAGTCGGTCCAGGCCGACGCCGACCTCGCGGGCCGGATCGACTGGTCGATGGTCGGCGTCGACTCGACGTCCTGCCGGGCTCATCAGCACGCGGCCGGCGCCCGCAAAGCCAAGCCGCGGGTCCCGAAAAAAGGACGACGCCCCGGCACCACCGCCCCGACGAGGGACTCGGACGGTCCCGGGGCGGCCTGACTTGCAAGATCCACCTCGCGGGTGAAGGAGGCTGCCGCCCCATGGCCTTTCTGGTCACGCCTGGCCAGTGGGGCGATGCCCCCCAGATGGTTGAGGTCCTGGACCGGATCCGGGTCCCCAGACCGCTGGGTGGACGGCCCCGAACCCGGCCCGAGCACGTCAGCGGCGACAAGGCATACAGCTCCCGCCGAAACCGCCGCTACCTTCGAAGACGCCGCATCCGGCACACAATCCCGGAACCCAAGGACCAGCAGGCCAACCGTCGACGCAAAGGCAGAGAAGGCGGCAGGCCCACCGGCTTCCACCGCGACCACTACCGGCGCCGCAACGAGGTCGAGCGGACCATCAACCGGCTGAAGAACTCCCGCGCAGTCGCTACTCGTTACGACAAGCGGGCCTACGTCTTCCACGGGACCGTCACCGCCGCAGCGATCCGGCTCTGGCTTCGGCAGTGATCCGCCGGACAGAACCTAGGTGCCGTCGGACCCGCCGATCCATCCTCCGCCGCTGCCGTTGCCACCGCCGTTGTTTCCTCCGGGCGGCTCCTGCGACGTGCTGGGACTCGGGGAGATCCCGCCGTTGGTGGCTCCCTGGTCGCTGCCCTGGTCGGTCCCGCCGGCCGGCTGGCAGGTCCAGTCCTCCCACCGGTTGCACGACTCGGACGGCTGCGGCGTGATCGAGGGGCTCGGCGTCGGGGACGGGCTGTTGCTGGGCGTCGGGGTCGGGGTCGGGCTGGCGGTGGGCGTGGGCTCGGGGCTCTTGGCGCCGCCGCCCCAGACGGCCTCGCCGTCGAGCTCGCCCGGCTTGCCGAAGTCGATGGCCTTCTCGCCCTTGAGGGCCTGGGTCATGTAGTCGTGCCAGATCTGCGAGGGGAACGACGAGCCGTGGATCTTCGGCTGGTCACCCGTGCCGTACATGTCCTCGAACTGGCGGTTCTTGTTCTTCTCGTTGTCGTCGAGCCGGTACATGTCGATGGCGGTCGACAGCTGCGGCGTGTAGCCCACGAACCAGGCCTGCTTGTTGCCGTCGGTGGTACCGGTCTTGCCGGCCACGTCGCGGCCCGGGATACGCGCCTTGCGGCCGGTGCCCTCGTCGTTGTCGACGACGTCGCGGAGCACATCGGTCACGTTGGTCGCCACGGCCTTGCTGAACGGCCGCTTCACCTCGTCCTCGTGCTCGTAGATCGTCTGGCCCTCGTACTCGACCTTGGTCACGGAGAACGGGTCGCGCTGCTCGCCCTCGGCGGCGAAGGTGCCGTAGGCGCCCGCCATGCGGATCGCGCTGGGCGAGGAGATGCCGAGCGAGAAGGACGGCACGTCGCCCTTGACCAGGCTGCCCTCCAGCAGACCGGCGTCGATCGCGGCCTGCCGCACCTGCGGGATGCCGATGTCCATGCCGAGCTGCACGTAGGGCGAGTTGGCGGAGCGGATCATCGCACGGCGCAGGCTCATGTCGGGGTAGTCGGCGTCGTCGTCGTTGACCTGCTGCCACTCCTTGCCGTTCTCGTCGTGCCAGACGCTGCGGTCGTAGTTGCGGATCGTCAGCTTGTTCTTCCCGCTGTAGCGGCTCTTGTCCGGGTCGACGATGGTCCGCTCGCTGCTGCCCTGCTCCTTGCCGAGCTCGGGGTCGCGGACGCCGTCGCGCATCGCGGCGGCCAGCACGAACGGCTTGAAGGTCGAGCCGACCTGGGCGCCGGTGGCGTCGGCGTTGTTGGTGAAGTGCTTGGTCGCGTCCGTACCGCCGTAGATGGCGATGATCTTGCCGGTCTTCGGTTCGACGGACGCCCCGCCGAACTGCACATGGGTGTCGGTCTTGGGCCGCTTCTTCGGATCGATGTACTCGTCCTGGATCTTCTTGACGGCCTTCTCGAGCTCCGTGACCTTCTTCTTGTCGAAGGTCGTGTGGATCTCGTAGCCGCCCTGGGCGAGCTTGACCGAGTCGACGCCCTGGTCGTTGTTGTTGATGAAGTTCGCCTTGGCCAGGTCGACCAGGTAGCCGATCTGGCCGCTCAGCTGGGCGTTCTTCTTCAGCGGGTCGGGCATCGGGAACTCGGTGTACTTGGCGCGCTCGGCCGCGTCCAGGTGACCGTCCTTGACCATCTCGTCGAGGATCCAGCCCCAGCGCTCGGTGGCCCGCTCCAGGTTCCCCTTGGCGGTCGCCTTGGCGTCGATCTCGGGGGCGCCGGCCGGGTCGAAGTACGTGGCGCCCTTCAGCAGCGCGGCCAGGAAGGCGCACTGGCTGGCGTTGAGCTCGTTGGCGTCCTTGCCGTAGTAGGTGCGGGCGGCCGCCTGGATGCCGTACGCGCCGCGGCCGTAGTAGGCCGTGTTGAGGTACCCGGCCATGACCTCGGGCTTCTTCACCTCGGTGTCGATCTTGATCGAGATGAAGAGTTCCTTGAGCTTCCGGGTCGCCGTCTGCGACTGGTCGTTCAGCCGGTTGTTCTTCACGTACTGCTGGGTGATGGTCGAGCCGCCCTGGGTCTGCCCGCCCGTCGCCATGTTCAGCACGGCGCGGCCGATGCCGCGGGGGTCGATGCCCGAGTCCTTCCAGAACGTCTTGTTCTCGGCCGAGACCACCGCGTTCATCATCTCGCGCGGGATCTGGTCGAAGGCGATGATCTGCCGGTTGGTCTCACCACCGGTCGCGGCCATCTGCGAGCCGTCGGCCCAGTAGTAGACGTTGTTCTGCGCGGTCGCCGTCTTGTCCGGGTCCGGAATCCCCACCATGGCGTACGCGATCGTCGCGGCGCCCATGACGGTCCCGAGGAAGGCGAAGCACAGGCCCGTCACGAGCTTCCAGGACGGCACCCAGCGGCGCCATCCGTACTTGCCGTGGCGCGGGTAGTCGATGATCCGCTTCCTGCCCGGCCCGCGGCCCGCACCGCCCGCACCGGCGCCACCGCCGGTGCCCCGGCGGCCTCCGCCGCGGCCGCCGGCGCCGCCGTGGCCGGCGGACGCCGATTCGTCCGTCCGCCGGCGCCCGCCCCGCTGGGCGGCGCGGCGGGCTTCGGCACGGCCTCCGTAGGGCCGCTCCTCCTCGCCGTAGGAGGCGGAGGGGGAAGCGGGGGTGGCACTTCGGCCCGGCGCCGCACGGCGGCCGGAAGACTGCTGTGCGGCGCGACGGGCCGCGGCGCGACCGCCACCCTGCGGCTGTGGCGGTTTGCGACGGTGCTCGCTCATCGAACGACTACTCCTCGGGCAGGCGAGACGCCTGGAAGCGGCAGTTGATTTCCGGTCCCCCCGAAATGGATACGGACGAACTCCTGGCAGAGCTCATCCGCTGCGCATCCACGGCGATGACGCTCGGCGGCGTCACTTGGTTCCCGGTGGTCTGCATGCCGCACAGACTACGCACGCTCAAAACCTGCCCAGCCCTGAAGTTCACCCCAAATCAGGCAGTTCGCCTGCTGTGAATTGGTGATGTGACGCCGTTCACGATGCCCCCTCTTGTCGCAGCAGGAACGCCGTTCTATCGTGCTGATGTATCGACTCGATACATCAGCACGACACATCGGACAGACATACGGACCCCGTACGGCGAGGGAGGCGGCAGTGAGCAGGCGCTCAGGCATCCTCGAGTTCGCCGTACTCGGACTGCTCCGTGAAGCCCCGATGCACGGATACGAGCTGCGCAAGCGGCTCAACACCTCGCTGGGAGTCTTCCGGGCCTTCAGCTACGGAACCCTCTACCCCTGCCTCAAGACGCTGGTCGCCAACGGCTGGTTGATCGAGGAGCCGGGACACGCACCCGAGGACGCCCTCGCCGCCTCCCTCGCGGGGCGGCGGGCGAAGATCGTCTACCGGTTGACGGCCGAGGGGAAGGAGCACTTCGAGGAGCTCCTCTCCCACACCGGACCCGATGCCTGGGAGGACGAGCACTTCGCCGCCCGTTTCGCCTTCTTCGGCCAGACGGAGCGTGACGTGCGGATGCGCGTGCTGGAGGGGCGCCGCAGCCGGCTGGAAGAGCGCCTGGAGAAGATGCGCGCCTCTCTCGCCCGCACCCGTGAACGCCTCGACGACTACACGCTCGAACTGCAGCGGCACGGCATGGAGTCCGTGGAGCGTGAAGTGCGCTGGCTGAACGAGCTCATCGAGAGCGAGCGGGCGGGACGGGATCAGCGACAACCGTCCCCCGGGAACACCGCTCAGCAGGACAACACATCTGGAGCGACGGACGGCCTGCCCCGGCGTGGCGAGAACCGCGGGGAGACCTCTCCCGGCGACTCCTCCCCGCCGGATCCGTCCGACGACACCGCCAAGTGAGACCCCGCGCTCCGCAGGGTTTCATCCGGAATACCGAGAACACACAGGGAGCAACCGGAATGGGTTCGGTTCGCGTAGCCATCGTCGGCGTGGGCAACTGCGCCGCCTCGCTGGTGCAGGGCGTCGAGTACTACAAGGACGCCGACCCGGCCGGCAAGGTGCCGGGTCTGATGCACGTCCAGTTCGGCGAGTACCACGTCCGCGACGTCGAGTTCGTCGCCGCCTTCGACGTGGACGCCAAGAAGGTCGGCCTCGACCTGGCCGACGCCATCGGCGCCAGCGAGAACAACACCATCAAGATCTGCGACGTGCCGTCCACCGGCGTCACCGTGCAGCGCGGCCACACCCTGGACGGCCTGGGCAAGTACTACCGCCAGACCATCGAGGAGTCCGCCGAGACCCCGGTCGACATCGTCCAGACCCTCAAGGACCGGCAGGTCGACGTCCTGGTCTGCTACCTGCCCGTGGGCTCCGAGGACGCTGCGAAGTACTACGCGCAGTGCGCCATCGACGCCAAGGTCGCGTTCGTCAACGCCCTCCCGGTCTTCATCGCCGGCACCAAGGAGTGGGCGGACAAGTTCACCGAGGCCGGTGTCCCGATCGTCGGCGACGACATCAAGTCCCAGGTCGGCGCCACCATCACGCACCGCGTGATGGCGAAGCTGTTCGAGGACCGCGGTGTCATCCTGGACCGCACCATGCAGCTGAACGTCGGCGGCAACATGGACTTCAAGAACATGCTCGAGCGTGAGCGCCTGGAGTCCAAGAAGATCTCGAAGACGCAGGCCGTCACCTCGCAGATCCCCGACCGCGAGCTGGGCGAGAAGAACGTCCACATCGGCCCGTCGGACTACGTCGCGTGGCTCGACGACCGCAAGTGGGCGTACGTGCGCCTCGAGGGCCGCGCCTTCGGCGACGTCCCGCTGAACCTGGAGTACAAGCTCGAGGTCTGGGACTCCCCGAACTCCGCGGGTGTCATCATCGACGCCGTGCGCGCGGCGAAGATCGCCAAGGACCGTGGCGTCGGCGGCCCGATCCTCTCGGCCTCCTCGTACTTCATGAAGTCCCCGCCGGTGCAGTACTTCGACGACGAGGCTCGTGAGAACGTCGAGAAGTTCATCAAGGGCGAGGTGGAGAGCTAAGCGCTCCGTCCCACCGCTCATCGAGGAGGGTCCCCGGGTCACTGCCCCGGGGACCCTCCTCGTATGTGAGGCTTGCTCGCATGTCCGCCGTGGGTGATCTGCGCGTCCTTCTGCGCCTGACGAACTTCCGCCGGCTTCTGGCGGTCCGACTGCTGTCCCAGTCGGCCGACGGCGTCTTCCAGGTCGCCCTCGCCACCTACGTGGTCTTCTCGCCGGAACGCCAGACCTCTCCCGCGGCCATCGCCTCCGCCATGGCCGTCCTTCTGCTGCCCTACTCCGTCGTCGGGCCCTTCGCCGGCGTCCTGCTGGACCGCTGGCGGCGGCGCCAGGTGCTGCTCCACGGAAACCTCCTCCGGGCGGCACTCGCCTGCTGCACCGCGCTCCTCATCCTGCTGTCCGTGCCCGACTGGCTCTTCTACGCCTCCGCGCTCACGGTCACCGGGGTCAACCGCTTCGTCCTGGCAGGACTGTCCGCCTCGCTGCCGCGCGTCGTCGACTCCGAACAACTCGTCGTGGCCAACTCGCTGTCGCCGACCGCCGGCACCCTGGCCGCGACCGCGGGCGGCGGGCTGGCCTTCGTGGTGCGTCTCCTCGTCTCGGAGTCCGACGCCGCGGTGGTTCTTCTGGCGGCGCTCCTCTACCTCTCCTCCGCGCTCATGAGCCTGCGGATGAGCCGCGCTCTGCTCGGCCCCGACCCGGACGTGCTCCAGCCCCGCCTCGTCGCAGCCCTGGTGTCCACCGCCCGCGGGCTCCTGGACGGCCTGCGCCATCTGAAGGACCGGCCGCAGGCCGCTCACGCACTCGCCGCCATGACGCTGCTCCGTTTCTGCTACGGCGCCCTCACGGTCATGGTCCTCATGCTCTGCCGGTACGCCTGGTCCGAGACGGACTCCGACGGCCTGGCGCTGCTCGGCCTCGCCCTCGGCATCTCGGGTGCCGGCTTCTTCGCCGCGGCCGTCCTCTCCCCCTGGGCGGTGGAGCGGTTCGGCCGCTACGGATGGATGGCGGTCTGCGCGGGAACCGCCGCGGTCATGGAACCCGCACTGGCGCTCCCCTTCGCTCCCGCTCCGATGCTGGCCGCCGCGTTCCTCCTGGGACTGGTCACCCAGGGAGCGAAGATCGCCACGGACACCGTCGTCCAGACATCGGTGGACGACGCCTACCGGGGCCGGGTCTTCGCGCTCTACGACATGCTCTTCAACATCGCGTTCGTCGGAGCGGCGGGCATCGCGGCCCTGATGCTGCCGCCCGACGGCCGCTCGGTGCCCCTGGTGGTGATGGTGGCGGTCATCTACGCCACCGTGTGCGGGACGCTCCTCCGGTGGCGCCACGGAAGGGCCACGGCCCACTGACGCCGGGAGGTCGTGTTTCACGTGAAACACGACCTCCCGCAGAGCGGTGGGTGCGATGTTTCACGTGAAACATCGCACCCACCGACTCTCCCCGAGCCGGGGTTCAGCGCTGCGCGGCCCACCACTCCTTCAGCGCCGCGACCGCCGCGTCACGCTCCATGGGGCCGTTCTCCAGCCTGAGGTCGAGAAGGAACGCATACGCCTTGCCGATCAGGGGTCCGGGGCCGATCCCGAGGACCTGCTGGATCTCGTTGCCGTCGAGGTCGGGCCGGATGGAGTCGAGCTCCTCCTGCTCCTGGAGCTGGGCGATGCGGTCCTCCAGGCCGTCGTAGGCACGGGAGAGCGCGGCCGCCTTGCGCTTGTTCCGCGTGGTGCAGTCCGACCGGGTCAGCTTGTGCAGACGGTCGAGCAGCGGCCCGCCGTCCCGCACGTACCGGCGGACAGCGGAGTCGGTCCACTCGCCCGTACCGTACCCGTGGAACCGCAGATGCAGCTCGACCAGCCGCGACACGTCCTTGACCATGTCGTTGGAGTACTTGAGGGCCGTCATCCGCTTCTTCGTCATCTTCGCTCCCACCACCTCGTGGTGGTGGAAGGAGACCCGGCCGTCCTTCTCGAAGCGGCGCGTCCGCGGCTTGCCGATGTCGTGCAGGAGAGCGGCCAGACGCAGCACCAGGTCAGGGCCGTCCTGCTCCAGGTCGATGGCCTGGTCGAGCACGGTGAGTGAGTGCTCGTACACGTCCTTGTGCCGGTGGTGCTCGTCGCTTTCCAGGCGAAGCGCCGGAAGTTCGGGCAGAACGTGCGCGGCCAGCCCGGTGTCGACCAGCAGCGCCAGCCCCTTGCGGGGATGTGCGGCCAGCAGCAGCTTGTTCAGCTCGTCCCGCACCCGCTCGGCGGAGACGATCTCGATGCGCGCGGCCATGGAGGTCATGGCCTCCACCACCTCCGGCGCGACCTCGAAGTCCAGCTGCGCGGCGAAGCGGGCCGCCCGCATCATCCGCAGCGGGTCGTCGGAGAAGGACTCCTCGGGCGTGCCCGGCGTCCGCAGAACCCGTGCGGCGAGGTCTTCGAGGCCGCCGTGCGGGTCGATGAACTCCTTCTCCGGGAGGGCCACGGCCATGGCGTTCACCGTGAAGTCGCGCCGGACGAGGTCGTCCTCGATGGAGTCGCCGTAGGAGACCTCGGGCTTGCGGGACGTCCTGTCGTACGCCTCCGAACGGTAGGTCGTGACCTCGATCTCGAACCGCTGGACGTCGTCCCCGACCCGGCCCTCCTTCTGCGCCCCGACCGTTCCGAAGGCGATACCGACGTCCCAGACGGAGTCGGCCCACGGTCGGATGATCTTCAACACGTCCTCGGGCCGGGCGTCCGTGGTGAAGTCCAGATCGTTCCCGAGCCGCCCGAGCAGCGCATCGCGCACCGATCCGCCGACCAGGGCGAGACGGAAACCGGCATCCTGGAAACGTCGGGCGAGATCGTCGGCCACCGGTGAGACCCGCAGGAGTTCGCTCACCGCGCGGCGCTGCACCTGGCTCAGGGCTGTGGGGCTGTCTTCATTGGCGTTCGGCACAGCTGAAAAGGGTACGTGCCCCGGCCGGCCGAAGCAGTCGGGTTACCTCCGGCTCCCGGGGCCGTACCTCACGGGTTCGTCACGATCTCCCTGTGGCGATCTTGTGGAGCAGACTGCGGCACTTCGACACAGCGGGTCTCGTTACCATGCGTGGACGCAAGGACCAGAGAACCACCAAGGGCAAGCAGACGACGAGGGACGGGCGAGCGCGTGGCCGAGGCGGCAGACACCCAGGGGATGCGCACTCCTCCGGCCCGCCGGTGGCTGCGGCGCACAGCCTCCGTGATCGTGGGGCTACCGCTCGTGGCCGGTCTGCTGGGCGGACCCGGCGCTCCGGGAGCCGCCGCGGCCGAGGACGCCACCGGCAGCAGCACCGTGGACGTGTCCTTGAACACCATGACGCCGGCCTCCCCCGGTGAGAAGGACACGATCAGGATCACGGGCACCGTGGTCAACCGCGGGAAGCAGCCGATCACCGACGCCCAGGTCGATCTCCGCGTCGGACAGCAGCTCACCGGCCGCACCGCCATCGACCGCGCCGCCGAGCGGGTGGCGGACGGCAGGTCCTTCGATCCGATCCTCGACGGGTCGCGGATCGACGACAAGTACGCGGTGGAGATCCCGCGGCTGGCCTCAGGCGTCAGCCACGACTTCTCGCTCTCCGTACCGGCCGGCCAGCTCGATCTCGACGAGGACGGTGGCGTCTACCAGCTCGGGGTGTCGCTCACGGGCCAGACCGAGGCCCTGCGCTTCGACCAGGTGCTGGGCATCGAGCGGACCTTCCTGCCCTGGCAGCCCGAGGCGACCGAGAAGCGGACCCAGCTCACCTATCTCTGGCCGCTGATCTCGACCACCCACCTCACCTCGGAAACCGGCTCCGACGAGCAGCAGACCCCGGTCTTCGAGGACGAGTCACTGGTCGCCGAGCTGGCACCCGGCGGACGCCTCGAGCAGATGGTCTCGCTCGGCGCGCAGCTCCCCGTGACCTGGGTCGTCGACCCTGATCTGCTCGCCACCGTCGATGCCATGGCCGAGGGGTACGTCGTCCGGCAGGGCGACACCACCGTCCCCGGCGGCGAGAAGAACCGGAAGATCGCCCAGGAGTGGCTCAACGAGCTCGGAAAGGCGGTGCAGGGCCGCACGGTGGTGGCGCTGCCCTTCGCCGACCCGGACCTCGCCTCCCTGGCCCACCGCGGCAAGGCCGTGTCCGGCTCGCTCAGCCACCTGAGGCCCGCGACCGAGGTGGCCGGCACGACCGTGGAGTCGACGCTCCTCACGACGCCCTCGGTCGACTTCGCCTGGCCCGTCGACGGCGCCGTCGACTCCGCCATCGTCGACGTGGCCACGTCCGCGGGCGCAGACAACATCATCGCCCGCAGCGACAGCATCGGGGACGACCTGGCGTACACCCCGACGGCCGCGCGGCCCATCGGAGGCGGCACCACCGCGGTGGTCGCCGACTCACGGCTGTCGAAGGCCTTCGGCGGCGACATGACCCGGGCGGACGACTCGTCGCTCGCCGTACAGACCTTCCTCGCCCAGACGCTCGCCCTGACCCGCCAGGACCAGGAGAAGCAGCGCAGCATCGTCGTCGCCCCACAGCGCATGCCCACGGCCGCCCAGGCGCAGACCATGGCGCGCGCCCTGCAGGCGCTCGACGGGAAGCGCTGGACCCAGCCGCTCGACCTGCCGGCCGCCGCCGAGGCGAAGCCCGACGCGGAGGCCAACACCCGGGTGCCCCGTGCCTCCGAGTACCCGGCACGGCTGCGCAAGCAGGAGATGCCCGTCGCGGCGTTCCGCGAGATCAGCGGCACCCAGAAGAAGCTCGACATGTTCGAGGGGATCCTCACGCAGGCGGATCGCGTGAGCACCCCCTTCGGCCGGGCGATCGACCGCCAGCTGTCGACCTCCTGGCGGGGGAACCCCCAGGGCGCCCAGCAGTACCGCAGCGGGGTGCAGACCAACCTCAAGAACCTCAGCGAAGAGGTCCAGCTGATCCAGAAGTCGGACGTGACGCTCTCCGGCCGCAGCGCGATGATCCCCGTCACCGTGCAGAACCAGCTCGTCCAGGGCGTGGACGACCTGGTCCTGCGACTCACCTCACAGAGCCCCACCCGGCTCGGCCTCGACGACAAGGCCATCGCGGAGCAGCCGGTACGGGTCGGCGGCGGGCACAGCCAGACGGTGAAGTTCCCCGCCACGGCCAACGCCAACGGCCAGGTCCAGATGACGGCCCAGCTGTTCACCAGGGACGGAACCCCCTACGGCGAGTCGATGGCCTTCACCGTGAAGGTCTCGGAGATCACCCCCCAGGTGATGCTCGTCATCGCCGGCGGTGTACTGCTCCTCGTCCTCGCGGGTATCAGGATGTACACCCAGCGCCGTCGCGCGGCCGCGCTGGAGGCGGCGGAATCCGCCTCGGAGCCGCTGGAGAGGACCGCGGGGACGACACCCGGCGCCGGGACCGGCGAAGATGTCCCGGAGGCCGGAGACGGCCCGGATCCCGGGCAGGCGAGTGACCTGTCACCTGACACCCGACCGGAAAGCGCCGACCCGTCCGGCGCTGGTGAGAAAGTGGACCGTTGAGCGATGTCGTGGCCGGTCGGCCGGGGACGATGAGGTGGGGTAGTCATGAACGCGCCGTATGACGGTGACCGCGGTCAGGGCGCGGGCGGAAACCCGTCCGGCCACGGCACGCCTCAGCAGCCTCCCCACGATCCCTACGCTCCGCAGGACGCGTACGCGCAGGACCCCTATCTCCAGGACGCGTACACCCCCGATCCCTACGCGGCCCAGGACCTCTCCGCCCAGGACCCGGTGTCGGAGGCCCTCTACGACCGGTCGGCCCACCCGCCGCCGGCCCCGGGCAGCTACGAGCCGCAGAACCCGCTCTACCAGCAGCCCCCCGCGTCGCCGTACGCGCCGGACCCCCGGGTCTGGGCGCAGACGCCCCCGCCCGAGCCGGACGGCCCCTCGCGCCACCTGCCCTACGGGGACGACGCGCGGACCACCCAGTTCACCGGTGTCGACGACCTGGTGACCCGGGCGGGGGAGCAGCGGCCGGAGCCCGACGCCTTCGCACACCTCTTCCGGGACCAGCAGGCCGCCGGCGTCCCCGCGCCCGCCCCCGAGCCGGACCCGGTGGCCCCCGCGCCCGCGCCCAAGAAGCCCGCCGGGCGCGCCTCAGGGCTGCTGAAGTCCAGCGCGGTGATGGCGGCGGGAACCCTGGTCTCCCGCCTCACCGGCTTCGTGCGCAGCCTGGTGATCACGGCCGCGCTCGGCGCCGCGCTCCTCGGTGACACCTTCACCGTCGCCTACACCCTGCCGACCATGATCTACATCCTCACCGTCGGCGGTGGCCTCAACTCGGTCTTCGTCCCGCAGCTCGTCCGAGCGATGAAGAACGACGAGGACGGCGGCGAGGCGTTCGCCAACCGGCTGCTGACCCTGGTGATGGTGGCGCTGGGCGCCATCGTCGCCGTCGCCGTCTTCGCGGCGCCCCTGCTCGTCCAGCTGATGTCGGACACGATCGCGAGCGATCCGGCGGCCAACAACGTGGCCGTCACCTTCGCCCGCTACTGCCTGCCCACCATCTTCTTCATGGGCATCCACGTGGTCATGGGCCAGATCCTCAACGCCCGGGGCAAGTTCGGCGCGATGATGTGGACGCCGGTCCTCAACAACATCGTCATGATCACCACGTTCGGCCTCTTCATCTGGGTGTACGGCACCTCCGCCGAGTCCCAGATGGGTGTCCAGACGATCCCGCCGGAGGGCGTGCGCCTCCTCGGCATCGGCACCCTTCTCGGCCTGGTCGTCCAGGCCCTGGCGATGATCCCGTACCTGCGGGAGACCGGTTTCCGCTTCCGTCCCCGTTTCGACTGGAAGGGCCACGGCCTCGGCAAGACGGTCAAGCTGGCCAAGTGGACCGTGCTGTTCGTCCTCGCCAACCAGGCCGGCGTCCTCGTCGTCACCCAGCTCGCCACCGCGGCGGGCGAGGCCTCCGGCAAGCAGGGCGCCGGCTTCATCGCCTACACCAACGCCCAGCTGATCTGGGGCATGCCGCAGGCCATCATCACCGTCTCGGTGATGGCCGCCCTGCTCCCGCGACTCTCCCGCGCGGCCCACGACGGCGACCCCGGTGCGGTGCGCGACGACATCTCCCAGGGCCTGCGCAACTCCGCGGTGGCGATCGTGCCCGTCTCCTTCGCCTTCCTGGCGCTCGGGGTTCCGATGTCCACGCTGCTCTTCGCCTCCAGCGGCCACCAGGCCGCACAGGGCATGGGCTTCATCCTGATGGCCTTCGGCCTCGGCCTGATCCCGTACTCCGTCCAGTACGTCGTCCTGCGCGGTTTCTACGCCTACGAGGACACCCGGACGCCCTTCTACAACACGGTGATCGTCGCGGCGGTCAACGCGGGAGCCTCCGCTCTCTGTTACGCGCTGCTCCCCGCCCAGTGGGCGGTCGTGGGCATGGGCGCCTCCTACGGCCTCGCCTACGCGGTCGGCGTGGGCGTCGCATGGCGCCGGCTCAAGAAGCGCCTCGGCGGCGACCTGGACGGTTCCCATGTGACGCGGACCTACGCCCGGCTGTCGATGGCCTCGGTGCCCGCTGCGCTCGCGGGCGGGGCGGTGGCCTACGGGCTCACCTCCCTGCTCGGCAGTGGAGCCGGCGGGTCGCTGGTCGCGCTGGTCATCGGTGGAATCGTTCTGCTGGGCGTCTTCTTCGTCGCGGCGAAGAAGATGCGCATCGCGGAGCTCAACGCCCTGGTCGGGATGGTCCGGGGGCGTCTCGGACGGTAGGACGGTCCGGTCCTGGCACAACCATCGTCGGACGCCGTGTGTCGTGCATAGCGTCCGACTGTGGGCACAATTGGCATGGCGTGTGAGTACGGCGCAATGGATGGGGAGGCAGGAACGACGGTGGCGGAACGTAGCACGGCTGCCGTCGACGTGGCGGGCAACAGCGGGGACGAACCGCTGACAGCGCAGACGCGCGAGGCCACGACCGACGGGGCGGCTGAGACCCAGAAGACTCCGGAGACGACCGCGCCGGAAACGGACGGCGGGGCGAAGGAGACCGAACCCGCTGTCGCGGCGCCCGAACTGCACAGTGGCCACAAGCTCGCCAGACGCTACCGGCTCGAAGAATGCGTCACCCGTCTGGACGGTTTCAGCAGTTGGCGTGCCGTCGACGAGAAGCTGCGTCGAGCCGTCGGCGTGCATCTGCTGCCCGCGGACCACCCGCGTGCGCGATCCGTCCTGGCCGCCGCGCGTTCCTCCGCACTGCTCGGCGACCCCCGGTTCGTCCAGGTCCTGGATGCCGTCGAGGAGAACGAGCTCGTCTACGTCGTCCACGAATGGCTTCCGGACGCCGTCGAACTGACGACCCTGCTGGCGGCCGGCCCCCTCGAACCCCATGAGGCCTACCAGCTCGTCGAGCAGATGGCCCTGGCGATGGCCGCGGCCCACCGTGAAGGGCTCGCCCACCTCCGGCTGACCCCCGGCGCCGTGCTGCGCACGTCGACCGGCCAGTACCGCATCCGCGGCCTCGCGGTGAACGCGGCCCTTCGCGGCATCTCCGCCGAGCGCCCGCAGCGCACCGACACCGAGGCGATCGGCGCACTGCTCTACGCCGCGCTCACCCAGCGCTGGCCGTACGAGAACGACGCCTACGGGCTGACCGGCCTGCCCAAGGGCGTCGGTCTCGTCGCGCCCGACCAGGTCCGGGCGGGTGTGCATCGCGGGCTCTCCGAACTCGCGATGCGGGCACTCGTCAACGACGGCGCGACCGCGTCCCGCCAGGAGCCGGCGTGCACCACGCCGGACGAACTGGCGAAGGCGGTCGCGGCGATGCCCCGTATCCGGCCACCGGAGCCGACCTTCGCGGCGCCGCCCGACTACCAGCGCACCACGTACCAGCAGGGCAGCTACGGGCGTCCGCCGGCCGGACCCGGCGCCGGGGTCACCCAGCCGGCTCCGGTGCCCCCCGCGCCGCTCGAGAGCCGTACCGGCAGGGCGCTCAAGTGGACGGTCTCGGCTCTGCTGATCGCCGCCCTGGGCCTGGGCAGCTGGCAGGTCGCCGACAAGCTGCTCGACGGCAAGAGGGGCCAGGAGACGCCGTCCTCCGAGACGTCGACCACGGACGGCGAGAACGACAAGCCGGCCGCACCGACCCCTCTGAAGGTCCAGGCCGCCCAGGAGTACGCCCCGGACGGTTCCCCGCAGAACGCGGCCAACGTGGGCGCCACCTACGACAGCGACCCCGCCAGCTACTGGCGGACCAAGTCGTACTTCGACGGACCCGAGTTCGCCCCGTCGGTGAAGCAGGGAGTCGGCATCGTCTACGACCTCGGCAGTGAGAAAACCGTCACGGGTTCATCCATAGCGTTGCGCTACGGCGGCGAGCACACCACGATCAGCCTCTATGCCGCTGATTCCCTGTCTCCGTCCGGCCCCGTCGGTTCCATGAAGCAGATCGCCACGGGCCGGACCAGTGGATCCTCACTCGATCTGAAGGCCAAGGCCGGAACGGACGGGACCACGAGCCGCTATGTGCTCCTGTGGATGACGGCGATGCCGCACTCCCCGCAGGACGGGTTCAGCGATTCCGGCTACAAGCAGGGGATCACGGACGTCTCCTTCACCGGCTGACGGAGCAGAGGGGAGGGGGCTCACCGTTGAACGACGAGACACTCCGCGACCGGAGCGACCAGGATCTCCTGGCTCTCCATGTCGCGGGGAGCCCGGAAGCCTTCGGTGAGCTCGTGCGCCGGCATCGCGACCGGCTGTGGGCGGTGGCCCTGCGCACCCTGGGAGACAGGGAGGAGGCAGCCGACGCGGTCCAGGACGCCCTCGTCTCCGCCTTCCGGGCCGCGGCAGGGTTCCGCGGCCAGTCCGCCGTCACCACCTGGCTGCACCGCATCACGGTGAACGCCTGTCTCGACCGGGTGCGTAAGGCCGCCTCCCGCAGGACCTCTCCCGTCGACGACACCGAACGCCTGGAACAGCTGCTGGAGCCTCATGAGTCGGCCGAGGCGCCGGCGGAGCGCGGGGATCTCCACCGGGAACTGATCGCCGC
The DNA here is from genome assembly GCF_014489615.1 of Streptomyces genisteinicus. Classification (GTDB taxonomy): domain Bacteria; phylum Actinomycetota; class Actinomycetes; order Streptomycetales; family Streptomycetaceae; genus Streptomyces; species Streptomyces genisteinicus. The sequence goes on from NZ_CP060825.1 coordinate 3,604,386, forward strand.
ACTGGCCCGCCTCCCCGCGGAACAGCGGGCGGCACTGGTCCTGGTCGACATGCAGGGATACCCCGTCGCCGAGGCCGCCCGGATCCTCGATGTCCCGACCGGAACGGTCAAGAGCCGCTGCGCCCGGGGCCGGGCCCGCCTGCTGCCCATGGTCAGCCATCTGAGAGCGGAGGACGCGGATAGCCCCGGGGACAACGGGGGAAGGAACCGGACGGCAGGGGCATCCGTCCCACCGGAGTCGGGAGCGAAAAAGCCGGGACCGAACGGACCGGCTGCGGTGAAAGGTGGAGGTGGGCGCGCGTGACTTCCTCGACCGACGCGGATCAGCACCCCGATGTCTCGGAGATCTCCGACCTCACGGAAGGTCTTCTGCCACCGTCCCGTGCCACGGAGCTCCGGCGGCACCTCGACGGCTGCGCTCTCTGTTCCGACGTGCATACCTCGCTGGAGGAGATCCGGGGTCTGCTGGGGACGCTTCCCGGCGGCAGCCGCATGCCCGCCGACGTCGCCGGCCGTATCGACGCCGCCCTGGCGGCGGAGGTTCTGCTGAGCGCCACGGCACCGGAATCCTCCGTCGATGTTTCACGTGAAACATCAACGGAGACGCCCGTGCCTCCCACGGCGCCGAATCCCTCCGCGCGCCGGCCGGCCGGTCACTCCCGCGCCGCCACCGGTCCCGGCCGCAGCCGTCGTACCCGCCGCAGGACGGCGGTGCTGGGAGCTGTGCTGAGCGCGGCCGCTGTCGGCCTGAGCGTCGTGCTGTTCCAGTCCGGTGGCCAGATGACGGCCGACTCCGGCGCAGACACCTCCGTCAGCGCCACGTCCGAGGACTCGGGGGAGTTCTCCGGTGTACCGGTTCAGGACCGCGTGCACACCCTGCTGTCCGCGGGGACCGCCTCGGCGGAGCCGCGGATCGAGAAGGCTCCCTCTGCCGAGGCGGACGGGCCGGCCATCTCCCCGAAGAGTTCGCCCATGACAGCCGTCCCGCCCTGCGTACAGCGCGGCACCGGCCGCACCGAGCCGCCCCTCGCGTTCGAGGAGGGCCGGTACGCCGGGACGGACGCCTACCTCGTGGTGCTGCCCCACCCCACGGACGCCACCCGGATCCAGGCCTACGTGGTCGACGCCTCCTGCGTGAGCGCCTCCACGCCGTCCGGGGACCTGCTTCTCACCAGGACGTACCCCCGCGGCTGAGAGGCCGCCTGCGCCGCTGTGCATCCGCGGGAATGCACGCCCCTTAGGATCCGTTGGGTGGGGTGAGAGCGATGAAGCAGCCCCGTAGGCAGTAGGCAGTCCCCAGAGACGAGGAAGAAACCCGTGAGCGACGTTCGTAACGTGATCATCATCGGCTCCGGGCCCGCGGGCTACACGGCTGCCCTCTACACCGCGCGCGCTTCCCTGAAGCCGCTGGTGTTCGAGGGCGCCGTCACCGCCGGTGGCGCACTGATGAACACGACCGATGTGGAGAACTTCCCCGGTTTCCGCGACGGCATCATGGGCCCGGACCTGATGGACAACATGCGCGCCCAGGCGGAGCGCTTCGGCGCCGAACTGGTGCCGGACGACGTCGTGGCCGTGGATCTCACGGGGACGGTCAAGACCGTCACGGACACCGCCGGCACCGTGCACCGCGCCAAGGCCGTCATCGTCACCACCGGATCGCAGCACCGCAAGCTCGGCCTGCCGAACGAGGACACTCTCTCCGGGCGCGGTGTCTCCTGGTGCGCCACCTGCGACGGCTTCTTCTTCAAGGACCAGGACATCGCCGTGATCGGCGGTGGCGACACCGCGATGGAGGAGGCGACCTTCCTCTCGCGCTTCGCCAAGTCGGTCACCATCGTCCACCGCCGGGACACCCTGCGGGCCTCCAAGGCCATGCAGGACCGCGCCTTCGCCGACCCGAAGATCTCCTTCGCCTGGGACAGCGAGGTGGCGGAGATCCACGGCGATCAGAAGCTCTCGGGCCTGACGCTGCGCAACACCAAGACCGGTGCCACGTCGGAGCTCGCCGTCACGGGTCTGTTCATCGCCGTGGGCCACGACCCGCGCACCGAGCTGTTCAAGGGCCAGCTGGAGCTCGACGACGAGGGCTACCTGAAGGTGGACGCCCCGTCGACGCGGACCAACCTCAGCGGCGTCTTCGGCGCGGGTGACGTGGTGGACCACACCTACCGTCAGGCGATCACCGCTGCCGGCACCGGCTGCTCCGCCGCCCTGGACGCCGAGCGCTTCCTCGCCGCGCTCTCGGACAGCGAGGCGACCGCCGAGCCCGAGAAGACGCCCGCCGTCTGAGATCCGAACGCTTTCCTCCCACCCCCGCAGAGAAGAAGTGAAGGAGGTCGCCGTGGCCGGCGCCCTGAAGAACGTGACCGACAGCTCCTTCGAAGAGGACGTCCTCAAGAGCGACAAGCCCGTGCTGGTGGACTTCTGGGCCGCCTGGTGCGGACCGTGCCGTCAGATCGCGCCCTCGCTCGAAGCCATCGCGGCCGAGCACGGCGACAAGATCGAGGTCGTGAAGCTCAACATCGACGAGAACCCGACCATCGCCGCCAAGTACGGTGTGATGTCGATCCCGACGCTGAACGTCTACCAGAACGGCGAGGTCGCCAAGACCATCGTCGGCGCCAAGCCGAAGGCCGCGATCGTGCGCGACCTGGAGCCGTTCCTCGGCGAGTGACGGACGATCGCTGTTTCACGTGAAACATGGAGGGCCCACCCCCTGGGGTGGGCCCTTCGCACATCTGCGACAGCGCCGCTCACAGCGGCCGCAGCACGGGTTCCTTGTGCACCGCACCGAGCAGACGGTCCAGGGCCAGCTCCACATCTTCCTTCCAGGACAGCGTGGTTCTGAGTTCCAGTCTCAGCCGCGGGTGCCGTGGGTGGGGGCGCACCGTCTTGAAGCCGACCGCAAGGAGATGGTCCACGGGAAGGACACAGGCCGGCTCCTTCCACCGGGCGTCGCCGAAGGCTTCGATGGCACGGAAGCCCCGGCGCAGCAGATCCTTGGCGACCGTCTGCACGATCACTCTCCCCAGCCCCTGCCCCTGGTAGCCGGGCATCACCCATGCCGTCATCAACTGGACGGCATCCGCCGCGACGGGGCTGGTGGGAAAGGCGAGGGACCGCGGTACATAAGCAGGCGGCGCATAGAGAACAAAGCCCACAGGCACATCGTCGACGTACACCACGCGACCGCACGAACCCCAGTCGAGAAGGACGGCGGAGATCCACGCCTCCTTCTCCGCCTGCGGAGTGCCCGCCCTTACCGCGGCTTCCCCGCTGACCGGATCAAGCTCCCAGAAGACGCACGAGCGACAGCGCTGGGGAAGGTCCGAAAGGTTGTCCAGCGTGAGTGGTACGAGCCGACGCCCCATGAAGGCGGTTCCTCACTTCCCTGACGTGCCGCGCCACGCGCGGCAGCCAGCGCGCTCCTCTCGCGCAGCAGGCTGCTGACGAATCCGCCGACCACGCCCGCTCCCAGGCCCGCTGTCACCAGTCGGCTGCGGCTCATCCCGCGCATGGCCCCCGCCCTCTCTTCGAGATGCCCCCACAGTGGATGCGTCATACCAGAACGCATCGTAACCACCCAGCCCCGACACCGGGTACCGCACAACGGCAAAGGGCGGGTTGTGTTCCCGTGAAGGAACACAACCCGCCCTCGGTGCCCGGTGGGCAGGGACCTCAGCTGTCGTCGTCCGCCTGCGCGTCCCCCGGGCCGTTGTCCAGAACCCTTCCCTCGCCGGGAGCGAGGGTGCCGAGGATCCTCTCGAGATCCTCCATCGACGCGAACTCGACGACGATCTTGCCCTTCTTCTGACCGAGGTCGACCTTCACCCTGGTCTCGAACCGGTCCGAGAGACGGGAGGCGAGATCACTGAGCGCCGGGGAGAGCCGTGCACCCGCACGAGGCCCCTTGGGCCGCGGCGCCCCCTTCGGGTCCGAGTTGAGCAGGGTGACGATCTCCTCGACCGCCCGCACGGACAGGCCCTCGGCGACGATGCGGTGGGCCAGCCGGTCCTGCTCCTCCGTGTCGTCCACGGAGAGAAGCGCCCGAGCGTGCCCGGCAGAGAGGACCCCCGCAGCCACACGACGCTGGACCGGCGGGGAGAGCTTCAGCAGCCGCAAGGTGTTGGACACCTGCGGGCGGGAGCGCCCGATCCTGTCGGCCAGCTGGTCGTGCGTGCAGTTGAAGTCCTTGAGCAGCTGGTCGTAGGCGGCCGCCTCTTCCAGAGGGTTCAGCTGGGCCCGGTGCAGGTTCTCCAGGAGGGCGTCCAGCAGAAGCTTCTCGTCATCGGTGTGCCGGACGATGGCGGGGATCCGCTCCAGGCCCGCCTCGCGACAGGCCCGCCAGCGCCGCTCACCCATGATGAGCTCGTACCGGTCCGGCCCCAGCTGCCGGACCACGACCGGCTGGAGAAGGCCCACCTCCTTGATGGAGGTGATCAGCTCGGCCAGGGCGTCCTCGTCGAAGACCTCTCGGGGCTGCCGCGGGTTGGGCCTGATCGAGTCGAGCGGAAGCTCGGCGAAGTGAGCGCCGGCGGGCTCCGCCGCACCGGAGGGGGACTGCTCAGCGGAGGCGGCAGCCACTTCCGGTGACGCGGCGGCAGCGGGAAGCGTGGTCACCTTGGCAGCGGCCACCCCACGGTCCGTCGTCAGCACCGAGGACGCGGCGGGCGACGAGGTCCCCGTCGACGGGACGGGCTGCTTCTCCTGGGGGGCCGCCGGGATCAGTGCACCGAGCCCACGCCCCAGTCCTCTACGTCGCTCGCTCACTGGATCCCCTCCGACATGTTCTGCTGATGGTTCTGAGCCGCGTGGGCATGCTGCGGGTCGTACCGGACACCCACGCCGCGCAGGGCGATCTCACGTGCGGCTTCGAGGTACGACAGGGAACCACTCGAACCCGGATCGTACGTCAGAACCGTCTGTCCGTAGCTCGGCGCCTCCGAGATACGCACCGAGCGCGGAATGCTGGTCCGCAGCACCTCTTCGCCGAAGTGGCTGCGCACCTCCTCGGCCACCTGGGAGGCGAGCCGGGTCCTGCCGTCGTACATGGTGAGGAGGATCGTCGAGACATGGAGTGACGGGTTCAGATGACCGCGCACCAGGTCCACATTGCGCAGCAGCTGGCCGAGACCCTCCAGGGCGTAGTACTCGCACTGGATGGGGATGAGCACCTCGGCGCCCGCGACGAGTGCGTTGACCGTGAGCAGCCCCAGCGACGGCGGACAGTCGATGAGGATGTAGTCCAGGGGCTGCTCGTACGCCTGGATCGCACGCTGAAGCCTGCTCTCCCGCGCGACCAGCGACACCAGCTCGATCTCCGCACCGGCGAGATCGATGGTGGCGGGGGCGCAGAAGAGACCTTCGACGTCGGGGACCGGCTGGACCACCTCGGAGAGGGGCCGGCTGTCCACCAGGACGTCGTAGATCGAGGGGACCTCCGCATGGTGATCGATGCCCAGCGCGGTGGAGGCGTTGCCTTGCGGGTCCAGGTCCACGACCAGGACGCGTGCGCCGTGCAGAGCGAGTGAGGCGGCGAGGTTGACCGTGGTCGTGGTCTTCCCCACGCCGCCCTTCTGGTTGGCGACGACCATGATGCGCGTGTGCTCGGGCCGGGGCAGCCCCTCACCGGCACGCCCCAGCGCCTCCACGGCCAGCTGAGCAGCACGGCCGATGGGGGTGTCGTCCATGGGCGGCGGTGTTTCACGTGAAACATCCTCCGCCGTGAACTCGGTACGGGGACCGGGGACCGGATCGGTCATCGGTCCCGCGATGTTGGCGTCGGACCGCAAGGATTCACTCTCCTCGACTTCAGGCTCGCAATGAACAGAGCGTGCCATGGTTTCGGGGTCGGGAACCAGCGAGGCCCGTGGTTCTGTGGAGGAATCCACCTCTGTGGACAACTCCGTAGCCCGCACGAGGGGCTTACGGCCCTTCATCGGGGCGGCAGCACGGCCGCGGCTGATGATTCCCTGCAGCAGTGAGCGACGTTTCACGTGAAACACGATGCACGCGCCGCATGACCGGGCCGGGGCGACACTCCGAAATGTGTACCTATGGAAGCTTGTATGGCTCAGCGCACGATGCGGCTCACCTGCGGCGCCGGGTGCGGCTCGTCCGTGCGGCCTTGGCCCGCTTGGCGGCGAACCTCACCCCGCCGGGGCTCTCCCCCACCTCCACACGCACCACGGTGGACAACGGGTCGACGATCCCCTCACCCACCTGGAGGACGGACGTCCCCACCACACCGAGCTTGCTCAGAGCGGCGCGTGCGCCCTGGATCTCCTCCTCGGCGGTGTCCCCCTTGAGCGCGAGCATCTCCCCGTAGGGACGGAGCAGCGGAACGCCCCATCCGGCCAGACGATCCAGCGGGGCGACCGCCCGGGCGGTCACCACATGGACCGGAGGCACCTTGCCGAGCATCTCCTCGGCACGGCCGCGGACCACCGTCACATGATCGAGGCCCAGCAGCTCGACGACCTCCTGGAGGAAGTTGGTCCGTCGCAGCAGGGGTTCGAGAAGCGTGATCTTCAGGTCCGGGCGAACCAGGGCCAGCGGAATACCCGGCAGGCCGGCGCCGGAACCGACATCGCACACCGTCACGCCCTCGGGAACGACCTCCGAGAGGACGGCGCAGTTCAGGAGATGCCGCTCCCACAGCCGGGGCACTTCGCGGGGCCCGATCAGCCCTCGCTTCACCCCCGCATCCGCGAGCAGCTCCGCATACCTCACGGCCTCCGGAAAGAACTCTCCGAAAACCGTCCGCGCCTGCTCGGGCGCCTGAGGAAGCTCCTCTGCCTCCGTCACGGGAACCGTCCTTCCGTACCGCACTGCCGCATAGGGACTGTGGTGGGCTGACTATCAGGCTGACAAAGATCGGCCCCGCCTGCGAACAGACGGGGCCGACGGGACAAGCGGATCAGGCGGGGAGCACGACGACGAAGCGCTGAGGCTCCTCGCCCTCGGACTCACTGCGCAGGCCCGCGGCCGCCACCGCGTCGTGCACGACCTTGCGCTCGAAGGGCGTCATCGGGTCGAGCTGCACCGGCTGCCCGGTCGACTTGACCTCGCTCGCGGCCTTGGCGCCGAGCTCCGCCAGTTCGGCGCGCTTGTTGGCGCGGAAGCCCGCGATGTCGAGCATCAGCCGGCTGCGGTCCCCGGTCTCCCGGTGCACGGCCAGGCGCGTGAGCTCCTGAAGGGCTTCGAGCACCTCGCCGTCCCGGCCCACGAGCTTCTGGAGGTCCTTCGTGCCCGCATCGCTGATGATCGAGACCGCAGCCCGGTCCGCCTCGACATCCATGTCGATGTCGCCGTCGAGATCAGCGATGTCCAGCAGACCCTCGAGGTAGTCGGCCGCGATCTCGCCTTCCTGCTCGAGCCGGGTCAGGGTGTCGCCACCCTCGGGGGCGGAGATGGTGCCTTCCGTCACGGATGGACTCCTTCTTACTTCTTGGACGACGGGTGCTTCGGGCGCTGCGGGCCCTTGCGCTGACCGGACTTGGGCTGGCGGGCGGAGCCGGCGGTCTTCCCACCGGTCGCCTTGGAGCGGGTCCCCTCGGTGCCGCCCTTCTGGAGGGAGGGCTTCTCGGCGGGGGTCTCGGAAGCCGAGTCCTTGGCCGTGCCGGTGCCACTGCCGGTGGCCGTGGACTGGCGCTGCGACTTCGACTGACGCTTCGGCTGCTGGCGGCGCTGCGCGGCACCGCCGCCCTCGGCCTCGGCGGCCGCCGAGGCGCTCTTGATCACGGTGCCGTCGGCCTGGGCGGCCAGACCGGCCTTGGCCAGCCCCGTGATGAAGCGGCGCTCGTTGTCGTTGCGGTCCGCGGTGCTCTTGGCGACGATCATCTGGACGATGGTGCGCTTGCGGCGCGAGCGGACCTCGCCGTGGGCCACGACGGACTTGACCAGGCGCTGGAGGTACTGGTCCTGGGCCTTGCTGCCGGGCGTGGGGTTCTGGTTGATGACGTACATCTGCTGGCCCATGGTCCACACGTTGGTGGTCAGCCAGTAGACGAGGACACCGACGGGGAAGTTGATTCCCATGACCGCGAAGATCACCGGGAAGATGTACATGAGCATCTTCTGCTGCTGCATGTACGGCGTCTTGACCGTGAGGTCGACGTTCTTCTGCATCAGCTGGCGCTGGGTGAAGAACTGCGAGGCCGACATCAGGACGATCATGATCGCGGTGACGATGCGGACATCGGTCAGGGAGGCGTTGAGGGCCTCGACCTTCTCGGGGGAGTCCGTGAACTTCGCGGCGATCGGGGCACCGAAGATGTGCGCCTGACGGGCGCTGTCCACCAGGCTCTGGTTGAGGACACCGATCTCGTCACCCGACGCGATCTTGCTGAGCACGTGGTACAGAGCGAAGAAGAACGGCGACTGCGCGAGGATCGGAAGGCACGAGGAGAGCGGGTTGGTCCCCGTCTCCTTGTACAGCTTCATCATCTCTTCGGACTGACGCTGCCGGTCGCTCTTGTAGCGCTCCTGGATCGCCTTCATCTTGGGCTGGAGCGCCTGCATGTTCCGGGTCGACTTGATCTGCTTCACGAAGAGCGGGATCAGGCAGATCCGGATGAGCACCACGAGGGACACGATGGACAGGCCCCAGGCCCAGCCCGTGTCGGGGCCGAAGATCGCCCCGTACAGACTGTGGAACTGGACGATGATCCACGAGACAGGTGTGGTGATAAAACTGAAGATGCTGGCAATCGTGTCCACTAATCAGGCTCCTTGAGCATGGGGCGAGGTCTCTGCGGCCGGGCTCGGGGGTTCGTGTGCCGATCCCGGGGCAGTCACATCGGCGGCGGAGTGCCCGCCCTTGCTGCCGCGCAGGGCATCGCGCAGCATTTCGTGCCATCGAGGGCGTTTGCGGGGCGGCACGTGATCCACACCACCCGGCGACCACGGGTTGCACCGCAGAATCCGCCAGGCGGTCAGGGCCGTGCCCTTCACCGCGCCGTGCCGGTCGATGGCGGTGAATCCGTAGTGGGAACACGACGGGTAGTACCTGCAGACCGGCCCCAGCAGCGGGCTGATCGTCCACTGATAGATCTTGATCAGCGCCAGCAGTGGGTACTTCATCGCGCGCCCCCTCCCAGCAACCGCTGCAGGGCGGCGTCCAGGTCTCGGGCCAGCTGTGCTTGATCGGCGTCGCCCGCACCGGGCAGCGCCCGTACGACCACCAGGCTACCGGGGGCCAGCACGGACAGACGATCGCGCATGAGGTGACGCAGTCTCCGCTTGACCTTGTTCCGCACGACAGCGCCGCCCACGGCCTTGCTCACGACGAAACCCGCACACGCCGGGGAGGCGCTCTCCCCAGGCGCGTGCGGGTCCGTGGCACCGCTTCGTAGGTGGACGACGAGGAGCGGGCGTCCCGCCCGGCGTCCTCGGCGTACCGCAGTCGCGAAGTCCTCGCGCCGCCTCAGCCGATTCTCGGTAGGCAGCACGTCATGACCTGCTCAGACGACGATCAGGCGGACAGGTTGGCGCGACCCTTGCTGCGGCGGTTCGCCAGGATGGCGCGGCCGGCACGGGTACGCATGCGCAGGCGGAAACCGTGGGTCTTCGCGCGACGACGGTTGTTCGGCTGGAAGGTGCGCTTGCTCACTCGGGGGCTCCAGAAATGATTCGTAGATGGCGGGACATCGCCTGGCTGTCACCGTGCGCCCACGAGTAGCTCGCGTTTACGCCCGAGTGCACCGCTTCACGATCACTGATCGTGATCTTTGCCCATCGGAGGCAGGCGGCAGCAGCCATCGACAACTCGACCTGGTCACGGTACGCGCGGCTACGCCATCCGGTCAAACCAGGTCGTCAGCGGGGCCCGCTGTGCACAGGCTGTGGACAACAACTTGAACCGCATCAGTCGGCCCGACTACCGTGGCCGGACTCCGATTCTTTTCCTGCCTGTCTTCCCATCCCGTCCCGAGAACCACACATTCGTGGGACCTGCGAGAGAGCGTGCTTCGTGGCTGACGTACCTGCCGATCTTGCCGCAGTGTGGCCACGAGTGCTGGACCAGCTCCTCGACGAGGGCCAGCAGGGGGTCGAGCCCAAGGACAAGCAGTGGATCGAGCGCTGCCAGCCGCTGGCCCTGGTCGCGGACACCGCACTGCTCGCCGTCCCCAACGAATGGGGCAAGCGGGTCCTGGAGGGCCGGCTCGCCCCGCTGATCAGCGAGACCCTCAGCCGTGAGTGCGGCCGCCCCATCCGCATCGCCATCACCGTGGACGACTCGGCGGGCGACCCGCCGCCCGCACCCCCGCGTCATCAGCAGGGGCCGCGCTACGGCGCACCCCAGCACGACGACCCCCGCGCCGCCGGTTACGACTCCGGACGGCCGGGCGACGGCTACGACGGCGGCCACGGCGGACCGTACGAGGGGCCGCGGGCCGGCGATCCGTACGACACCCGCCAGAACGACGGGTACGAGGGACCGCGCCAGAACGACGGGTACGAGCCCTCCCGGCAGGGCGACGGCTACGAGCCCGCCGGCCGGAACGACGCGTACGACGGCACCCGCACGGCCGACGGATTCGACGGCTCCCGCCAGGGCGACCCCTACGAGACGTACGGCCGGCGGCAGGACGCCGACGACGGCCTGCCCGGCGTCCGGCCCACCTACCCCGAGTACCAGCAGCGTCCCGAGCCCGGCGCCTGGCCGCGCACCGCGGAGGACCTGTCCTGGCAGCAGCAGCGCCTCGGCGGGTTCCAGGACCGCGACCCGTACGCCTCGCCCCAGGCAGGCAGGGACCGCCACGACTACCGGACGCCCCAGCCGCCGGAGCGCCAGCAGTACGACCCGCGGGCCGAGCGGCGCGAGCTGCCGGAGCCGGGGGGCGCGCACCGCGGCGTGCCGTCGGGCGCGCCCGGCCCGCTGGGCGCCAAGCCGGCCCCGGCTCCCGGGCCCGGCGAGCCGCACGCCCGGCTGAATCCCAAGTACCTCTTCGACACGTTCGTCATCGGGGCCTCCAACCGGTTCGCGCACGCCGCGGCGGTCGCGGTCGCGGAGGCTCCGGCCAAGGCGTACAACCCCCTGTTCATCTACGGGGAGTCGGGGCTGGGCAAGACCCATCTGCTCCACGCGATCGGCCACTACGCGCGCAGCCTGTACCCGGGCACCCGGGTGCGGTACGTGAGCTCCGAGGAGTTCACCAACGAGTTCATCAACTCCATCCGCGACGGCAAGGGCGACACCTTCCGCAAGCGGTACCGCGACGTGGACATCCTGCTCGTCGACGACATCCAGTTCCTGGCGAGCAAGGAGTCGACGCAGGAGGAGTTCTTCCACACCTTCAACACCCTGCACAACGCCAACAAGCAGATCGTGCTCTCCTCCGACCGGCCGCCGAAGCAGCTGATGACGCTGGAGGACCGGCTCCGCAACCGCTTCGAGTGGGGCCTGACGACGGACGTCCAGCCTCCGGAGCTGGAGACGCGCATCGCGATCCTGCGCAAGAAGGCCGTGCAGGAGCAGCTCAACGCCCCGCCGGAGGTGCTGGAGTTCATCGCCTCCCGCATCTCACGGAACATCAGGGAGCTGGAGGGCGCACTGATCCGGGTCACGGCGTTCGCGTCGCTGAACCGGCAGCCCGTGGATCTCGGACTGACCGAGATCGTGCTCAAGGACCTGATCCCCGGCGGCGAGGACGCCGCGCCCGAGATCACCGCCGGCGCGATCATGGCGGCCACCGCGGACTACTTCGGGCTGACCGTCGAGGACCTGTGCGGCTCGTCCCGGAGCCGGGTGCTGGTGACGGCTCGCCAGATCGCGATGTACCTGTGCCGGGAGCTGACGGACCTGTCGCTGCCGAAGATCGGCGCGCAGTTCGGCGGCCGGGACCACACGACGGTGATGCACGCGGACCGGAAGATCCGTGCGCTGATGGCCGAGCGCCGCTCGATCTACAACCAGGTGACGGAGCTGACCAACCGCATCAAGAACGGCTGACGCGCACGCCGTCCAGGGCGCCCGGGGACCTCGTCCCCGGGCGCCTTCGCCGTATCCGGCGGCGGCCGCGGGCAGCTCCGCGGGGCGGGGCGGCCGGCAGTCCGGCCCCGGCGGCTCGTGCGCCGCCGAGAAGCCTCCGGCAGGGCACCGCGCGGCAGGCAAAGACGCGGCCTCCGGCAGGGCGCAGCGGCGGCCTCCCGACAGGCGCAACGGCGGTTACCCGGCGGGCATCGGGGACTCCGCCTGCCCGCCCGGCACCCTGCTCACACCTCTCCGCCGGATGAGGTGTGTTCGAATACCCGGCGGCCGCGGGCCCTTCTCCACAGATCTGGGGAAGATCTTCCCTCCACAGCCTGGGGACCGCGAAGTTGTCCCACGACGGTCCACAGCAGGCCAGAGCGCAGGGAGTTCCTGGCAGGTCAGCCGGTTGTGGATTTGTGGCCGAACGATCTCCACAGTCTGTGGACACAGCCGTCGTCCACAGACCTTGATCCACGTTGTCCACCGGCGGCCCACAGGCGGGCGGCGGTTGCCCACAGCTTTTCCCCACCCCTGTCCACTGTTCGGCAACGCAACACCCCCGCTCACCGGGTCGAGTGAAAGGCGTCACATCGGGGCGGTCGATTGCCCTGTGGGGAACCTGGGTAAACCTGGGGACGGCACTGGGGAGAAGTACCGGCGGGCTGTGCATCGGGTGTGCAGAACTTCCGGGCGTCCACAGATACACCGGGTTGTCCACGGGTCCCGCCCACAGGCGCAGTGGACAAAAAACCGACTCTGACCTGCGCAGACGGCGTTATCCACGGTTTCCACAGCACCTACTACTACTCCCACTCTGAGTTACCGGGGAATTCGTTTGGAAGGGGGTCCTGTGCACAACTCGGCGCCGGGACTCCTGCCGCCCGTCGACCCGACTTGACCCCGACCCGCACCTGCTGTCGGCGCGGTACGTCAGACTGGTCCCCGGCATCAAGCCGACGACGAAGGCCAGCAGGGCGAGCCAGCAACAGCAGGAGGCGGTTCCGGTGAAGATCCGGGTGGAGCGCGATGTACTCGCGGAGGCGGTGGCCTGGGTGGCCCGGAGCCTTCCGGCCCGTCCGCCGGCGCCTGTGCTCGCGGGCCTTCTGCTGAAGGCCGAGGACGGTGCCCTGAGCTTCTCCAGCTTCGACTACGAGGTCTCGGCACGCGTCTCCGTGGAGGCCGAGGTCGACGAGGACGGCACCGTCCTCGTCTCCGGCCGCCTGCTGGCCGACATCTGCCGCGCGCTCCCCAACCGTCCCGTGGAGATCTCCACAGACGGTGTACGGGCGACCGTCGTCTGCGGCTCCTCCCGCTTCACCCTCCACACCCTGCCGGTGGAGGAGTACCCGGCCCTTCCCCAGATGCCGACGGCCACCGGCACCGTGCCCGGTGAGGTCTTCGCCTCCGCCGCCGCCCAGGTCGCCATCGCCGCCGGCCGCGACGACACGCTGCCCGTCCTCACCGGCGTGCGCATCGAGATCGAGGGCGACACGGTCACGCTGGCCTCCACCGACCGCTACCGCTTCGCGGTCCGCGAGTTCCTGTGGAAGCCGGAGAACCCGGAGGCGTCCGCCGTCGCCCTGGTGCCCGCCAAGACGCTCCTCGACACCGCGAAGGCGCTGACCAGCGGTGACACGGTCACCCTGGCGCTGTCCGGCTCCGGAGCCGGTGAGGGCCTGATCGGTTTCGAGGGCGCCGGCCGCCGCACCACCACCCGGCTGCTCGAGGGCGACCTGCCGAAGTACCGCACCCTCTTCCCGACCGAGTTCAACTCGGTGGCGGTCATCGAGACCGCGCCGTTCGTCGAGGCCGTCAAGCGCGTGGCCCTCGTCGCCGAGCGGAACACCCCGGTGCGCCTGAGCTTCGAGAAGGGCGTGCTGATCCTCGAAGCGGGCTCCAGCGACGACGCACAGGCTGTGGAGAGGGTCGACGCCGAGCTGGACGGCGACGACATCTCGATCGCCTTCAACCCGACGTTCCTGCTCGACGGCCTCAGCGCGATCGACTCGCCGGTGGCCCAGCTCTCCTTCACGACCTCCACGAAGCCCGCGCTGCTGAGCGGCCGGCCCGCGATGGACGCCGAGGCGGACGAGGCCTACAAGTACCTGATCATGCCCGTGCGTCTGAGCGGCTGATCAGCGGCTTCTGAGCGCGTGACCCCACAGGTGTGCACCCGCGTCCGGGCGTAGGCTCGGACGCGGGTAGGAATCGGCACACAACGATTGAGGAATCTCAGATGGAGCTCGGTCTCGTCGGCCTCGGCAAGATGGGCGGCAACATGCGCGAGCGCATCCGCCGCGCAGGTCACACCGTCATCGGCTACGACCGCAACCCGGATGTCGCGGACGTCCACAGCCTCGAGGAGCTCGTGGGCAAGCTCAAGGGCCCGCGTGTCGTCTGGGTCATGGTCCCGGCGGGCGCCGCGACCCAGTCCACCATCGACGAGCTGGCCGAGCTGCTGTCCCCCGGCGACATCGTCGTCGACGGCGGCAACTCCCGCTGGACGGACGACGAGAAGCACGCCGTCGAGCTGGGCATCAAGGGCATCGGGTTCGTCGACTGCGGCGTCTCGGGCGGTGTCTGGGGCCTGGAGAACGGCTACGCCCTGATGTACGGCGGCGACGCCGAGCACGTGGCGAAGGTCCAGCCGGTCTTCGACGCTCTCAAGCCCGAGGGCGAGTTCGGCTCCGTCCACGCGGGCAAGGTCGGCGCCGGCCACTTCGCCAAGATGGTCCACAACGGCATCGAGTACGCGATGATGCAGGCCTACGCCGAGGGCTGGGAGCTGCTGGAGAAGGTCGACTCGGTCACCGACGTCCGCGAGGTCTTCCGCTCCTGGCAGGAGGGCACGGTCATCCGGTCCTGGCTGCTCGACCTCGCGGTGAACGCGCTGGACGAGGACGAGCACCTGGACCAGCTCCGCGGTTTCGCCCAGGACTCCGGGGAGGGCCGCTGGACGGTGGAGGCGGCCATCGACAATGCCGTCCCGCTGCCCGCGATCACCGCCTCGCTGTTCGCCCGGTTCGCCTCGCGCCAGGACGACTCCCCGCAGATGAAGATGATCGCCGCGCTGCGCAACCAGTTCGGTGGCCACGCGGTGGAGAGCAAGAAGTAATCCACAGGCTGTGCACGGCGGTGCACGGCCGCCGGGGGAAGGTCGGCGCACCACCATGCACGTCACGCATCTGTCGCTGGCCGACTTCCGCTCGTACGCCCGGGTCGAGGTTCCCCTCGATCCGGGCGTCACCGCCTTCGTGGGGGCGAACGGGCAGGGCAAGACCAACCTCGTCGAGGCCGTCGGGTATCTCGCCTCCCTCTCCAGCCACCGGGTCTCCTCGGACGCCCCGCTGGTGCGCATGGGCGCCGAGCGCGCGGTGATCCGGGCCGCGGTCACCCAGGGCGAGCGCTCCCAGCTGATCGAGCTCGAACTCAACCCCGGCAAGGCGAACCGGGCGCGCATCAACAGGTCCTCCCAGGTCAGACCGCGTGACGTGCTCGGCATCGTGCGTACGGTGCTGTTCGCTCCGGAGGACCTCGCCCTGGTCAAGGGCGACCCGGGCGAGCGGCGCCGGTTCCTCGACGACCTGGTCACCGCGCGCTCCCCGCGGATGGCGGGCGTCCGCTCCGACTACGACCGGGTGCTCAAGCAGCGCAACACCCTGCTGAAGTCGGCCGCCATGGCCCGGCGGCACGGCGGGCGGTCGATGGACATGTCCACGCTCGACGTCTGGGACCAGCACCTGGCCCGTACCGGGGCCGAGGTGCTCGCCCAGCGGGCGGACCTGATCGCCACCCTGCAGCCGCTCGCCGACAAGGCGTACGAGTCCCTGGCGCCCGGCGGCGGGCCGGTCGTGCTGGAGTACCGCTCCTCCGCCGGCGCCCCGGGCGAGGCGCACAGCCGCGAGGAGTTCTACGGGCAGCTGACCGAGGCCCTCGCCGGGGCCCGCAAGCAGGAGATCGAGCGGGGCGTGACGCTGGTGGGGCCCCACCGCGACGACCTGCTGCTGGGACTGGGCCGCCTGCCCGCCAAGGGGTACGCGAGCCACGGGGAGTCGTGGTCCTGCGCGCTGGCGCTGCGGCTCGCCTCGTACGACCTGCTGCGCGCCGAGGGGAACGAGCCGGTGCTCGTGCTCGACGACGTCTTCGCCGAGCTGGACGCCCGGCGGCGGGAGCGGCTGGCCGAACTGGTGGCGCCCGGGGAGCAGGTCCTGGTCACCGCGGCGGTCGACGACGACGTGCCCGGCGTGCTCAGCGGCTCGCGGTACGCGGTGACGGACGGAGAGGTGACGCGGGTATGAGCGGGGACGAGCAGCGGGCCGCTCCGCAGCCGTCCGCCCCGGAGCCCTCCGGGGTGGACCTGGCCAGGGTCGCGCTGCGGGCCGCCAAGGAGCAGGCACGGGCGCGCGGAGCGGCCGCGCAGCAGAAGAAGCAGGCCAGGCGCGGCGGCGGGCTGCGCTCCGGGGCGCGCGCCGACGGCCGCGACCCGTTGCCGCTGGGCGCGGCGATCAACCGCCTGATCACGGAGCGGGGCTGGGAGACGCCGGCCGCCGTCGGCGGGGTGATGGGCCGCTGGCCCCAGATCGTCGGCGACGATCTCGCCAACCACTGCGTGCCGCTGCGCTACGACGAGGCCCCCGACGAGCGGCTGCTGACGGTGCAGTGCGACTCCACGGCCTGGGCGACGCAGCTGCGGCTGCTCGCGCCGCGGCTGGTCGCCCGCCTCAACGAGGACCTCGGGCACGGGACGGTCCGCGCGATCAAGGTGCTGGGACCGGGTGGACCGCAGCGCCGCTGGGGACCGCTGCGGGCGCCGGGCAGCACCGGCCCCGGCGACACCTACGGCTGAGCGGGGCGCGTGCGCAGGGACCCGGGCGGGGCCCCGGCTCCTGCGGGCCGTACGCGGACGGGCGCGGCAGGCTGGCAGGCGGGAGGCCGGTCCGGGGCCGGCCGGCACGGCGGTCCGGCGGGCCGGCGCACCCCTGATCCGGACCCTCCGGGGCCGTGCTCCGGGGCTCGTGTGACGGGGTGGAAGTGCCGGGACCGACGGGGCGTCCCTCTGGGTAGCGGAGGGTTGACAGGCCGAAGCGCTCAAAGCCGCTGTGAGCCTCTTGGAGCCCCTTCCCGGATATGGGGAGTCGGACGGAGGCGGTTGAGGGCGGCACATGCGTACTCAGCTACCGGCAAACCCCCATTCGTGTCGCCGGTACCGGTAGACTGGTGGACAATCCCGCCTCCCGGCGGGACACGTCGATTAGCAGCCGAACGACGCAGCCGGTCCCGCTACCCCGGAGAACGGCCTGTGCTGTGCCAGAAAGGGCGCTTCGTGGCCGATTCCGGCAACCCCAACGAGAACATCCCGTCCAACACTGCCGGTGGGAGCGGCGAGGCCGGCGCCTCGTACGACGCCAGCGCGATCACGGTCCTCGAGGGCCTCGACGCGGTCCGCAAGCGCCCCGGCATGTACATCGGGTCGACCGGAGAGCGCGGCCTGCACCACCTGGTGCAGGAGGTCGTCGACAACTCCGTCGACGAGGCCCTCGCCGGGCACGCGGACACGATCGACGTCACGATCCTGGCCGACGGCGGCGTGCGCGTCGTCGACAACGGCCGGGGCATCCCGGTCGACATCCACCCGGTGGAGAAGAAGCCCGCCGTCGAGGTCGTCCTCACCGTCCTGCACGCGGGCGGCAAGTTCGGCGGCGGCGGGTACGCCGTCTCCGGCGGTCTGCACGGCGTCGGCGTCTCCGTGGTGAACGCCCTGTCCACCAAGGTCTCCGTGGAGATCAAGCGCGACGGGTACCGCTGGACCCAGGACTACAAGCTCGGCGTCCCCACCGCGCCCCTCGCCAAGCACGAGGAGGTCGAGGACTCCGGCACGACCGTCACCTTCTGGGCGGACCCGGACGTCTTCGAGACCACCGAGTACTCCTTCGAGACGCTCGCCCGGCGCTTCCAGGAGATGGCCTTCCTCAACAAGGGCCTCACCCTGACGCTGACCGACGAGCGCGAGTCGGCCAAGGCGACGATGAACGCCGACGACCCGGACGCCGCCGAGACGGCCGAGGAGCAGCCGGCGCGGACGGTGACGTACCACTACGAGGGCGGCATCGTCGACTTCGTGAAGTACCTCAACTCCCGCAAGGGCGAGCTGATCCACCCGACCGTGATCGACGTGGAGGCCGAGGACAAGGAGCGGATGCTCTCGGTCGAGATCGCGATGCAGTGGAACTCGCAGTACACCGAGGGCGTGTACTCCTTCGCGAACACCATCCACACGCATGAGGGCGGCACCCACGAAGAGGGCTTCCGCGCCGCGCTGACGGGCCTGGTCAACCGCTACGCCAGGGACAAGAAGCTGCTGCGCGAGAAGGACGACAACCTCTCCGGCGAGGACGTCCGCGAGGGTCTGACGGCGATCATCTCGGTCAAGCTGGGCGAGCCCCAGTTCGAGGGCCAGACGAAGACCAAGCTGGGCAACACCGAGGCGAAGACCTTCGTGCAGAAGGTCGTCCACGAGCACCTGACCGACTGGTTCGACCGCAACCCGAACGAGGCCGCGGACATCATCCGCAAGGCGATCCAGGCGGCCACCGCCCGGGTCGCGGCCCGCAAGGCGCGCGACCTGACCCGCCGCAAGGGGCTGCTGGAGTCGGCCTCGCTGCCCGGCAAGCTGAGCGACTGCCAGTCCAACGACCCGACCAAGTGCGAGATCTTCATCGTCGAGGGAGACTCCGCCGGCGGTTCGGCCAAGTCCGGCCGCAACCCGATGTACCAGGCCATCCTGCCGATCCGCGGCAAGATCCTGAACGTCGAGAAGGCGCGCATCGACAAGATCCTGCAGAACACCGAGGTCCAGGCGCTGATCTCGGCCTTCGGCACCGGGGTCCACGAGGACTTCGACATCGAGAAGCTGCGCTATCACAAGATCATCCTGATGGCGGACGCCGACGTCGACGGCCAGCACATCAACACCCTGCTGCTGACCTTCCTGTTCCGCTTCATGCGGCCGCTGGTCGAGGCCGGTCACGTCTTCCTGTCCCGCCCGCCGCTGTACAAGATCAAGTGGGGCCGGGACGACTTCGAGTACGCGTACTCGGACCGTGAGCGCGACGCCCTGGTCGAGATGGGCAAGCAGGCCGGCAAGCGCATCAAGGAGGACTCGATCCAGCGCTTCAAGGGCCTCGGCGAGATGAACGCCGAGGAACTGCGGGTGACCACCATGGACCAGGAGCACCGCGTGCTCGGCCAGGTCACGCTGGACGACGCGGCCCAGGCCGACGACCTGTTCTCGGTGCTGATGGGCGAGGACGTCGAGGCGCGGCGCTCGTTCATCCAGCGCAACGCCAAGGACGTCCGCTTCCTCGACATCTGAGTCGGTCTCAGCTGACCGCACGAAAGGACCGAAGACCAGCAATGGCCGACGAGACCTCCCCCGCCCCCGGCGGGGACAACCCCACCCCCGTGACCACCGAAGAAGAGGGTCCGCAGATGCGGATCGAGCCGGTCGGTCTCGAGACCGAGATGCAGCGCTCGTACCTCGACTACGCGATGTCCGTCATCGTGTCCCGTGCGCTGCCCGACGTCCGTGACGGGCTGAAGCCCGTCCACCGCCGTGTGCTGTACGCGATGTACGACGGCGGCTACCGGCCCGAGAAGGGCTTCTACAAGTGCGCCCGCGTCGTCGGCGACGTGATGGGCACGTACCACCCGCACGGCGACTCCTCGATCTACGACGCCCTGGTGCGCCTCGCGCAGCCGTGGTCGATGCGGATGCCGCTGGTCGACTCGAACGGGAACTTCGGCTCCCCGGGCAACGACCCGGCCGCCGCCATGCGCTACACCGAGTGCAAGATGGCGCCGCTGTCCATGGAGATGCTCCGGGACATCGACGAGGAGACCGTCGACTTCCAGGACAACTACGACGGCCGCAACCAGGAGCCGACGGTCCTGCCGGCCCGGTTCCCGAACCTGCTGGTCAACGGCAGCGCCGGTATCGCCGTCGGCATGGCCACCAACATCCCGCCGCACAACCTGCGCGAGGTCGCGGCCGGCGCCCAGTGGGCGCTGGACCACCCGGAGGCCACCCACGAGGAGCTGCTCGACGCGCTGATCGAGCGGATCAAGGGCCCCGACTTCCCGACGGGCGCCCTCGTCGTGGGGCGCAAGGGCATCGAGGAGGCGTACCGCACCGGCCGCGGCTCCATCACGATGCGCGCGGTCGTCGAGGTCGAGGAGATCCAGAACCGCCAGTGCCTGGTGGTCACCGAGCTCCCGTACCAGGTCAACCCGGACAACCTTGCCCAGAAGATCGCCGACCTGGTGAAGGACGGGAAGATCGGCGGCATCGCCGACGTCCGCGACGAGACCTCCTCGCGCACCGGTCAGCGCCTGGTCATCGTGCTCAAGCGCGACGCGGTCGCGAAGGTCGTGCTGAACAACCTCTACAAGCACACCGACCTGCAGACCAACTTCGGCGCCAACATGCTGGCGCTGGTCGACGGCGTGCCGCGCACCCTCTCGCTGGACGCGTTCATCCGCCACTGGGTGACCCACCAGGTCGAGGTCATCGTCCGGCGCACCCGCTTCCGGCTGCGCAAGGCCGAGGAGCGGGCGCACATCCTGCGCGGCCTGCTCAAGGCCCTGGACGCCATCGACGAGGTCATCGCGCTGATCCGGCGCAGCGACACCGTCGACGTCGCCCGCGGCGGCCTGATGGACCTCCTGGAGATCGACGAGATCCAGGCCAACGCCATCCTGGAGATGCAGCTCCGCCGGCTCGCCGCCCTGGAGCGCCAGAAGATCATCCAGGAGCACGACGAGCTCCAGGCCAAGATCAACGAGTACAACGCGATCCTGGCCTCGCCGGAGAAGCAGCGCGCCATCATCAGCGAGGAACTCACCGCGCTGGTCGACAAGTTCGGCGACGACCGCCGCTCCAAGCTGGTGCCGTTCGACGGCGACATGTCCATCGAGGACCTGATCGCCGAGGAGGACATCGTCGTCACCATCTCGCGTGGCGGCTATGTGAAGCGCACCAAGACCGACGACTACCGGTCCCAGAAGCGCGGCGGCAAGGGGGTGCGCGGCACGAAGCTGAAGGAGGACGACATCGTCGACCACTTCTTCGTCTCCACCACCCACCACTGGCTGCTGTTCTTCACCAACAAGGGCCGGGTGTACCGGGCGAAGGCGTACGAGCTGCCGGACGCCGGCCGGGACGCCCGCGGCCAGCACGTCGCCAACCTGCTGGCCTTCCAGCCCGACGAGCAGATCGCGCAGATCCTCGCGATCCGCGACTACGAGGCCGCTCCGTACCTGGTGCTCGCCACCAAGGCAGGCCTGGTCAAGAAGACACCGCTGAAGGACTACGACTCGCCGCGCTCCGGCGGTGTCATCGCGATCAACCTCCGCGAGACCGAGTCGGGCGCCGACGACGAGCTGATCGGGGCCGAACTGGTCTCGGCCGAGGACGATCTGCTCCTCATCAGCAGGAAGGCGCAGTCGATCCGCTTCACGGCGACGGACGAGGCGCTGCGGCCGATGGGACGGGCCACCTCGGGCGTCAAGGGCATGAGTTTCCGCGAGGGAGACGAACTGCTCTCGATGAACGTGGTGCGGACCGGTACGTTCGTCTTCACCGCGACCGACGGCGGGTACGCGAAGCGGACCCCGGTCGACGAGTACCGCGTCCAGGGGCGTGGCGGTCTCGGCATCAAGGCTGCGAAGATCGTGGAGGACCGCGGATCGCTCGTCGGCGCGCTGGTGGTCGAGGAGACGGACGAGATCCTCGCCATCACGCTGGGCGGCGGTGTGATCCGTACGCGAGTCAACGAAGTCAGGGAGACGGGCCGTGACACCATGGGCGTCCAACTGATCAACCTGGGCAAGCGCGATGCCGTCGTCGGCATCGCACGCAACGCCGAGGCGGGCCGCGAGGCCGAAGAGGTCGACGGGGTCGAGCCGGTCGACGGCGAGAGTGCCGAGACGGCAGCCGAGGGCACCCCGTCCTCGGCAGGGGAGCACGAGGAGTAGAGCGTGAGTGGAGCCACGGGCGCCGGAGCGGCCAATTCCGGAGCGAACGGTGCCCGTGGCCCTGCCGCGGACTCCCAGGGTGGGCACCCCACCGCTGACGACAGGGGGACTACGGTGACCGACACCAGGGGCGGGCAGCCCCAGTACCAGATGTTCGGCGGCGAGCAGCCTGCTCCGCAGCAGGCGGGCCAGCCGTACCACCCGCCGCAGGCGTATCCCTCGCCCGGCGGCGCCCAGGACGGCAGGCAGCAGCAGGCCGGCCGTCAGGGCTCGGGCGCCGTGCGCAGGCCGCGTACGGGCGCCAGCACGACGCCGCGCACCCGCAAGGCGCGGCTGCGGGTGGCCAAGGCCGACCCGTGGTCGGTGATGAAGGTCAGCTTCCTGCTCTCCATCGCCCTGGGCATCTGCACCGTGGTCGCGGCCGCGGTGCTGTGGATGGTCATGGACGCGATGGGCGTCTTCTCCACCGTGGGCGGTCAGATCAGCGACGCCACCGGTTCCGGCGACAGCAACGGATTCGACCTCCAGTCGTTCCTGTCGCTGCCGCGGGTGCTGGTCTTCACGTCCGTCGTCGCGGTGATCGATGTGGTGCTGGCCACAGCCCTGGCCACGCTCGGAGCCTTCATCTACAACCTCTCCGCCGGTTTCGTGGGCGGTGTGGAGCTCACGCTCGCCGAGGACGAGTAGCGCTCCGCCGGGGTCCTCGGATTCCGATTTTGGCGCTGCACGGTGGGTGCGCTAATCTTCAGAGGTCAGCGCGCAGCGCGGAGGGGCTATAGCTCAGTTGGTTAGAGCGCATCCCTGATAAGGATGAGGCCACAGGTTCAAATCCTGTTAGCCCCACCAGTGCAGAGGCCCCCGACCGGAGACGGTCGGGGGCCTCTGTCGTGTCCGGCCGTGTCCGGTCCGGCGGGCCGGCCGGACGGGGTTCCGCTTGCGGGGCGATCCCGTTTCCCGGGGACGGAGTTGGGGTTGTGGGGGCGCGGCGGGGCGGTGCACGCAGGTCACCGATCGGTATCGGCCGGTGTGTATAGTCGGGCGCCAGAAGTCCTCATACGTCAAGGAAAGACGAGGTCGCGCGGTGAAGAAGCTCCTCCTGGTCGCACTGGCCGCCATCGGCGGGCTCCTCGTGTACCGCCAGATCCAGGCGGATCGCGCCGAGCAGGATCTGTGGACGGAGGCGACCGACTCCGTGCCCGCAGGTTCGGGTGTCTGAGACGCACAGTCCTGGAACCGGAGCCCCGGCCGCGCACGCGGCCGGGGCTCCGTGCCGTTCGCGCCCGCCGTCGCAGGCCCGCCGGTGCCGTGACGTGACGCGATCCCCGCGAGTTCGCCAAGGCGAATTCTTTGCTTGCTGAAGCAAAGCGCGGCTCCCGGGGGCCCGGTGGGAGCGGGACGGCCGCCGCGGCGCGGCGCCTGGCCGCGATCGGCGTCCCCGTGATCGCGCCCCGGGGCGCCACCGCCGCCCTCCGCCGCCCCTTCCCCCGGACGGGGCGCCGGAACGCCGCGGGCGGGCCGTACGGCGGCCCGGTGGCGGTGCCGCCGTCACGCAGTCGGGGTGTCCGTGCCCGTGCCGCGCCTGTGCCCGGGCCTGTGCCGTGCCCGCGCCCGGGTTCGGGTTCGGCGGGGAGCGGGCCGGGCCTCGCGGGACGGGTCCGTCGTGACCGCCGGGAACGGCGGGTCGGGGGACAAGAGGGGTGATTCGGCCGGGGGCCGAGACAGCGCCCCCGGATCCGGGGCAGGATGGTCCGGCGCCGCGACGGCCGCGGTGGGCGGCGGCGCTGTCCCGACGGCGGCCACGGCGCGGCGCGGGACGGCGGCCACGGCGCACTCCGGGTGTGCTGCGGGCGCCCGGCCGGACCCATCGAGCACGAGGAGAAGCGCGTGAAGAGGCAGCGCGGCAGGACACGGCCGGCGCTGGCCGGTATCGCGGCGGCCTGCGCGGTGGCCGTGCTGCCGGCCCCGGCCGCCGCGGCCCCGGAGCCCGGTCCGTACGCGTTCGACCGCGCGGCGAAGCCCGTGAGCGGGACCGCCGTGAACACGAACGGGCCCTCCTTGCAAGCCGGTTCGGTGTACAAGGACCGCATCGGGGCCGGCGAGAAGCGCTACTACCGCATCGACCTCGACGCCGTGTCGAACGCCTACGTGTCCGCGGTCGCCGTCCCGGAGCCCGCGACCGCGGTGACCTACGCGGACGAGCTGTCGGTCAGCGTCGAGAACCGCTCGGGCACCGCGTGCAGCGAGGGCGAGGCCCGCTTCGGCTCGGCCGCCTTCCCGCGTCCGGTGGCCGACTACGCGAGCCGCCGGGTCGACAAGGAGAGCAGCACCTGCCAGGAGGCGGGCACCTACTACGTGCTGCTGGAGCGCAAGGGCGAGGCCGCCGCGTCGCCCGAGCCGTGGGAGGTGGAGATCCGCTTCGTCACGGAACCGGGTCTGAGCGGGCAGGGGCCCACCGCGGCGCCCGATAACTGGCCGTCCGCCTCGCCCGCCGCGCCGGCCGGCGGTCCGGTCGCACGGGCGGGCGGCAACGGCTTCCACGACGCCACCGGCCTCACGCAGGGCGAGTGGCAGGACGAGATCCGGCCGGGCCGCACCCTCTTCTACCGGGTGCCCGTCGACTGGGGCAGGCAGCTGTTCGTCAGCGCCGACCTCGGCAGCAGCACGGCTGCCGACCCCGGGAGCGTCAGCAACGCGCTCGTCGTCGCGCTGCACAACCCGGCGCTCGGTCTGGTGGACGAGGAGTCCGGCGTCTACTACGACGGCAAGCAGAAGACGCTGGCCCTCGACCCGCTGCCGCCCGTCGCCCACGAGAACCGCTACGACTCCGACAGCACCGTCAGCGCCATGAGGTTCGCCGGCTGGTACTACCTCTCGGTCACCCTCAGCCCGGAGATCGCCGGGGAGTTCGGGGACGGGCCGCTGCCGCTGACGCTGCGGGTGAACGTGGAGGGCGACGCCCGCAGCGGTCCCGCCTACGACGGTCCGGCGGGCGACTTCCAGGTCACCGACGACGACCGGGAGGCCGCGGACAGCGGCAGGAACGCCGCCGAGGAGGCGGACGGCGCGACCATGCGCGTGGTGGCCGCCGCCGGCATCGGCACGGGCACGCTCCTGGTGCTCGCGCTCGGGCTCTGGACGCTGCTCGCCCGCCGCGGCGCCGCCGCCCGCGGGCAGGACCCGGTGGCGCTCCCCGCCCAGGCACAGGCCGTGCCGGGCGGTGCCCCTGCCGGCGGGCCCGCCGGATACGGCTACCCGCAGGGGCAGGGGGCGTCCGCGCACCGGGCGTCCGCGCAGGACGGTCCGGGCCAGGGGCACGGGTACGGAGGGTTCGGCCCGCCGCCCGGGCAGTAGGCCGTCTCCGGCACATGGCGCCGTCCGCCCGGAGGGCGGGGCGCGCGGCGTCCGGTGCGTGCGATCGCACGGCCGGAGGATCATCCGCGTACCGGGCCGTACTCGGACGACTCCGACGACGCGGCATGGGGGCACCTCCCAGCGGTAGCCGGGAGAGTGCGTGCCGGGCGTCGCGCGCCGGGCGGGATGTGTCAGGCGGGAGGTGCCGGACGAGGCCCAGGACCGGGCCGCCCGGCACCCGGGGGCGGAGCCGGGGGTGGCTTCGGCCGGCCGGGCAGCGGGACCGCGCCGGAGCCCGGCCGCCGGGGGCGGCTCGGGCGCGGCCGGCCGCCTTCCGGGGCGGCCGCTCTTGCGCTGATGCCGGAGCAGGCACCGGACCGGACCCGGGGAACGGCCCCCCGGGACGGACCGGGGGCAGATCCGGGTCAGATCCGGGTCAGGGCCCAGAAACCCACGGCGAAGCAGAGCAGCGCGACGAGGAGAACCGGGACCGCCACCTTCGGAGGCGGCCCCGGGCGGGGGCGGCCGGGCGGGGCAGGGGCGGGTGCCGCCGGGACGGGCGGCTGCTGCGCCGTGTAGGCGCGCGTCTGCGGTTGCTCGTACCGCACGGGTGCCGTCGGCTCCTGGTGCGCGGGGGCGGGTGCCGGAGCGGGTTCCGCGTGGACGGGGGCGTACGGCGCGGCCTGCTGCACGGGCGCCTGCTGCGGGGCGGACGGCTGGGGAGAGGTCCGCGGAGGAGGCGCCAGGTGGAAGCTGCCGGTGTGTGAGGCCGCGGGTGCGGGCGCGGACGGCCGCTCGGGGGCGGCCGGGGCCGTGTCCCGTTCGGGGCCCGCCGGGCCGAAGCCCGCGGGCAGCGGGCCGATCTGGTCGAAGATCTCGACCGGCTCCTCCGCCTGCCCGGTGTCCGGCAGCGCCTCCACGGCCGCGCTGAGGGCCTTGCGCGCGCCCGTGGCCGTCCGGAACCGGGCCTGGGGGTCGGGCTGGAGCAACCCGGCGAGGACCTGCCACAGGGGCTCGGGGATGCCCTGCGGCGCTCCGGGGGTGCCGTGCCGGGCGAAGTGCTCGATCAGGGCCTGGGAGTCCGGCTTGCGGCCTTCGAGGAGGTAGAGGCCGACCAGACCGACCGCGAACAGGTCGGCGGTGAAGTCGGGCTCCGCGCCGAGCATCTGCTCCGGGGCGAAGTAACCGGGCGTGCCGACCACGTAGTTGGTCTCCGTCAGCCGCGGTTCGCCCTTGCGCATGGAGATGCCGAAGTCGGACAGGCGCAGGTGCGGCCGCCCCGTCCCGGTGGCCTCCATCAGGATGTTGGCCGGCTTGATGTCACGGTGCACGACGCCCTCGGCGTGCACCGCGGCCAGTCCGGCGAGCAGCTGGTCGAGGAGGCCGCACACGAAGCGGGCGGGCAGCGGTCCGTAGTCGCCGATGACGTGGGCCAGCGAGCCCCCGCCGACCAGATCCATCGTGAACAGGACCTTGTCGTCGTCCGCGGCCCAGCTCGCCGGCGCGAGGACGTGCGGGTGATCGATGCGCAGCGCCTGCTCGCGCACGAAGCGCAGCAGGGTGTGCGCGTCGCTCTGCTGCAGCACCTTGGCCGCCACGTAGCGCCGCCGCCGGTGGTCCCAGGCACGCCAGACCGCGCCGACCCCGCCGCGCCCGATCGGGTCGATCAGTTCGTACCGACCAGCGAAGACCTCACCCATGGTGCTGAGCCAGCTCCCGGTTCCCTCGTGGAGGCGTGCGCCTCGCTCAGTTCTGGTGCGCCTCGTAGTGCGCGACGGCGTCCGCCGTGCGGCCCGCGCCGTACACCCTGAGGAACTCTGCCAGTTCGGGGTGGGTGGGGGCGAGGGAGTCGGCCGCGTCGATGATGTCGCCGGCCGCGGAGACCGAGCGCAGCAGCGACTGGATCTCGCGGACGACCCGGCGCACGGTCGGCGCCCCGGAGGTGCCGGTGGACTGGCCGGTGCCGGTGAGGACCGAGCCGCCCTGCGACTTCTTGATCTCCTCCATCCGGCTCGTCGCCTCCACCGCGCTGACGCTGCCGTCGGCGACCTGACTCGCGAGCTCCTGCAGTGCCTGGACCCGCTGCACCACGGCCGGGTTGCCGATCTTGGCGCGCTGGCCGCTCATCAGCTGGGAGAGCATCGGAGCCGACAGGCCGAGGACGCCCGCGAGACGTGCCTGGTTGAGGCCCAGGTCGTCGATGAGCCTGCGGAACAGTGCGCCCAGCGGTTCCCCGTACCAGCTGCGCTGCAGTTCCCTGGCTCTCGCGGTCGTCTCCTGCTGTGCTGCGTCCATTGCGTCTCCCCATCGCTTCCCCAAGCGGCTTCGCTGCTGCGAACCTCGGGAGCATCCTACGGAGCGTGGTCGTCCACCGGGAGGCCCATGGGGAGTCCCGTACCTCCAATCCTTTTGCAGGATCACGGGGGTGACCCGCTACTCTTGGGCACGGTGACGGACGGGCAACCGGACCGTCGCTTGGTGCACTCCCTTTCCGGGGCCTTAGCTCAGTTGGTAGAGCGCTGTCTTTGCATGGCAGATGTCAGGGGTTCGACTCCCCTAGGCTCCACTTCCGGAGGACCCCTCCGTCCCGCGTGTGCGCGGGGCGGAGGGGTCCTCTTCGTCGGCGGCCGGTCTGTAGGCCGGCCGGCGCGGTACGGTCGCCGTCCTCGCCCGCCGGTGTCACACACGAGCCCGGCGGACGGTCCGCCGCCCGGCCGGGTGCGCCCCCCGGCCGCGCCGGGGGTGCGCGGGGCGCGCGGGGTGCGGCCAGGAGGATCGGCGACCGAGGCGCACAGCCGTTCGCTTTCCGCCACGTGAATAGGACCCGCGATTGGGCGCCCGCGTTCCTTTCGGCCCGCCACCGCGTCCCGACCTGCGGAGTAAAGCCGATCCGGGGGATCACCCCTTACCATCCGGGCCAGTAGTTTATCGGCCCTTCAATGGGGCGCTGTTGAACCCTTAAAAAGCACCAGTCACACTGGTGAGTGTGACCTTAGTGGGCACACGCTGGCGGTGCCGTCGTCCAGCGTTTCCCGAATGCTCGAGCCGGCCGGTGTCCACGGAGGTACCCCCCATGTGTTGTCCCGCGACAGTGAGCTCCGTATCCGTCGGTGACGGGCATCCTGTTCGCCGCGCTCGGCGGCGTGCGTCCGGCCGTGATTCGGCATGCCATTCCGGTCATGAGGGGATAACCCGTCGGCCTCCTCCACCCGGAAGAGGCGAATCCGCACCGTCACCGACCACGGGCCGTCACGGCCCGTGGTCGGAGTCGTGACGGGTGGAAGGCTGCCCGAGGCAACGGTAATGGCCGGGTAAACTCTCCCGGTCCCGGGCGTTCCCGGCTGTGAATCACCGTCCGTCCTCCTTGGGCGGGCCGGATGCCGGGGATCGCTCCATGTGACCCTCCGGAAGCGGATGCTGCCGCCCCACCCCCATTTTTTTGATTGCGCCATGACACGTGCAACCGGCGTGGCGGGGCGGGCCCGGCCGGCGGTTCCCGGCGGTGTGCCTTTCGGGCGCACCGTACCGGACAATCGGCGGGGTCATTTCCGGCCTGGGGAGCGGTCCCGGATTCCGTCCGCCTCTGTCGCTCATGAAGAAAGTGCGGAGAAAGCGCGACCGGGAGAAATCCGGTGGCGGGTGAATGTCATGCCCGGCGCAGGCGCCCGCAATATCGACCGGCGGGTACGAAATAGGGCCCGACCGGCGGTTACGAAAAGGTGCCCGGCCGGCGGGTGCCGGACGGGCGCGGAAAGGAGCCCTTCCGGGCGCCGATCCGGCCGCCGGTCCGACAGGGAAAGGAGCGCGTACGGAAACCCGACCGACCGCTGACGCCGTACTCCGTCCCGTCGACTTGCGCAGCGCGCCCCCGTCCGCACCGGACCTGTGCCAGGACGGGTTCCACCCGCTCATCTGAACTCTTCAGTGAAAGGGAACCAGCGTCATGGCCGTGGGAGTCCACCACCTGCGCACCTTCCTCATGGCGGTCGAGGAAGGGAGCATCTCGAAGGCGGCCGCCCGCCTGCACATGGCGCAGTCCGCGGTCTCCCGCCGGCTCGCCGAACTGGAGCGGCAGGTGAAACAGCCCCTGCTGGAGCGCTCCGCGGAGGGGGTGCAGCCCACCGTGGCGGGGAAGACGTTCTGTGCCAAGGCCGACGCCGCCGTCACCGCCTTCGACGACGCCTTGCGCTCGGACCTCCAGAAGGTGCGCGCCCTGCGGGTCGGTCACGCCTGGTCGGCGGCCGGCATGTACACCAGCGAGATCCTGCGCCGATGGCAGGAGACCAACCCCGAGGTGCAGGTGCGCCTGCGGCGGGTGGACGATCCCGCGGGCGGTCTCACCAGCGGACTCTCGGACGTGGCCATCATGCGGACCCACGCCCGGCGCCGGAACCTGCACGAGGAACTCCTCGTGATGGAGCCCCGGGTGGTCGCGGTCGCGGTCAACAACCCGCTGACCGCCCTGAGCGGGATACGGCTGTCGGATCTCGTGAGCCACCCGCTGGTGGTCAACTCCTTCTCCGGAACCACCACCCTCGGCCTGTGGCAGGACGGCCGGCAGCCCGTGGTGGCGGTGGACGTGGACACCATCGACGACTGGCAGACGTACATAGCCGCCAGCGTCGGCATCGGCGTGACGCCGGCCTCCACCGCCTGGATGCACCCGCACTCGGAGATCGCCTACCTCCCCATCCTCGACGCGCCCCCGGTGCCGGTGTATCTGGTCTGGGCCTCCAACAACCAGCATCCGGCGCTTCGCTCCTTCATCAGACTGGCCCGGGACGTGGTGGCTGAGGCGGGCGACTGAGGGCCGCCGCCCCGCGCGGGCCGCGGCCCCCTCGGCCACCGGGCGCCCGCCGGCGCCGGGGCGAGGGGGGCGACCCGCTCCGCGGTCAGACCTGCGACCCGGCCGGCTCCGCCGTGGCGGTCTTGTCGTCCTCCTGCGGCTCGCCGTCGCCTCCGATGACGCCGACATGGCGCAGGACGACGGCGGAGAGGAACGCGAGCACCAGGGTGCAGACAGCGGCGACGAGCATCGCGGTGTTCAGACCGGCGGTGGCCGCCTCCTTCGCCGTCTCGAACCAGCCCTCCGGCATCCGCTGCGCCGACGACGAGGCGCCCGCGATGCTGTCCCCGGCCGTCTCCGCGACGTCGGTCGGCGTGCCCGCGGGGATCTCGCCGTCCATGCGGCTGCGGTAGACCGCCGTGGCGAGACTGCCCAGGATCGCCACGCCCAGCGCGAGGCCCAGTTCCTGCACGGTCTCCGACATCGCCGAGGCCGAACCCGCCTTCTCCGGCGGCGCGGCGCCGACCACGAGGTCCGTGCCCAGGGCGGCGATCGCCCCCAGCCCCAGGTAGACGAGACCGAATCCGGTCACCATCAGGGCGACGCCGCCGGACGCGCCGACCAGGGTCAGCAGCACGTAACCGATCATGGAGAGCGTCAGCGTGACGGCCACCACGATGCCCGGGGGCACACGGCGGGCGACCAGCGGCGCCCCGATCGCGGCCAGGAACATCATCAGCGCCGGCGGCCCCATCCACAGCCCGGCCTCGACGGGGGGAAGCTCCTCGACGAGCTGGAGCTGCTGAGTGATCAGCAGCATGGAGCCGCCGACACCGACGAGCCCGATCAGCAGGACACTGAGCGCGGCGCTGAAGGTGCGGTTGGTGAACAGGCGCACGTCCAGCAGCGGGCTCTCGAGCTTGCCCTGACGCTTGACGAACACCACGGCGAAGGCCACGCCGAGCACCGTGGCGCCGATCGTGGGGAGGTCCAGCCCGTCCTTGGCGAACCGCTTCACCGCGTAGATCACTGGCAGGATCGCCGCCAGCGACAGGACGACGCTCAGCAGGTCGAACCGCCCGCTGTGCGGTGCCCGGTACTCGGGGATCAGCAGGGGCGCGGCCACCAGCAGCACGACGGAGACCGGGACGGCGAGGAGGAACGCCGAGCCCCACCAGAAGTGGTTCAGCATCGCGCCGCCGACCACCGGGCCGAGCGCCATGCCGAGCGCGAAGCTCGTCGCCCAGACGCCGATGGCCAGCGAACGCTGGCGTTCGTCGTGGAACATGTTGCTGATCAGCGCCAGGGTCGACGGCATCAGGGTGGCCCCGGCGATGCCGAGCGCGGCCCGGGCGGCGATGAGCATCTCGGCGCTGGTGGACCAGGCGGCCAGCACGGAGACGACGCCGAAGGCGGCGGCGCCGATCATCAGCAGCCTGCGCCTGCCGATGCGGTCGCCCAGGGTGCCCATGGTGATCAGGAAGCCGGCGATCAGGAAGCCGTAGGCGTCCATGATCCACAGCTCTTCGGTGCCGCTCGGGCGCAAGTCCTCCGCCAGGGAGGGAAGGGCGAGGTACAGCACGGTGACGTCGAGGCCCAGGAGCACAGTGGGCAACGAGAGGACCGCCAGGCCTCCCCACTCCCGGGCACCGGCCCTGCGTACGGTCGTTGTGCTCATGGAACTCCCCATCGTGTCCAGTCCGAGAACCTTGACCGTCACTGTGCAGAGGGTCACGCACGATTTCCTGAGGGTCACGCGGAGATACACTGCGGGGCATGCGTTACGGGGTGCTCGGCCCGCTGGCCGTCTGGGACGCCGGGGGCCGGCCGGTCAAGGTCCCCGAAGCGAAGGTGCGCGCCCTGCTCGCGGACCTGCTGGTGCACGGGGGCGGCCCCGTTCCGGCGGACCGGCTGATCGACGACCTCTGGGCGGGCAGTCCGCCGGGCGGTTCGAGCAACACCCTGCAGACCAAGGTCTCCCAGCTGCGCCGGGT
This sequence comes from Streptomyces genisteinicus, assembly GCF_014489615.1. Lineage (GTDB taxonomy): Bacteria > Actinomycetota > Actinomycetes > Streptomycetales > Streptomycetaceae > Streptomyces > Streptomyces genisteinicus. The sequence continues at coordinate 3,636,529 of NZ_CP060825.1, forward strand.
GCTGGGCCGGGAGCAGGTGGTCCGCGAACCCGCCGGCTACCGGCTGGTGCTCGCCGGCGGCGCACTCGACGCGGCCCGCTTCCAGGAACTGGCCGAGCGCGCCCGCGCGCACGAGGAGCCGCGGGCGCGGGCGGGCCTGTTCGCCGAGGCGCTCGCGCTCTGGCGCGGACCGGCCTACGCCGACGTGGCCGAGTTCCTGTTCGCCCACGGCGAGGCCGCGCGCCTGGAGGAACTGCGCCTCGGCGTCGTCGAGGACCATGCCGAGGCGCGGCTCGCGCTGGGCGAGCACGTGGCGCTCGCGGCGGAACTCGGTGAGCTGGTGGTCCGCCACCCGCTGCGGGAACGGCTGCGCACGGTCCACATGCGCGCGCTCTACCGGGCCGGGCGCCAGGGCGACGCGCTGCAGAGCTTCCAGGAGTTACGGCGGCACCTGGCGGAGGAGCTGGGTGCCTCGCCCGGACCCGAGGTCTCCGCGCTGCACGAGGCGATGCTCCGTCAGGAACCCCGGCTTGCCGCCCCCGTCGTGGACGCACCGCCCTGCCGCACCAATCTGCCCACGCCGCTGACCCCGCTGATCGGGCGCCGCGCGGCGCTGGAAGCGGTCCGGGCACGGCTGAGCCCCGGTGCGAGCAGCCGGCTCGTCACGCTGACCGGACTGGGCGGGGTGGGCAAGACGCGGCTGGCGATCGCCGCGGCGCGGGAGGAGACCGAGCGGTTCGCCGACGGCGTCTGGCTGGTCGAACTCGCCGGACTCAGCGCCACCGCGGGCCGGGACGACGTCGCCGAGCGGGTCATCACCACCCTGGGCCTGTGCGACACCGCGTCGACGGAGCCGGACCTCGACGACCTGGTGGGCTGGCTGAGCCGGGCGGTGGCGGGCAAGCAGCTGCTGATCCTGCTGGACAACTGCGAGCACCTCGTCGAACCGGTCGCCCAGCTCGCCGGCGCCCTGCTGTCCGCGGTCCCCGCGGGGCACCTGCTGGTCACCAGCCAGGAAGCCCTCGACATCCCCGGCGAGCTGGTCCACCCGGTGCCCCCGCTCTCGCTGCCGGAGCACGCCGACGCGGCGGCGGTCGCCGGGTCGGGCGCCGTCGAGCTCTTCGTCGAACGAGCGGCGGCGGCCGCACCCGGCTTCGCCCTCGACGCGGACAACGCGGCCGCCGTCTCCGCCATCTGCCGCCGCCTCGACGGGATTCCGCTCGCGCTGGAACTGATGGCGCCGCGGCTGCGGACCCTGAGCCCCGCCGAGCTCGCCGCCTCCCTGGAGGACCGGCTGACGACCCCCGCGGTCCGGGTGCGCGGGCTGCCGGAGCGGCAGCAGACGCTGCGCAGCATGCTCGACTGGAGCTGGCAGCTGCTCGCCCCGGACGAGCGGACCGTGCTGCGGCGCCTGGCCGTGCACGCGGACGGCTGCACCCTGGCGTTCGCCGAGGCGGTGTGCGCCGACGCGGATCTGGGTGCCGACCGGGTGGCCGACCTGCTGGCCCGGCTGGTGGACCGTTCGCTGGTGGTGCGCGAGGAACACCGGTTCCGTCTGCTGGAGTCGGTGTCCGCCTACTGCGGCGAGCGGCTGGCGGAGGCGGGGGAGGAGGCCGCGGTGCGGGCGCGGTTCGTCCGCTGCCACACCGAAGAGGCCGAGCGGGAGGCCGAGTTGCTGCGCGGCCCGGACCAGCGGCGCTGCCTGGAGCGACTGGACGCGGAGACCGTCAATCTGCGCCGCGCCCTCGACCTGGCGGTCGCGGGCGGCGCACCCGGGTACGCGGTGCGGCTGGTCAACGCGCTGAGCTGGTACTGGTTCCTGCGCGGACGGCTGACCGAGGCCCGCCGGTCGCTCCACGCGGCGCTGGCGGTGGACGGCGGGGCCCCGGACGGCGGGGCGGTGGAGGTGCGGGCCCCGGACGGCGGGGCGGCACGCGGCGGGGCGGTGGACAGCGAGGCCGCCTGCCGGGTGGCGCGTGCCTGGCTGACCGGCATCGAGCTGCGCAGCTCGTCGGCGGAGGCGGCGCCGGTGCTCGCCGCGGACGCGGACCCCGCCTCGGGCGTCGGCGATCCGGTGCTGCGTGCGCGGTTGCGGTGGTTCACCGGGACCGGACTGTTCGGCCACGGCCGCCACCGCGAGGGGCGGCGCCTGCTGACGGCGAGCCTGGCCGGCGCACGGAGCTCCCGGGACCGCTGGGGCGAGGCCGCGGCGCTGGTGGAACTGGCGGTGCACAACCCTGCCGAGGGCCGCGAACAGGCCGAACTCGGGGCGGCGTTGTTCCAGGAGTCGGGCGACCGCTGGGGACAGCTGCGCGCCACCCGCGCGCTCGCGCTGGTGGCCGAACGCGACGGGGACCAGGCGCGGACCGGGCGGTTGCACCGCGCGGCACTGCTCGTCGCCGAGGAACTCGGGCTGTGGACCGAAGCCGTGGAGATCCTGATGTGGCTCGGCAGGACCGCGCTGGAGGGCGGCGACGCCCGGCAGGCGGCGGAACTGTACGAGCGCGCGCTGGCCCTGGCGGCCGAGCGTGCGTACGGCCGGGGCGAGGTCCGCGCCGAGATCGGCCTGGGCCTCGCCGCCCGCCTGCGCGGCGACCGGGAGGCCGCCCGGCTCCACCTGAACCGGGCACTCGCCAAGAGCCCTTCACCGGACCATGCCGCCGAAGCGGCGGCCGCCCTGGCGGAACTGGATCTCGCGCCCCGGGTGTGACGGTCCGCTGCTCCGTCCTCGGCCGAAGAGCCGCAGGGCCGTAACCCCGCACGGCCGAAGGACTGCCCGGCCGTAGTCCCGCTGGGCCGTAACCCCGCACGGCCGTAACCCCGCCCGGCCGGAGAACTGCCCGGCCGAAGACCGTACGGCCGATACCCGTACCGCCCCGGTGTCCGGTGCCGTGCACTACGCATTCGCCCAACTGCCCTACTCGATCACGCAGTAGCCGCGTGAAAGGCGGTGCGCCTAGCCTGGCCGGAGCCGTTTTCATCCGTGCACGAATGGCAGGCGAAGGAGTGGCTTTCCGTGGGGATGGCAGCTGAATCCGAAGCCCTCGAATTGCTCGGCTATCAACGCGATATCTGGGCGGCCGAAGCGCGGTCCCCAGGGAACTGCCAATTCAACGTCCTCGTCCACGAGAGGCTGGAGGGCCCCGTCGACCGGGAGCTGCTCGGCGCCTGCCTGGAGCGCGCGGTGCGCGGGCACGACGCGTTCCGCCTGCGGTTCGAGGAGGATGGCGACGGGATGCCCCGCGTCCGCCGGACGTCCGGGGCCGTGGATGCCGGGGACCCGGTGTTCGAGACGGTCGACCTCTCCGGCGAGCGTGATCCGCGGGAAGCGGCCCGCATCTGGTGCGAGCGGGAGCTGGGACGGCCGCTCGACGTCCGGGGCGGGCCGCTGCACCGTGCGGCACTCCTCGTCGAGGGGCCGTCCGCCGTCCATCTCGTCCTCACGTCGCACCACATCGTGACCGACGCCTGGGCGCTCAACGCGCTGACCCTGCGGATACTCACCGACTACCGGGTCCGCTCGGCCGGCCGGGACGCCGTCCCGCCCGCCGGCGCGAGTTCCGGTACGTCACCCGAAACGCCCTCCGAAGCGTCTCCCGAAAAATCTTCCAAGAGAAATCCCGGAACGTCATCCGCATCGCTTTCCGGCACGGCTCCCGCACCGTCATCGGGAAAATCCCCCGAATCGCCGCACCCCGCGCCGTCCGGTGCATCGGCCGGGGCGGGGAGGACATCCGGAACGGCCGCGTCGCCGTCGTACTGGGAGTACCTGAGAAAGAATGCGGAACCGGCTTCCGGAAAGCAGGACGGGAAAGATCGCGAATTCTTCCGGGAGTACCTGAACGGTGTGTCGCCCGCGCTCTTCCCGCGGTCCGGCGCGGCGCGCCCCGGCCGCGGCCGGCACTCGTTCTCCGTCGACGGGACGTTCGTCGCCCGCATCCTCGAAGCGGGACTGTCCCCCTTCCCCTACCTGGTCTCCGCGCTCGGGGTGTGCCTCGCCCGCTTCCACCGGGAGGACGAGGTCGTCCTGGGGGTGCCGTTCCTCAACCGCCGCACCGACGCCGAGCGGGAGACCGTCGGCCAGTTCGCCAACAACCTGCCGCTGCGCGTGTCCACGGAGGGCGACCCCTCCCTGGCCGGGCTCGCCGAGCGCGTCCGCGCGCTGGTCGGCCGGCTGCGGGAGCACGAGCGGCTGCCGTTCGGCGAGATCCTCGGCGAGGCGCCCGCCCAGGGTGCCGACGCCCGGCGGCTGTTCGACGTCACCGTCTCCTACCTGCGGTTCCCCCGGCCGCAGGAGATCCCCGACGTCTCCAGGGCCACCACCGTCATGGCGCCGGTGCACGCCCTGGACGCCCTCTCCGTCATGGTGCAGGCCTTCGAGGACGAGCCGGGCCTGCGGGTCGACCTGGACTACGCCGACGACGTGTTCGACGGGCACCTCACCGCGCAGGCCCTCGCCGGCCATGTGCAGGAACTCATGCGCCACGGACTGGAGTCACGGGAGCTGCCGGTGTCGGCGCTGCCCATGCTGACCGGCGCGGAGTACGAGGACGTGGTGCGCCGGCACCAGGGGGCCCTGGTGCCGTACCCGCGCGAGAAGACGCTGCACCAGCTCTTCGGCGAGCAGGCGGCACGGCGGCCGGACCTGACGGCCGTCGTGGACGACGCCTCCGGCGCCGTGCTCACCTTCGCCGAGCTCGACCGGCTCTCCAACCAGGTGGCACGGGGACTGCGCGAGCGGGGCGTCGGCCCCGGCGACCGCGTCGCCATCCTGGCCGAACGCGGCCCGGAGCTGCTGCCCGGCCTGCTCGGCATCCTGAAGTCCGGCGGCGCGTACGTGCCCGTCGACCCCGGCTACCCGTCCGCGCGCATCAGCCTGCTGCTGGACGACTGCCGGGCGAAGCTGGTGCTGCGCGGCGGGCAGGAGGTCGGGGAGGCGCCGGACGGGGTGCCGGTGCTGCGCGTCTCCGACCTGTACCGCGGCTCCGCACAGCCGCTCGGTCCCACCTCGCGGTCGAGCGACCTCGCCTACGTCATCTACACCTCCGGCTCCACCGGGCGCCCCAAGGGGGTGATGGTCGAGCACCACGCGGTGGTCAACCGGCTGATGTGGATGCAGCGCCGCTACCCGATCGGGCCGGGCGACACCGTCCTCCAGAAGACGCCCATCTCGTTCGACGTCTCGGTGTGGGAGCTGCTCTGGTGGGCGGTCGAGGGCGCCTCGGTGGTGCTGCTGCCGCCGGGCGGCGAGAAGGATCCGCGGGAGATCGCGCGCGTCGTGCGCGACCACCGGGTCAACGTGACGCACTTCGTGCCCTCCATGCTCGGCCCCTTCCTCGACCTGCTGGAGGACGGTCCGGACCGGGCGGACGGCGTCGCCTCGCTGCGCACGGTGTTCTGCAGCGGCGAGGCGCTGCCGCCGGAGCGGGTCAACCAGTTCAACCGGATCTTCACCGGCCGGCCCGCGCCCCGTCTCGTGAACCTCTACGGCCCCACCGAGGCCGCGGTCGACGTGACCTGCTTCGAGTGCCCGCCCGCCTCGCGCGGCCCGGTGCTCCGGGTGCCCATCGGCCACGCGGTCGAGAACACCACGATCCACGTGCTGGACCCGGGCGGCCGCCCCCAGCCCGTCGGCGTCCCGGGCGAGCTGCACATCGGCGGCGTCCAGGTCGCCCGCGGCTACCTGGGCCGCCCCGAGCTCACCGCCGAGCGCTTCGTCGAGGACCCGTTCCGCCCCGGCGGCCGGCTCTACCGGACCGGGGACCTGGCCCGCCGGCTGGCCGACGGCGCCATCGAGTACCTGGGCCGCAACGACGACCAGGTCAAGATCCGCGGCAACCGCGTCGAACTCGGCGAGGTGCAGAACGCCCTGGTCGCCCTGGACGGCATCCGCGACGCCGTGGTCGTCGACCACCGTCCCGGCGGCGGCCGGGGGCCCGTCCTGGTCGCCTACTGCACCAGTGACGAGGAGCTCGACACGGGCACGCTGCGGGCCGCGCTGGGCGAGGTGCTCCCCGGATACATGATCCCGGCCCACTTCGAGCGCCTCGCCGCGCTGCCGCTGACCCCCAACGGCAAGGCCGACCGCCGTGCGCTGCCCGCTCCCTCCCTGGGCGGGGCGGACAGCGGGGACGACGCGCCGCGCACCACCCGGGAGAGCGTGCTCGCCGGGATCTGGGCGCAGGTGCTCGGCGTCGAACGGGTCGGCGTGCACGCCGACTACTTCGCGATCGGCGGCGACTCGATCAGCATGCTGCGGGTGCGGGTGCTCGCCGAACGGGCCGGCCTCGGGTTCTCGGTCGAGGACTTCGTCCGCAACCCCACGGTCGCGGCCCTGGCGGAGTGCGCCCGGACGACGGCGCCCGCGGGACGCGACGACGCGGCCGCCGCCGCGGCCCTGCGGCCGTTCGGGCTCGTCTCCCACCTGGACCGGGCCCGCCTGGAGGGCTTCGAGGACGCGTACCCCGCCGGCCGGCTCCAGCTCGGCCTGCTCTTCCACAGCCGGGAGAAGCAGGACTCGGCGACGTACAAGGACGTCTTCCGCTACAGCCTGGCCATGCCGTGGCGCGAGAAGGCGTTCCGGACGGCCTTCGACCGGCTCGTCGCGCGCCATCCCGTCCTGCGGTCGTCCTTCGCGCTCGCCGGCTACTCCGAGCCGCTCCAGCTCGTCCGGCCCGTCGCCGAGGGCGGTCCGGACGCCGAGAGCGGTCTGGACGTCGCGGACCTGCGCCGGGTGCCCGCGGGTGAGGCGGAGGCCGCCATCGGCGAGCACATCGCACTGCGGCGACGCCACGACTACCGGTTCGACCAGGCACCGCTGTACCACTTCCGCGCGTTCGTGCTGCCCGCCACGGTCGAGCTGGTCTTCAGCTTCCACCACGCCATCCTCGACGGCGGCAGCGTCGCCAACCTCGTCTCCGAACTGCTGCGGGACTACGGCCACCAGCTCGGGCTCGGTCTCGACCCGGTGCCGGACACCGCGCCGCCCACGCCCGCACTGCACGTCCTGGAGGAACGCGCGGCCGTCGCCTCCGAGGAGAGCAGGGCCTGGTGGAAGGCCTCGCTGGAGGGGGCGGAGCAGCCCCAGCTGGAGAGCTTCCGGCCCCACGAGGCGCCGCAGCCGGAGGAGCGGACGGAGTGCGACCTCAACCTGCCGGCCGATCTCGCCGACGCCGTGCGCGCGACGGCCCGCGAGCGGCAGGCGCCGGTGAAGGCCGTGCTGTTCGCCGCGCACGTGCTGATGCTGCGCGCCTTCTCCGGGCGGACGGACGTGACGACCGGGCTGGTGACCCACGGCCGCCCGGACGCCGACGGCGCCGAGCGCACCTGCGGCCTCTTCCTCAACACGCTGCCCCTGCGGGTCCGCGAGGAGCCCGACACGTGGTTCGACGTCGTGCGGCACGCCGTGGAGCGGGAGCGGGAGAGCTACCCGCACCGGCGGGTGCCGCTCGCCGTGATCCAGGAGGACCTCGGGGGCGCCTCGCTCGTCGACACCCTCTTCAACTACATCCACTTCCGCCAGCTCGGGGAGGTCTTCCGGACGCCGGAGATCACCAGCCGCGGCTTCGCGGTCCGGGAGGAGACCAACTTCTCCCTGGTCGTCAACGCCATGGTCGATCCCGTGGACGAGTCGATCCGGCTCCGGCTGGACTTCTCCGGACGGTCGTTCACCCCCGCGCAGGGCAGGCTCTACATCGACGCCTACGTGCGGATCCTGCGCGAGCTGGCCGAACGCCCGGACGACGCGGTGGACTTCGGCCTCCTCGCGCCGGGCCCGCGGACCGCGCCGGCCCGGCGGCCGCTGACGAACGTGGTGCGGGCCTTCGAGGCCCGGGCACGGCAGTCGCCCGGGACCGAGGCCGTCGTGTCCGGGACGCTGACCTGGACCTACGGGGAACTGGACCGGTTGTCGACGGGGATCGCCGCCGGCCTGCTGGCCGCGGGCGCGCGCCCCGGGGACCGGATCGGCGTCGCCATGGGCAGGACTCCGGAGACCGTCGCCGCGACGCTGGGCCTGGCGAAGGCCGGCTGCTCGGCGATGCCGCTGGACACCGCGTACCCGCTGGAGCGGCTGCGGGCCATGATCGAGCAGGGCCGGCCCGCCCTGGTGGTGGTCGACGAGGCGCACCGGGACCTGCTGGGCCCCGACGTCCGCCAGGTGCTCTACGCGTCCCTGTCCGCCGGGGACGCCGTCTCCGCCGGCGCCGCACCGGCCGCACTGCCCGAGATCTCCGAGGACGACGAGGTGTACCTGCTCTTCACCTCCGGTTCGACGGGGCGGCCGAAGGGGGTGTCGGCGCCGCACCGCTCGATGTCCAACCTCGTCGCCTGGCAGAACGGCATCGCCAGCACGGCGGAGGGCGCGCGGACGCTCCAGTACGCCCCGCTCAGCTTCGACGTCTCCTTCCAGGAGCTGTACTCCACGCTGGCCGGCGGCGGCACGCTCGTCGTCATCCCCGAGGAACTGCGCCGGGACATGCCCGCGCTGCTCCGGCTGATGGACCGGGAGCGGGTGGAGCGGATGCACCTGCCCTACGTGGCCCTCCAGCAGATGGCGGAGGCGTCCGACGCCCTCGGGCTGGTGCCGCGCGCCCTGCGGGTGCTGTGCTCCTCCGGCGAGCAGTTCCGCACGACCGACGAGATCCGCCGCTTCTGCGCCGCCCTGGACGGCCTGGTGCTCGACAACCACTACGGCCCGACGGAGACCCACGCGGCGGCCTTCCACCAGATGACCGGCGACCCGGCACGGTTCCCGGCGCTGCCGCCGGTCGGGCAGCCGATCCACGGCGCCCGGCTGCTGGTGCTGGACGCCCGGATGCACCCCGTGCCGGTCGGCTCCCGGGGGGAGATCCACATCGGCGGCGCCGGCCTGGCCGACGGCTACGCGGGCCGGCCGGACCTGACGAAGGAGAGGTTCGTCCCCGACCCGTCGGGAGACGGGCTGCTCTACCGCACGGGCGACGTCGGGATGGTGCTGCCGGACGGGAACGTGGTCTGCCTCGGCCGGGCCGACCGGCAGGTCAAGATCCGCGGCTACCGGGTCGAGCCCGCCGAGATCGAACTGGTCGCCGCCGAGGCGGGGGCGAGCGCTCCCGGCGCGCTGACCGACATCACCGTGGTGGCCCGGAGCAACGCGGCGGGCGAGACGTTCCTCGCGGCGTTCCTGGTCGGCGACCCCGAGCGGACCGACCTGGACGCCCTGCGGCGGCACCTGCGGGCGAGGCTGCCGGAGTACATGGTGCCCGCGCAGTTCGCCTGGCTGCCCGCCGTTCCGCTGACGCCGAACGGCAAGCGCGACGAGGCAGCGCTGCGCCGGATACCGCTGACCGCCGGGGAACGCACCGACCGGGTCGCGCCGCGGGACGAGATCGAGCGGGCTCTCACGGAGATGCTGGGCGACCTGCTGGAGACGGCCGGCGTCGGCGTGCACGACAACCTCTTCGACCTGGGCGCCACCTCGCTCACCGCGATGCGCCTGGTGGTGCTCATGGAGCAGCGGTTCGGCACCGCCATCCCGCTGTCGGACTTCATCGTCGCGCCGACCGTCGCGGACCTGGCCGAACGGCTCCGCTCCTCGGGCGGCTCGGCGGCCGCGTTCGATCCGCTGGTGGCCATCCGCCCGGAGGGCGACCGGCCGCCGCTCTTCTTCGCCCATCCCATGGGCGGCAACGTGCTCTGCTACGTGCCGTTCGCCCGGCACCTCCCGCCCGGCCAGCCCTTCTACGCCTTCCAGGCGGCCGGGGCGGACGTCGGCACCGAGCCCGTGCGCGGCATCGAGCGGCTCGCCGCCGACTACATCGAGGCGATGCGCCGGGTCCAGCCGACCGGGCCCTACCACCTGGGCGGCTGGTCCTTCGGCGGGTTCGTCGCCTTCGAGATGGCCCGCCAGCTCCACGCCGCCGGCGAGGAGGTCGCGTCGCTGGTCGTCCTGGACACCACGGCGCTCAACCCGGACCGGCAGCCGTGGACCGACGACGAGGCCCTGCTGGGCTGGTTCTTCTGGGAGCTGCTCTGGCTCCAGCACGGCAGCGCCACCGCCGGGGACCTGCTGCCGCCCGGACTGGCCACGCTGGACGAGAAGTTCGCCTTCATGACCAGGCTGGCCGTCCAGGAGGGCGTCCTGCCCGAGGGCAGCGGCGACGCCGTCGTACGCCGGCTGTTCCGGGTGTACGAGGCGAACTGGCGCGCCGCGTTCGACTACCGGCCCGGCCACGTGGACCACGACGTGGTGCTGATCAAGGCCCGCGACCCGCTGCCCGGGGTGCTGCTGGACATGCACACCGCCATCGACAGCATGCACGCCGACCCGGCCAACGGATGGCGGGACCGTACCGCCGGCCGTCTGTCGGTGATCGAGGTCGAGGGCGACCACCTGACGATCATGGAGGAACCGCTCGTGCCCGGCCTCGTCGGCACGGTGCTCAGGGCAAGCGGCCTCCTCGGAAGCGAAAGCGGGCGCTGAGATGAGCGGAAACAGGACGGCCGTCGTGATCGGCGCGGGCATCGGCGGTCTGACCGCGGCCATCGCGCTGCGGCGGGTCGGATTCGACGTGGAGGTCTTCGAGCGGGCCCCGGAACTGCGGGCCGCCGGCTTCGGACTGTCGGTGATGAGCAACGCCACGGCGGCGCTCGCCACCCTCGACATCGACCTCGGGCTGGACAAGCGCGGCCGGGTCATGGAGACGTACCTCGTCAAGGACAGCAAGGGCAGGCTGATCAGGGAGTTCCCGTTCCCCGAGATCACCCGGCGCATCGGCGTCCCGTGCGTGTGCATCAGCCGGTCCGACCTGCTGGCCGCGCTGCTGGACCAGGCCGCGGACGTGCCGATCACGCTCGGCGCGACCGCCGAGCGGTTCGAGACGGACGGCGACCGGGCACGGGTGCGCTTCGCCGGGGGCTCCAGCGCCGAGGCGGATCTGGTCGTCGGCGCCGACGGGTTCAACTCGGCGATCCGGCGTCAGCTCGCCGGTCCCGACGAGCCGGTGTGCGACAGCGGGTACATCGCCTGGCTGGGCATCACCGAGTACAGCCACCCGCGGTTCTCCCCCGGCTCCGTGGTGCACCTGTGGGGCGACGGCATGCGGTTCGGCCTGGTCGACATCGGCGGCGGCCGCCTCTACTGGTGGGGCACCAAGAACATGCCGTTCGAGGAGTCCAGCACCTGGGACGGCGGCAGGGCCGGGGTGCTGGAGGCCTACTCGGGCTGGCCGGACGAGGTCCGCGAGGCGATCCGGGTGACACCGGAAGCCGACCTGCTGACCCTGAACACCCGGGACCGCCCCTTCCTGCAGCCCTGGGGCGCCGGGCCGGTGACCCTGCTCGGGGACGCCGCCCACCCGATGCTCACCAGTCTCGGACAGGGCTCCGCCATGGCCATGGAGGACGCCGCCGTCCTCGCCCGCCACCTCCAGCACACCCCGGACGTGGCGCGCGCACTGCGCGGCTACGAGGCGGCGCGCTACGACCGGACCCGCATGATCGTGGAGGCCACCCGGTCGATCAGCGACTTCGAGCAGTCCCAGGGCCCGGTGCGGCGCAGGGTGCGCGACGCGTACTTCCGCTGGATGCCGCACCGGAGCCTGGTGGGCAAGCTCGAACCCGCGCTGACCTTCCCCGGCGCGGGCCTGGAGTCCGCGGACACCGAAGGAGCGGCCCGATGAGCGGCTGGACGGTGCGCGGCGGACGTCTGCCGGCGCAGGGAGCGGTCGTCGTCACGGGCGCCTCCTCGGGGCTCGGGCGGGAGTGCGCGCTGGAACTGGAGAGCCGCGGCTTCCAGGTGCTCGCCGGAGTCCGGCGCCAGGAGGACGGCGAGAAGCTGCTCGCCGAGTCGCTGCACGGCCGGCTGCGCCACGTCGTCGTCGACATCACCGACGAGGCGTCGGTGCTGGCCTGCGCCGAGCTCGCCGAGCGGGAGCACGGCGGGCTGCGCGGACTGGTGAACAACGCCGGCATCTGCGTCCCTGGTCCCCTGGAGTGCCTGGACAGCGACCAGTTCCGCCACCAGCTCGACGTCAACGTGGTCGGACACCTCGGCGTGATCCGCGCGCACCTGCCGCTGCTGCGCCGTGCGAGGGGGCGGATCGTCAACGTCACCTCCGGGCTCGGCAAGGCGGCCGTGCCGTTCCTCGGGGCCTACTCCACGGCGCAGTTCGCCAAGGAGGCGCTGAGCGACGCGCTCCGCCGCGAACTGGCGCCCCAGGGCGTACCCGTGTCGATCGTGGCGCCGGGCGCCATCCTCACCCCGATCTGGAGCAAGGTGTCCGAGGCGGGCGAGCGCGCGCTGGACGGCGTGCCCGCCGCGGTGGCCGAGCCCTACCGGACCGCCTTCCGGGCGTTCATGGAGGGCAACGCGCAAGGGGCCGCGGCGAGCAGGACCACGCCCGAGGACTTCGCCCGCGCGGTCGCCCGCGCCCTGACCGACGGCCGGCCCCGCACCCGCTACTGGGTGGGCGCGGACGCGCGGCGGATGGGCCGGCTGGCCCGGCTGCTCCCCGACACCCTGCTCGACAGGCAGTTCGCCGGGATCACCGCGTCGGTGCGGGGGCCGGCGGAGCGGCACCCCCGCTAGGGCGCGTCGCGCCCTGCCCCGCCGCCGGGACACGACCGGCCCCGGCCCCCGCCGGGACACGACCGGCCCCGGCCCCCGGCGGGACACGACCGGCCCCGGCCCCCGGCGGGACACGACCGGCCCCGGCCCCCGCCGGGACACGACCGGCCCCGGCCCCCGGCGGGACACGACCGGCCCCGGCCTCCGGCGGGGGCACGCACGGACGCCCGCCCCGGCCGGGGCCGGGCGCGCACAGACGCCCGCCCCTTCACGCCCTGGGAGAGCACATGGTTGCGGAGCGAGAGTTCAAGGACGTCATGGCCGAGGTCTGCACCTCGGTGGCGGTGGTCACGGCGACGGCGGACGGGCGGCCCCACGGCGCCACGGTCGGGTCCCTCGCCTCGCTGTCGCTGCGCCCGCCCATGGTGACCATCGCGCTGGACCAGCACTCGAACCTGCTCGCGCGGATCCGGCGGAGCGGCAGGTTCGGCGTGAACCTGCTCGGCGCCGGACAGGCCGACGCGGCCCGCGCGTTCGCCTCCCCGGCGGCCGACCGGTTCGCCGGCGTCCCCTGGTACCCGGACGACGGGCTGCCCCGGCTGCGCCACGCGCCGGGCTGGCTCGTCTGCCGGACGCACCGGTTCGTCACCGGCGGCGACCACGTCCTGCTGCTCGGCCTGGTGACCCGCGTCGCCGGTTCGCGGACCGCCGCGCCACTGGTCCACGGCCGCCGGACGTTCGGCACACATTCCGCTTTCACGCACGGCACACACGCGTCCCTCACCGACCGCATAGCGGCGTTCGCCCGCTGAGACGGAGGCATCCATGTCCACCACCACCCCCGCGCCCGCCGGCACCCCGGTGCCGCCCGGCCCGCTCCGCGCCGCGCGCGAACTCGTCCCGCTCCTCGCGCGGGGCGCCGAACAGGGCGAGCGCGACCGCCGGCTCACCGAGGAGACGGTGAAGGCCCTCGCCGGCGCGGGCCTGTTCAAGCTCGCCGTGCCCAAGCGGTACGGCGGTCACGAGGCGTCCCTGCGCACCCTCGTCGACGTGACCTCGACCCTCGCCGAGGGCGACGGCAGCAGCGCCTGGGTGGTCGGCGTCTGCAACTCCGTCGCCTGGGTCGTCAGCCTCTTCCCGGAGCGGGCCCAGGACGAGCTGTTCGGGGCCGACCCGGAGGCGAAGGTCTCCGGAGTGCTGACGCCCAGCGCCACCGCGACCAAGGTGGAGGGCGGCTACCGGGTCTCGGGCCGCTGGCACTACGCCTCGGGCGCCTGGCACGCCGACTGGGCCCTGATCGGCTTCCCGGTGCCCGACGGCACCGGCGAGATCGTCGACCAGGGCATGGCCCTGCTGCCCGCCGCCGACTACACGGTGGAGGAGAGCTGGTTCGTCGCCGGCATGCGCGCCACCGGCAGCAACTGCGTCGTCGCCGAGGACGTGTTCGTCCCCGACCACCGGGTCCTGTCGGTGCCGAAGGCGATGGCGGGCGAGTACCCGCCCCAGCGGTCCGGCAGCAGCCTGGCCCGCTCGGCCTTCACGCAGTTCCTGACCGGCGCGCCCCTGGCGGCACCGCAGCTGGGCCTCGGCCGCGCGGCACTGGACCTGGTCCGGACCCAGGCCGCGGCCAAGGCCTTCACGTTCACCTTCTTCGAGAAGCAGCGCGACTCGGCGGCGTTCCAGCTCCGGGTGGCGGAGGCCGCCCTGCGGATCGACTCCGCCGAACTGCACCTGTACCGCGCGGCCGACGACATCGACGCGGCGGCGCGCGGCCTGCCGCTGGACGCGCTGGGCCGGCTCCGGGCCCGGACGGACCTCAGCGCCGCGGTCGGCTACGTCACCGAGGCCGTCGACATCCTGCTGACCGCGCACGGCGCGGGCGGCTTCGCCGAGACCAGTCCGCTCCAGCGGATCTGGCGGGACTCGGCCGTGGGCGCCCGGCACGCCATTCTGCAGCCCCAGATGATCAAGGAAATGTACGGAAAGGCACTGCTCGGCGTCGAGGAACAGATCTCTCCGCTGGTGTGACCGGCGGAGACCGCAGAGAGGAGACGGCCATGGCCGCACGCACGTACGACACCAAGGGCGCGAACTGGCAGCAGTTCGCCGACACCAGGATCTACATCGGCGACCTCGCCGACGACGGGATCCCCAAGTCGATGGGCGCCGGTTTCGCCAGCCTGCACCCGGGCGACGTCATGGAATGGGTGCCCAGCTACGACGAGTTCATCGTGGTGCTCTCCGGACGGTTCGCCGTCGACTTCGCCGGCGGCTCGGTGACCGCGGGCCCGCACGAGCTGGTGTGGGTGGAGAAGGGCGACCCGGTCACCTTCCGGGCCGACGGCGAGGAGGTCCTGCTCGCCTTCGGCACCAACCCGCCCTGGCAGACCACCCCGGAGACCCGGGCGAGCGCGGCCGCGTTCCGGCCGCTCTCCTCCTCACCCGTCGACTGACCGCTGGGAGCGCACGTGACCACGACCAACGCCGCCGTCGAGGCGGTGCCCCGGGAACTGAGCCCGCTGGAGCGCTGGTACTGGATAGCCGACCAGATCGCCCCGCTGAACGTCATCGGGCGGGTCCGGCTGCACGGCCCGGTCTCCCCCGACGTGCTGCGGTCGGCGCTGACGGCGCTCCAGGACCGCCACCCGCTGCTGCGGGTGGCGATCGAGGCGGACGACGACGACCGGCGGCCCCGGTTCACGCCGGTGGCCGGCCGGCCCGTCCCCCTGGACCACCGCGTCCTCGGCACGCCGGGGACGAGCCACGACACCTGGGAGCGGATCGTCGACGAGGAACTCGTCGAGGACCGCGTCGACTGGCGGACCGGCCCGCTCGCGAAGGCCACGGTGCTGAGCGGGGACGGGCCGGACGGCCCGACGCACGATCTGATCCTCTCCCTGCTCCACGTCGTCGCGGACGGCACCACCGTCATCTCGCTGCTGAGGCAGTGGGCCGAGCTCGCGGCGGGGCTCCCCGTCGAGCCGCGCGCCGTGCTGCCCCCGGCCGAGGAGCTGTTCCCGGCCGCGCACCGCGGCCCGGCCGGGGCGGTCCTGGCGAAGGAGAAGACCGACCGGGACGAGGGCGACCTCGCGCGGCTCGCCCCGCGCCGGGTCGACGCCGACCGGCCGGTGCCCTTCGAGCGGCGCCGCACCCGCTTCCTGCACCGGTCGCTGGACGGGCCGGCGCTGGACCGCCTCGCCGCCGCGTGCCGCGCCCGGGGGGCGACGGTCCACGGCGTGCTCGCCGCCGCGATGGTGCACGCGGTCGCCGTGGACGCCCGGGTGCCCGACGGGACGTGGTACTCGATCGGGTCCCCGGTCGACTTCCGCGGCGACCTCGAACCGCCGGTGGCCCCCGACGACGTCGGGAGCTACGTGGCCACCATCCCCTCCTTCGTCGAGCACGCGGCCGCCCGCCCGCTCTGGGAGACCGCCCGGGAGATCAGCGCGGACCTCAGGGCCCGCAAGGCCCGGGGAGAGCAGTTCTCCATGATCCGCCAGATCGGCGAAGCCGGGCCGGCGACCGTGACCGGGAGCATGCCCTTCGTCCGGCACCTCGACGAGAAGGGGCCGATCAACTTCTGCCTCTCCAACATCGGCCGGTTCCCCTTCCCGGACGCGGTCGGGCCGTGGCGGGCGTCCGGCGCGCAGTTCGTCGCCGGGCTGTCGGTGGTGGGCACCTTCGTGGGCACCGTCAACTCCAGCCATGACCAGCTGGCCTGGAACTTCACGTACGCCGAGGGGATGGTCTCCGACGAGCGCGCCGCGCGGCTCGCCGACCGGTGCGTCCGAACCGTCCTCGACCTCGTCCGAGCGGCCGGCTGAGAGCCCGGCCCGAACCGCAGCGGCCGGCCGTGTGCCCGGCCCGACACCGCAGTCGGGTCGGCCGCGTGCCCGGCCCACCACCGCAGCGGCCGGCCGCGTGCCCGGCCCGACACCGCAAGGGAGTACCGCCGATGGACGACGCACCGACCCGTGGCGAGGACGGGACACCACCCTTCGCCTCCGCCGTGGAGCTGGCCGCACTGACCCGGGGCGGGGACCTGTCCGCCGTCGAGGTCACCGAAGCGGCCCTCATCCGCCTGGAGAAGGTGAATCCGCAGCTCAACGCGGTGATCGCGGTACGGGCGGAGGGCGCGCTCGCGGACGCCCGCGCCGCGGACGCGCTGCCCCCGCGGCAGCGCGGTCCGCTGCACGGCGTCCCGTTCACCGTCAAGGACGCCCACGAGGCGGCGGACCTGCCCGCCGCCTACGGATCACTGCCCTTCACGGGCTACCGCCCCGGCTTCGACAGCGAGGCGGTCGCCCGGCTCCGCGCCGCCGGCGGCATCCTCGTCGGCAGCACCAACATGCCGGAGTTCGGGCTGCGGATCACGACGGAGAACCGGGCGTTCGGGGCCACCCGCAATCCGTGGAACCCCGAGCACGGCCCGGCGGGCTCCAGCGGCGGGGCGGCGGCCGCCGTCGCGGCGGGTATCGGCCCCCTCTCGCTGGCGGCCGACGGCGCGGGCTCGGTCCGGGTGCCCGCCTCCGCCTGCGGCGTCGTGGGGCTCAAACCCACCCGCGGTCGCGTCCCGTGGGCGCCCGCGACGCAGGAGCAGTGGGCGGGGTACGTCGTCAGCGGGCCGGTGTCCCGGACCGTGGCCGACAGCGCCCTGATGCTGGACGTGCTGTCGGGCCCGGTGCCCGGGGAGCCCTACGGGCTGCCCGGACTGCCGCCCGGCTCCCTCCTCGCCGCCTGCGACCGTCCCCCGGAGGGCCTGCGCGTCGCCTGGACCGCCACCCCGCCGCACGGCGCGGTGGCGCCGGAGGTGCGGCAGGTCTTCGAGCGGGCGGTGGCGGCGTTCGACGCCATGGGCGTCGAGACGGTCGAGGCCGCTCCCGACCTCGGCGGGCTCCTGGACCCGCTGCTGACGGTCATCGCGGCGAACACGGCCGCGATGACCCGCGGTGTCGCGCCGGACCGGCTGGCGGACCTGGAGCCGACCACGCTCGACACCGTCCGGCACGGCGAGCGCATCGGCGCCGCCGACTACTGCGCGGCGATCGCGGCCGCGCAGGCCCGGGCGGCCGACGTCGTCCGCTTCTGGTCGCGCTACGACGTCCTGCTGACCCCCACGCTGACCGTGCTGCCGCCGCGGCTCGGGACCGCTCCCGAAGGCCCCGGGTTCATCGAGCGCTGGCGGGAGTACGCCGACTGGCTGGCCTTCACGTACCCCTTCAACATCACCGGTCAGCCGGCCGTCTCGGTGCCCGCGGGACGGGCTCCCGGAGACCTGCCGGTCGGCGTCCAGCTGGTCGGCCCGCCCGGCGGCGAGGCGCGTCTACTGGCCCTCGCCGCGGCCTTCGAACGGTTCCGGCCCTGGGCCGGCGACCGGCCCCGGCTGGGGTGAGCCGTCCGGCCGGTCGTGCCATCCGGTCTCGCGCAGCAGGGCGATGCGGGAGTTCACGCCGGCCTTCCGGAACAGCTTCTTCAGGTGGTAGTTGACGGTGTGCGGGGAGATGCCGAGACGCCGGGCGATCTGCTTGTTGGTCAGCCCCTCGGCGATCATCCGGATGATCCGGTGCTCCTGGCCGTTGAGGTCCGGCGGCCCCGCGGGCGCGGCCCGGTCCGTTCCGGGCCCGGGCACCGGCGGGGCCGCCGGCCCCTCGCCCCTCCCGCCGCCCGGCCCGTCCGCGGGCCGGGCTGCGGCCACCTGCCGGCGCAGCGCGTGCCGCAGTCCGGCCGGCACCGAGTCGACGACCAGTTGCCACAGCAGCTCGTTGGGGAAGCGGACCCGGGTGTCGCCGACGGTCAGCAGCCCGGCCGCGGTCGCGCGGTCCAGCGTCAGCAGCAGGGCGGAGGGCGCCGCCCGCAGGACCGGCAGCAGGTCGTCGACCGCGCACTCCCGGCCGAGGACGGCCGCCACCCGCAGCAGCTGGCGGCCTTCGTCCGGGTAGTCGCGGAGCCTGCCGTGCAGCAGGTCCCGCAACCGCTGCGGGATGCGTTCCTCGACCAGCCGGGCCTCGTCCGCGTCCACCCGGACCAGGCGTTCCTCCCACAGGCCCCGTACCAGCTCCACCAGCAGCTCCGGATGCCCGCCCGCGCTCCGCACCACCCGGGCGAGCGGGGCGGACGGCGGCGCGCCCAGGATGTCGGCGGCCACCTGGAGCGACGCCGGGCCGCCGAGCGGGCCCAGCGTGATCCGCTCGGTGCGCCCGACGGAGCCCGCCAGCACCGCGTCCAGCCGCCCAGCCCCCGCCCCGCCGTGCCGCGCGACCAGCCAGACCACCGGCCCGCCGGCCCGGTGGCGCCGGTGCCGCGCGAGCAGCGCGTCGCAGGCCTCGTCCCCCAGGAAATGGGCGTCGTCCAGGACGACGAGCACGGGCTCGCCGGAGTCGGCCGCCGGCACCGGCGGATCGCAGAACGGCGGACGGAGGCAGTCCGCGTACCCGAGCCGCCGGGCGCCGGCCACCAGTTCGTCCAGGAAACGCGTCTTGCCGGAGCCCGGCACCCCCTCGACGGCCACCAGGGCGCCGCCCCGGGCGGCCCCGGAGCGCAGCGCCCCCAGCGCACGGTCCGTCTCGGGCCCGCGGCCCCGCAGCGGGAGCCGGGGCGGCAGGGGCGCCAGGGGTGCCAGGGGCTCGGACGGCACCCGTCCGGTGGTCACCGCCGTCATCGGACAGCACCCTCACCCGCGGGTGCCTTCGTCCGCCGGGCGGTGGGCACGGCCGGTTCGGACCCGATCCGGAACCGGGTCAGCAGCGGTCCGGTCATCAGGGTGGTGACCAGTGCCATCACGACCATGGCGGTGAACAGCCGGTCGTCCAGGGCCCCCAGGCTCAGACCCACGTTGAGGACGACCAGTTCGGTCAGCCCGCGCGCGTTGAGCAGGATGCCCAGGACGGTGGACTCGCGCGGGGACGCCCCGGTGAGCCGGGCCGCGCCCGCCGCCCCGAGGAACTTGCCCGCACAGGCCACGGCGACGATCGCGAGGACCATGACGAGGCCCTGGACGCCCAGTCCGCCCAGGTCCACCGAGAGCCCGGTCACGGTGAAGAACACCGGGAGCAGCAGCAGGCTGGTCTGGTCGATGCGCTCCGGCGCCTCGGGCGCGATCGCGTCGATGTGGTGGCGGGGGACGACGGTGCCGAAGAGGAAGGCGCCGAACACCGCGTGCAGGCCGAGTTCGTCGGTGATCCAGGCACTGGTCAGCAGGCCGGCGCAGAGCACCACGTGGACCGTCGCCCCACTGCCCGACCAGCGTCGTTCCGGTGCCAGCAGCCACGTCAGGGCGGGGCGCACCACGAAGACCAGGGCGAGCACGAAGAGCGTCGCGCCGCCGACCGTGCGGCCGAACGACCAGGGGTCGGCGACCGTGACCGTCGTGACCACCGCGGCGAGCACGCTCCAGGCGATCACGTCCTGGATCGCGGCGCTGACCAGCGCCACCGTCCCCACCCGGTGTTTCTGCAGGCCCCGTTCGGCGATGATCCGGGCGAGCACGGGGAACGCCGTGATGGACATCGCCGCGCCGAGGAAGAGCGCCGGTGCGAGGGCGTTGCCGGTCGCCAGCTGGCTCTTGTCGAGCCACGGGTAGAGCAGCAGCGCCAGTCCGGCGCCCATCGCGAACGGCAGCGCCACCGAGGCGAACGACACCACCGCGATGTGGCTGCCGACCCCTCGCACGTGCGAGAGGCTCAGCTGGTAGCCGACGCCGAACATGAACAGGACCAGGCCCAGTTGGGCGAGGGTCTCCAGATAGGGGCGCACCTCGGGCGGGAAGAGCAGCCGGGGCAGGTCGCCGGGCAGCAGCCCGAGCAGACTGGGGCCGAGCGCCACTCCGGCGACGATCTCCCCCATCACCGCGGGCTGCCGGACGCGCTTGGCCAGGGCGGCGAACAGGTAGGCGGTGACCAGCACCAGGGCCAGGTCCGCGAGGACGATCCCGGCTGTGCTCCCGCCCTCCGCCGCGATGACGGCCGGGCCGTGTGTCGACACTCTTCTCCTCCTGGCTTCGGGTGGGGGCCGGCTCACGGCCGGAGCCGGCCGCTCCCGGGGATCGGGAGCGGCCGGGGGAGTTCGGTGGTGAGGGGTGCGGGTGCGCGGCGCCGCGCAGCGGGCGCGCAGGGCGCGGGTGACGCCGTGCACCGGCCGCGCAGGGCGCGGGTGACCTCGTGCCTCGGGGCGCACGGTGCGCGGCGTGTGCCTGGCGCACGGCGCGGGTACCGACCGGCGCCGGTGGTGCGCGGCGGCGCCCGCCGTCGGTCCGCCCGCGCGCTCGGGGTGCGCGCGTCCCCACGTGCGGGGTACGCGCGCGCCCGGGGCGTCAGAGGCGCTTCGCCAGCGCCTTGCGGTCGACCTTGCCGCTGGGGGTCAGCGGCAGCGCGGGCACGCTCCGGACGGACGAGGGCACCATGTGGTCGGGAAGGTGCACCGCCAGGCTCCGCCGGACCGCGGCCGGCACCACCTCCGCGTCCCGCGACGGCACGCAGAACGCGGCGAGCTGCTTGACCCCCGAGGGGCCCTGACGGACCACCACGGCGGCGTCGGCCAGTTCGGGGAGTCTGCGGAGATGGGCCTCCACCTCGCCGATCTCCACCCGGTGGCCCCGGATCTTCACCTGGTCGTCGAGCCGTCCGAGGAACCGGATGGTGTCGTCCGGCAGGAGTTCGACCAGGTCTCCGGTCCGGTAGATCCGCCCTGCGGAGGCGAGGTGGGGGACCGTCAGGAACCGTGCGCCGGTCGCCTCGGCCATGCCCAGGTAGCCCTGTGCGAGCACGGGACCGCCGATGCACAGCTCCCCGGGAGTGCCGGGCGGCTGCGGGCGCAGCCGCTCGTCCACGATGTACGCCTCGGCGTTGGCGATGGGCCGGCCGATGCTGGGCTGGTCCGGCCAGTCGTCGGGATCGCCGCCGAGTTCGAGCGAGGTCACCACATGGGTCTCGGAGGGCCCGTACTGGTTGACCAGCACCGCGCCGTCCAGGTGCCGGAACAGGGCGCGCACGGACGGGGTCACCTGGAGCTGCTCCCCGGCGGTGACGACCTCGCGGAGGGCGGCAGGCCACGCGCCGACCGCGACGGCGTGCTCGGCCACCGCCTGGAGGGCGACGAACGGCAGGAAGACCCGTCGTACCGAGGCGCGGTTCATCAGGTCGATCAGGGCCTGCCAGCTCCGGCGGGTCCCGTCGTCGGCCACCACCAGCGTCCCTCCGGACGCCCAGGTGCTGAAGAGCTCCTGGAAGGAGACGTCGAAGCTCAGCGCGGAGAACTGCAGGGTGCGGTCGCCCGGGCCGGACGGCGAGACCCGGCACTGCCAGTCGACGAGGTTGGCCAGAGGCCCGTGGGGCATGGCCACCCCCTTGGGCACGCCGGTCGACCCGGAGGTGTAGATGACATAGGCGAGCGCGTCGGGACCGACGGCGGGTGCGGGCGCGGCCGGTTCGTCGTCCGCGAGGGACGACGCGACGGACAGCAGGTCGTCGAGGAGGGTGACGCAGGCGCCGTCGGTGGCGGGCAGGCGGTCGGCCGAGGCCTTGTCGGCCAGCACGATCCGGGCGCCGCTGTCCCGCACCATCGCGGCCAGCCGCTCCGCGGGGTAGGCGGGGTCGAGCGGCACGTAGGCGCAGCCGGCCTTGAGCACACCGAGCACGGCGACGGCGATGGCGGGGCCGCGCTCGAAGAACACCCCGACGGGCTGCCCGGTGACGCCGGCCGCGCGCAGCGCGCGGGCCAGCCGGTCCGAGTCGCGCCCCAGCTCCTCGTAGCTGAGGTGTCTCTCGCCGTGGAGGACCGCGGGCAGGTCGGGATGGAGCGCACGTGTGGCCTCGAAGAGCTCGTGCGCGAGCGGGGGTGTCCTTCCGGTGGAACCGCGTAACTCGGTCATCGATGCTCCCAGGACGGATCAGGTTCGGGACTGCGCCGGTTCGGTCAGGGCCGAGGAGATCGCCGCCGCGAGCGGTTCGGCGCCGGCCGACTCCAGGTAGAGGTGGCCGCCGGGGAACGTGCGGGTGGTCAGCGGCTGGACGCTGCTCCACTGCCACTGGTCGGTGTGCTCGTCGCCGAAGACGTCCTCCCGGCCGCGGCAGACGACGACACGGCTCTCGGTGACCGTGCGGGACATGGTGCGGACGAACGAGTCGCAGATGTCGAAGTCCGACCGCAGCAGGGACACGGCGCGGGCGGCGATGTGCGGGTCGCGGAGCAGTCCGTCGTCCAGGGCGCCGTAGCGCGCGGCGCGCTCCAGCACCTGCTCGTCGGACGCGGGGCCCTCGCCCTCGGCGAACAGCGGTGACGCGAGGTGCGGGGCGAGGTTGGCGGAGGCGAAGAGCACCTGGCAGCGCGGGCCGCCGCGCCGCTCCAGCGCGGCCGCCACGCCGAGCCCGAGGTAGGCGCCCATGCTGTGGCCGAAGATCGACAGCTCGGCGTCGGTGCCGACCTCCCGGACCAGCAGGTCGGTCAGGTCGTTCACCGCGTCCTCGGCGGTGTGGAGGGTGGGTTCACGCCAGCGGCGGCCGCGGCCGGGGAGTTCGGCCACCAGCGGTTCGACGTGGTCGGGCAGCAGCCGGGTCAGCCGGCGGAACACGGCCGCCGAGCCGCCGGCGTGGTGGAACAGGGCGAGCACAGCCATCGGTGTGCCTTCCGGGGGGAGGGAGGGGGTGCGGGCGGCGGAACCGGGTGCGGGTGCGACCGGTCGCGGCGCCCGGCGCGGGGGCAGGCGTGCGCCGCCGGCGCGAAGCCGCCGCGGGCTCCCGCGTTCGGGCGGCCGCCCGCCGGCCGTGTGTCCGGCGTGACGCGGTGACGGTCGCCCGGCGTGATGCGGCGGCGCCTGCGCCGGGTGGTGGTGGGGGGTGGGGCCGGCGGCGCTGTGGACGGGCGGGGAGCACGGGGGTGCCGGTGGAGCCGGTGGTGGGGCGGCCGCCCGCCCGCCCCACCACCCCGTCGCGACCGGGGGAGTCGCGAGATCACCGCGCGGGACGGGGCCCGGGGCCCGGCCCCGCGGGCCGCGGCCGGCCCGGGCCCCCGGCGGACGGCCGGACGGCGGGGCGGGCGCGCGGCGGCGGAGCGTCAGTTGCCGACGGTCTGCCGGAAGTCCCACGGGCTGAACCGGTGACCGCGGCGGCTCCGGTCGGTCAGCTTGTTGATCCCGTACTCGTCCTTTCCGGAGACGAGGACGGCCCCGTAGTTCTGCAGCGGGATCGTGCCGCCGTACTCGGACACGTCGTCCAGCCCCGGGTAGACCTTGACCTGCGTCGGCACGAACCGGGTCGCGAACCCCATGCGGTAGTCCGTCCTGCTGCCGGTGTGCGGCAGCGAGCCGTGCATGAGGGTCGACCAGAAGATCACGCACTCGCCCGGCTGCATGACCAGGGAGAACGCCTTCGACTCGTCGGGCCGCCAGTCGGGGTCCTTCTGCAGCTCGCGGTAGTCGTAGCCGAAGAAGCCGCGCTTGATGCTCTCCTTCTCCCGCTTGTTGATCGTGTCCGGGTTGTAGGACATGCCGCGGGACTCGTCGTAGTTCATCACCCGGTGGGTGCCCGGCATGAGCTGCAGGCAGCCGTTCTCCTTGGTGGAGTGGGTGAACGCGGTCCAGGCGGTGATGGTCCCGCCGAAGGCGGGCGCGTTGTTCTCCGAGGGCCACTGGATCTGGGGGCTTCCGCTGGAGTGGGCGAAGGTGGCCGCCTGGTGCCAGTCCGTCCCCTCGTCTCCCTGGTACTTCGGGAAGAACTCGGTGCGCCAGCAGAGCAGGTCCGGGCCGAGGATGGAGGCCACCCGCTCGACGATGGCCCGCTGCATGATGTGCTCGCTCAGCAGGTCGATGTCGAGGTGGCGGTCGTAGTTCGACAGGTTGGTGACCGCTCCGAGCGAGTCCTCCGGGTAAATGGCCCGGGACCGGTCTGGAATGGCCCGGCGTATCTCCTTCCAGCGCCTCTCCATCTCCTCGGGTTCATAGACCTTGATCGGACCGATGAATCCCTGCTCCTCGAATGTCGCAAGCTCTTCGGGGGTCAGCCGAAAATTCGACGTGTGGTCACCCACGGCTACTCCAGGATCTGGTTGGGACGGTGCGGTGGAAGAATCAGGCGGCGGGCTGCGCGGCCATTCGGCCGTGCAGTTCCCGGGCGGCGTCGCCGAGCGGCAGCTCGAACAGCGTCTTCACGTCGAGTTCGTGGCCGAAGCGCTGCTGCAAGCGCGTGTTGAGGTTCATGGCGATGAGGGAGTGACCGCCCAGGTCCAGGAAGTTCTCGTCCAGGGAGACCTCGGTCTCCAGGAATTCGCCGACCCATTCGGCGATCAGATCCTGTAATTCGCGCAGGCCCTCGGGTGTGGAAACGGGCATTGCTGCCTTGCTCCTCTCTTGGGGTCTCTTGCGAACCTCCCTGAAGGGTCGTCGAATACGACGTCCGGAGGTTCGCCGAGCGCTCTGCACACGTTCGCGCAAAAGGGCTGCGGAAGCGGGTGCGGGATCGACTCTATGGGCCTGGGTCGCGAAGGCGGTAATGCCAATCCCTTGGGGGGTATGCGCCGCGAACATGTGCCAGGCGCAGTCCCGGGGCCGCCGCCCGCGCCGGACGGCCGGGCGGCGCGTGCGCGCGGCGCGGGCGACCGGGACCGCCGGCCGTCCGCCCCGGGGCGCCGCCGGCCCCGCGGCGGCGGGCCCCTCACCGGGCCGTCCCGCCGCCGGGGCCCCGGGGCGTTCCGGCTCCGGCCCCCTCCCTTGACCTGCGCGGATTCGCTCTGCTTCGCTCAGTCGGTTCAACGGGTCCGGCGGCGGGACGAGCGGCGGGGCAACCCGCGGCGGGCTCCGCCCGTCCTGCCCGGACGGGGACCACATCTTCATCGAGCGAGGCGGTCGAGTTGATACACATACGGCACCGGCGACGGGCGGGACTCTGGGCCGCAGCGGCTGCCGTCGTCCTCGTGTTCCTCGTGGCGCTGGAGTACGCCGCGCGCCGCTACGGCCTCCCGGGGCCGATCACCGCACAGGCCCGGGAAGTGATCTTCCCGCCCAAGTCGGGCGGCATCCTGTACGCGGGCCTGGCCCTGACCATGGTGGTGCTCACCTGGCGGCAGCGGGCCGTCGCGCTCGGCGCCGCGATCGGGGTCGACCTCGTGTTCTGGGGGGTCCGCTGGGCCGCCGGCATCGAGGTGTCCGACGGCCACCCCTTCGGCAACGGCGCGCTGTGGGCGATCCTGGGCGTCGCCGTCCTCGCCGTCACCCGCCGCACCGGCGGCGAGCGGGTCCTGCTGCTGAAGGGCGTCGGCCTGGCCCTGCTGCTGGTCGCCGGCCGCAAGACCGGCGACACCTGGCTCCTGATCACGTCCAGGACCCGCCCGACGGTGCTCGACCAGTACGTCGCGGCCGCCGACCACGTGCTGGGCGACCCGTCCTGGCTCGTGGGCCGGATCGTCACCGCCTCCGGTCCGGTCGGCTACAACATCCTCGACTTCGTCTACGGCCAGCTCCCGGTCGCCGCGGTCGTCGTCGCCCTGTACCAACTGCGCCACGTGGCCGCCCGGCGCCTCTTCCCCGGCCACCACCTGGTGCGCACCTTCCTGGTGATAGGGCTGGTCGGACCCGCCTTCTACATGCTCTTCCCGGTGGTCGGCCCGCTCTTCGCCTACGGCTCGGGCACCGCGCACTGGGAGTCCGTCGCCCTCTGGTCGCCGGACATGGAGCCCACCGCCCAGTGGGCGCTGGGCGATCTGTGGCCCGGGACCCCGCCGCCCCACGGCGCCCCGCAGCCGATGCCGTTCGACGAGTTCACCCCGCGCAACTGCATGCCCAGCCTCCACACGGCGTGGGCCACAGCCATATACGTCCACACCCGCAAGAGCCCCCCGCTCCTGCGCCACGCGGGCACCTTCTGGCTGATCGCCACCCTCGCCGCGACCCTCGGCTTCGGCTTCCACTACGGCGTGGACCTGCTCGCCGGCGTGGTGTTCACCCTCACGATCGAGGCGGCCCTGCGCACGTACGACCGCGGCTGGGACCGGTCGGGGCTGCGGCTGGCCGGCTTCGGGGCCGCGGTCTTCACGGCGCTGCTGCTGTCCTACCGGTACCTGCCGGTGCAGATGGCGGACCACCGCTGGGCCGCCGGGCCCCTGCTCGTGCTGGCGACGGTGTCCGTGATCCTGGCCTACGTCCGCACGGTCGCCCGGTGGGAGCGGGACGCCGCGCCGGGCGCCGGGGCCGGCGACTCCGGACGGGCCGGGGTCGGCGCCGCCGTCACAGGAGGTCCGCTTCCCGGATGACCCGGGTCCGCTTTCCCGGACGGGCGGACCGCTTCCCCGCCCGTTCCTAGCGTGTGTTCCGCGGCTCCGCATCCCGGAGTGGGCGATCCGGGTCCTCGGGGCCGTGCGCCGTACGGGTGGTGTTCATCCGAAGAACTGCGCGGCAGGGGCGTCGCTCCCACACTCCTCGAGATGCGTACACATCATGAGAAAGGTATGTAAAGCGCTCAACCCGAAAGCGAGGGGTCATGGCCGCCTTGAAGGTCAGGAATCTGTGGACCGCGTTCGTCACCGCGTTCTTCGCACTGCTTGCCTCGGTGGGGCTCACCACCGCCACCGCGACCGCCGCCACCGCGCAGCCGGCCGTCGCGACGCCCGACGAGCCCGCCCGGGCGGACGTCCGCACCGCCTCCGGCACGACCGTGCCGGAACAGAGCAGGAGGACGGAGCCCCAGCGGCTGCCGGCCGCACGCGGCAGCAGGTCGCTGCCGCCGACCATGAAGCAGCGCATCGGCGCCGAGGCCCACGGCGCCTCCCCCGCCACCCGTCGCCTGCGCGACCGTGAGGCCGAGGCCGCCGCTGCCGCCGGGACCGACGCCCGGACCGCGACCGCGTCCGACGCCGTCCCCGCTCCCGTCCCCGCTCTCCCGGAGCGCACGCGCCGTGCCGCCCTCGTCGCCGGAGCCTCGACGGACACCACGCCGGCCGCACTGACCGCCCCCGCCGCCGCCGCGCCGTTCGTGCCGGCGCCTTCCGCCGCCCGGGTCGCCCCGTCCGGTTCCTCCGCTCCGGTCGCTCCGTCCGCACCGGCGGCCGCCGCCGCTTCCGCTCCGGCCGAGCGCCCCGCGTCCGGCCCGTCCGCCCCGGCAGGCACCCGTGACGCGTACACCGTGGCAGCATGAGACGCCGGGAGCGATCGCACCTCCCGGCGTCTCGGACGGTCCTGCTGCCGACGGCCCGTCAGCGGTTCCCGTCGCCGTCCGCCTCGTCCTGCTTCGCCCGGACCTCGGGATCGAGATCGGCCTTGGTGCTGCCGTCCACCGACGACAGCGGAGTCCGGTCGGACACCTCGGTCGCGGCAGGCGGTTCCACCAGCCAGTCCGGGTTGGCCTGCTTGTCCCACCACTTCCAGACGGCGAAGGCGCCGCCGGCCACCAGTCCGGCCAGCGCGACGCCCTTGACGACACGTCCGGCCCGGGAACGGCGCTCGTGCTTGCGTACGAGCTTCTGGATCTCCTTCGCCGACACCTGCCCGCGCAGGGCGGCGAGCGCGGCGGCCGACCTGGACGCGGCCTCCGAACCCACCGGCCTGGCGACGGCGACCGCGTGTCCCACACGGGGGACCGTGTAGTCGGCGGCCTGCCGGGCAGCCTTCCTGGCCTGGAGAGCCGCTCGCTGCGCCGTCTCGTCGACCTTGGGAGGCACATGGGGCGCCACATGGACGCCGTACTGCACTCGTGCCTGAGCGGCGGCCCTGGAAACGGTAGGGGCGAGCTTCGCGCGGGCCTCGCGCGTGTAGAGAACAGCCTGGTCCCTGGCCGTACCGGCGTAGGGCGCCACCACTTCCGCGGCGTGCAGCACGCTGTCCTTCGCCGAATCGGTCGCGGCGCGCACGCTGTCGATGCGGGTCACGGGATCCTCCTCCTCGGTGGCGTTGTGGGCGACTGAGGGTTTGTCCGCAGTCGGCATGAGTTCCGCCTTTCCACCCGATGCGAAATCATGCCCGTTGAGAGCCGCCTCGGCATGCGGGGCTGGCATCCGGGTCATGCGCGGTGCCTGAACGCGGTACCCGGTGGAGGCACGCCCCCGTCCGGCCGCCGACGCGCCGGTGCGCGAACGCCACCGGCCGCTTCTGCATGCCCTCCGCCCTTCCGTGCGAGGATCAGGCGCGTCAGAGGAAGACTTACGGAAGGCAGACCGTGGCCGAGCAGCTGTACGCCACCCTGAAGACCAACCGCGGCGACATCGAGATCCGGCTTCTGCCGAACCACGCGCCCAAGACGGTCAAGAACTTCGTCGAACTCGCGACCGGCGAGCGCGAGTGGGTCCACCCGGCGACGGGCGTCAAGTCGAAGGACCGGCTCTACGACGGGACGGTCTTCCACCGCGTGATCAGCGGCTTCATGATCCAGGGCGGGGACCCGCTGGGCAACGGCACCGGTGGGCCGGGCTACGAGTTCGCCGACGAGTTCCACCCCGAGCTCGCCTTCGACAAGCCGTACCTGCTGGCCATGGCGAACGCCGGCCCGGGCACCAACGGCTCGCAGTTCTTCGTCACCGTCTCGCCGACCGCGTGGCTGACCCGCAAGCACACCATCTTCGGCGAGGTCGCCGACGACGCGTCCCGCAAGGTGGTCGATGCGATCGCCGCCGGTGAGACCAACCCGCGCACCGACCGTCCGGTCCAGGACGTCGTCATCGAGTCGGTCGTCGTGGAGACCCGCAACGGCTGAGCCGCCCGCTCTCCCGCCCGGGAACCTTTGCGCCCCGTCCGTCCGTAAGGAAGGACGGGGCGATTGTCGCGAGCCCAAGGACGAGGGGACCTCATGGACCAGGCGCCAGGCAGTCCGCAGGAGCCGCAGGACACCCATGGCCTGCCCGGCTGCTACCGCCATCCGGACCGGGAGACCGGCATCCGGTGCACCCGCTGCGAGCGGCCGATCTGCACCGACTGCATGGTCAGCGCCTCCGTCGGCTTCCAGTGCCCCGACTGCGTCCGGACCGGCTCCGGCACCGGCCACGCGCCCACCGCGAGCATGCCCCGCACGCTCGCGGGCGGGGCGGTGGCGTCCGACTCCCGGCTGGTCACCAAGATCCTCATCGCGGTCAACGCGGCCGTCTTCGTCGTCGGCCTGGCGCTCGGCGACGACTTCGTGAACCGGCTGACGCTCATCGCCGGCGCCTTCGACCCGGATCTGGGCGAGCCGGTCGGGGTGGCGTCCGAGGGCGAGTGGTACCGCCTGCTGACCTCCGTCTTCCTGCACGCGGAGATCTGGCACATCTTCTTCAACATGCTGCTGCTGTGGTGGCTCGGCGGTCCGCTGGAGGAGGCCCTGGGGCGGGTGCGCTTCCTGGTCCTCTACCTGGTCTCCGGGGTGGCGGGCAGCGCCCTGACCTATCTGATCGCGGCGCCCAACCAGGGCTCGCTCGGCGCATCGGGAGCGATCTACGGCCTCTTCGGCGCGATGATCGTCCTGATGCGCCGCATGCGGTACGACCTGCGGCCCATCGTGGCGCTGCTGGCCATCAACCTGGTGATCACCTTCGTCGCCCCCGGCATCGCCTGGGAGGCGCACGTCGGCGGGCTGGTCGCGGGTGCCCTCGTCGCCTACGGGATGGTCCACGCGCCCGGAGGGCGCTGGCGGACCCCGGTGCAGTTCGGCGCCGCCGCGCTGGTCCTGCTCGCCGCGGTGGTCGTCATCGCCGTGCGTACCGCCGCGCTGACTTAGCTCACCGGGGCGGCTGCCCCTCTGTGCGGGTGAGCTTTCCCCATGGTTGTCCACAGCGTGTGGCGGATCTTGTGCATGTCGTGGGGAACAGACGTGCCCCTCGTCACTGACCAGGGGATTCCTGGTCGGGGCGAGGGGCACGGTGTGTCACCGGCATGGGCGACAAAGTCACATCGGCGTCAACGGCCCGAGAGTTATCCACAGATCGTCAGACCTTTTCCCCCGGCTGTGGACAACTGTGTGGACAACCTCAGGGGAGAGCTTGACGAGCGGGCCGCCGGGGCGCTACTTCCACTGCGTCGAGACGCCGAAGCCCGCCGCGATGAAGCCGAAGCCGGCGACGATGTTCCAGTTGCCGAAGCTCTGGATCGGCAGCTCGCCCTCGGTCACGTAGAAGAGGACGATCCAGACGAGACCGATGAGGAAGAGCGCGAGCATCACGGGGGCCACCCAGCTGCGGCTGGTCAGCTTGATGTTCGCGGCCTGCTTCGCAGCCGGCGGCGGCGTGAAGTCGGCCTTCTTGCGGATACGTGACTTCGGCACGAGGGACTCTCCTGTCGATGCGCTGCGTGACCGCGCAGGTAACTGTGGCTGGCGCCGGGCGGGCGCCGGAGGGGGGCCGCTGCCTCCCCCGGGCGTCCGTTAGCGTAGTGCTTCCGCGGCGCCTAAGGAGATAAGGGTACGTTGAGCAATTCAGCCGACTCCCCCCGAGGGCCGGTCAGCCGCTTCACCTGGCGACCGGTCCGCCTGCTGACGGCTGCGGTTTTCGCACTCGCGGGCGTCATCTTCGTGACCAGTTTCAACACCGCAAAGGGTACGGACCTGCGTACCGACGCGTCCATGCTCAAGCTCAGCGATCTGATCCGGCAGCGCAGCACCGACAACGGGGACCTGGAGGAGTCGACCGCCGCCCTGCGGCACGACGTCGACACCCTCGCCCGGCGCGACGACGGCTCCACCGAGGCGCAGGACGCGGAGCTCGCCGCCCTGGAGAAGGCGGCCGGGACCGAGGAGCTCACGGGGGACGCGGTGAGCGTCACGCTCGACGACGCCCCGCCGAACGCCCAGGCGGCGCCGGGCTACCCCGAACCGCAGGCGAACGACCTGGTCATCCACCAGCAGGACCTCCAGGCCGTCGTCAACGCCCTCTGGCAGGGCGGCGCGAAGGGCATCCGCGTCATGGACCAGCGGCTCATCTCCACCAGCGCCGTGCGGTGCGTGGGCAACACGCTGATCCTCCAGGGCCGCGTCTACTCCCCGCCCTACCGGATCACCGCCGTGGGCGACCCGGGCGGTCTCAGGAAGGCCCTCGCCGCGTCGCCCGCGATCCAGAACTACCAGCTGTACGTGAAGGCCTACGGCCTCGGCTGGAAGGTCGACGAGGACGACTCCGTGACCCTGCCCGGGTACACCGGCACGGTCGACCTCCACTACGCCGAACCCGTCGGGTGATCCCTCCGCCCCCGTGCCGGGCGGCGGGCGTCCGCCCGCCGGGGCCGAAGTGCCCGCCCCGGCTGTGACGGACGGCAAACGGCAGGCTTTCCACAGCTGACCCACGGGCCCCCGCCGCCCTTTAGTCTGGTCCCGTACCGAACGGAAAGGGACGGCATGTACGGCTGGGTCTGGCGGCATCTGCCGGGGAACGCATGGGTGCGGGGGCTGATCTCGCTCGTGCTCGTCCTCGCGGTCGTCTACGTGCTGTTCCAGTACGTCTTCCCGTGGGCGGAGCCGCTGCTCCCGTTCAACGACGTGACGGTCGACGGAGAGGGGGCCGGCCGGTGAGCGCGCGCATCCTGGTCGTCGACAACTACGACAGCTTCGTGTTCAACCTCGTCCAGTACCTGTACCAGCTCGGCGCCGAGTGCGAGGTGGTCCGCAACGACGCCGTCCGCCCCGAGCACGCGCGCGACGGTTTCGACGGGGTGCTGCTCTCCCCGGGGCCCGGGGCGCCCGAAGAGGCCGGGGTCTGCATCGAGATGGTGCGCCGGTGCGCCGTGGACGGCATCCCCGTCTTCGGCGTATGCCTGGGGATGCAGTCCATGGCCGTCGCGTACGGGGGCGTCGTCGACCGGGCCCCCGAGCTGCTGCACGGCAAGACCTCGCCCGTGACGCACGAGGGCAAGGGCGTCTTCGCCGGGCTCCCCTCGCCCTTCACCGCGACCCGCTACCACTCGCTGGCCGCCGAACCGGCGGAGCTGCCCGACGAGCTGGAGGTCACCGCGCGCACGGCCGACGGCATCATCATGGGCATCCGGCACCGTGAATTCCCGGTGGAGGGAGTGCAGTTCCACCCCGAGTCGGTCCTCACCGAGCACGGCCACCTGATGCTCGCGAACTGGCTGGAGCAGTGCGGGGACACCGGCGCGGTGGGGCGTTCGGCGGGACTCGCACCGGTGGTGGGCAAGGCACTGGCGTGAGCGCCGGGCATCCCGGGCACGAGCGGCAGGAACCGGGCGGACACGGGGGCGAGGGCTACGACCCCCTGACCGATCCGCTGCCCCCGGGCGGCCACGGCTCGCCCTGGTTCAGGACGTCCGGCGACGCCGCGGAGGGCGAGCCCGCCCCCGGGCCCTACGGGCAGCAGCCGCCGCCCCCGGCCTACGGGCAGCCGTCCGGGGAGCCGTACGACTGGTACGACCGTGAGGGCTACCGCCAGGACTGGTACGGCCCCGACGGCGTCGGCGGGCCCGAGGCGCCGCCGGTCACCGCGTCCGGGCAGCCGGGGCCCCGCCGCGCCCGCCACGCCGCTCCGGCACCCGACCAGCCCTCACCCCCCACCGTCTCCGGCGCCGGTACCGCAGCTCCCCTCACACGGCCCGGAGCCGGGACCGGCGATCCGTTCGGCGGGCAGGTGCCGTCCCAGGACCGTTCCACCACCGGTCAGGGGCGGACCGACCGTGCCGCCGGCGCCTTCACGGAGCCCGGGGCACGACCCGGGCACGGGCCGTCGCACATGCCCGGCCCCCCGGCCGAACCGTCGCCCGGTCCCGGCCCCGTGCCCGACGCCGGGACCGCCGCCGCCACCGCCGGCCGCCCGGACTCCGCCGCCGTCCCCGTGCCCGACGACGAGACGGTCGCCCTGCGCACCGCACGGCCCGGCCGTCCGGCCGAGGTGCCCCCGGGCCCCGGGCGGGCCGAGCGCAGACGGGCGGCGAAGGGCCGCGGCCGGCGCGGTGCGCCGGCCCCCGCCGCGGCCGCCCCCGAGGAGCCGGCGGCCGGGCCCGCGAAGCCGATGTCCCGCATGGAGGCCCGCCGCGCGGCGAAGGCGGCCAAGGACAGCCCCGCCGTGATCGCCAGCCGGGCGATCGGCGAACTGTTCATCACCTTCGGCGTGTTGATGCTGCTCTTCGTCACCTACCAGCTGTGGTGGACGAACGTGCTCGCCGGGCAGCAGGCCGACCGGGCGGCGAGCAGGATCCAGGACGACTGGGCGAAGGGCCGCAAGCCCGACGCCTTCGAACCGGGCCAGGGCTTCGCCCTGATGTACATCCCGAAGCTCGACGTCGTCGTCCCCATCGCCGAGGGAATCGACAAGAACAAGGTTCTCGACCGCGGCATGGTCGGGCACTACGCCGAGGGGAAGCTCAAGACCGCCATGCCCGAGGACAAACAGGGCAACTTCGCGGTCGCCGGCCACCGCAACACCCATGGGGAACCGTTCCGCTACATCAACCGCCTGAAGCCGGGTGATCCGATCGTCGTCGAGACCCAGGACACCTACTACACGTACGAGATGGCGAGCATCCTGCCGCAGACGATGCCGTCCGACGTCGCGGTGATCGACCCCGTGCCGCGCGGATCCGGCTTCACGAAGCCCGGCCGCTACATCACGCTGACGACCTGCACCCCGGAGTTCACGAGTACCTACCGGATGATCGTGTGGGGCAAGATGGTCGAGGAACGGCCGCGCAGCCAGGGCAAACCGGACGCACTCGTCGGCTGAGACACTTCGAGACAGGAACAGGTGCAGTGGCACGTGCACGAGGCCGGATCGCCGGCGCCATCAGTGTCTTCGGAGAGCTGCTGATCACCGCGGGCGTCGTCCTGGGACTCTTCGTCGTCTACTCGCTGTGGTGGACCAACGTCCTCGCCGACCGCGAGGCGTCCGCACAGGGCGACCGCATGCGCGACGGCTGGCAGAGCACCGGCCCCGGTGAGCTGGACACCAAGGACGGCATAGGTTTCCTCCACGTGCCGGCCATGGACGAGGGCGAGGTGCTGGTCAAGAAGGGCACCGACACCAAGGCGCTCAACAAGGGCATCGCCGGCTACTACACGGACCCGATCGCATCGGCCCTCCCCTGGGACGCCGAGGGCAACTTCACCCTCGCCGCGCACCGGGACGGCCACGGGGCCAAGTTCCACAACATCCACAGGATCAGGAACGGTGATCCGATCGTCTTCGAGACGAAGGACACCTGGTACGTCTACAAGGTCTACAAGACCCTCCCCAAGACCTCGAAGTACAACGTGGACGTGCTGCAGCCCGTCCCGGAGGAGTCCGGGAAGAAGACGCCGGGCCGCTACATCACGCTGACGACGTGCACGCCCGTCTACACCTCGGACTTCCGGTACATCGTCTGGGGCGAGCTGACCCGCACCGAGAAGGTGGACGCGAAGCGGACCCCGCCCGCCGAGCTGGGCTGAGCCCGGCCTGCTTCGGGCTGCTTCGGGCCCCCGTTGCGGCGGGCCCTCCGGCGGAGCTTCCCTGGCCTGTGCCGCCGGAGCACGGCCGCGGCCCCCGTTGCGGCGGGGGTGCGGCCCCCGGTCCGCCGCCCGGGGCCGGCTCCGGTTCCGCCGCCCGCGAGGGCGCTCCCGCTTCCGCGCGCCGCGTGTGTCCGTGCGGCGGTCCCGTGCCAGGAGCCCGTCAGGCGGCTCCAAAGGAGCCAGGCGGGCCGGTTCGGGGCATGGGGAAGGCCCCGGAACCCGACGAGGTTCCGGGGCCTTCCCCTGGCCGTCGTACGGCGTCAGCCGTCGTTGCCGCCGATGAAGCCGCCGCCGCCGTTGCCGTTGCCGCCTCCGCCGAACGTCTCGAGGACGACCGGCGTGGTGGCCGGGTCCACGGGCGTACCGGGCGTCGGGTTGGAGTTGCGGACGATCGCGTTGTCGTCACCGGGGTTGCCGGGAGCCACCGAGACATTGGTGAAGCCGGCCTGCGCCAGGATCTGCTTGGCCTCGCCCAGCCGCTTGCCGAGGATCTCGACGGGCACCGGCTTCTGCGTCTGCGCGGGACCCTTCGACACCTGGAGCGTGACCTTGGAGCCCTTGGTGATCTTGCCGGGCTGCGGGTCCTGTCCGACGACCTGGTCCTTCGGCTGATCGGAGTCGACGTCGACCCTGACCACCTCGAACTCGGCGATCTCCAGCTGGGACTTGGCGTTGTCGAACGGCTGGCCCACGACGTTCGGCAGGTTCTGCTTGGCCTCCTTGGCGACCGTCAGCGTCACCGTGGCGCCCGTCTCGGCCATGCTGTCGGCCGCCGGGTCCTGCTCCAGCACCGTGCCGGGCTCGGCCTCCGAGGACTCGGTCTCCTCGATCTCGACCTTGAACTTGTCCTTCTCCAGGATCTCGGTCGCCCGGTCCCGGTCCCGGTCCACGACGTCGGGCACCTTGATCTTCGGGGCGCCCTCGGAGACGACGACCGTGATGGTGTCGCCCTCGTTCATGCTGGCCGGAGGCTCGGGGGTCTGGCTGCAGATGCTGCCCTTGGGCTGGTCGCACCGCTCCGGAGAGCCCTGGGCGATCTGCACCTGGGCGTTCCTGGCCGCCTCCTCCGCCTCCTGGAGGGTCTTGCCCACCAGCTGCGGCACCGGCACCTGGGCCGAGCCGTCGCTCTGGTCGAAGATGGTGCGGCCGATCAGGATGGCGCCGATCAGCACCAGGACGCCGGCGACCACCAGGAGGATCGTCGAGGTGTTCGACTTCTTCTGGCGGCGGCGGTCGGGACGGTCGTCGTACCCGCCGTAGCCGCCGTCGTCCGGGTTGACCGGCGGCAGCATCGAGGTCTGGCCGGCCGGGTCGGTCGCCCGCAGCGCCGTCGTCGGCTGGTCGTCGGGGGCGTAGCCGCCGTAGCCGACCGCACCCATCGCCGCGGTCGCCGCCACGGGCTGGCCGTCGAGGCACGCCTCGATGTCCGCCCGCATCTCGTCGGCGGACTGGTAGCGGTAGTCGGGGTCCTTGACCAGTGCCTTCAACACGATCGCGTCCATCTCGGGCGTGATCTCGGGGTCGAAGTTGCTGGGCGGCTGGGGCTCCTCGCGGACGTGCTGGTACGCCACGGCCACCGGCGAGTCGCCCACGAACGGCGGCCGGACGGTGAGCAGTTCGTAGAGCAGGCACCCGGTCGAGTACAGGTCGGACCGGGCGTCGACCTGCTCGCCCTTGGCCTGCTCGGGCGAGAGGTACTGGGCGGTGCCGATGACGGCCGCGGTCTGCGTCATCGTCATGCCGGAGTCGCCCATGGCGCGGGCGATGCCGAAGTCCATGACCTTGACCTGGCCGGTGCGCGTC
The DNA here is from genome assembly GCF_014489615.1 of Streptomyces genisteinicus. Classification (GTDB taxonomy): domain Bacteria; phylum Actinomycetota; class Actinomycetes; order Streptomycetales; family Streptomycetaceae; genus Streptomyces; species Streptomyces genisteinicus. The sequence goes on from NZ_CP060825.1 coordinate 3,673,228, forward strand.
AGCATGACGTTGGCCGGCTTGATGTCCCGGTGGACGATGCCGTTGCGGTGGGAGTACTCGAGGGCCTGGAGGATGCCGATGGTCATCTCCAGCGTGCGCTCGGGCAGCAGCTTGCGCCCCGAGTGCAGCAGCTCGCGCAGCGTGGAGCCGTCCACGTACTCCATGACGATGTACGGGATGGAGACGCCGGCACCCCCGCCGGACGGGCTGTCGTACACCATGTCCTCGCCGGTGTCGTAGACAGCGACGATCGCGGGGTGGTTGAGCGAGGCGGCCGACTGGGCCTCACGGCGGAACCGGGCCTGGAAGGACGGGTCGCGGGCGAGGTCGGCCCGCAGCGTCTTCACGGCGACGGTGCGGCCGAGCCGGGTGTCGTGGGCGAGGTAGACCTCGGCCATTCCACCGCGGCCGAGCACCGAGCCCAGTTCGTACCGCCCGCCGAGGCGACGCGGCTCTTCCATAACCTTCCAGCCCTCTCCGTCAGTCCCGACCGCACCGTGTGGTCCGCCGGTGTGCTGTTCGCGCTTACGCTACCGGGCAGGCAGTGCCCGATCCGCCCGGGAGCGTCAGCTGATACCCGACCGGTATCGCAACCGGAACCGCAATGTGCAGGTATGCGGGCCGGGGGTGATCCTGGTCACTTGTCGCTCAGCACTGCCTTCATGACGGCCTTCGCGATCGGGGCCGCGAGGCCGCCGCCGGAGATGTCGTCACGACGCGCCTCGCTGTCCTCGACCACCACGGCGACGGCGACCGGCGAGCCGTCCGCGCCCTTGGCGTACGAGATGAACCAGGCGTACGGGTTCTTGCTGTTGTTCTCGCCGTGCTGGGCGGTACCGGTCTTGCCGCCGACCTTCACGCCGGGGATGGCGGCGTTGCTGCCGGTGCCGCGCTCGACCACGTTCTCCATCATCTTCTGGAGCAGCTGGGCGTTCTCGGCGGAGATCGGCCGGCTCATCTCCTCCGGCTCGTTCTGCTGGATGGTGTCGAGGTCCGGGGAGACCAGCGAGTCGATCATGTACGGCTTCATCAGCTTGCCGTCGTTGGCGATCGCCGCGGTGACCATGGCCATCTGGAGCGGGGTGGCCGCCGTGTTGAACTGGCCGATGGAGGACTGGGCGTTGCCGTCGCGGCTCATGTTCCGGTCGTAGACGGAGGAGGCGGCGCGGACGGGGGTGTCGATCTCCCCGTTGTTGAAGCCGAACTCCTCCGCCGTCTCGACCATCTTGTCCCGGGTCACGTCGTCGCCGAGCTTGGCGAAGACGGAGTTGCAGGACACCTCCATGGCACGGTTCAGGCTGGCGTTCTCGCAGCCCGACGCGTGGTTGACCATGGGGGTCTGGGTGCCGGGGAGGATGTACGGCTCAGGGGTGTCCGTCGGCGCGTCGATGTCGTCGACCTTGCCGTTCTCCAGCGCGGCCGCCGCGGTGACCACCTTGAAGGTCGAACCGGGCGGGTAGGTCTCGCGCAGCGCGCGGTTGAGCATCGGCTTGTCGGTGTCCTTGTTGAGGGACACCCACGCCTTCTCGTCGTCCTTGAGGCGGCCGGCGAAGGAGGAGGGGTCGTACGACGGGGTCGAGGCCAGGGCGAGGATCCTGCCCGTCTTCGGGTCGATCGCCGCGACGGCGCCCTTCTTCTTGCCGAGGCCCTCGAAGGCGGCCTTCTGGGCCTTGCCGTTGAGGGTGGTGACGACGTTGCCGCCCTTCTTCTTGTCGCCGGTGAACATCGCCATCGTGCGGTCGAAGAAGAGCTGGTCCGAGTTGCCGCTGAGGATGCCGTCCTCGAGCTTCTCGATCTGGTTGGCGCCGAACACCTGCGAGGCGTAGCCGGTCACCGGGGCCCACATGGGGCCGTCCGTGTAGGTGCGCTTGTACTTGTAGTAGCTGTCGTCCGTCTCGACGGAACCGGTCACGGCCTTGCCGTCGACGATGATGTTGCCGCGCTCGTGGGCGTAGCGCTCGATCTCCACGCGCTTGTTCAGCTTGTGGGTGTTGAGCTCGTCGGCCCGGACGTACTGGAGCCAGTTGTCCCGGATCATCAGGGCGAGGACCAGGATTCCGCAGAAGATCGCGATCCGGCGCAGGGGCTTGTTCACGGTCGGACCACCTGGGTCATCTCGGCGTCGGGGGACGGGGCGGGCGCGGGCGCGGGACGGCGCGCGGTGTCGCTGATCCGGATCAGGATGCCGATCAGGGCCCAGTTGGCGATGACGGACGAACCGCCGGCCGCGAGGAACGGCATCGTCATACCGGTCAGCGGGATGAGGCCCATCACGCCGCCGGCGACGACGAACACCTGGAGCGCGAAGGCGCCCGAGAGACCGATGGCGAAGAGCTTGCCGAAGGGGTCGCGCGCCGCGAGCGCCGTGCGGACACCGCGCTCGATGATCAGGCCGTACAGCAGCAGGAAGGCCATCACGCCGGTCAGCCCGAGCTCCTCGCCGACGGTGGCGAAGATGAAGTCGGAGTTGGCGGCGAAGCTGATGAGGTCCGAGTTGCCCTGCCCGAGCCCGGTGCCGATGACGCCGCCGGAGCCGAAGGACATCAGCACCTGGGTCATCTGGTCGCAGGCGTTGATCATGTTGGATCCCGCGGGCGCCGTCTCCAGGCAGCCGAAGGGGTCGATCCAGGCGGCGACACGGGACTGCACGTGGCTCGCGAACGAGGCCACCACGACGGCGCCGCCCGCGGACATCAGCAGACCGATGACGATCCAGCTGGTCCGCTCGGTGGCGACGTACAGCATGATCACGAACATGCCGAAGAACAGGAGCGAGGTGCCGAGGTCGTTCTCGAAGACCAGGATGAGCAGGCTCATCGCCCAGATCGTCAGGATCGGGCCCAGGTCGCGGCCGCGCGGCAGGTAGAGGCCCATGAAGCGGCGGCTCGCCAGGGCGAGGGCGTCCCGCTTGACCATGAGGTAGCCGGAGAAGAAGACCGCGATGACGATCTTCGCGAACTCACCGGGCTGGATGGAGAATCCGCCGACACGGATCCAGATCTTGGCGCCGAAGACGTCCGCGCCGAGGCCGGGCACCAGCGGCAGTACCAGGAGCACCATCGCCACGGCCATCGAGATGTACGTGAAGCGCTGGAGCACCCGGTGGTCCTTGAGGACCAGGAGCACGCCCACGAACAGCGCGATGCCGAGCGCGGAGTACATCAGCTGGTTGGTGGCCTGCGGCGCGAAGTCGCTGCGGGCCATCAGGCGCGGCGACTGGTCGAGCCGCCAGATCAGTACCAGGCCGAGCCCGTTGAGCAGGGTGGCCAGCGGCAGCAGCAGCGGGTCGGCGTACTTGGCGAACCTGCGCACCACGATGTGCGCCACGCCCGCGAGCAGGCCGAGGCCGAGCCCGTAGCCGATGACGCCCGCCGGCAGCTCGCCGTCGAGGGCGAGGCCCACGTTGATGTACGCGAACACCGGGATCGCGACGGCGAAGCCGAGCAGCATCAGCTCGGTGTTCCGCCGGCTCGGCGCGTCGATCGCGCCGATCGTGGTCGTGTTGGTGACAACGCTCATGGTGGAGAAGGCCCCCTACGGCCCACTACTGCTTGCCGCAGTTGGAGGCCAGCTTCTGCTCCTCCTCCGAGAGGGTGGGACCCGGAGAGGGAGAGGCTGCGTTCGGCTTGGTCTGGTTGCCCTGGGTCGTCGGCGTGCCGGCACCCTCGCCGGCCTCGCCCTCGCCCTCGGTGGGAGGCGGGGTGCTGGCCTGGTCCGCCGCATCGCGGCGCTGCTCGTTCTTCTTGCAGGCCGACGCCTGCCGGGCGAGCTCCTCGATCTTGGCGCGGGCCCGGTCCAGGTTGTCCTCGGTGATCGTCGCCTCGACCTGCTTGCGCTGGTAGGGCGGTAGGTACTTGAGTTCGATCTCGGGGTGGTCCTTCTGGACCTTCGAGAGCGAGACCCAGGCGAGGTCCTGGCTGATGCCCTGGTAGAGGGCGATGTGCTCGTCCTTGGATCCCACGTAGTACTGGGTCTGCGTCCAGCGGTACCCGCCGTAGAGGCCGCCGCCGACCACCGCGAGCGCGAGCACGATGAAGAAGGACCGCTTCAGCCACTTGCGGCCGCCGCGCTTGGCGAAGTCCTCGTCGGTGTAGGCCCCGAAGGAATCCTCCGGAGGCATGCCGCCGTAGCCGTCGCCCGATCCCGGGGGGCCGAAGCTGCCGCCGGGAGCGGTCTGGGCGGAGGAGCGTCCGAGACCGGCCGCGCGGCCGGCCGGGGTCTGCATGGCTCCGCCGTCGTTGAGCTGGTGCTGGTTCTCGGCGACCGCGCCGACCACGACCGGGGTGTCGCTGAGCTGCCCGGCCAGGGTGTCGCCGCCGTCGGTGTCGAGGACGTCGGCGACGATGCAGGTGATGTTGTCGGGCCCGCCGCCGCGCAGGGCGAGCTGGATCAGGTCCTGCACCGTCTCCTGCGGGCCCTGGTAGCTCGCGAGCGTCTCCTCCATCGTCTGGTGCGAGACCACGCCGGAGAGACCGTCCGAGCAGATCAGGTAGCGGTCGCCGGCCCGCACCTCGCGGATGGAGAGGTCGGGCTCGACGTGGTCGCCGCTGCCCAGCGCACGCATCAGCAGCGAACGCTGCGGATGGGTGGTCGCCTCCTCCTCCGTGATCCGGCCCTCGTCGACCAGCCGCTGCACCCAGGTGTGGTCCTGGGTGATCTGGGTGAGCACCCCGTCCCGCAGCAGGTACGCGCGGGAGTCGCCGACGTGCACGAGACCGAGGCGCTGGCCGGTCCACAGCAGGGCGGTGAGCGTGGTGCCCATGCCTTCGAGCTGCGGGTCCTCCTCGACCATCATCCGGAGCTGGTCGTTGGCCCGCTGCACAGCGCTGCCGAGGGAGGTGAGGATGTCGGAGCCGGGGACGTCGTCGTCGAGGGTGACGAGGGTCGAGATCACCTCGGACGAGGCGACCTCACCCGCGGCCTGGCCGCCCATGCCGTCGGCGATGGCCAGCAGCCGGGGTCCGGCGTAGCCGGAGTCCTCGTTGCCCTCGCGGATCATGCCCTTGTGCGATCCGGCGGCGAAACGCAGAGAGAGACTCATGCGCACCTCACCCGTCGGCTCGCCGCTCGACTGTCGCGCCAGCCGGTCTCGAGCCACACTGCCCACCCTCCGGTCGGGAGCCCGTGCCGGTCGCCGGTGGCGACCACGGCGGCTCGCTCGCTCCGCTCGCTCATTGTCGTACTACTTCCGCAGCTCGATGACGGTCTTGCCGATGCGGATCGGCGCGCCCAGCGGAATCGGGGTCGGCGTGGTGAGCCGGGTCCGGTCGAGATACGTGCCGTTGGTGGACCCGAGATCCTCGACGATCCACTGGCCGTCTCGATCGGGGTAGATCCTGGCATGCCTGCTGGACGCGTAGTCGTCGTCCAGCACGATGGTCGAATCGTGCGCCCGGCCCAGGGTGATCGTCTGCCCCTGGAGGGCGACGGTGGTGCCCGTCAGGGTGCCCTCGGAGACGACCAGCTTGGTCGGCGCCCCCCGGCGCTGGCGGCCGCCGGAGGCCTGCTGCCGCTGCTGCGGCGGCGCGGCCTGCTGGCGGCCCTGCTGCGGACGCGCGTCGGCGGTGCGGCGCGAACCGCGTTGCGTGACGCGCGTACCGAACAGGTCGCTGCGGATGACCTGGACGGCCACGATCACGAACAGCCACAGAACGGCCAGGAAACCCAGCCGCATGACCGTCAGGGTCAGCTCTGACATTGCCCCCGCTTCACCCTTCGGCTTGCCGGTAAACGATGGTGGTGCTGCCCACGACGATCCGCGAGCCGTCGCGGAGCGTAGCGCGGGTGGTGTGCTGCCCGTCTACCACGATGCCGTTGGTAGACCCGAGATCCTGGATCGTCGAGGGCGTTCCGGTCCGGATCTCACAGTGCCGGCGCGATACGCCGGGGTCGTCGATCCGCACATCGGCGTCGGTGCTGCGACCCAGCACCAGCGTCGGGCGGGAGATCTGATGGCGTGTGCCGTTGATCTCGATCCAGCGACGTACAGCCGCGTTCTGCTGCCCGCCCGGGCCGCCGGGGCCCGGTGCGCGCTGTCCGGCCCCGGGGCCGGGACGGCCTCCCGGCACACCAGGAGGCGGGGCCGCCGGCATGGGCGGAGCGCCCGAGGGCGCCGCCGCCGGAGGGTAGCCGTAACCGCCGCGAGGCGCGCCCTGGGCGGGCCCGGGGCCACCCTGCGACTGTGACGTACTCGACGCCAGGGTGCGGCTGCGCACCCGGTACAGACCGGTGTCGAGGTCGTCGGCCTTCTCCAGATGGACCTTGATCGGTCCCATGAAGGTGTAGCGCTGCTGCTTGGCGTAGTCGCGGACCAGGCCCGACAGCTCGTCGCCGAGCTGGCCCGAGTACGGGCTGAGGCGCTCGAAGTCGGGTGCGCTGAGCTCCACGATGAAGTCGTTGGGGACGACCGTCCGGTCCCGGTTCCAGATCGTCGCGTTGTTGTCGCACTCGCGCTGGAGGGCGCCCGCGATCTCCACGGGCTGGACCTCGGACTTGAACACCTTGGCGAAGGTGCCGTTGACCAGGCCTTCGAGACGTTGTTCGAACCGCTTCAGGACTCCCATGGGGCACCTCCTCCGTCGTTGTCGCCCTGGTACTGCTTACTGATCGTATCCACGCGTCGGGAAATCGGCTGGTTCCCCTTGTCTGCCCCGTCGATGAGTGTCACCCCTCACACGGATCGTAGAGGCGGCCTCAGAACAGTGTCCCGCACGCGGGACGCATACAGGAGGAGTGGGGGAGACGGCTCCCCGTTCCGTGCCCGTCCCGCCCGCCCTCTCATGCCGTTCCGTGCCGCCCGTCCTCTTCCCTGTTCGCTCCGAGGGCGTCCGAAACAACGGATGTGAATCCACCCTCCGCAGCGTGCTAATCTTCTGCATGTCGCCAGGGGGTCGCACCGAACAGGTGAAGCGCCCGGAGACAACACCCAATGCGCGGGTGGCGGAATAGGCAGACGCGCTGGATTCAGGTTCCAGTGCCCGAAAGGGCGTGGGGGTTCAACTCCCCCCTCGCGCACAGCGGAGACGGGCCCCCACCGGATGAACTTCCGGTGGGGGCCCGTTTCTCTTTCTCCGTTCCCTCGTGACCGTACGCGGCAGCCGGGACGTGGTGGCCGCGCCGGGCCCTCCCTGCCGTGGAGCGTGCGATGTTTCACGTGGAACAAGGGGGGACATCGCGGACCTCCTGTGCGGTGTCCGGCGGCGGCCCGGGGAGGTTGTCCACAGGGGGAGACGCCGGTCACGGACCGGCGGTACGGTCTGGGCACGTGATGTTCAGGGCGTACGGACGCCCGGGGGAGGCAGCGGCATGAACGACGCCGAGATACGGATGCCCGCGCAGCGGCCGGCGGCGGGGGCCGCATCGGGCGCCGGACGCATCCCCGAGGTGCCCGGGTTCGCCTCGCGTGCGAGTTCCGGGCGTCAGGACGCCGACGGGCCGCTCCGTTCCCCCAAGGAGATCGGCAAGGCGCTCAGGGACCGCGTTCCCCGGTCCGGTCACGATTCGCTCGTGCTCACACAGGACCGGCCCGACGCGGTCCGTGCCGTGGAGGAGTCCAGCCGCGGCCGGGTCCCCGAGCTCACGCCGATACGGGTGGGGCGGATGACCGCCTCGCCGTTCGCGTTCCTGCGGGGCTCCGCCGGGCTCATGGGGCACGACCTGGTGGGCACGCCCGTCACGGGGATCGCCGCCCAGCTCTGCGGCGACGCCCACGCGGCCAACTTCGGCCTCTACGGGGACGCGCGGGGCGGGCTGGTGATCGACCTCAACGACTTCGACGAGACGGTCGTCGGTCCGTGGGAGTGGGATCTCAAGCGGCTCGCCGTCTCGCTGGTCCTCGCGGGCCGGGTGGTGGGCGCGGACGAGGACGTGTGCCGCGCGGCGGCCTTCGACACCGTCGGCGCCTACCGGCGCACCATGCGGCTGCTGGCCAGGCTCCCCGCCCTCGACGCGTGGAACGCCATCGCCGACGAGGAACTGGTGTCCCACACGGACGCCCGTGACCTGCTCGGCACCCTGGACCGGGTCTCTGCCAAGGTCCGCAACAACACCAGCGCCCGGTTCGCCGCGCGGTCGACGGAGCGGGTGACGGTGGAGGACGGCACCGAGGAGTGCCGCTTCGTGGACGCGCCGCCCGTGCTCAGGCGGGTTCCGGACGCCGAAGCGGCGGCGGTCGCCTCGGCGCTCGGCCCCTATCTGGCCACCGTCTCCGAGGACCGCCTGCCGCTGCTGGCCCGCTACGCCGTGCACGACGTGGCGTTCCGTGTGGTGGGCACGGGCAGCGTGGGCACCCGGTCCTACGTCGTCCTGCTGCTCGACCACCGCGGGGACGCGCTGATCCTCCAGGTGAAGGAGGCCCGCCCCTCCGCGCTGGAGCCGCATCTGCGGGCGGCCGGCTTCACCGTGCAGCCGGCGGGCCACGAAGGCCGGCGGGTGGTCATGGGGCAGAAGCGGATGCAGGTGGTGAGCGACATCCTGCTCGGCTGGACGACCGTGGAGGGCCGTCCCTTCCAGGTGCGCCAGTTCCGCAACCGCAAGGGAAGTGTGGACCCCGCCGCGCTCACCCCGGACCAGCTCGACGACTACGGACGGATGACCGGGGCCCTGCTGGCCCGGGCGCATGCGCACAGCGCCGATCCGAGGCTGCTCGCCGGGTACTGCGGCAAGAACGAGGAGCTCGACGAGGCGCTCGCCTCCTTCGCGGTCGCCTACGCCGACCTGACGGAGGCCGACCACGCGGATCTGCTGGCCGCGGTGAAGAACGGCCGCATAGCCGCTGAACTGGGAGTGTGACAGGGGACCGGGGCACGCCCGTAGGGTGGACGAGTGACCCAGGAAGCCGCCGGGGGGCCCGGCACCCGGAACGACGAAGAGCGCGACGCGCGGCAGGACGCGGCGCAGGACGGTCCGCGGGCGACGCCCGAGGGCGCCGCGGAGCGTCCTGAGGACCGGCTGGCCCGCGCGGTGCACACCGCCGAGCAGGCGCTGATCGAGTTCGAGATCGCGCTGGAGACGTTCCGGGTGGAGGTGGAGAACTTCTCCCGCCTCCACCACCAGAAGCTCGGTCCGATGTACGCGCGCCTGGACGAGCTGGACGCCCGCATCGCCGAGGCCCGCGCGGCGCGCAGCGGCGATCCCGAGGATCTGCGCAAGGCGCAGGAGGCGCGCGCTCTGGTGATGCCCATGCCGGGCGTCGACGAGCTCTTCCACGACTGGATGGACGGCGACGGCCTGTCGCCCGAGGCCGCGGCGATGCTCACCGGTCAGCCCGTGCGCGGGCCCAGGAGGGTCAGGCCCAGCGACGAGGCCAGGCGGCTGTACCGGGAGCTGGCGCGCAAGGCGCATCCGGACCTGGCGCAGGACGAGGACGAGCGGACGCGCCGCGACGAGTTCATCGCCCGGGTGAACGCGGCCTACGGGCTCGGTGACGCGGCGAAGCTGCGGGAGCTCGCCGAGGAGTGGGAGGCCGGTCCTGTCCCGCCCGCGCCCCGGCTGAGCGAGAGCGACGAGCTCTACGCCCGGCTCGAGTGGCTGTCGCAGCGCAAGGAGCTGTTGACCGCCGTCGCCCGTGAACTGGAGGACAGCGCCATCGGAGCCATGCTGCGGATGGCCCCCGACGATCCGGACGGTCTGCTCGACGAGATCGCCGAGCAGCTGCTGGCCCAGGTCGCCGAGCGGGAGAAGGAACTGGCCGGTCTGGTGGAGTAGGTTCGTCGGGCCGTCGCGCCTGCGCGCGGTCCGGCCGGGCCGTCCGTGCCGGACGGGCGCCCGCACGGGCAGACTCTCCGGCCACACACCCAGGTACGTACGAGAGAAGGCATCACCCCATGAACTTCGCCCCGCTGCCCGCCGTGGACGCCGCCGCGGTACCGGCCGACGGTCTGGTCGTGGACGTCCGGGAGGCCGACGAGTGGGCGGCCGGTCACGTCGACGGAGCGCTTCACGTGCCGATGAGCGACTTCGTCGCGCGCTTCGGCGAGGTGACGGAGGCCGTGGCGGACGGTCGGCGCGCGTACGTCATGTGCCGTGTCGGAGGCCGGTCCGCGCAGGTCACCCAGTACCTGGTGCAGCAGGGCATCGACGCCGTGAACATCAGCGGCGGAATGCTCGCCTGGGAGGGCGCCGGGCGCCCGATGGTGGCCGAGAGCGGGGACGCCGCCTACGTGCTCTGAGCCGGAGACGGGAAGCCCGCGGCCGCGCGCCGGCTGCTTGCGCCGGGCCGCCCCGGCCGCCCCGTCAGGGGCCCGGCAGCCGGAGCCGGTCGCCCGCGGGCGGGACCGGCCCACGGAGGGGCCGGACGGCCGGGCCGGGCCGGATCAGGCGTCGACGGGCCCGGCGGGGGCCGTCAGCGGCTTCGCCGGTCGGTGAGCGGAGTGGAGAGCGGCACGGGCGCGGGTGGCCGCGATGGGTGGCCGCGGCGCAGAGGGAGCCCCGCGCCGTCCTCGGGCGGGACGTCCAGGCACTCCCCGCACGCGGCGGGCGCCGTCGCCCCGTGCGGGTGCCGCCGTGGCACCGTCGTCAGCGGTCGAAGTCCAGCTCGACCTCCGCGGTGGCCGGGTGCGACTGGCAGGCGAGGACGTAACCCGCCTCCGTCTCCTCCGGCTCCAGCGCGTAGTTGCGGTCCATGCGGACCTCGCCGGAGACCAGGAAGGCGCGGCAGGTGCCGCAGACGCCGCCCTTGCAGGCGTACGGCGCGTCCGCCCGGCTGCGCAGCACCGTCTCCAGCAGGGTCTCCCCCTCCTGCACGGGCCAGGAGCCGGAACGGCCGTCGAGGGTGGCGGTCAGCGAGGCGTGGGCGGGAGCGGCGGCACGGGCCGGCGAGGGGGCCGACCCGTCGTCCACATGGAAGATCTCCTGGTGGATGCGGCCACGGTCCACGCCGAGCTCGCGCAGGGACTGCTCGGCGCCCTGGACGAGCCCGAAGGGCCCGCAGAGGAACCAGCCGTCGACGTCGCCGACCGCGAGCAGGGCGGGCAGCAGGGCCGTCAGCCGTGCCCGGTCCAGCCTGCCGGACGGCAGACCGGCCTGCTGCTCCTCCCGGGAGAGGACGGTGACCAGCTGGAACCGGTCGGGCCAGCGGTCCTTGAGGTCGGCGGTCTCGTCCAGGAACATCGTCGAGGCCGCGGTGCGGTCGCTGCGGATCAGGCAGAACCGTGCCTTCGGCTCCGTCGCGAGCAGGGTGGCGGCCATCGAGAGCACCGGGGTGACACCACTGCCGCCGACGATCGCGGCGAAGTACCCGGGGCGGGGCGGCAGCAGGAAGCGGCCCATCGGCGCCATGGCCTCGACGACGTCGCCCACCGCGAGCTCCTTGAGCGCGTACGTCGAGAACTCGCCCCCGTCGACCAGCCGGATGCCCACCCGCAGGACGGGAGCGGTACCGGCCGGGGACGACGGAGCGCAGATCGAGTACGTGCGCCGGATCTCCTCGCCGTCCACGATCCGCCGCAGCGCCAGGTGCTGGCCCGGGGTGTGGCGGAACGTCTCGTGCAGTTCGGCAGGGACGTCGAAGGTGACGGCGACCGAGTCGTCGGTGAGCTGCTCGACGGCGGCCACCCGGAGCGGATGGAACATCTACAGCTCCTTGAAGTGGTCGAAGGGTTCACGGCAGGAGACGCAGCGGCGCAGCGCCTTGCACGCCGTCGAGGAGAACCGGCTCAGCAGCTCGGTCTCCGTCGAGCCGCAGTGCGGGCAGCGGACCGAGAGGGAGAGCGGGACCGGGCCGTCCGCCGCCCGCGCGCGCGGCGGGGCTATGCCGAACTCGCTGAGCTTGCGGCGGCCCTCGGCCGTGATGTCGTCCGTCGACCAGGCGGGAGCGAGCACCGTGACGACGGACACGTCCGCCACCCCGTGCTCGTGGAGCACGCGCTCGATGTCCGCGGACATCGCCTCGATCGCGGGGCAGCCCGTGTAGGTGGGGGTGAGCTCGACCCGCACCCGGTCGGGCCCGGTCACGTGGACCTCCCGGATGACACCCAGCTCCTCGAGGGTCAGCACCGGCAGCTCCGGGTCGGGCACGGAGCCCGCGATCCTCCGCAGCCGGGCCTCGGCACCGGTGTCCTGCGTCCCCGTCACCATGACGCCCCCGGATGGCTCCGGTGGAGATGCTGCATCTCCGCCAGCATCCGGCCGAACGACTCGGTGTGCACGCCCTGCCGGCCCGCGCCCGCGGTCCAGGCGCCCGTGCGCGGCCCTGTGGGCACCGTGAGCGTGGCCTGCTTCAGCAGCTGGCCGACCTGCTCCAGCCAGGCCGCCTCCATGTCCGCCACGACCTCGGGGCCGAGCCCCAGGCCGTCGACGGGTGCGAACAGCTCTCCGGTGAAGCGCCAGAGCGCGTCGCAGGCACGCTGCATGCGCTCGTGGCTCTCGGCGGTGCCGTCACCGAGCCGCAGGACCCACTGCTCCGCGTGGTCGCGGTGGTAGGCGATCTCCTTGACGGCCTTGGCGGCCAGACCCGCGAAGGGGCCGTCGCCCGCGGCGAGTTCCCGGTGGAGCAGGCTCTGGTGGACGGAGAAGAACAGCTGGCGGGCGATGGTGTGCGCGAAGTCGCCGTTCGGCTGCTCGACCAGCTGGAGATTGCGGAACTCGCGCTCTTCGCGCAGGTACGCGAGCTCGTCCTCGTCGCCGGCGAGGGAGAGCAGGATCCTGGCCTGGCCCAGCAGATCGAGGGCGATGTTGGCGAGGGCCACCTCCTCCTCGAGCACGGGCGCGTGTCCCGCCCACTCCCCCAGCCGGTGGGAGAGCACCAGGGCGTCGTCGCCGAGGGCGAGGGCGGCGCGTGCCGTCGAGGGGTCCGTGCCGGGGCCCGGCACGGACGCCGGGTCGGGGCCCGCCGCGGGGTGCGTGGTCGTGGAGGTCACAGGTGCTGCACCCCTTCCGGGATCTCGTAGAAGGTGGGGTGCCGGTAGGGCTTGTCGGCGGAGGGCTCGAAGAACGGGTCCCTCTCGTCGGGGGAGGAGGCGGTGATCGCGGTGGACGGGACGACCCACAGCGAGACGCCCTCGCTCCGGCGGGTGTAGAGGTCCCGGGCGTTCCTCAGGGCCATCTCGGCGTCCGGGGCGTGCAGACTGCCGGCGTGTGTGTGGGACAGGCCGCGGCGCGAGCGCACGAAGACCTCCCACAGCGGCCATTCGGTCGGACTGCTCATGCCGTCGCCTCCCCGGGCTCGGTGTGCTGTGCGGTGCGGTGCTTCTCCGCGTACGCGGCGGCGGCTTCACGGACCCACGCGCCCTCTTCGTGCGCGCGGCGGCGCTGGGTGATGCGCTGTTCGTTGCACGGGCCGTTGCCCTTGAGGACCTCGTGGAACTCGGTCCAGTCGATCGCTCCGAAGTCGTGGTGTCCGCGCTCCTCGTTCCACCGGAGATCCGGGTCGGGGAGGGTGAGGCCGAGGGACTCGGCCTGCGGGACGCAGATGTCGACGAAGCGCTGGCGCAGTTCGTCGTTGGAATGGCGCTTGATCTTCCAGGCCATCGACTGGGCGGAGTGGGCGGAGGCGTCGTCGGGCGGGCCGAACATCATCAGGGACGGCCACCACCAGCGGTCCACGGCGTCCTGTGCCATCGCGTGCTGCTCGGGCGTGCCCCGGGAGAGGGCGAGCAGCAGCTCGTACCCCTGGCGCTGGTGGAACGACTCCTCCTTGCAGACACGGACCATCGCGCGGGCGTAGGGGCCGTAGGAGCAGCGGCAGAGGGGGACCTGGTTGGTGATCGCGGCGCCGTCCACGAGCCAGCCGATCGCGCCGACGTCGGCCCAGGTCAGGGTCGGGTAGTTGAAGATCGACGAGTACTTCTGGCGGCCGGTGTGGAGCTTGTCCAGCAGCTCGTCGCGGCTGGTGCCCAGGGTCTCCGCCGCGCTGTACAGGTACAGGCCGTGGCCCGCCTCGTCCTGGACCTTGGCCATCAGGATCGCCTTGCGGCGCAGCGAGGGGGCGCGGGTGATCCAGTTGGCCTCGGGCTGCATTCCGATGATCTCGGAGTGCGCGTGCTGGGCCATCTGGCGGACGAGCGTGGCGCGGTAGGCGTCCGGCATCCAGTCGCGCGGTTCGATGCGCTCGTCGGCGGCCACGGCGGCGTCGAACGCCGCCTCGTACGCATCCGCAGTCACTGCCGTCATCGGGACTCCCCTACCGACCGATCGTTCGGTTCACTGGCTTCAATGGTGAGACGAGGGCCCTTAAGGTGTCAACCCTGTGGATGACCGACGGGGGCGGCGCACACCGCGCCGAGGGCGTGGCGGACGCCGGCGCGGCCGGACGGACGGCGCGAGGACGACGAGGATCGGGGCGGGGATGAGGTCCGACGAGCACGAGGACGGAGCGGTCGCGGGCGGCCCGGGTGCCGCCGCTCCACCGCCGCCCCGGACCCCGGACGACGCCGACGCCGCGCCGCCCGCACCGGGACCCGCACCGGGACCGGAACCCGCATCCGGACCCGCACCGGGACCCGAATCCGCGCCGGGACCCGTGGGCCCGCCGGCCGCCGAGCCCGGTCCCGCCGCCGGCATCGCCGCGCTCGACCTGCCGTACCAGGTGGCCGCCGCGATCGGGCTCGCCCTCGTCGGCGTCCTCGCCGCCGTCCATCTGGCGATGGTCTTCCTGCACGTCGCGCCGTCCAACACGGTGACCAAGAGCCACGGCGACGCGGTCCGCTGGTGGGTCTTCCCGGAGTTCGAGCAGAACTGGCGGCTCTTCGCCCCGAACCCCCTCCAGCAGAACGTGGCCGTGGAGGTGCGGGCCGAGTACCTGGCGGCCGACGGGCAGCGCCGGACGACGGAGTGGATCGACATGACGGCGCAGGACGCCGAGGCGATCCGCGGCAACCTCTTCCCCAGCCACGTCCACCAGAACCAGCTCCGCCGGGGCTGGGACTTCTACCTCGGTTCCCACGACGACGACAACCGCCCGAACGGCGTCCGCGGCCGGCTGGCCGAGCAGTATCTGCGCAGGATCGCCATGGAGCGGCTGGAGGGCGCCGGTCTCGACGGCCCGGTCCAGCGCGTCCAGCTCAGGTCGGCGAGCCGGTCGATCAAGGCGCCCGAGTGGAGCGCCGAGAAGACCGACACCCGGCCTGTGCATCGTGAGCTGCCGTGGTGGACGATCACCCCTGCCGACCTGCCCGCGGGCGTCGTGAACGGGCGGACGGAGGAACGCGGATGACACCGGGCCCCACGCCCACGGGACCGATACCCCCGCCGCCGCTCTCCGCCGCCGCGGGGACGCCCCAGCCCGTGGCCCCCGCTCCCGCTCCCGGCGCCCCCGCTCCCGGGGCTCCCGCCGGGGCGGTGCCCGGCCCGGGGCCGGCGCCGCAGGCGCCCGCCGCCCGGGGGACGGGGACGCTTCCCGACAGCAGGGCGGCACGCGCCCTCCAGCGCGTCACGGAGACGGTGCTGGGGCCGTACCAGAGCGCCGTCGTCCGCATCGGCTTCGCCGGCACCTGGCTGGTGTTCCTGCTCTTCGAGCTGCCGAACCGGCACCGTCTGTACGGGCCCGAGGGCCCGTTCAGCTGGGACATGGGACGGCAGATGGTCGCGGGCAGCGACGCCTTCACCGGACTGCTGTGGTCGCAGAGCGCCTGGTGGTTCGAGGCGGTCTACGGCGTCGCCGTGCTGTCGAGCCTGCTGCTGCTGCTCGGCTGGCGCACCCGCGCCGCGTCCGCGCTGTTCCTGTTCGGGGTGCTGTCCCTGCAGAACCGGACGATCCTCGTCGGCGACGGCGGCGACAACGTCGTGCACCTGATGGCGATCTACCTCGTGTTCACCCGGTGCGCCCGGGTGTGGTCCCTCGACGCCCGCCGCGCCGCGCGCCGTGCCCCCGGCCGTCCCGCCGGCGACGCGGCGGGGCCGCTGCTGTGGGCCCTGGTCGGCACCGGGCTCCTCGCGGGCACCCTGCTCAACCGGACGGACACCTTCGTCATCGCGCTGCTGTGGACCCTGTGGGTGGTCCAAGGGCTGTGGTGGCTGGTCAGCCGGTACGCGCAGGGCAGCCAGCCGTTCGTGCTGCTGGACTCGCTGGCGAACCTCGTCCACAACACCGCCCTGGTGGTGATCATGGCCGAGGTCTGCCTGATCTACGCCACGGCGGGCTGGTACAAGATCCAGGGCTCGCGCTGGCAGGACGGCACCGCGCTGTACTACCCGCTCAAGCTGGAGTACTTCACCCCCTGGCCCGGGCTCTCCGACCTGCTCGCGGCGAGCGGCCTGATGGTGATGGTCCTGACCTACGCGACGGTGTTCGTGCAGGTCGCCTTCCCGTTCACGCTCTTCAACCGGAAGGTCAAGAACGTCCTGCTGGTGGCGATGATCGTGGAGCACGCCGGCATCGCGCTGATCCTCGGCCTGCCGTTCTTCTCGCTCGCGATGATCGCGGCCGACGCAGTCTTCCTCCCCACGGTCTTCCTGGTGTGGCTGGGGGCGGCGACCGTGCGCACGCGCGACCGGGTGATCCGGCGGACGCCCTGGGCGAAACGCCTCCGGGCCGCCGACGGCGGGCCGCCGCGTACGCTCGTCGGGTGAGCACCACCGAGGAACCGCTGCAGTACGACGAGGGCTACGGCCCCGAGATCGGCGTGGGCCCGCACCCGCTGCCGTGGCCGACGGGCGAACGGTACGACCCCGCACTGCTGGCCGCGGGAGACCGGCGCAACGTCGTCGACGCGTACCGCTACTGGACGCGTGAGGCCATCGTCGCCGACCTCGACACCCGGCGGCACGGCTTCCACGTGGCGGTGGAGAACTGGAGCCACGACTTCAACATCGGGTCGGTGGTGCGCACGGCCAACGCCTTCCTGGCGAGGGAGATCCACATCGTCGGCCGCCGGCGCTGGAACCGGCGCGGGGCGATGGTCACCGACCGCTACCAGCATGTGCGGCACCATCCGGACACCGCCTCCCTGACCGCCTGGGCGGCGGCGGAGGACCTGCCCGTGATCGGGATCGACAACCTCCCGGGCGCCGTGCCGCTGGAGCGGACCGAGCTGCCCCGCCGCTGTGTGCTGCTGTTCGGGCAGGAAGGTCCCGGGCTGACCGAGGAGGCGCGCCGGCACGCGGCGACGGTCTGCTCGATCGCGCAGTTCGGTTCGACCCGGTCGATCAACGCCGGGGCGGCGGCGGCCATCGCCATGCACGCCTGGGTGCAGCGCCACGCCGACGTGCCGATGCCCTGACAGCCGGGTCCGCCGCGGCCGCCGGGTCACCGCCGGGCCCGTGGGCGGTCTGCGGCCCGGGCCGGCCGAGGCGCCCGCGACGGGCCCGTGCCGCCCGGCCGGGGCGGCGGCGAAGCCCCGCGGGGAGCGGGGCCGGGCGCACCCGGACCCCTGCTCCCGCCGGCCCGGATCAGGCCTGCCGGCGCACCTCCACCACACGGAAGCGGTTGGACACGAAGGCCCCGTCGCACAGCGCCGCGTTGGCCGCGGGGTTGCCCCCGGAGCCGTGGAAGTCGGAGAACGCCGCCGTCTGGTTGACGTAGACGCCGCCCGTGAGGTTCAGCGAGAGCTGCGCCGACTCGTCGAGGCAGACCTCCTCCAGCGCCCTCTCCGTCTCCTGGGAGGTGGTGTACGCGCCGACCGTCATCGCGCCCTTGTCGCGGACGGTCCGGCGCAGCAGCTCCAGGGCGTCGTCCGTCGAGTCGACGGCGACCACGAAGGAGACCGGGCCGAAGCACTCCGACAGGTAGGCCGGTTCGGCGTCCGGGGACTCCCAGAGCTTGCGGGCGCCGTCGAGCTTGACCATTACCGGCGTGCGCACCGTGGCGCCGGGGAACTCCGGGTGGGGCACCTCGCGGGACGCCAGCGCCACCTCGCCGAGGCCGGACGCGGCCTCCAGCCTGGCCTTGACGTCGGGGTTGACCAGCGCGCCGAGCAGGGCGTTCGCCCGGGCGTCGTCGCCCAGCAGTCCGCTCACCGCGGCGGCCAGGTCGGCGGCCACCTCGTCGTACGTCCGGTGGCCCTGGTCGGTGGTGATGCCGTCGCGGGGGACCAGGACGTTCTGCGGGGTGGTGCACATCTGGCCGCTGTACAGGGAGAGGGAGAAGGCGAGGTTGGACAGCATGCCCTTGTAGTCGTCGGTCGAGTCGACGACGACCGTGTTGACCCCGGCCTTCTCCGTGTAGACCTGGGCCTGCCGGGCGTTGGCCTCCAGCCAGTCGCCGAAGGCGGTGGAGCCCGTGTAGTCGATGATCCTGATCTCGGGCCGGACGGCCAGCGTCTTCGCGATGCCCTCGCCCGGGCGCTCGGTGGCCAGGGCCACGAGGTTCGGGTCGAAGCCCGCCTCGGCGAGGACCTCGCGGGCGACCTTCACGGTCATGGCGAGCGGCAGCACGGCGCGCGGGTGCGGCTTGACGAGGACCGCGTTGCCCGTCGCCAGGGAGGCGAAGAGGCCCGGGTAGCCGTTCCACGTCGGGAAGGTGTTGCAGCCGATCATCAGGGCGATGCCGCGGCCTGCCGCGGTGAACGTCTTGCGCAGCTCCAGGGGGTCGCGCTTGCCCTGGGGCTTGGACCAGTCGGCCGCTGCCGGGGTACGGGTCTGCTCCGCGTACGCGTAGGCCACCGCCTCGAGGCCGCGGTCCTGCGCGTGCGGACCGCCCGCCTGGAAGGCCATCAGGAAGGCCTGCCCGCTGGTGTGCATCACCGCGTGGGCGAACTCGTGGGTGCGGGCGCTGATGCGGGCCAGGATCTCGATGCAGACCAGGGCCCGGGTCTCGGGGCCGGCGTCGCGCCAGGCCGCGGTGCCCGCGCGCATCGCGGGCAGCAGCACGTCCGGGTCGGCGTGCGGGTACTCGATGCCGAGCTCCGGTCCGTAGGGCGACACCTCGCCGCCCGTCCAGCCGTCCGTGCCGGGCTGGTCCAGGTCGAAGCGGGTGTCGCGCAGCGCCTCGAAGGCCGCGAGGCCGTCCGCTGGCGCTGTCTCGCCGTATGCCTTGGGGTGCTCCGGGTGGGGGGACCAGTAGGCACGCGTGCGGATCGCTTCGAGGGCCTGGTCGAGCGTGGGCCGGTGGGTCTCGGTCAACTGCATGACGGACCAACTCCTCGTCGAGCTGGGCAGGGGAGTGATGACAGAGTTAGAGTAACCGAACGATCGGTCGGTACAAGGGGGCCTGTCGCGTCTGTGGACAACTCATCGGGGAGGATCCCTCCATGACCGCCATCGACAGCAGCCGCACCGTCGCCGTGGTCGGCACGGGCACCATGGGCCAGGGCATCGCCCAGGTCGCGCTCACGGCAGGCCACCCCGTGCGTCTCCTCGACGCCGCCCCCGGGCGGGCCGGGGAAGCCGCGCAGGCCATCGGGGCACGCCTCGACCGCCTGGTGGAGAAGGGCCGGATGACGGCAGCCGACCGGGACGCCGCGCGGGCCCGGCTGCACCCCGCGACCGATGCCGGTGAACTGGCCGACGCCGCGCTCGTCGTCGAGGCGGTCGTGGAGCAGCCGGCGGTCAAGCAGGAGCTGTTCGCCGCGCTGGAGAAGATCGTCGCCGACGACTGCCTGCTCGCCACCAACACCTCCTCGCTCTCCGTCACGGCCGTCGCGGGAGTCCTGCGCGACCCCGGCCGCTTCGTGGGCCTCCACTTCTTCAACCCCGCTCCCCTGCTGCCCCTCGTCGAGGTGGTCAGCGGCCACGCCACCGACGAGGAGGCCGCCGTGCGAGCGGCGGAGACGGTGGCGGCATGGGGCAAGACCCCGGTGCGCTGCGCCGACCTGCCCGGCTTCATCGTCAACCGCATAGCCAGGCCCTTCTACGCCGAGGCCTTCGCCGTGCACGAGGAGCACGGGATCGACCCCGCGACGATCGACGCGGTGCTGCGCGAGTGCGGCGGATTCCGTATGGGCCCCTTCGAACTCACCGACCTGATCGGCCAGGACGTGAACGAGGCCGTCACCCGTTCCGTCTGGGAATCGTTCTTCCACAGCCCGAAGTTCCAGCCCTCGCTCGCGCAGCGGCGTCTGGTCGAGTCCCGCCGGCTCGGCCGGAAGTCGGGCCACGGCTGGTACTCCTACGCCGAGGGGGCGGAGCCCCCCGCGCCGGTGGACGCGGCCCCCCGCAACGCCCCGGAGTACGTCGTCGCCGAGGGCGGCCTCGGCCCCGCGGCCGAGCTGCTCGGGATGATCCGCGAGGCCGGCGTCACGGTGCGCCAGGAGGACGAGGACGGCGGCACCCGCCTGATCCTGCCCAGCGGCGGACAACTGGTCCTCGCCGACGGGCAGATGGCCTGCGAGTTCCGTGACGTCGTCTACTTCGACCTGGCCCTGGACTACCGGACCGCCGGCCGCGTCGCGCTCTCCGTCGCCCCGGGGGCCGTCCGGGACGAGACCCTCGCCCAGGCCACGGGCCTGTTCCAGGCGCTGGGCAAGAAGGTCACCGTCATCGGCGACGTGCCGGGCATGATCGTCGCGCGCACGGTCGCCATGCTGGGCGACCTGGCGCTCGACGCGGTCGCCCGCGGGGCCGCCTCCGCCCAGGACGTCGACACGGCGATGCGGCTCGGCGTCAACTACCCGCTGGGCCCCGTCGAATGGCAGGAGCGGCTGGGCCGCGACTGGGCGTGGGAGCTGCTGGAGAACCTCCACCGGACGGTCCCCACCGGGCGCTACGCGCGCACCCTCGGCCTGCACCAGTGGTCGTACGCGGCTCAGGACGAGGCGGACGCCATGGACGCGGGGAACGCGGTGGACGCAGCGGACGGGGACGCGTCGTGACCACGGCCAGACGGGACACGTACACGCCCGAGACGCTGCTCACCGTCGCCGTGCGCATCTTCAACGAGCGCGGCTACGACGGCACGTCCATGGAGCACCTGTCCCGTGCGGCGGGCATCTCCAAGTCGTCGATCTACCACCATGTCGCGGGCAAGGAGGAGTTGCTGCGGCGGGCCGTCAGCCGGGCCATCGACGCGCTGTTCGCGATCCTCGACGAAAGCGGCGCCGAGCGGGGCCGGGCCGTCGAGCGCGTCGAGTACGTCACCCGCCGCACCGTCGAGGTGCTGATGGCCGAACTCCCCTACGTGACACTGCTGCTGCGCGTCCGGGGCAACACCAAGACCGAGCGCTGGGCGATGGAACGCCGGCGGGAGTTCGACCAGCGCGTCGCCGACCTGCTGAAGGCCGCCGCTGCCGACGGCGACCTGCGGGCCGACGTGGACACGCGCCTCGCGACCAGGCTGCTCTTCGGCATGGTCAACTCGCTGGTCGAGTGGTACCGCCCGCAGCCCGGCGGCGGTCACGACGGGGAGCAGGTGGCCGACGCGGTGGTCCGGATGGCCTTCGACGGCCTCCGGGCGGGGTAGCGGGCAGCCGGTCCGGTTCGGCCGCCGGGTCGCGGCGGAACCGCCCGCGATGCGATGGACCCGGCCGGGCGCCGGGGCCGGACTCGCCGGACGCCACGGAGGCGGCCGGTCGGGAGTTCAGGGAAGCGGCCGGTCGGGACTTCGGGAAGCGGCCGGTAGGGACTCAGGTAAGCGGCCGGTCCGGCTCCGCGTCGGTGCCCGGGGATCCGATGCCCGAAGACCCCGTGCCCGGCGCAGGATCGAGGTCGGTCTCCTCGAAGACCAGCAGCGTCCGCGTGGACAGCACCTCGGGAATGGACTGGAGCCGGGTGAGCACCAGCTCCCGCAGCGTCCGGTTGTCCGCCGTGTGCACCAGCAGCAGGACGTCGAAGTCGCCGCTGACGAGGGCGATGTGCGCCGCGCCGGGCAGCGCCTGGAGCTGCTCCCGCACCGTGCGCCACGAGTTCTGCACGATCTTGAGCGTGATGTAGGCGGACGCCCCCTGTCCCGCGCGCTCGTGGTCGACCCGGGCGCTGAAGCCGCGGATCACGCCGTCGTCGATGAGCCGGTTGATGCGCGCGTACGCGTTGGCCCGGGAGACGTGCACCCGCTCGGCGACCGAGCGTATGGAGGCCCGGCCGTCCGCCTGGAGCATCCGCAGGATGTCGCGGTCGACGGCGTCCAGCGGGCGTGCGGGGGGTGTGGCATCAGGGCGGTTCCCCCCGTCGGCCATTTGTTCAGTGGACATGTCCCCCCGCCTTCCCCTTGTGGACGACCTGGCTCCATCTGAAGCTGTGGAGAACCGTTTGTCCACAGGCTGCCCGTGCCTGTAGCCAAAATGCGTCCACGACCGAACAATCGGTAGGTGAGGCGCGCCACACCCGGCCGGGCCTCCCTTCAGCATTCGTCGTCGCCTTCGGCTTCGTTTCGTCGGCGCTCCCACGAGGAGGTGCTCACGTTGAGGAAGAGCAGCATGACGGTCCAGGAGCTGCCCGGTGACACTGCCGCCTACCGGCCCACCCCGCCGCCGGCCTGGCAGCCCCGCACGGACCCCGCGCCCCTGCTCCCGGACCCCGAGCCGTACCGCGTCCTGGGTACCGAGTCGGCGGACGCCGTCGATCCGGAGCTGCTGCTGCGGCTCTACGCGGAACTCGTCCGAGGCCGCCGCTACAACGCCCAGGCGACCGCGCTGACCAAGCAGGGCCGCCTCGCCGTCTACCCGTCGAGCACCGGCCAGGAGGCCTGCGAGGTCGCCGCGGCGATGGCCCTCGAGACGCGCGACTGGCTCTTCCCCAGCTACCGCGACACGCTCGCCGCGGTCGCCCGCGGCCTCGATCCGGTGCAGGCGCTGACGCTGCTGCGCGGCGACTGGCACACCGGATACGACCCGCACGAGCACCGGATCGCCCCGCTGTGCACCCCGCTCGCCACCCAGCTCCCGCACGCGGTCGGGCTCGCCCACGCGGCCCGCCTCAAGGGCGACGACGTGGTCGCACTCGCCATGGTCGGCGACGGCGGCACCAGCGAGGGCGACTTCCACGAGGCACTGAACTTCGCCGCCGTCTGGCAGGCGCCCACCGTCTTCCTCGTGCAGAACAACGGCTTCGCCATCTCCGTTCCGCTGGCCAAGCAGACCGCCGCCCCGTCCCTCGCCCACAAGGCCGTGGGGTACGGGATGCCCGGCCGGCTGGTCGACGGCAACGACGCGGCGGCCGTCCACGAGGTGCTGACCGAGGCCGTCGAGCGGGCCCGGCGCGGCGGCGGCCCCACCCTGATCGAGGCCGTCACCTACCGCATGGACGCCCACACCAACGCCGACGACGCCACCCGGTACCGGGGTGCGAGCGAGGTCGAGACCTGGCGGGCACACGACCCGATCCTGCTGCTGGAGCGTGAGCTGACCCGGCGCGGTCTGCTCGACGACGAGGTCAGGAAGGCCGCGTCCGACGCCGCCGAGACCATGGCCGCGCGGCTGCGCGAGCGGATGAACGCCGAGCCCGTCCTCGAACCGATGGATCTGTTCGCCCACGTCTACGCCGAGCGGACAGGCCAGCTCCGTGAGCAGGCGGCCCAGCTGACCGCCGAGCTCGACGCCGCGGCCGACGCCGAGGGAGAAGCACGATGACCACGGCCGCCGCGAAGCCGGCGACGATGGCCCAGGCCCTCCAGCGCGCGATGCGCGACGCGATGGCCGAGGATCCGACCGTCCACGTCATGGGAGAGGACGTCGGCACGCTCGGCGGCGTCTTCCGGGTGACGGACGGGCTCGCCAAGGAGTTCGGCGAGGACCGCTGCACCGACACACCGCTGGCCGAGGCGGGCATCCTGGGCACGGCCGTCGGCATGGCGATGTACGGACTGCGGCCCGTGGTCGAGATGCAGTTCGACGCCTTCGCCTACCCGGCGTTCGAGCAGCTGATCAGCCACGTCGCCCGGATGCGCAACCGCACCCGGGGCGGGATGCCCCTCCCCCTGACCATCCGGGTGCCGTACGGCGGCGGGATCGGCGGAGTCGAACACCACAGCGACTCGTCCGAGGCCTACTACATGGCGACCCCCGGGCTGCACGTGGTCACCCCCGCCACCGTCGAGGACGCCTACGGGATGCTCCGGGCCGCCATCGCCTCGGACGACCCGGTCGTCTTCCTGGAGCCCAAGCGGCTCTACTGGTCCAAGGCCCCGTGGTCCCCCGACGCACCCACCGCCGTCGAGCCGATCGGCCGGGCCGTGATCCGCCGCCCCGGCCGCAGCGCCACCCTGATCACCTACGGCCCGTCCGTCCCCGTCTGCATGGAGGCCGCCGAAGCCGCCCGTGCCGAGGGCTGGGACCTGGAGGTCGTCGACCTGCGGTCGCTCGTGCCGTTCGACGACGAGACGGTCTGCGCCTCGGTGCGCCGCACCGGCCGGGCGGTTGTCGTGCACGAGTCCAACGGCTTCGGCGGTCCCGGCGGCGAGATCGCGGCCCGGGTCACCGAGCGCTGCTTCCACCACCTGGAGGCCCCGGTGCTGCGCGTCGCCGGCTTCGACATCCCGTATCCGCCGCCCATGCTGGAGAAGCACCACCTGCCGGGCGTGGACAGAGTGCTGGACGCGGTCGCGCGGCTGCAGTGGGAGGCAGAGAGCTGATGGCACAGGTGCTGGAGTTCAAGCTCCCGGACCTCGGTGAGGGCCTCACCGAGGCGGAGATCGTGCGCTGGCTCGTCGACGTCGGGGACGTCGTCGCCATCGACCAGCCCGTGGTCGAGGTCGAGACGGCCAAGGCGATGGTCGAGGTGCCCTGCCCGTACGGCGGCGTGGTCACCGCCCGTTTCGGCGAGGAGGGCACGGAACTGCCCGTCGGCGCTCCCCTGCTGACCGTCGCCGTGGGGGCCGTGGACGCGGCCGGAGCCACCGGCGGCGACACGGCGGACGCCGGGGCCGCCGCCCGCCCGGAGCCCGCCGCGTCGGCCGGCTCCCCGGAGACGTCGGGCAACGTCCTCGTCGGCTACGGCACGGGAGCCCCGGCCGCACGGCGCCGGCGCCTGCGGCCCGCACCGGTCGCGGCCACGGCTGCCGCCCCGGCGTCCGCCCCCGCGCCCGCTGCCCCCGCCCCCGCTGTCGCCGCGGCCGTCGCCACCGCGCCGCAGACGGCGCGGCCGGTGCTCGGCGGCCCTTCGGCGGGGACCGGATCGCCGCAGGACGGCCCCGTCGCCGTGATCTCCCCGCTGGTGCGCAAGCTCGCCCGCGAACACGACCTGGACCTGCGGGGGCTCACCGGGACCGGACCCGACGGGCTGATCCTGCGGGCCGACGTCGAGCGCGCCCTCAAGGTGCCCGCCACGGACGCGGTGGCGGCAGCGAGCCCGCCGGCGCATGCCGGGCAGTCCGCAACCGCCCGGGGCGAGCGGGTGCCGCTGCGCGGAGTGCGCGGGGCGGTTGCCGACAAGCTCTCGCGCAGCAGGCGCGAGATCCCGGACGCCACCTGCTGGGTCGACGCCGACGCCACGGAACTGATGGCGGCCCGGGCGGCGATGAACGCGGCGGGCGGACCGAAGATCTCGCTCATCTCGCTGCTGGCCCGCATCTGCACGTCGGCGCTCCGCCTGCACCCCGAGCTCAACTCCGTGGTCGACATGGAGGCCCGCGAGATCGTGCGGCTGCCCGAGGTCCATCTCGGATTCGCCGCCCAGACCGAGCGGGGCCTGGTCGTCCCGGTGGTGAAGGACGCGCACACGAGGAGCGCCGAATCCCTCACGGGGGAGTTCGCCCGGCTGACGGAGGCGGCCCGGCAGGGGGCGCTGACCCCGGCCGACCTGACCGGCGGCACGTTCACCCTGAACAACTACGGGGTGTTCGGCGTCGACGGCTCCACGCCGATCATCAACCACCCGGAGGCGGCGATGCTCGGGGTCGGCCGCATCGTGCCGAAGCCGTGGGTGCACCAAGGCGAGCTGGCGGTCCGTCAGGTGGTCCAGCTGTCGCTGACCTTCGACCACCGCGTGTGCGACGGCGGCACGGCGGGAGGCTTCCTGCGGTACGTGGCCGACTGCGTGGAACACCCGGCGGTGCTGCTGCGCACGCTGTAGGCGCGCGGCGGCCGGGCCGGCTGTCCGGCCTCGGACGCTGCGCCGTCCGGTCCGGTCCGTCCGCGGCGCCGGGCCCCCAGGCGGTCCGTCCGCGGGGCGGGGTTCGGGACGGTCGTGCGTCCTGCGCGGATCCGGGGCGCGGTCGCCACCCGGCCGTGGGTGCCCGGACGGGCGCGGAGCGGGGCACCGGGCGCGGGTGTCGCGGCAGGTCCCCCGGACGGTCACGCGTCGGAGGGGGGAGGACGGAAGGCCGTTCAGGGCGGGGGCGGTTCCCGTCGGGGCGGCTGCGGACGGGCCGGCCCGGTGGTCGGCTGCGGTCCGTCCGCGGGGCACGGATCGCGCCGCGTCGTGCGACATATCGCGCCGCGTCGTGCGACGTACGGGGACCGGTCGGCTCGGAGCGGGTGATCGCAGAGCGGACGGGGCTCCCGGGCCGCGACGCGGTCGGCCCATACTGCTGGTGTGACGACAGCACAGGCGACCGTGGACACCGCGTACGACGCCGTCGTGCTCGCCGGTGGCGCGGCCGAGCGCCTCGGCGGCGCCGACAAGCCCTCCGTGCGCGTGGGCGGGCGGCCTCTCCTCGACCGTGTGCTCGGGGCCTGCACGGGCGCCGGCCGTACCGTCGTGGTCGGCGGGCGCAGAGCGACCGTCCGGCCCGTCGTGTGGACCCGGGAGGACCCTCCGGGAGGCGGCCCCGCCGCGGCTCTCGACGCCGGCGTGCGCCAGTGCGACGCGCAGACGGTGGTGGTCCTCTCCGCGGACCTGCCCTTCCTGGCGAATGCCACGGTGGACCGGCTGCTCGCGGTGCTGGCGGAGACCGGACGCGAGGGGGCCGTTCTGACGGACGGCGAGGGGCGCGACCAACCGCTGGTCGCCGCCTACCGGACCGAGCCGCTGCGACGTGAACTCGCGCTTCTCGCCACCGAACACGGCAGCCTCACCGGGCTTCCCCTACGGCTGCTCACGCACGAACTGGACCTCGCCCGCCTGGGGAGTGACTCCCTCGCCTCGTTCGACTGCGACACCTGGGAGGACGTCTCCGCCGCCCGGGCACGCATCAGGGAGCATGGGCACGTGCTTGATGAATGGATCACCGCAGCCAAGGCCGAACTCGGCGTGGAGCTCGACGTCGACACCCACGTCCTCCTCGACCTCGCGCGCGACGCCGCCCACGGCGTCGCCCGCCCTGCGGCGCCGCTGACCACGTTCCTCGTCGGTTACGCCGCCGCGCAGGCCGGCGGAGGCCCCGAGGCCGTGGCGGACGCCGCGCGCCGGGCCGTCGCGCTCGCGGCCCGCTGGGCCGAGGAGTCGGACGGCGCGGACGCGCCCGCCGCCCCGGGGACGGGCACCGGCGGCGGGAACGCCACGGACGCCACGGACACCACGGACGGCGGGGACGCATCGGGATGACCGCCCACCATCGCGCTTCCGGCGGAGCGCACGACGGGACCGATCCGCGCGGCACCGCGCGCGCGTCCGGGCCGGTCACCGTCCCCGGCGTGGGGCCGCACACCGCCGGGGCCCGCGCCGAGGCGCACCCGCCGGTACGCGGGGCCGCGCCGGGTGCTCCGGCCGCGGCTCACGACGCGTCCGGGCCCGCGGCGTCGTCCACGCCACCGGTTCGGGCTGCCCAGGGTGCGAGCCGGGCCCCGGTCCCGGCCCCGCCCCAGCCCCCGACCGCGGCCATGCCCCAGCCGTCCGCCTCGGCCCGGAGCGCTTCCCCGGCAGTGGCCCGGGAAGCGGTGGCCGCGGACCCGGACGGGCGGCCCGCGCGGGCCGGCGGCGACACCCCCGCGACGGCCGAACGGGCCCCCGAGCACCGGACCCCCACCAGCCGTGCTGCCGAGGCCGCCATGCCCCCCACCGCCACCCCTCCCACAGGTGCCGCGGACGCTCCGGGCACCCCGGACGCCCCCGACGCGTCCGGCGCGTCCGACCCCGAGCCGCAGCCCGGACCAAGGCCGCAGCCCGCGCCCCGCCCCGAGCCTCAGCCGCACGCGGAATCCGAACCCCACCCCGGCCCCCACCTCCACCGCCGCCCCGGGGCCGCAGAGGCCGCAGGAGCCGACGACGGTGAACCGGACCGGCTCGGGACGCCGGACCGGCTCGGGACGCCGGGCCGGTCCGGGGGCGACGACGGGGAGATCGACGGTGTCGACGAGGCTCTCGCGCTGGTGAGCGGTGCACGCCAGGGCACGCACCGGTCCGCCGCGCGGCCGGACAGCGCCGGGGCCGAGCGCGGCAGGCACCGGGCGCACCCCTGGCCCGCCGCACGGTCGGTGGCCGCCGGCGCCGGACGTTCCCGCGCTCCCCGTACCGTGCGCCTGCCTCTCGCGGAGGCGCTCGGCACCGTGCTCGCCGAGCCGCTGACCGCGCTGTGCGACCTCCCCTCCTTCGACACCTCCGCGATGGACGGCTGGGCCGTGGCCGGCCCCGGGCCCTGGCGGATCGCGTCCGAGGGTTCGATCCTGGCGGGTCACGGCGGCGCCGCACCGCTGCCGGACGGCACCGCACTGCGGATCGCCACCGGCGCCCGGGTGCCGCTGGAGACCACCGCGGTGATCCGCAGCGAGCACGCCCGCGCCGCGGAGGGCACACGGCTGCTGCACGCGGAGCGCCCCGTGACCCCCGGCCAGGACATCCGTCCGCGCGGGCAGGAGTGCCGTACCGGTGACCGGCTGCTGCCCACGGGGACGGCCGTGACGCCGGCCGTCCTCGGGCTCGCCGCGGCGGCGGGCTACGACACCCTGCTCGCGGTGGTGCGCCCCCGCGCGGAGGTGCTGGTCCTCGGGGACGAACTGCTCACCTCCGGGCTCCCGCACGAGGGGCTGATCCGCGACGCCCTCGGCCCGATGATCGGACCCTGGCTGCACGCGCTGGGGGCGGACGTCGTCGCCACCCGGCGGATCGGCGACGACGCGGACGCCCTGTACCGGGCCGTCACGGCCTCGGACGCCGACCTGGTCGTCACCACCGGCGGCACGGCGGCGGGACCCGTCGACCATGTCCACCCGGTGCTGCGCAGGGCCGGGGCAGAGCTCCTGGTCGACCAGGTCGCCGTGCGGCCCGGACATCCGATGCTGCTGGCGCGGCTCCCCGACGGCCGCCATCTGGTGGGTCTGCCGGGCAACCCCCTGGCGGCGGTGTCGGGCCTGCTGACCCTCGCCGGACCGGTACTGCGTACGCTCTCCGGCCGGGAACCGGAACGTCCGTGCCGGCTGCCCGTGCGCGACACGGTGCAGGGGCATCCGCACGACACCCGCCTCGTACCCTTCGCGTACGACAGGGGACGGCCGGCCCCCCTGCACTACAACGGGCCTGCCATGCTGCGCGGAGTCGCCGTCGCGGACGGTCTGGTCGTGATCCCGCCCGGCGGCGCCGAACCAGGAGACGACGTGGAAGTGATCGACCTGCCCTGGGCCGGGCGGGCGTCCGTGGAAGGCGGGTGTTTCACGTGAAACTCTCCGGCCAGGACGCCATGGCCCGCAACGCCGACGAACACCTGGTCACCGGCCGGGTGAAGCTCCCCCGCCGGATCGTCGAGCGGCCGCTGCGCCAGGTCAGCAAGCGGCTGCTGATGGCGCTGATGGTGCTCGCCATCACCGTGCTGCTGGTCTACACCGACCGGAGCGGCTACCACGACAACGCGGACGACAGCGTCGACTTCCTCGACGCCGTCTACTACGCGACCGTCACCCTCTCGACCACGGGCTACGGCGACATCGTGCCGTACAGCAGTGGGGCCCGGCTGACCAATGTGCTGCTGGTGACGCCGCTGCGTGTGCTCTTTCTGATCATCCTGGTCGGCACGACCCTCGAGGTGCTCACCGAGCGCACCCGCGAGGAGTGGCGACTGAACCGCTGGAGGGCCAGCTTGCGCGACCACACCGTCATCGTCGGCTTCGGCACCAAGGGCCGGTCGGCCATGCAGACCCTGTGCGCGACCGGACTGCGGAAGGACCAGATCGTCGTCGTCGACCCGAGCGGCAAGGTCATCGAAGCGGCGAACGCCGAGGGCTTCGTCGGCGTCGTCGGCGACGCCACCCGCAGCGACGTCCTCACCCGGGCGGAGCTCCAGAAGGCCCGGCAGGTCATCATCGCGCCGCAGCGCGACGACACCGCCGTGCTGGTGACCCTCACCGCCCGGCAGCTCAACCGCGGGGCGAAGATCGTCGCCGCGGTCCGTGAGGAGGAGAACGCTCCGCTGCTGCGCCAGTCCGGGGCGGACGCCGTGATCACCAGCTCCGGCGCGGCGGGCCGACTGCTCGGCCTGTCCGTGCTCAGCCCCAGCGCGGGCACGGTCATGGAGGACCTGATCCAGCAGGGCAGCGGGCTCGACCTCATCGAACGACCGGTCATAAAGGCCGAGGTGGGCCTCAGTGTGCGGGAGACGGAGGATCTGGTCGTGAGCGTGCTCCGCGGCCACCGGCTGCTGCCGTACGACGACCCCGCGGCCAGCCCGCTGCAGCTCACGGACCGCCTGATCACCATCGTGCGCGCGCAGAACGACCCGGCCCCCGGGGGCCGGGAGTAGCCTCGCCGCCATGCATGCGATCACGATTCCCGAACCCGGTGGTCCCGAGGCCCTCGTCTGGGCGGAGGTGCCGGATCCCGTCCCCGCCGAGGGGGAGGTCCTCGTCGAGGTGGCCGCCGGCGCGGTCAACCGCGCCGATCTGCTGCAACGGCAGGGCTTCTACGACCCGCCGCCCGGCGCCTCCCCGTACCCGGGGCTGGAGTGCTCGGGCCGGATCGCCGCTCTGGGACCCGGGGTCTCGGGGTGGGCCGTCGGCGACGAGGTGTGCGCACTCCTCGCCGGCGGCGGCTACGCGGAGAAGGTCGCGGTCCCGGTCGGGCAGCTGCTCCCGGTCCCCGCGGGGCTCGACCTGGTCACGGCCGCCGCGCTGCCCGAGGTGACGGCGACGGTCTGGTCGAACGTCTTCATGGTCGCGCACCTGCGCCCGGGAGAGACGCTGCTCGTCCACGGCGGTGCGAGCGGGATCGGCACCATGGCGATCCAGCTCGCGAAGGCCGTCGGGGCGCGGGTGGCCGTCACCGCGGGCGGCCCCGAGAAGCTCGCCCGCTGCGCCGAGCTGGGGGCGGACATCCTGATCAACTATCGCGAACAGGATTTCGTCGAGGAGATCCGCACGGCGACGGACGCCGAGGGCGCGGACGTCATCCTCGACATCATGGGGGCGAAGTACCTCGACCGGAACATCCGCGCGCTCGCGGTCAACGGACGACTCGCCGTGATCGGACTCCAGGGCGGAGTGAAGGGGGAACTGAACCTCGGCGCGCTGCTGGCCAAGCGGGCCGCGGTGACGGCGACCTCGCTGCGCGGACGCCCGCTGTCCGAGAAGGCCGCGATCGTCGCCGCGGTGACCGAGCACGTGTGGCCGCTCATCGGCGGCGGACGGGTGCGCCCCGTGGTGGACCGGACGATTCCGCTCCAGGACGCCGCAGAGGGACACCGTGTCCTGGAGGCGGGGGCCCATGTGGGCAAGGTGCTGCTGGTCGCCCCGGGCGCGGCCTGACCGGCACCGGGCGTTCCTCCGCGGCGGCTCCGCCGCGGGTCGCCCGGACGGACCGAAGGCCCGGGCCCCCAGGGGCCCGGGCCTTCGGCCGCTCACCGGCTGGGCCGGGCGGTCGGGGTGGACAGCGGACGATCAGGCGTCGCGGCGATCAGAGGTAGGGGCCGGAGCGCACGGGGCCGTGCGGTCCGCCCTCCTCCTCGTGGACGGTGCCGGGCGGCAGGGCGCGGCGCATCTGCTCCAACTGGGCCCGTGCGGCCATCTGCTGGGCGAACAGCGCGGTCTGGATGCCGTGGAAGAGCCCTTCGAGCCAGCCCACCAACTGGGCCTGCGCGATCCGCAGTTCCGCCTCGGAGGGGATGGCCTCGTCGGTGAACGGGAGGGACAGGCGCTCCAGTTCCTCGACGAGCTCGGGAGCGAGACCGTCCTCCAGTTCCTTGACGGAGCCGCGGTGGATCTCCTTGAGCCGGACCCGGCTCGCCTCGTCCAGAGGAGCCGCCCTGACTTCTTCCAGCAGCTGCTTGATCATGCTGCCGATGCGCATGACCTTCGCGGGCTGTTCGACCATGTCCGTCACCGGGACCTCGCGCGACTCGTCGTCACCGTCACCGCCGCCGAGCGCCATCCCGTCCTGTCCCACGACGAGAACGTGAGGGGTGTCCTGCGGCCGTTCATTCCTCGGCATCTCCATGCCGCCATTCTCTCGTACAGGTGCGTCACCTCATGGTGTGCCCCCGTGGAAGGGTGATCCACCCTTCCACGGGGGCACACCTCGCGGACGGCGCTCACACGCCGTCCGCGTGCGGGGTCAGCCCGCCTCGCGGCGGGCCAGCGCCCCGCGCGAGCGGGTGACCAGGGCCGCTAGCAGGGCCGCGCCCGCGGGGACGGCGATCAGCAGCGCGGCAAGGGTCGCCCACGGCACCACGACGGGCACGAAGGGCACACCGCCGACGCCCCATCCCTGGTCCAGGGCGTTCTCGTGCCAGGACAGCTGCTGACGCCGCTCGGTGAGCCGCAGCCCGACGGCCGGCAGGACGCCGGCCGCCGAGCCGAGGACCACACCCATCAGGGCCACCACCCCGCACTGGAAGCCGCTGAGTGTCCTGCGGACCCGCGGCGGGGCGCCGACGGCGGCCAGGGTCTTCAGATCGGCCTCGGCGTCGGCCTGGGCCAGGCCGGTGGCGATGCCGGCGGCGCCGATGGTGATCAGCCCGGCGAACACGGTCAGCGACAGCAGGACGATGCTGTTCTCGCTGGTGAAGCCCTCCTCGACGGTGAGGCTGACGTCGGAGCCGGTGTTG
Source organism: Streptomyces genisteinicus (assembly GCF_014489615.1). Taxonomy (GTDB): domain Bacteria; phylum Actinomycetota; class Actinomycetes; order Streptomycetales; family Streptomycetaceae; genus Streptomyces; species Streptomyces genisteinicus. The sequence goes on from NZ_CP060825.1 coordinate 3,705,878, forward strand.
TCGAGCACGCCGTCGAGCTTCTGCCGCTGCTCACTGCTCGGCATCTCGTCCGTGGAGTAGTACGCGCCGAGCGGAACCGTCGCCATCCCGGCGGCCTTCGCCGCGGCCGGCGGCACGAGCAGGTCGACGCCGTAGCTCTTCGTCCCCTCCGCCGCCCGGTACACGTCGAAGGTCTTGATCTCACCGGGTGCGTCCTTGCCGGCGTTCGCGGCCTTCTCCGCCGCGTCCCGGTCGGTGACCAGGCGGATCGAGAGCTTCCCCGCGGTGTCGACCGGCCGCCGGTCGAAGGCGACGGGCTTGCCGTCCGCGAGCGCGGCGGCGGCCTTCGGGTCGTCGATCCCCAGCACGGTGAGGAGCTTCTCGTCGCCGACGAGCAGCCCGCCATCCGTCATGAGGTAGGGGCCGGGCTTGTGCTCGCAGCGCCAGTCGTCGGCGAGCCTGCGGCGCTCCTCCTTGGTGAACCGCTCCGCGGGGTCGGCGTCCGGCCGCGCCCGGTCGACGGCGTTGAGGGGGCACTCGTTCGCCTTCGGCACGACGACCTCGTAGAAGCCGCAGTCGGCGGCTTCGTCCCACATCGAGCAGGTGGACCGGCCGACGCCGATCCGCGCGACATCGGCGCGGACGTCGACGGGGAGCAGCCGCTGCACGGTCTCCCGGACGGCCGGGACCTCGCGCCCGCCGGCCTCGGTGATCGTCACGGAGACGGCGCCGTGCGGGAGTGACGCGACGTACTCGGCCCTGCTCTGCGCGTCCTGGCTCGCGGCGTACGTCGCCACGGCCACGGTTCCGGCGACGGCGGCGAGCACGGCGGCGACGGCGGGAGCCGTGCGTCCCCGGTTGCGCACGGCGTCGCGCAGGGCGAGCCGCGGGGAGAGCGGCAGGACGCGGCCGAGACGGCCGAAGAGGCCGACGAGCGCCGGTGTGAGGGCGACGACGCCGAGTTCCGCGAGCGCGCTGCCGCCGGCGACGACCGCGAACTGCTCGGTCATCGTCGAGCCGTACAGGGCGATGGCGGCACCGAGAGCGACGGCGATCAGTCCGATGACGGGCAGCACCCGGCTGCTGCGCCGCACACCCCGGCGGCCGGTCAGCGAGGCGAGGACCGACTGCCGGGACGAGGTGACGGCGGGCACGATCGCGGCGAGCAGACCGGTGAGCACGGCGAGCAGCGCGATGGCGAGCAGTTCCAGCGGCCGGACGTCGAAGTGCCCGAACCGCTTCCCCATCGCGTCCTCCAGCACCGGCTGGAGCAGGAACGTCAGGGCGAGACCGAGGACGGTGCCGACCACGGCCGCTGCCACGCCGATGACGAGGCCGCCCGCGAGGACGATGGCCCGGATGTGGCGCCGGTCGCCGCCGTTGGCGCCGACGAGGCCGAGCTGCCGGCGGGAGCGCCGGGCGCCCACGGCGAAGGCCGGGCCCGCCAGCAGACAGATCTCCAGCATCGCCAGACCGACGACGGTGCCGACGGCGGCGAGCGCCGCCGCCCTGGCCGCCGTGGACTGCTCGTAGTTGCCCCAGCCGTCCTGCTGGTAGAGCGGGACCTCGGAGTCCGCGGGCGGATCGAGGGCCACCGCACGCGAGGCGACCACGGCGCCCTTGGCGTTGAGCTCCTGGACGGTGTTCCACGTGAAACCACCGGAAACGGCCGCCAGCAGGGTCGTGTCCGACGACAGACCGGGCATCCCGTCGGCGACCAGCGCCTTGTCCAGCGGGTCGATCAGGGCGCCGGGGAGGGCGTTCACCTGGTCGGTGTCGAGGGCTTCCGGGAGCTCGTAGGAGCCGACGATCGTGTAGGTGCGTTCGAGGCCACGGGCGGTGAGCGAGGAGCCGATCGCCAGCCCGCTCTCCTCCAGGAAGTGGGTGGTGGCGGCGACCTCGTCCGCCTTCTGCGGGAAGCGCCCGCCGACCAGCGGCATCATGCCCGCCACCATCGGGTCCGCGGCCTTCAGCTCGCGGATCTCGGTGCTGAGCAGGCCGTGCGTGGTGCGCAGCTTCGCCTGCGAGGAACGGTCCGTCAGGGTCGTCGCCCCGGCCGGCAGCACCGTGGTGAGATCGATGGAGCCGTCGGGGAAGGGCTTGTCCTCGTAGTCCTCCGCCGGCGCGTAGCTGCTGCCGTCGGGCGACTGGAGGACCGGAGCGCCGCCCATGCCCGGGTCGGAGAGGCGGGCGTCCGCCCTGCCGAGCGAGCGGGCGACGCTCTGCCCGGTGGAGAGCTCGGCACTGCGCAGGGTCAGGTCCGCCGCGCTCACGCCCACGATGGGCAGCGCGATCATGGCGAGGACCAGGAAGCTCCGGCCCTTGGAACGCCAGGCGTCACGGCGTGCGATGCGGATCGCGGCACGCCAGGAGGTGTACCAGGTCCTCACAGTTCGGCCGCCTGGCCGCTCAGGAGCGAGGCCGCCTCGCTGCGCACGGTCTGGTCGACGACGGCTCCGTCCCGCAGGAACACGACCCGGTCGGCCCAGGCGGCGAACCGCGGCTCATGGGTGACGAGGATGCCCGCCGCTCCGGCGTCGCACCGGGCGCGCAGCAGGGCGAGGACCGATTCGCCGGTCTCGGAGTCCAGCGCTCCGGTGGGCTCGTCGGCGAGGACCAGGCGGCGGTCTCCCACCAGGGCGCGGGCGATCGCGACCCGCTGCTGCTGGCCGCCGGACATCTCGTCCGGGAACCGGTCGGCGAGGTGCCCCAGCTCCATCTCCTCGAGGGCCGCGACCGCCTCGGTGCGCGCCTTGCGTGCCGAGGTGCCGTCCAGCTCACGGGGGAGGGCGATGTTCTCGGCCGCGGTGAGGGCCGGGATGAGGTTGTAGTCCTGGAAGACGTAGCCGATGCTGCGCCGGCGGAGGGCGGCGAGGGTCTTGCGGTCGGCGGTGGTGATGTCGGTGTCCTCGACGATCACCCGGCCGGACGTGGGGGTGTCGAGGCCGCCCGCGATGGTCAGGAGCGTGGACTTGCCGGAGCCCGACGGGCCCATGACGGCGACGAGTTCCCCGGGGAAGACGTCGAGGTCGATGCCGCGCAGGGCGTGCACCTCGGTGGCGCCGCTGCCGTGGACGCGGGTGAGCTGCTGGAGCTGGAGCACGGGCTGCCGTGACTGGTGTGTCTTCTGTGACTGTGGTGACGAGTGTTCGGACATGAGTGGGTCCCCCTTTGCGCGGGTGTGCGCGCACGAGCGGGTGCGCGAGGTCTGTGGTGAAGGCGGGCGCGGCGCCGCGGAGCCCACCGTGCGCGTACGGCGCGGACGGGCTCTGCCCGGGCTGCCAGGGCCGGCCGTGATCGGGCGGTGACGGGGGCGTGGCGGCCGTCACCGCGGCCCCGGGCCGCGGAGCCGGGCCCCGCGGGACGGATGGTCAGCCGTGGCGGAGGCCGGCGGCACGGGCCCCGGACGGAGGCCCGGCGTCCGCCCGGGCGGGACCGGACGCCGGGGGCCGTGCGGCGGGACGCCGGCCGCGGGCGACCGGGGTCACCCCCCGGGCCGCCGCCCGGCAGAGCCCGTCGCGGCAGGTGACGAGGGCTCCTCCGCGGGCTGCGGGCGGCCCGGGGCGGGCGCCCGGCCGGTGGCCGCGGAGAGCCGGATCAGGCGCACCTCGCAGTGGTCGAGCCAGCGCGCCTCGGCCTCGGTCTGGAAGATCAGCTGCTCCAGCACGAGCAGCCACGCCACGTCGTCCCGTTCGGTCGATCCGCCGCTCTCGATCGAGGCGAGCGCCTGCGCCTTGAGCCGGGTGTAGTCCTGCATCGCCTTCACGGTGTGGTGGCGCTGCGACTGGATGACCTGGCGGATGTCGACTCCGGGTGTGCCGACGGCCATCGCGAGCTTGATGGCCAGTTCGTCCCGCGGCGGGCTGGCGCGGTCCACGGGCGTGGCGAACCAGCTCTTCAGCTCGGCCCGGCCCCGGTCCGTGATGGCGTAGAGGGCGTGGCCGGCCTCGTCCTCCCCGTCCTGGGCGACCATGCCGTCCCGCTCCAGGCGGTTGAGGGTCGTGTAGACCTGGCCGACGTTGAGCGGCCAGGTCGCACCAGTGCGCGACTCGAACTCGGAGCGCAGCTGCGAGCCGTATCGCGGGCCTGGTTCGAGGAGGGCCAGAAGGCCGTGACGGATGGACATACTCAGTATGTATACCGGGTATGCCGCACCGGGGAAACCGTCTGCCGAGGGATGTCCGAGATCCGTCCTGAGGAGGAGACGCCCCTCAGCGGTTCCGCAGCCGGATGCCCAGGAAGCCCACTCCGAGGCCCATGAGCGCCAGTCCCACGCCCAGCGACAGGGGCGAGATCTGATGGGCCACCGGAGCCGGAAGCGCCTGTCCGCCCTGGTCGGAAGCGGTCGACCGGCCGTCGGCGGGCACGGACGGCGGCACCGCTCCCGCCGAGGACCGGGGTGCGTCCCCGGCGGGAGCCTCGTCATCCGCGAGAGGGGTGTCCTCCCGCGGTTCGTCGGCCGGGGGCGCGTCGGAGGCGTCCAGGGGCGGACGGGCGGCGGGACGGGACGGGCGCGGCGGGCTGCCGGACGTCCGCGGGGACGCCTCGGCCGTCGTCCGCGCGGACGGCTCCGCGCTGTCGCCGGGGGCCGACGGCGACACGGGCAGCGAACGCCCGGGCCTCGGACGGCCCTCGCCGGCCTGGCGCCCGGCGAGCGAGGGGGACGGGGAGGGCGGGGCCGCGCCGGGGGACGACGGGCGGGAGCTGCTCCCCGGCGCTTCCTCGGCGTACGCCGGGACGACGGGAGCCGAGAGCAGCAGCAGCGAGGCGAGGGTCAGCGCGCACCGCGCACGCAGGTGTGGAGTCACCGGAGGGCCCCTCCCGTACCGAGACGCGAAACAGCCGAGCAACGGACCAGTGCGGCGAAGGCAGCTCCGTCCGCCCGGAGGGCGGGGCCGGGAGGGACTTCCGCAACACGCCCTAAGGCTCACACAACGGGGCGGAACCGGCATTCCGTGGCGGCGGCACCGCCACCCGTCTCCCCGCCCGCTGCGGCAGCCGGACCCGGGTCGCCCGCCTCCACCGGCACCGCGACCCGGCCCGGGCGTCCCGCACCTGACGTGAACGGCGCCTGCTCCCGGCCGCCCCGCGCCCCGCCTCGCTCGGCCGCGGACCGGACGCACGTACGGCGGGGCCCGGCACGCGTCACGCGTGCCGGGCCCCGCCGTGGACAGCGGCGATCCGGACGGGACTACTCGGGGTAGCCGGTCGACACCTCGAGGTCGAAGGTCGCGTTGTCCTCGGAGACCTCGACATCGGCACCCGGGAACTGGGTGATCACGATGTCCTTGCCCCACTGCGCGTTGGCCACTTCCTTGACGTTGATCTTCCAGCCCTGGGCCGCCGCGCACTCCTTGACCGACAGGATGTCCTTGTACACGAAGTCCGGCGCCTGCACCTTGGAGGCGTCGTCGTAGCCCTCGGAGGCGTCCGAGCACTTCGTCTTGTCGATCGTCCGGTTGCGCTCCGGCCCCTTGAAGCCCGCCTGCTGCGACTGGCCGGTCGTCGGGTCGCCGCCCCCGCCGCCGGCCTCCTTCTTGTCGTCGCCGTTCATCGAGAGGGCCACGACCAGGCCGCCGACGGCGAGCAGCGCCACCGCGATCGATCCCACGATCACCGGCATGTTGCGCCTGCCGCCGCCGCTGCCGCCGGACGGGGCGGTCGTCGCGGGCGACATCGTGTACGGCGGCGGGGTCTGCGCGCCCGGTCCGGGCGTCTGGTACGCCGGCGCGGGCGTCGGGTAGCCGTAGTGCGGTGCGGGGGCCGGGGTCGGCGCTCCGTACGGGCCGGGCTGGTAGGGCGTCTGCAGGCTCTGCGGCCCGGGCGCGGACTGCCCGAGCGGCGGGAAGACGGCCGAACCGACCCCCGATCCGCTGTTCGCCGGGGAGACGCCGCCGATGATGACGGGCGCGCCGGTCTGGCCCGCGCCGGCCACCCGCGCGCACTCGTCGCGCATCGCGGCAGCGCTCGGGAACCGCTCGTTCGGGTTCTTCTTCAGCGCGCGGGCGACGAGCGCGTCCATCGCGGGGGTGACGGAGCGGTTGATGCTCGACGGGGCGACCGGCTCCTCCTGCACGTGCGCGTACGCGATGGCCAGCGGCGAGTCGGCGTCGAACGGCAGGCGGCCGGTGAGGAGCTGGAAGAGCATGATGCCGACCGAGTACAGGTCGGAGCGGGCGTCCACCCCGCGGCCGAGGGCCTGCTCGGGCGACAGGTACTGCGGGGTGCCGACGACCATGCCGGTCTGCGTCATCGAGGTGACACCGGACTGCATGGCGCGGGCGATGCCGAAGTCCATGACCTTGACGACGCCGCGCCTGGTCATCATCACGTTGCCCGGCTTGATGTCGCGGTGGACCAGGCCCATCTCGTGGCTGGTCTCCAGGGCGGCCAGCACGTCGGCCGTCACCTTCAGCGCCTTGTCCGCGGGCATCGCGCCGTAGTGCTGGATGTCCTCCGCGAGCACCGACCCGAGCGGGCGGCCCTCCACGTACTCCATGACGATGTACGGCATCAGCGCACCGTCGAGCTCGTCCTCACCGGTGTCGAAGACCGACACGATGTTGGTGTGCGAGAGCTTGGCGACGGCCTGCGCCTCGCGCCGGAACCGCTCCCGGAAGGACTGCTCCCGCCCCAGCTCCGTGTGGAGGGTCTTGATGGCCACCTGGCGGTCCAGCGCACTGTCGTACGCCAGGTACACCGAGGCCATACCGCCTTCGCCGAGCAGATCGCGAAGCTGGTACCGGCCGCCCGCGACGGAATTGCCGGCGTAGCGGCCCTGTGCGCCGTCCTGGCTCATTCGTGCATCCCCCTGTGCGCGCGCTGACCGCGGCCGATCCGGATTTACGGCCCAAGTCTGCCCCAGGGCACCGACACGTCAAGCCGGGTGCCCGTTCCGTGACCGTAAGCACGGCAACCGTCCCAGAAGCGTTACAGGAAGGGCATGGAATTTGCGCCAGGTGCGGGGATACGGGTTTGATGGCCGGTCTCCTTCGAAACCGGCATGCCGCGTGAAGGCTGTAGCGTGACGTGACGCAGGACCCGAGGGCATGGCTCACCCCGCGACGCGGTACGTACGCGGACAGATACGACGGCGAGGACTGATGGCACCCGAACCCGAAGCAGGCGGCGGCGTGCCGGAGTCCTCGGAGAACTGGGGAATCGGCGGTCTGGTCGGTGACGGCCGCTACCGCCTGACGCACCGCCTCGGACGCGGCGGCATGGCCGAGGTGTTCGCGGCCGAGGACGTACGGCTCGGCCGCACCGTCGCCGTGAAGCTGCTGCGCGCGGACCTCGCCGAGGACCCCGTGTCGAAGGCCCGGTTCACGCGCGAGGCGCAGTCGGTCGCCGGGCTCAACCACCACGCGGTCGTCGCCGTCTACGACTCGGGCGAGGACGTCGTCGGCAGCCGGACCGTCCCCTACATCGTGATGGAGCTCGTCGAGGGCCGCACGATCCGCGATCTGCTGCTCAACGCCGAGGCGCCGCCCCCCGAGCAGGCGCTGATCATCGTCTCCGGTGTGCTGGAGGCGCTCGCCTACTCTCACCAGCACGGCATCGTGCACCGCGACATCAAGCCGGCCAACGTCATCATCACGCACTCCGGCGCCGTGAAGGTGATGGACTTCGGCATCGCCCGCGCCCTGCACGGCGCGCAGTCGACCATGACGCAGACCGGCATGGTCATGGGCACCCCCCAGTACCTCTCCCCCGAGCAGGCGCTCGGCAAGGCCGTCGACCACCGGTCCGACCTCTACGCCACCGGCTGCCTGCTCTACGAACTGCTCGCCCTGCGGCCCCCGTTCACCGGTGAGACGCCGCTGTCGGTGGTCTACCAGCACGTCCAGGACATCCCCGTCCCGCCGTCGGAGGTCTCCCACGCGGTGCCCCCGGAGCTCGACGGGCTGGCGATGCGCTCGCTCGCCAAGGACCCGGACGACCGCTTCCAGAGCGCCGAGGAGATGCGCGGGCTGGTCCAGTACGCGCTCCAGATGCTCCAGCAGCAGGGCGGCCACACGGGTGCCTGGAACACCGGCCCGGTGGACGTGTACGACACCGGCGGGACGCCCCCGGCGGGGATGAACGGCGCGACGGCCGTCCACCCGGTGCACGGCGAGACCTCCCAGGGCCCGATCCTGCCCCCGGTCAATCCGCACGACGGCGCCTACGACGGCGGCCACGGCGGCGGGCGGCGCGGTGGCCGGGGCAAGGTGTGGCTGATGGCCGCGCTCGCGGTGATCGCGGTCGTCGCCGGTATCGCCTTCGCGCTGGACCGGGCCGGCAGTCCGGGCGGGACGCCGTCGGACAAGCCGTCGGTCGCCCCGACGCCGACGCAGAGCGAGGAGACGGCCGAGCCCACCGACGACGGCGCCGAGGAGAGCGAGGACCCGGGCAGCAGCACGGGCGGCGACGAGCAGCCCTCGTGGACCCCGTCGTACACGCCGTCGTCCACTCCCAGCACCACCCCGTCGCCCTCGGACAGGCCGACGGCCACGAAGCCGACCGAGCCGACCGACCCGGGTGAGACGTCGGAGCCCGCGGAGCCCTCCGACCCGCCCACCCAGACGGGCGGGCCGACGGGCGGGGCCACGGTCGGCGGATCCGGCGGCTCGGCGGGCGAGCCGGGGGACCCCGGCGCCGGCTGACCGGCCGTTCAGCCCGCGAAGGCGTCGCGCACCGCCTCGTACTCGCGGGTCCACCAGACCACCAGGGCCGACACCGCGGGAAACTGCGGGTCGGCCCTTCGGTCGTCGAGCTCGTAGCGCCAGCGCAGTATCCAGAAGTCGTTGAGGCGTTCCCACCAGACGCGGTGGGCGGCGGCGGCCATCTCCTCGGCGTCCGCCCCGGCCGCCCGCCGGTAGGCGCGGGCGTAGGCCCGGACCTTCGGCAGGTCCAGCTGGCCCGCCGGCTGGACGAAGAAGATGGCGGCGGCCCGGACCGCCTCCTCGGCCCGGGGCTGCACACCGAGCCGGTCCCAGTCGACGATCGCGGCGGGCTCGGCGCCCCGGTAGAGCAGGTTCAGCGGATGGAAGTCGCCGTGCACCCAGCAGCCGGCCCGGCCGGGCGGCGGGCGCCGGTCCGCGTGCTCCTCCAGCAGGGCGCGGCGCTGGAGCAGCCGGTGCTCGGCGAGGGTGTCGAAGGAGTCGCGGGGCCTCGCGGCACGGGCCAGCCGCAGCAGGGACTCGATCAGGGAGAAGGTCTCCTCGGGGTCCGCACTCGCGTACGGGGCCTGGCCTCCCGGCTGTTCGGCGGGGTCCATGACCTGGGCGAGGAGGGTGTGCACCATGCCGAGCAGCGAGCCGAGGCGCTCGGACTGGCCGGCGGTGAGCTGGGCGCCGTCGCGGTGACGCCCGTCGATCCAGGGGTGGAGGGCGTAGCAGCGGCCGCCGATGACGGCGACGGTGGATCCGCCGGAGTCCTCGACGGGTGGCGCCACGGGTAACCCGAGGGCCTGGAGGCGCCACGTGGCCCGGTGCTGGCGGTCGATGGCGTCGTGGTCGCCGTCGAGGTGGTGCTTGAGGAAGTACGCCCCTCGGGTGGTGGCGAGGCGGTAACCGCGGTTCAGGAGCCCCAGGGCGACCGGACGGCAGGAGAGCGGTTCGCCCACGTCGGTGTAACGACGCAGCAGAGGAACGAGAGGCGGATCGGTAACAGATGAGCGCGGCACCTGTCAGATGATAGATCACTCAGCGTGTCGTCATGGATGCTCTTCGACATAGTCCACGGTGTGCACGGTCACGAACTGCGGATCGATACGGAGATGGACCGGACGGAAGTCCTGGCCGTCGATCCGGTGCGGCCGTGCCCCGAACCGCAGCACCTGCTCCTCGGACGGCTCCGTGATCCGGGCGGTGCCGGTGAACTGCACCGACCACAGGGCGGCCGCGCCGGTGTTCAGATTGTCCGCCCCGTAGGCGACGACGCTGCCGTTGCAGGCGTGGTGGTAGTCGAAACCGCCGTGCATGCGCAGTAGTACGGCGCCGTCCTCGACGATGTGGTGGGCCGGTGCGACGAAGGGCATCGCCCGCATGCTGGTGGCCAGCCGCCCGTACCCGACACGGGTGAGCAGCTCGATGGCGCGGTGGTCGTCGATCGGCATGGCTTCCACTGTCCGGCACCGCCAGGGGCCGCAGAAGGGCATCCCGGCCCGATCCGGCCCGGGTCCAAAGTCCCGGCCCGTCCGTCCCGGAGGCGTGCGCCCGGCGGGCCCGCGCCGCCCGAACGGGTGACACCGCGCGCCGTCGTCGCGCTGACGCGCCCCCGGGCTCCCGGGCGGACGGGGGGGATGGGAGCACCCGTGGGCGGCCCGCAGTCCCCGGGGAGGGCTCGAAGCCCCCGGGAGCGGCCCGCCGGCCCCGGGCCGTCAGGCGCCGTTGCGCTCGCTCTCCGCCTGGAGGCGCGCCACGTAGGCGGCGGCCTGGGAGCGGCGCTCCATGCCCAGCTTGGAGAGCAGGCTGGACACGTAGTTCTTGATCGTCTTCTCGGCGAGGTGCAGCCTCTCGCCGATGACCCGGTTCGTCAGCCCCTCGCCGATCAGGTCCAGGATCCGCCGCTCCTGGTCCGTCAGGGCGGCCAGGCGGTCGTCCCCGCGGGGCCTGCCGCCGTCCCGCAGCCGCTCCAGGACGCGTGCGGTGGCCACCGGGTCCAGCAGCGACCGGCCGGCGGCGACGTCCCGCACGGCGGTCAGCAGTTCGCTGCCCCGGATCGCCTTGAGCACGTAACCCGAGGCCCCCGCCATGATCGCGTCGAAGAGCGCCTCGTCGTCCGCGTAGGAGGTGAGCATCAGGCAGGCGATGTCCTCGTTCTGCGACCGGATCTCGCGGCACACCTCCACACCGCTGCCGTCGGGCAGCCGGACGTCGAGCACCGCCACGTCCGGAGCGGTCGCCACGATCCTGACCAGCGCGTCTGCCGCCGTGCCCGCCTCTCCGACGACCTCGATATCGGCCTCGCCGGAGAGCAGCTCATGGACTCCGCGGCGCACGACCTCGTGATCGTCGACCAGGAATACGGTGATTTTTCCTTCTTCGCGCACGCGGGCAGTCTCACACATCGGCTCTTCCCGTGCCCGGGGTGCGCCATATAACGTGCCCTCTGTTCCGGCGGCCCGCAGGCCCCTGACCAGTGGTTGTTCCCCTTTCTCTCGATTTACTTGGAAATCCAAGCAAAATCGCAGGTCAAATGGGGTTTCGCAGTAATGCTCCCCACTGGGTAACGTGCCTGTGACAGGGTGTTCGCCGGGGCACCTGTCACGCCTGACATCCGGCCGGCCGTACACACCCCCGTGCGCGGGCCGGACATCGGGCGAGCCGCACTGGCCTCACCGGCGGACCCCGGGGGCCGGACCGACGGAGGAGCACGCACGTGACCGTGGAGAGCACTGCCGCGCGCAAACCGCGACGCAGCAGCAAGCGCGCCAGCGCAGCCGGAAAGCCACAGAGTTCCGAGCCCCAGCTCGTACAGCTGCTGACGCCCGAGGGCGTCCGCGTCGAGCATCCGGAATACGACATCGACCTGAGCGCCGACGAGATGCGCGGCCTGTACCGGGACATGGTCCTGACCCGCCGCTTCGACGGCGAGGCGACCGCCCTCCAGCGTCAGGGCGAGCTCGGCCTGTGGGCCTCGCTGCTCGGCCAGGAGGCCGCCCAGATCGGCTCGGGACGCGCCCTGCGCGACGACGACTACGTCTTCCCGACCTACCGCGAGCACGGCGTCGCCTGGTGCCGCGGGGTCGACCCGACCAACCTGCTCGGCATGTTCCGCGGTGTGAACCACGGCGGCTGGGACCCGAACACCAACAACTTCCACCTGTACACGATCGTCATCGGCTCGCAGACGCTGCACGCCACCGGCTACGCGATGGGCGTGGCCAAGGACGGCGCGGACTCCGCCGTGATCGCGTACTTCGGCGACGGCGCCTCCAGCCAGGGCGACGTGGCCGAGTCCTTCACCTTCTCCGCGGTCTACAACGCCCCGGTCGTCTTCTTCTGCCAGAACAACCAGTGGGCGATCTCCGAGCCCACCGAGAAGCAGACCCGGGTGCCGCTCTACCAGCGCGCGCAGGGCTTCGGCTTCCCCGGCGTCCGGGTCGACGGCAACGACGTGCTCGCCTGCCTGGCCGTGACCCGGTCGGCGCTGGAGCGCGCCCGCCGCGGCGAGGGGCCGACCCTGGTCGAGGCGTTCACCTACCGGATGGGCGCCCACACGACCTCGGACGACCCCACCAAGTACCGCCACGACGACGAGCGCCAGGCGTGGGAGGCGAAGGACCCGATCCAGCGCCTGCGCACCTACCTCGAGACCGAGGGCCACGCCGACGCCGCCTTCTTCGCCGCCCTGGAGGAGGAGAGCGACACCCTCGCCAAGCGTGTGCGCGAGGCCGTGCGGGCCATGCCCGACCCGCAGGACATGGCGATGTTCGACCACATCTACGCCGACGGCCACGCGCTCGTCGACGAGGAGCGCGCCGAGTTCGCCGCCTACCAGGCGTCGTTCGCCGAGGAGGGCAAGTAAGCATGGCCGTACAGAAGCTCCCTCTCGCCAAGGCGCTCAACGAGTCGCTGCGCAAGGCCCTGGAGACGGACCCCAAGGTCCTGATCATGGGTGAGGACGTCGGCAAGCTCGGCGGCGTCTTCCGCATCACCGACGGGCTCCAGAAGGACTTCGGCGAGGACCGGGTCATCGACACCCCGCTCGCCGAGTCCGGCATCGTCGGCACCGCGATCGGCCTGGCGCTGCGCGGCTACCGGCCCGTGGTGGAGATCCAGTTCGACGGGTTCGTCTTCCCGGCGTACGACCAGATCGTCACCCAGCTCGCGAAGATGCACGCCCGCGCGCTCGGCAAGATCAAGCTGCCCGTCGTCGTCCGCATCCCCTACGGCGGCGGCATCGGCGCGGTGGAGCACCACTCCGAGTCCCCCGAGGCGCTCTTCGCGCACGTGGCGGGCCTCAAGGTGGTCTCCCCCTCGAACGCCTCCGACGGCTACTGGATGCTCCAGCAGGCCATCCAGAGCGACGACCCGGTCATCTTCTTCGAGCCGAAGCGGCGCTACTGGGACAAGGGCGAGGTCGACACCGAGGCCATCCCCGGCCCGCTCCACACCGCCCGCGTCGCCCGCGAGGGCGCCGACCTCACCCTGGCCGCCTACGGCCCGATGGTGAAGGTCTGCCTGGAGGCCGCCGCGGCCGCCCAGGAGGAGGGCAAGTCGGTGGAGGTCGTGGACCTCAGGTCGATGTCCCCGATCGACTTCGACACCCTCCAGACCTCGGTCGAGAAGACCCGGCGGCTGGTCGTGGTGCACGAGGCCCCGGTGTTCTACGGCTCCGGTGCGGAGATCGCGGCGCGCATCACCGAACGCTGCTTCTACCACCTGGAGGCCCCGGTGCTCAGGGTCGGCGGATTCCACGCCCCGTACCCGCCGGCCCGCCTGGAGGAGGAGTACCTTCCGGGACTGGACCGGGTGCTGGACGCCGTCGACCGCTCGCTCGCGTACTGAGGGGTGCCGTGACCATGACCGCAGACACTTCCCTGCGTTTCCGCGAGTTCAAGATGCCCGACGTGGGCGAGGGACTCACCGAGGCCGAGATCCTCAAGTGGTACGTCCAGCCCGGTGACACCGTCACCGACGGGCAGGTCGTGTGCGAGGTCGAGACGGCGAAGGCGGCCGTCGAGCTGCCGATCCCGTACGACGGCGTCGTCCACGAGCTCCGCTTCGAGGAGGGGACCACCGTCGACGTCGGCACGTCGATCATCACGATCGACGTGGCGCCCGGGTCGGCCCCCGCCGACCAGGCCCCGGCCCCCGAGCCCGTTGCCGCCGCGGAGCCCGAGCCCGCAGCCGAGGAGGAGGAGAAGCCGAAGGGCCGCCAGCCCGTGCTCGTCGGCTACGGCGTGGCCGAGTCCTCCACCAAGCGCCGGCCGCGCAAGCAGACCGCCGCCGTGCCGGAGCAGGCCGCAGCCGCGATCCAGGCCGAGATGAACGGCCACGGCTCCGTCGTGCCGGACACCCGTCCGCTGGCCAAGCCGCCGGTCCGCAAGCTCGCCAAGGACCTGGGCATCGACCTGGCCACGGTGACGCCGACCGGTCCCGACGGGATCATCACCCGGGAGGACGTCCACGCCGCCGCGGCTCCGGCACCCGCCCCGGTGGCCGCGGAGCCCGCGCCCGCCGCGGTGCCGGTGGCGGCCGAGCCCGTCGCGTCCGGCGCCCGCGAGACCCGCGTCCCGATCAAGGGCGTGCGCAAGGCGACCGCGGCCGCGATGGTCGGCAGCGCCTTCACCGCGCCGCATGTCACCGAGTTCGTCACCCTCGACGTGACCCGCACCATGAAGCTCGTCGAGGAGCTGAAGGCCGACAAGGACATGGCGGGGCTGCGGGTCAACCCGCTGCTGCTGATCGCCAAGGCCCTCCTCGTCGCCATCAGGCGGAACCCGGGGATCAACGCGTCCTGGGACGAGGCCGCCCAGGAGATCGTCCAGAAGCACTACGTGAACCTGGGCATCGCCGCGGCCACCCCGCGCGGTCTGATCGTGCCGAACATCAAGGACGCGCATGACAAGACCCTGCCGGAACTCGCCGCCGCGCTCGGCGAACTGGTCGCCACCGCCCGTGAGGGCAGGACCACCCCGGCGGCGATGCAGGGCGGCACGGTGACCATCACCAACGTCGGCGTCTTCGGCGTCGACACCGGTACGCCCATCCTGAACCCCGGTGAGTCGGCCATCCTCGCGGTCGGCGCGATCAAGCTCCAGCCGTGGGTGCACAAGGGCAAGGTCAAGCCCCGTCAGGTGACCACGCTCGCGCTCTCCTTCGACCACCGTCTGGTCGACGGAGAACTGGGCTCCAAGGTCCTCGCCGACGTGGCGGCGGTCCTGGAGCAGCCGAAGCGACTGATCACCTGGGCGTGACGTCCCGTCCTGCCCTGTTTCACGTGAAACGCCGGGAGGCACCCGCCTCTTGACGGTCCGGGGGCCCCGCGCTCCGGCGCGGGGCCGCCCGCCCGGCCCGTCCGCACCGAACGCCCCGTCCGCATCGCGGACGGGGCTTTCTGGTTGAAGTCTGTTGTATCTATGCTGTGTGCATGCCCGCCCCCGCCTCCGCACCGGCCACCGCCCCCGCCAAGCAGCCACCCGCCGCAGAGCGCGTCTACGCCCACATCAAGCAGGCCGTGCTCGACCGCGAGTACGAGGGCGGCACCCTGCTCACCGAGGGCGAGCTGGCCGAAGCGGTCGGAGTCTCGCGCACCCCGGTGCGCGAGGCGCTGCTCAAGCTGGAGGTCGAAGGGCTGATCAAGCTCTATCCCAAGAAGGGCGCCCTGGTGCTCGCCGTCTCCGCGCAGGAGATCGCGGATGTCGTCGAGACCCGCCTGCTGGTCGAGGAGTTCGCGGTCCGCAAGGCCGTCCCGGCTCCCGCGCGGCTGATCACCCGGCTCGAAGAGCTCCTCGGCGAACAGCGCCGCCACCTCGACGCGGGCGACCTGGCCGCCTTCGCCGTCAGCGACCGCTGCTTCCACGCGGAGATCGTCCGCCACGCCGGGAACGAGATCCTCTCCAAGCTCTACGACCAGCTGCGCGACCGTCAGCTGCGCATGGGAGTGGCCATCATGCAGGCCCTCCCCGACCGCGTGAGCCGCAACTACGCGGAGCACCGCGAGATCCTCGACAGGATCCGGGCCGGCGACGCCGACGGCGCGGCCGCCTGCGTGCGGCAGCACCTCGGCCGGGTCAAGGACCTGGTCCGGGGTGATGACCGGTGAGCGCCTCCTCCTCCGCCACCGGCGCCCTGCTGCCCGGCGACCCTCCCGGCGGCCGCCGTGCGGCCGCGGTCTGGGGCATCGGCGTCGCCGTCTACTTCGTGGCCGTCATCTTCCGGACCTCGCTCGGGGTCGCCGGACTCGACGCGGCCGACCGTTTCGACGTCAACGCGTCCGCCCTGTCGACCTTCTCCATCCTCCAGCTCCTCGTCTACGCGGGCATGCAGATACCCGTCGGCCTGATGGTCGACCGGCTCGGCACGAAGAAGGTCCTCACCCTGGGCGTCGTCCTCTTCACCGCCGGCCAGCTGGGCTTCGCGCTCTCCCCGTCGTACGGCATGGCGCTCGCCTCCCGTGCCCTGCTCGGCTGCGGCGACGCCATGACCTTCATCAGCGTGCTCCGGCTGGGCACCCGCTGGTTCCCCGTGCGCAAGGGTCCGCTGGTGGCCCAGGTCGCCGCCCTGTTCGGCATGGCCGGCAACCTCGTCTCCACCCTGGTCATCGCCCGGATGCTGCACGGCCTGGGATGGACCGCGACGTTCGCCGGGAGCGCCGTGGCGGGGGTCGTGGTCCTCGTCCTGCTGCTGCTCTTCCTCAAGGACCATCCCGAAGGGCACGAGCCGCCTCCCGTGCGGCACGCGGGGGCCGCCTTCGTACGGCGCCAGATCGCCGCCTCGTGGCGCGAACCCGGCACCCGGCTCGGCATGTGGGTCCACTTCACCACCCAGTTCCCCGCGATGGTGTTCCTGCTGCTGTGGGGGATGCCGTTCCTCGTCGAGGCCCAGCACCTGACCCGCGAGACCGCCGGCGCGCTGCTGACCCTCGTGGTGGCGTCCAACATGGTCGTCGGCCTCGTCTACGGACAGGTCATCGCCCGGCACCACGCCGCCCGCGCGCCCCTGGCCCTCGGCACCATCGGCGCCAGCGCGCTGCTGTGGGCCACGACCATCGCCTACCCGGGGGGTACGGCGCCGATGTGGCTGCTGATCACCCTGTGCACCGTCCTCGGGGCATGCGGCCCCGCGTCGATGATCGGCTTCGACTTCGCCCGTCCCGCCAACCCGCCCGAGCGCCAGGGCACCGCCTCCGGCATCGTCAACATGGGCGGCTTCGTCGCCTCGATGACCACGCTGCTCGCCGTGGGCGTCCTGCTCGACGCGACGGGCGACGACTACCGGATCGCCTTCGCGTCCGTCTTCGTGCTCCAGGCCCTCGGCGTCACCCAGATCCTGCGGCTGCGGTCCCGCACCGCGCGCCGGGAGCGGGAGCGCCTGGTCGCCAGCCGCGTCGAGGCCGTGCACGTGCCGGTGTGACCACCCGGGCCGGGGCGCCGCACCGGCCCGGGACGCCGGGTCGCTACGGGGTGACCGCCAGCACCCGCAGGATCGCCTCGGCCAGCTCCGTGTCCCCGTCCGCCTTCACCCGGTCCGCGACCGCCGCGGGGCGCACCCGACCGCAGGCGAGCCGGTAGAACGTCTCCCAGTCCGTCGCCAGCGTCACGAGCGGCCCCAGCGACGGCGAACCGTCCACCGTGCCGCGTCCCTCCGCGTCGACCCGGACCGTCCTCAGGAACTCCACCGGACCGCTCACGTCGAAGACCACCGCGGACTGCGCCGGAGCACCCGCGTCCTTCGCGACCACCTTGGGCAGCGCCTCGATGAGGAGGTCCCGGGCGACGTAGGCGCCCGGAGAGTCGAGGTTGCCCGGCGTGCCCAGCGCCACCCGCAGGTCCTGCTCGTGCACCCAGGTGTCGAACGCCCGCTTCCGGTAGGCGACTTCCAGCGTCTGCTCGGTGCCCAGCGGGGCGCGCACCAGCGTGTCCGGCGCCCGGTTCTCGTTGCGCAGCTGGCGGGCCCGGCGGATCAGGACGTACTCGAACTCGGACGTCATCTCGGGCGCGGTGTGATGCCGCCGCACGTCGACCTGCATCTCCATGTAGCGGGCGAACTCGCTCTGCACGTGGTAGAGATCGCGCGGCAGGGAGTGGATGGGGCGCGGGTCGCCCAGCATCTCGCACTCCATGCCGATGACGTGCGAGACGATGTCGCGCACCGACCAGCCCGGGCACGGTGTGGCGCGGTTCCACTCGCCCTCGACGAGCGGCTGCACCAGCTCGGCTATCGCTTCGACTGCGTGGGTCCAGGCATCGGCGTAGTTCTGCAGGCTGGGATGGACGGTCACGGGACCCCTCGGCGGTCGTACGCGGGCAAACTGGACTGGCAGCGCTGGTGGGGTCCGGGGGTGGCCCCCGGATAGGCACAGTACGCTGCCCGAAGGCACCCCGGCAGTGCTTTCGTGTGACGATCGTAGGGCCCGTGTTGACGACTCGAATGCCAGGACGGTGGTAGTGTGCGCGCCTCCCTCGTGCAGATCTCGGTGGAACCGGACGAATCGGTGGAATCCCGCAGGCGCCGCGTCGCCTCGCTGGTCCGCGGACAGAGCGACGCCGACCTCGTCGTCCTCCCGGAGCTGTGGCCCGTCGGAGCCTTCGCCTACCAGGAGTTCGAGGCGGCGGCCGAGACGCCGGACGGCCCGACCTGCCAGGCCCTGTCCGCCGCCGCGCGCGACGCCGGGGTGTGGCTGCACGCCGGGTCCGTCGTCGAGAAGGCCGCCGACGGCACCCTCTACAACACGTCCCTCGTCATCTCTCCCGCCGGCGAGCTCGCCGCCACCTACCGCAAGATCCACCGGTTCGGCTTCGACAAGGGCGAGGCGGTCATGATGGGCGCCGGCCGCGACCTCGTCACCGTCCCCGTCCCCGGCCACCTCACCCTGGGCCTCGCCACCTGCTACGACCTGCGCTTCCCCGAACTCTTCCGCGCGCTCGCCGACGACGGGGCCCAGGCGCTCGTGATCCCGGCCGGCTGGCCGGCCAGGCGCCGCGACCACTGGACGCTGCTCGCCAGGGCCCGCGCCGTCGAGAACCAGGCGTACGTTCTCGCCTGCGGCACCGCCGGGACCCACGCCGGCGTCGAACAGGCCGGCCACAGCATCGTCGTCGACCCCTGGGGCGAGACCCTGGCGGAGGCGGGCCCCGGCGAGGAAGTGCTCACCGTGGACCTCGACCCCGCCAAGGTGGAGTCCACCCGCGACGTCTTCCCGGCGCTCAAGGACCGGCGCCTGGGGCTGGCGCCGCCGTCACGGCTCCGGGACTGACCGGCGGCTCAGTCCTCCTCGCGCTCCCGCTCCGCCATCCTGATCACGCACACGGCGACCGCGATCAGCAGCGCGGCGTCGGCGTCCTCGCGGACCACGTCCACGCCGTACGTGTCCCGGAGCGTGAGCCACCGCCGCGAGATGTGCGCCAGCAGCTCGCCGTCGTACTCCACGACGAACTCGCGGTCGAGGATCCGCCCGCTGACATCCAGCTCCGTCCCCTCGGCGAGGGTGACCCGGTAGTGGTTGCGCAGCAGGGAGAGCCGCTTGCGCCGGATGGTCGCGAGCGGCTCCCCCTCCTGCTCGACGGTCATCGCACCGCGCAGGCTGAACAGCTTCTGCCGCAACGTCACCAGCACGTGCCCGTCGCGGTCCTTCAGCTCCAGGGTGTCGCGCAGCCGCAGTGCCTTCCCGTCGACGAGGAAGGCGTGCCGGCCGTGCTCGTCGTCGATCCAGTAGTCGTCACCGATGGCGAAGATCTTGTCGCGTACGAGGTATTTCATGGGGGTCGCATACCCCGGCGGGGGGCGGGGGAGCGTGGGGGGTACCCGAAGAGGTGAAGATTCCTGTGGCCGGGTGCCGAACGGGGGGCCGGGCGGCTGCGGCGAATGCTCCATGGCCGGGTTGAGGCGTATCGATCATTCACGGTGGCGCGGTTCGGGCCGCAGGAACGTTGTGGCAGATCGGGGCCCGTCACAACGCATACTTCCGTGCGGCTGCCCTCCGCTAATGTCTGCCGCCGAACGACGGTCCGGAAATCAATTCCCTGGGGATACGGATGAAGAACCCTTCTCTTGTCGTCGGCGCTGCACTGCTCATCGCCGTGACATCAGGCAGCCCGGCGGGTGCCATCAGTGACAGTTCCAAGCGGTCGATCGGAGAAGGCATCAGCCTTCAGGTGAACGCATGGGAGTGCAACCTCTGGGCCAAGGCGTGCGACTGGAAGACGTCGACCAAGGTGTACCGGGGTAAGCAGCGGCAGAGGATGGACTGGGTCAAGAACGTTGCCCAGATCACGGGCAGGGGCGGCTCGGTTTCCATCGGAGGCAGCGGTACGGGTGTCACGGGCAGCGGAAGCTCGGGAACACACTCTTTCGAGTGGATCAACACCAACAATTGGACCTCTGACCTGGCCGGTCAGGCGCGTTCCGGCTACCTCTCCATGGTCTGGGGCATCGAGACCTGCTCGTACGGATCCACGGCTCACAAGCGGCTCGGCGTCAAGGGCACAGCATCCGCTTGCGCAGGCTGAGGAGTCGGACATGACCAGGAGAGTGCTGCCGCGCACGAAATGGCTACTCGCGCTGGCGTTGGCCGGAGGAATTCTTGCAAGCCTCATGGGAATGCGCCTCATCGGAAATTTCATCGATTTCACCGACGATCACCGCGTGCCGCTCTCCGGTCAGCAGAAGCAATTGCAGGACCAGTTGGAAGAATTGCGCGCCGACGATGGACTGTTTGTGGCGGCAGTCGGTTCAGCTGCCCGGCCCGGACTCTATGAATCCGCCTACGGGTTGACCGCGCTGCAATTCACGACCGGTCGTCATGTGCCCATTCGGGTTGAACGTGATGCACTCCGCAATGATTTCTCCGACGAAGTTCGGAGGGAGCCGTTCAGTTCTCTCGTGTGGATCGCGCAGATCGAATCGGCGACGGAGGAGACCGTGCACACGCGGGCAGACGCCGATGCACTGCTCCGATACCTCACGCCGGAAGGATTCTTTCGCGATCCGGGTTCCCGGTCCGACAGCGCCTCTGTCCGCCTGAACAACACGGCAGGCGCCCTGGAGGCTCTGGAGCACTACGGGGTCGAACTCCGGGAATCGCAGCGGTCCGCAGTGGGGCGATGGCTGCCCATCGCGGACGCGGAGGCCCCGGATGCTCCAGTGCAGCTCTATCACGCCGTGCGCATCGCGGCGTTGGCCGATGCGCCGGTGCCTCGCACGCTGGTCGCGCAGGCTCGCGCTTGGTGGCTGGACGAAGGCTCCGACCGGGCCGCAGCCCACACAGAGGAAAGCGTGATCGAGACGGCCTACTACGTCTTGCTGGCACACGAGTTGAACCTGGATGTCTCAGGCCAGCTGAAGAGCCTTCGCGGTGCGCTGAATCCCATGAATCCCGTTTCGGCCGACCCGCAGGTTCTCTCCCTGATCGCCCGCGCCTGGACGCGACTTGAGGCGCCACCGGCAGATCTCGCCCAGATCGCGGATCGCATCCACTCACGCCAACTGCCTTCGGGACTCGTTTCCTCCGTACGGCAGCGCCAGGGTTCCCTGACGTCCACGTACGAGGTGGCGAAGCTTCGGTTGATCGCTGCGCTACCCAGCTCGGACTCCCGACTGGGGGAAGCGCTGACTGCCCTTCGGGCGAACGTCATGGCCGAGCCCGATCCGATGCTCCGCGGTGCCTGGCTCGTTCTCATGGACGACACGGGTGCGCACGTGAGTCCAGCAGACCGGAAGGCCATTGCCACCGCTGTCCGGACTGCCGCACCCCGCACGGTCGAAGCGCACAACGTCGATGTGTGGAACCGCTACACAGAACTTCTGCTCAGCCTCGATGAGCCCGTCCCCAGTGTCACCCTGACCGATTGGGAGCCGGACAGCGCGCAGTTCCGCTACGCGCAGACGCTCCTCATCAACGGTCTCGACCGCGCGGGCCAACTCGACCGGTTGCCACGGAGGCCCAGCCCCACCGAGCTCGTCGCCCGAGCGGAGGAACGGCTCGCGGGGGGAACGGTCAGGGAAGCCGCCGAGGCCCTCCACGCCGCCGGCGTCCTCGGGTGGAATCCGACACCTGAGGACGCCGAGCGGATCACCGCGCTGCTGGAGAAGCGGCGCAACTGCCCCGGGGCGTCGGCGTTCTACCGGGACAGCGCGAAGGACGACGAGTGCGGAGTGCCCGGCACGCGGGCCGCCTACCGGATCCACGCACTGCTCGAAGGTGCCGTCCCCGCCATCAGCCGGACCCCGTGAGGATCAGCGTGACAGCCGTACTGAGAGCCGATCGGCTCTGCATCTCCCACCGGGGCCCCGACGAGACCGTCGCCGCCGTGCGTGACGTGTCGCTGGAGATCGCTGCGGGCGAGACCGTCGCCCTGGTCGGGCGGTCGGGCAGCGGGAAGACGAGCCTGCTCATGGCCCTGGGCCTGCTGGCGACGCCCGACCAGGGCACGGTCCGGGTGGAGGGACGGGACACGGCCGGTATGCGGGACGCCGAACTCTCCGCCCTGCGCCGCCACCGCATCGGCTTCGTCTTCCAGGCGTTCAACCTCCTGCCCCAGTTGACGGCGGAGGAGAACGTCGCCATGGCCCACCGCTCGGGGCTGCGCGGCGGCACGGAGCGCGCGGTGCGGTTGCTCGAACAGGTCGGGCTCGGACACCGGCTGCGGCACCGGCCGCACCAGCTCTCCGCAGGCGAGCAGCAGCGCATCGCCATCGCGCGGGCGCTGGTCAACGAACCCGCGGTCGTCCTCGCCGACGAACCGACCGGGAATCTGGACGCCGAGACCGAGTCCGGCGTACTCGACGTCCTCACCCGGGGCGCGGCCGGCGGTGGGTCTGCGGTCCTGCTGGTCACCCACAGCGGTGAGGTGGCCTCCAGGGCCGACCGGGTGCTGCGCATCGAAGGCGGGACCTGTGCCCAGGACGTGGAGCACACCGGCTTCGGGAAGGGTGCGCGCTCGTGACGTCACTGCACCACGGGTTGCTGAACGCACGGAGGTTCGCCCGGCGTTCGTTCGCCTCCTCGCTGGCCCTCGCGCTCTGCGGCACCCTCTCGCTGGCAGCCGCGACGGTCGTGCGCGGAGCCGAGCGGACCGCCGAGGCGACGCTGTCGTCCGGAACGAGCCTCCAGCAGATCGACCTGGAGCCCCGTGCCGAGGACTCGGCGGCCAAACGCCTCACCCCCTCCACCCTGGCAGCCGTGGCCGCCATGAAGGGCGTCCGCTCCGTCGAGCCCGTGCTGCAGGCGTCCTTCGACAGCGGAGCCGACGCGAGCCTGCCGCCGTTCCTGCTCCACGCCACCTCCGCCCGCACGGCCGTGCCGCCGCCGATGAGCCGGCAGGTCCGGGAGGCGGTCTTCCCCCTCCGCGGACACGAGGTGGTCCTCCCCGTCGTCGGGGACGGCCAGGACCTGACCGGGCTGCTCGGCCGGACCGTGTCCGTCAGCTACACCCAGCGCATCGGCGAGAACCGCGGCACCCCGGTCACCGACCGCGTCACCGTCGTCGGGCTGTACGACCCCTCCTGGCAGCTCGACGGGCCGAACGCCGCCTACGCGGCCACGCCCCTGGTGGCGAAGTGGGCGGCGGCCCGGGAGGGGGTGGAGACCGGGCGCTACCTGGAGACGCGGGGCTTCGCCAAGGCGACGGTGGTGACCTCGGGACCGGGGGCGGTCGGCGGAGTTCTGGACCGCCTGCACGAGCAGCGCTTCCACGCGTACGCGGTGGCCGACCGCGTACGGGAGCTGCCGGTGCTGCTGGAGCTCTTCCGGTGGGGGGCGCTGCTCCTGCTCGGACTGCTGGCCGTCGCGGCGGCCGTCACGGGCGCCGGACTCGGCAGCGGGCTGCTGCGCGAGAGGGTGCACGAGATCGGACTGCTCCGGGCCGTCGGCCGGACGCGGCGCGAGGTGGCCGCCGGCTTCGCCGTCGAGTTCGGGGCGACGGGGCTCGCGGCGGGCGCGGCGGGGGCGCTGCTCGGCACGGTGGGCGGTGTGCTGGCCGTCCGGGGGCTGGCGGGAGTGGAGATCTTCGCCGGCCGGCTCCCGGACGGACTGGTGCTGCCCGGCCCGTGGGCGGTCACGGCGACCTTCCTGCTGCCGGCGGCCGCCGTCCTCCTCGGCGCCGCCCGTCCGCTGCGCCGCGCCGTCCGCACCGACCCGACCAGGGCGCTGCGCGACTGGTGACGGCAGGGCGGCCCGCCCCGCCCCCACGGGCGTGATCCGGCGACCGCGGCCGGATGGCACCCTTGAACCATGAACGATGCCGCCCCGGCGCCCACCCCCGCGCCCGCCCCCCGCCGTGCCCGTGTCCGTGCCCCCGAGCTGATCGGCAAGGGCGGCTGGCTGAACACCGGCGGCAAGGAGCTGACCCTCGCCGACCTGCGAGGACGTATCACGATCCTGGACTTCTGGACGTTCTGCTGCATCAACTGCCTGCACGTCCTCGACGAGCTCCGGGAGCTGGAGGAGAAGCACCGGGACACCGTGGTGATCGTCGGCGTGCACTCCCCGAAGTTCGTGCACGAGGCGGAGCACCGGGCGGTCGTCGACGCGGTCGAGCGCTACCAGGTGCACCACCCGGTGCTGGACGACCCGGAGCTGGCCACCTGGAAGCAGTACGCCGTGCGCGCCTGGCCGACGCTGGTGGTCATCGACCCCGAGGGGTACGTCGTCGCCCAGCACGCCGGTGAGGGCCACGCCCACGCGATCGAGCGGCTGGTGGCGGAGCTGGAGGCCGAGCACGAGGCCAAGGGCACCCTGCGGCGCGGCGACGGGCCGTACGTGGCGCCGGAGCCGGTGGCGACCGATCTGCGGTTCCCCGGCAAGGTCCTGCGGCTGCCGTCGGGGAACTTCCTGGTCTCCGACTCGACCCGGCACCAGCTGGTGGAGCTGGCGGCGGACGGCGAGAGCGTGGTGCGGCGGATCGGCGGCGACGGGGAGTTCAACGAGCCGCAGGGGCTGGCGCTGCTGCCGGACGGCCGGGTGGCCGTCGCCGACACGGTGCACCACCGGATCAAGGCGTACGACCCGGCGAGCGGTGCGATCGAGGAGCTGGCGGGCACGGGCGGCCAGTGGTGGCAGGGGTCGCCGACGTCGGGCCCGGCCGGCGAGGTGGCGCTGTCGTCGCCGTGGGACGTGGCGTGGTGGAACGACCGGCTGTGGATCGCGATGGCGGGCGTGCACCAGCTGTGGACGTACGACCCCGCGGCGGGGACCGTGCAGGTGGCGGCCGGTACGACGAACGAGGGGCTGGTCGACGGCCCGGCGGCCGAGGCGTGGTTCGCGCAGCCGTCGGGGCTCGCCGCGGCGGGCGACCGGCTGTGGATCGCCGACTCGGAGACGAGCGCGGTGCGCTGGATCGGCACCGACGGCGTCGTGCACACGGCCGTCGGCACCGGCCTGTTCGACTTCGGTCACCGTGACGGCGAGGCCGGACAGGCCCTGCTCCAGCACCCGTTGGGCGTGACGGTGCTGCCCGACGGGTCGGTGGCGATCAGCGACACGTACAACCACGCGCTGCGGCGGTTCGACCCGGCGTCGGGCGAGGTCACCACGCTCGCCACCGATCTGCGGGAGCCGAGCGGCGCGGTGCTCGACGGCGACGAGATCGTGGTCGTGGAGTCGGCCCGGCACCGGCTGACGCGGCTGCGGCTGCCGGAGGAGGCGGTGCGCGTGGAGGCGGTGGCGCACCGGACGCAGCGTGCGGCGACCGATGTCGCGCCGGGTGTCCTCCGCCTCGACGTGGTGTTCCAGGCCCCGGCCGGGCAGAAGCTGGACACCCGGTACGGGCCGTCGACGCGGCTGCTGGTGTCGTCGACGCCGCCGGAGCTGCTGCGCGCGGGCGACGGGGCGGGGTCGGACCTGTCCCGGGAGCTGGAGATCGATCCGGGGGTGTCCGAGGGCGTGCTGCACGTCTCCGCGATGGCGGCGTCCTGCGACGACGATCCCGCGAACGAGTACCCGGCCTGCCATGTGCACCAGCAGGACTGGGGCGTCCCGGTGCGGGTGACGGCGGACGGCGCGGTCCGGCTGCCGCTGGTCCTGGCGGGCATGGACGAGCAGCGGGCCTGACGCGGAGGCGGGCCTCACACCGAGGCGGGTCCGACACCGAGGCGGGCGCCGGGGCGCGCCCGGCGCCCGCACGGCGGCGCCCCGAGCGCATCCGGGGCGCCGCCGTGCCGTGTGCGGAGCCGGTTCCGGTGCCCGCCCCCGTCCGTTCCGCATGCGCGGCAGGGGACGGACTGGGCGGCCACGGCGTCCCCCTGCCGCTCGGGCGCGGGCGGCAGGGGAACGGCGGCCGCTTCCCGTGTGCCGGCGGGGCGGGGCCCGGGCGGCGGGTCAGCCTTCCAGGAAGGCGACCATCGCGTTGGCCAGCAGGTAGGGGTCGTCGGCTCCGCAGAGTTCGCGGGCGCTGTGCATGGAGAGGATCGCGACGCCGATGTCCACCGTGTGGATGCCGTGGCGGGCGGCCGTGATGGGGCCGATCGTGGTGCCGCAGGGCATGGCGTTGTTGGAGACGAAGGTCTGCCACGGCACGCCGGCCTTCTCGCAGGCCGCGGCGAACACGGCCCGGCCGGAGCCGTCGGTGGCGTAGCGCTGGTTGACGTTGACCTTGAGGATCGGGCCGCCGTTGGCGCGCGGGTGGTGGGTCGGGTCGTGGCGCTCGGCGTAGTTGGGGTGGACGGCGTGGCCGGTGTCCGAGGAGAGGCAGACGGTCCCGGCGTAGGCGCGGGCGCGGTCCTCCAGGGTGCCGCCGCGGGCGTGGACGGAGCGTTCGAGCACCGAGCCGAGGAGCGGCCCGTCGGCGCCGGTGTCGGACTGGGAGCCGTTCTCCTCGTGGTCGAAGGCGGCCAGCACCGGGATGTACGGGAGGTCCGTCCGTCCGGCGACGGCGGCGAGCGCGGCGGTGCCGGCGTGCACGGAGAGCAGGTTGTCCATCCGGGGCCCGGCCAGCAGCTCGCGGTCGCGGCCCAGGTAGGCGGGCTTCTCGACGGGGTGGACCATCAGGTCCCAGCCGGTGACCTCGCCCTCGGCGATGCCGGCCTCCTCCTCCAGGAAGGCGATCAGGTCGCCCTCCGCCACGTCGCCGAGGCCCCAGATCGGCTGCATGTGGCGCTGGCGGTCGAGCTTGAGCCCGTCGGTGTTGACGGAGCGGTCGAGGTGGACGGCGAGCTGCGGGACGCGCAGCAGCGGGCGGTCGACGTTCACCAGGCGGTGGCTGCCGTCGCGCAGGGTCAGCCGGCCGGCGAGGCCGAGGTCGCGGTCGAGCCAGGTGTTGAGGAGCGTGCCGCCGTAGATCTCCACGGCGATCTGGCGCCAGCCGTGGGAGCCGGTGTCCGGCAGTGGCTTGACGTGCAGGTTGGGGGAGTCGGTGTGGGCGCCGACGATGCGGAACGGGGTGTGCGCAGCGGCACCCTCGGGCACGTACCAGGCGATCAGGGCGCCGCCGCGGAGCACGTACCGGCCGCCCGCGGTGCCGTCCCATGCGTCCGTCTCCAGCACCTGGCGGAAGCCCGCCTTCTCCAGCCGCCCGGCGGCCTCGGCGACCGCGTGGTAGGGCGTCGGCGCTGCGGCGAGGAACGACATCAGGTCGTCGGTGTGGCCGCGGTCGAACGGGGCGGTGGCCGCCGACGGTGTGGGGGAGGGTTCGCTGCTGCTCATGATGTTCACCTTAACGAGGGGCTTCGTGAGCGGCGGTGGCCGCTGCGGCGTCCCCGGTCGGCGGCCGGTGGGCCGCGGCGGGCGGTCGACATGACAGGGCCGCCGCCCGGGGGTCCGGACGGCGGCCTGATGCCTGGATACCGCAGAGCCTAGAACGCGGCCTCGTCGAGGTCCATGAGGGAGCCGTCGACGGTCTCGGCGAGCGCGCGCTCGACGGAGACGCCGGGCAGGACGTTGGCGGCGAAGAACTTCGCGGCCGCGATCTTGCCCTGGTAGAACGGCACGTCCTTGGCGGAGGCGGTCGGGAGCTTCTCGGCGGCCACGGCGGCGCCGCGCAGCAGCAGGTAGCCGACGACCACGTCGCCGGACGCCATCAGCAGGCGGGTGGTGTTGAGGCCGACCTTGTAGATGCTGCGGACGTCCTCGCCGGTGGCGATGAGGTCGTTGGTCATCGTGCCGACGATCGCCTCCAGGTCGACGGCGGCCTTGGCGAGGGCGTCGCGGGCGCCGGCGAGCTCCTCGCCGCCGTCGCCGACGGCCAGGAACTTCTTGATCTCCTCGGAGAGCGTGTTCAGGGCCTGGCCCTGGTCGCGCACGATCTTGCGGAAGAAGTAGTCCTGGCCCTGGATGGCCGTGGTGCCCTCGTAGAGGGTGTCGATCTTGGCGTCCCGGATGTACTGCTCGATCGGGTACTCCTGCAGGTAGCCGGAGCCGCCGAAGGTCTGCAGGGACTGGGCGAGCTGCTCGTAGGACCGCTCGGAGCCGTAGCCCTTGACGATCGGGAGGAGCAGGTCGTTGAGGGCGACGAGGGCCTTGGCGTCGTCGCCGGCGGCCTCCTTGACGGCGATCTCGTCCTGGACGGCGGCCGTGTAGAGCACCAGGGCGCGCATGCCCTCGGCGTAGGCCTTCTGCGTCATCAGGGAGCGGCGCACGTCGGGGTGGTGCGTGATGGTGACCTTGGGGGCGGTCTTGTCGGCGAAGTTCACCAGGTCGGGGCCCTGGACGCGCTCCTTGGCGTACTCCAGGGCGTTCAGGTAGCCGGTGGAGAGGGTGGCGATGGCCTTCGTGCCGACCATCATCCGGGCGAACTCGATGATCATGAACATCTGGCGGATGCCGTCGTGCTTGTCGCCGATCAGCCAGCCCTTGGCGGGGTGCTGGTCGCCGAAGGTCATCTCGCAGGTGTTGGAGGCCTTGAGGCCCATCTTGTGCTCGACGTTGGTCGCGTAGACGCCGTTGCGCTCGCCCAGCTCGCCGGTCTCCCAGTCGAAGAGGTACTTCGGCACGAGGAAGAGGGAGAGGCCCTTGGTGCCGGGACCGGCGCCCTCGGGGCGGGCGAGGACGTAGTGGAGGATGTTCTCCTCCATGTCGTGCTCACCGGAGGTGATGAAGCGCTTGACGCCCTCGATGTGCCAGGAGCCGTCCTCCTGCTGCACGGCCTTGGTGCGGCCGGCGCCGACGTCCGAGCCGGCGTCCGGCTCGGTGAGGACCATGGTGGAGCCCCAGCGCTTGTCGACCGCGATCTGCGCGACCTTCTTCTGCGCCTCGTTGCCCTCCTCGAAGAGGATGCCGGCGAACGCCGGGCCGGAGGAGTACATCCAGATGGCCGGGTTCGAGCCGAGCAGCAGCTCCGCGTAGCCCCAGATCAGGGAGCGCGGCGAGGTGGTGCCGCCGATCTCCTCGGGCAGGCCGAGGCGCCAGTACTCGGAGTCCATGAAGGCTTCGTAGCTCTTCCTGAAGCTCGCGGGGACGGGCGCGGTGTTGGTGGCGGGGTCGAAGACGGGCGGGTTGCGGTCGGCGTCGGCGAAGGACTCGGCCAGCTCGTTCTCCGCGAGCCGGGCGATCTCCTCCAGGATCGACTTGGCGGTGTCGACGTCCATCTCCGCGAACGGGCCGGTGCCGTACAGCTTGTCGCGCCCGAGGACCTCGAAGAGGTTGAACTCGATGTCGCGGAGATTCGACTTGTAGTGCCCCATGGCGACGGCTCCGTAAGACTCGGAAATTGGACTGATCGTCCACGTACCAGCAAGTAGCTACGATGATGCTACCCGTCGGTAATAAGATGCAACCCCGATCGGGTCAACTGTGACTCGTTACTCTTGCGGGCATGTACGGCTACGACCAGACCCCGGGCGCCCAGCAGCAGCAGTACGTGCCGCAGCAGCCCTCCTACGGGCAGCAGCCGCTGTATCCGGAACCGTCGCCGCCGTCCCTCGCGGACGCGGTGCGCGCCTTCACCACCGGGGCGATGTCGGCCGAGGACTTCCAGCAGATCTTCGCCACCTCGAAGGTCTACTGCCCGCGGGGCGACAACCCCGGATTCCTGGCGCTGCACAACACCCAGCAGCCGGTGATCCCGATGTTCACCTCGCTCAAGGAGCTGCGCAGGTACGCGGGCAAGGAGTCGAAGTACTTCGTCATCACCGGCGCCGAGGTGATCGACCTGCTGCCCACGGGGTACGGCTTCGTGCTCGACATGGAGGGCGACCACCGCATGGTCTTCGACGCGAAGGCCGTGGAGCAGATGGTCGACTTCGCGATGCGCCGGATGTACGGCTAGGCCGCGTCGCAGCTTCCGGCCCGGCATGGACCGGAAGCCTGCAACGGCCCGGCACGGGCCGCGGGACGCCCGGGAGGAATACCTCCCGGGCGTCCGTCGTTCCCGGTGGCAAGAAGTTCATTCTTCAACTAAAGTGGTCGCACAAGGAGGTCCCCGCCATGCCTGCAGTGACTGTCGAGAACCCGCTCACCCTGCCGCGCGTCGCCGCGCCCGCCGACGCCGTCTCCCGGCCGGTGCGCACCGTGACCACCGCGCCCACCGGTTTCGAGGGGGAGGGTTTCCCGGTGCGCCGCGCGTTCGCCGGCATCAACTACCAGCACCTCGACCCGTTCATCATGATGGACCAGATGGGTGAGGTGGACTACGCGCCCGGAGAGCCGAAGGGCACCCCCTGGCACCCCCACCGCGGCTTCGAGACCGTCACCTACCTGATCGACGGCACCTTCGTCCACCAGGACAGCAACGGCGGCGGCGGGACCATCCAGAACGGCGACACCCAGTGGATGACGGCAGGCAGCGGCCTGCTCCACATCGAGGCGCCCCCGGAGCAGCTGGTCATGTCCGGCGGCCTCTTCCACGGGCTCCAGCTCTGGGTGAACCTGCCGGCCCGCGACAAGATGATGGACCCCCGCTACCAGGACATCCGCGGCGGCCAGGTCCAGCTCCTCACCTCCCCCGACGGCGGCGCGCTGCTGCGCGTCATCGCCGGTGAGCTGGACGGCCACAAGGGCCCGGGCATCACCCACACCCCGATCACGATGATCCACGCGACC
This sequence comes from Streptomyces genisteinicus, assembly GCF_014489615.1. Lineage (GTDB taxonomy): Bacteria > Actinomycetota > Actinomycetes > Streptomycetales > Streptomycetaceae > Streptomyces > Streptomyces genisteinicus. Next base: position 3,736,481 of record NZ_CP060825.1, read on the forward strand.
CTGCGCCCCGGCGCGCAGATCCGCATCCCGTGGCGCGAGGACTTCAACGGCCTGGCCTACGTCCTCGCGGGACGCGGCGCGGTCGGCGAGGAGCGGCGTCCCGTGCACATGGGGCAGACGGCCGTCTTCGGCGCCGGCGGCGCGCTCACCGTGTGGGCCGACGACGCCCAGAACGGATCGCACACCGGGGACCTGGAGATCGTCCTGCTCGGCGGGCAGCCGATCCGTGAGCCGATGGCGCACTACGGGCCGTTCGTCATGAACACCCGCGCCGAGCTCCAGCAGGCCTTCGAGGACTTCCAGAAGGGCCGGCTCGGCACCGTGCCCGCCGTGCACGGCATGAAGCCCTCGGGCCCCGAAGGCAACTGAGCCCGCAGGGGGCGGCGGGCCCGGAGGGGAGCCGGACCCCGACGGGCCCGGCGCGCCTGCGAAGGCAGCCGCCGGGCCCCGGCGCGGCGGCGCGCCCCGAGGGGGGGCCGGCCCCGCGCGGGCTGACGCACCGTCACCCCCGTGGCCCGCTCCGGCGGGCCGCGGGGGTCGGCGCGTGATCGGGTGGGCAGGGTGACCGCTCCCCACCCGCAGACCCTGCTCCCCGAGCCGATCCGCAGGCTCGCCGCCTGGTGCGCGGTCGCCCTGCTGGTGGCCGGGGTCGCCGGGGTCGCCGTCTGGCTCGTGATCATCTTCAAGACGGTCGTCACCCCGGTGCTGCTGGCCCTGCTCGGCACCGCGCTGCTCGGGCCGCTGAACCGGCTGCTGCTCAGGATGAAGATGCGGCGCTCGCTCGCGGCCGGGCTGACCTGCGTCGCCGTGCTCGCGGTCGTCGGCGGGGCCGTCTACATCGTGGTCCACGCCCTGGTGGAGACCGGGGACCAGATCGTGGCCTCCGTCCGCCAGGCCGGCCAGGACCTCGCGGAGCACTTCGGGGCGGCGGGAACCTCGCTGGACGACATCGCGGACAACGCCCAGGACCTCCTGGGCAAGTTCGGCGGCACCGCCGCGTCCGGAGTGATCACCGGCCTGAGCGTGGTCGGCGAGATGATCGCCGTGGCCGTCCTGGCCCTGCTCCTCGTCTTCTTCTTCCTGCGCGACTCGGACCGGGCCGTCTCCACGCTGCGCTCGATCGTGCCCCGCTCCACCGGCGACGTGGCGGAGGCCATGTCCCGCCGCGCCTTCGGCGCCGTCGAGGGCTTCATGCGCGGGACCACCTTCATCGCGCTGATCGACGCCGTCTGCATCACCGTCGGCCTGCTGATCCTCCGGGTGCCCGGGGCCGCCGGACTCGGCGCGCTCGTCTTCGTGGGCGCCTACATCCCCTACCTCGGGGCCTTCCTCTCCGGAGCCGTCGCCGTCCTGGTCGCCCTCGCCGACCGGGGCTTCGTCATCGCGCTCTGGGTGCTCGGGGTGGTGCTCGCCGTGCAGGTGCTGGAGGGCCATGTGCTCCAGCCGATGATCCAGAGCCGCACCGTCCAGATGCACCCGGCGGTGGTGATGCTGGCGATCACCGCCGGAGCCGGCCTCGCGGGCATCCTGGGAATGCTGCTGGCCGTTCCGGTGACCGCCGCGGCCTTCGGCGTCGTCGGCGAGCTGCGCGAACGCTACGGGACGCCGCCCCCGCCGGCGCCGCCGTCAGGGCCCCCGGGCCCGCCGGACGGTTCGTAGGGCCCGCGGCGGACCGGACCGCTCGCGTCGTGTTCCGTCTATGTCAAAGAGAGCGGCGGGGGCCGGACGGTAACCTTGCACAGGTTGCCCACCCCCGAATCCCAAGACTGGATGAACGACGATGCATCGGTACAGGTCCCACACCTGCGGCGAGCTCCGCGCCTCTGACGTCGGCACCGACGTCCGGCTGAGCGGCTGGCTGCACAATCGCCGAGACCTGGGCGGCATCCTCTTCATCGATCTGCGCGACCACTACGGCATCACGCAGCTCGTCGCCCGCCCCGGCACCCCGGCCGCCGAGGTGCTCGACAAGCTGACGAAGGAGACCGTCGTCCGCGTGGACGGCAAGGTCGTCTCGCGCGGCGCCGAGAACGTCAACCCGGAACTGCCCACCGGCGAGATCGAGATCGAGGCCGCCGAGGTCGAGGTGCTCGGCGCGGCCAAGCAGATCCCCTTCACCATCAACACCGACGACGGGGTGAACGAGGAGCGCCGTCTCGAGTACCGCTTCCTCGACCTGCGCCGCGAGCGCATGCACCGCAACATCATGCTGCGCTCGGCGGTCATCGCCTCGATCCGCTCGAAGATGGTGGCCCTCGGCTTCAACGAGATGGCGACCCCGATCCTCGCCGCCACCTCCCCCGAGGGCGCCCGCGACTTCGTGGTCCCGTCCCGGCTGAACCCCGGCAAGTTCTACGCGCTGCCGCAGGCGCCGCAGCAGTTCAAGCAGCTGCTGATGATCTCCGGCTTCGACCGCTACTTCCAGATCGCGCCCTGCTTCCGCGACGAGGACGCCCGCGCGGACCGTTCGCCGGGCGAGTTCTACCAGCTCGACGTCGAGATGAGCTTCGTCGAGCAGGAGGACGTCTTCCAGCCGATCGAGAAGCTGATGACGGAGATCTTCGAGGAGTTCGGCGGGGGCCGCCACGTCACCTCCCCGTTCCCGCGGATCCCGTTCCGCGAGTCGATGCTGAAGTACGGCAACGACAAGCCCGACCTGCGCACCGACCTGGAACTGGTCGACATCACCGACGTCTTCGAGGGCTCGGAGTTCAAGGCGTTCGCCGGCAAGCACGTGCGGGCCCTGGCCGTCCCGGACACCGGTGACCAGCCGCGCAAGTTCTTCGACGGCCTCGGCGACTTCGCCGTCTCCCTCGGCGCGAAGGGCCTGGCCTGGGTCCGCGTCGGCGAGGGCGGCGCGCTGACCGGCCCGATCGCCAAGTTCCTCACCGAGGAGAACGTCGCGGTCCTCACCGACCGCCTCGGCCTGAAGCCGGGCCACGCGATCTTCTTCGGCGCGGGCGAGTTCGACGAGGTCTCCAAGATCATGGGCCCGGTCCGGGTCGAGGCCGCCAAGCGCGCCGGCCGGTTCGAGGAGGACGTCTTCCGCTTCGCCTGGATCGTGGACTTCCCGATGTACGAGCGGGACGAGGACACCGGGAAGATCGACTTCTCCCACAACCCGTTCTCCATGCCGCAGGGCGGCCTGGAGGCGCTGGAGACCCAGGACCCGCTGGACGTGCTGGGCTGGCAGTACGACATCGTCTGCAACGGCATCGAGCTCTCCTCGGGCGCGATCCGGAACCACGAGCCCGAGATCATGTTCAAGGCCTTCGAGATCGCGGGCTACTCGCGCGAGACCGTGGAGCAGGAGTTCGCGGGCATGCTCCGCGCCTTCGAGTACGGCGCCCCGCCGCACGGCGGCATCGCCCCGGGAGTGGACCGCATCGTGATGCTCCTGGCCGACGAGCCGAACATCCGCGAGACCATCGCCTTCCCGCTCAACGGCAACGCCCAGGACCTGCTCATGGGCGCCCCGACGGAGCTGGACGAGGCCCGCCTGAAGGAGCTGAACATCCAGCTCCGCAAGCCGGTCGAGAAGAAGGCCGCGGAGGGCCGCCCGGTGACGGAGGCGGTCCACCCGGACGCGGCGCGGTAACCCACCCCCCGCTGTACGCCCCGAGTGCCCGGAACGGCTCGCCGTTCCGGGCACTCGCGCGTGGTGGGTGCGGTGCGTGCGGTGCGTGTGGTGCGCAGGGACGCCCGGAAGGGGTGCGGGCGAGGGCTGCCCGGGGGTCCGCTGAGGCAGCGGCGGCCGTGTCCGGCGCGGACGCCGGGTCGCTTTCCCGGGCCTTCCCGGCCGCTGTCGCCGCCCGTCGTGGCGTGCCGGCCGGGCCGCGCCGTGCTCGCGTCCGCCGTGCGGGCTCGCGGGCGGGCGTGGGCCTGCGCATCCTGGAAAGACGGTTCGGTGGGACCGTGACGGCGAGGGGCCGGGCGTCCGGGAGAGCCGCACTCTTCCGCGCCGCCCGGCTGCCGTGGAATCGGAGGTGGCGAGGAGTAGAACGTAACCGCGGGCGGTTCGCCGGCCGGCCGCCCCACCGCCGTACGGCTCCCGGAGCCCGCGCACCCGCTCTTCCCACGAAAGGCCGCCCCCACATGCCCCTGCCCCTCCGAACCCTTCCGGCCGCGGCACTGGTGTGTGCGGGGGTCCTGCTCAGCGGATGCGCGGGCGGTACCGGCCCGCAGCCGTCGCCGTCCACCGCCGCCGCCGAGCGGGTGCCGGACGGCGGCAAGAACGCGGGCGGGGGACGGTCCGCGCCCGAACCCCGCGCGCAGACCCTGCAGGCCCGGGAGATCCCCGGCCTCGGACCCCGGACACGGGCCGCCATCCCGGCGGGCACCCGCCAGGCCCTGGTCGTCAGCGGCAAGGGAGCGGACGCCAACACGTCGACCGCGGTGCTCTACGAGCGCGACGCGGCCACGGGCTGGAGCCCCGCCTCCGCGCGGTGGCCCGCCCACAACGCGCTGCGCGGCTGGACCGACGACCACCGCCAGGGCGACCTGCGCTCGCCGATCGGCGTCTACGGCCTCAGCGACGCGGGCGGCCTGCTCCCCGACCCCGGCACCGAGCTCCCGTACGACCAGGAGTCCCTCTTCACCATCAGCGGGCGGGGATTCGAGGGCGAGCCGCTCGAAGGATCCTTCGACCACGTCGTAGCCGTCGACTACAACCGCGAGCCGGGCACCAGCCCGCTGGACCCGGCCCGTCCGCTCGGTGACGACAAAGGCGGCGGCATCTGGATCCACGTCGACCACGGCGGCCCCACCCAGGGCTGCGTGTCGCTGGAACGGGACCGGATGAAGGAGCTGCTGCGGGCGCTCGACCCCGGCCTGCGCCCCATCGTCGTCATGGGCCCCGCAGAGGTCCTGGCACGCTGACACGGCGCGGGGACGCCGGCGCGGCCCGCGGGGACGGGGGCCGCTCCGGCGTCCCCGGGGCACGAGGCGGACGCACGGCGGCCCGGCACCGTCCCCGGTGCCGGGCCGCCCGTGTACCGCCCTGCGCGGGCGTCAGTCCTTCCTGGGGTCCTCCAGGCGCGGGAAGAGCACCGCGCCCTTGGTGACCGTCGCACCGGCGGGCAGCTGCCCCCAGGCCCCGGCGTCCTGCACCCGCCGGCCGGCGAGCGCCCCGAGCGACTCCTCGGCGCCCAGCGAGTCCCACAGCTTCTGCGACGTCTCCGGCATGACCGCGTTCAGCAGGACCGCGACCGCGCGCAGCGACTCGGCCGCCGTGTAGAGGATCGTCGCCAGGCGGGCCCTGCCCTCGGGCGACTCGTCCTTGGCGACCTTCCACGGCTCCTGCTCCGTGATGTAGCCGTTGACCTGCTTCACGAAGTCGAAGACCGCCAGGATGCCGCCCTGGAAGTCCAGCTCCTCGCCGATCTTCCGGTCGGCCTCGGCGACCGCCGTCACCAGTCCGTCCCGCACCGCCTGCTCCGCCTCGCCCGCGGCCGTGTCCTCCGGCAGGGCGCCGCCGAAGTACTTGCCGACCATCGCGGCGACGCGCGAGGCGAGGTTGCCGTAGTCGTTGGCGAGCTCGGAGGTGTAGCGGGCGCTGAAGTCCTCCCAGGAGAACGAGCCGTCGCTGCCGAAGGCGATCGCGCGCAGGAAGTACCAGCGGTACGCGTCCACGCCGAAGTGCGAGGTCAGGTCCTGCGGCTTGATGCCCGTCAGGTTGGACTTCGACATCTTCTCGCCGCCGACCATCAGCCAGCCGTTGGCCGCCACCCGGCCCGGCACCGGCAGACCCTGCGCCATCAGCATCGCGGGCCAGATCACCGCGTGGAAGCGCAGGATGTCCTTGCCGACCAGGTGCACGTTCGCGGGGAACGTCTCCTCGAACTTCGCCGGGTTCTCGTTGTAGCCGACCGCCGTCGCGTAGTTGAGGAGCGCGTCGACCCACACGTAGATGACGTGCTTGTCGTCCCACGGGACCGGGACGCCCCAGTCGAAGGTGGAGCGCGAGATCGACAGGTCCTGCAGGCCCTGCTTGACGAAGTTCACGACCTCGTTGCGGGCGGACTCGGGCTGGATGAAGCCCGGGTTGGCCGCGTACAGGTCGAGCAGCTTCGGGCCGTACTCGGAGAGCTTGAAGAAGTAGTTCTCCTCCTTGAGGATCTCCACCGGCTTCTTGTGGATCGGGCACAGCTTGGTGCCGTCCTCGGCCTCGATCAGGTCGCCCGGGAGCTTGTACTCCTCGCAGCCGACGCAGTACGGGCCCTCGTAGCCGCCCTTGTAGATCTCGCCCTTGTCGTACAGGTCCTGCACGAACTCCTGCACACGGTCCGTGTGCCGCTTCTCCGTGGTGCGGATGAAGTCGTCGTTCGCGATGTCCAGGTGCTCCCAGAGGGGCTTCCAGGCCTCCTCGACGAGCTTGTCGCACCAGGCCTGGGGCGTGACGTTGTTCGCCTCGGCCGTGCGCATGATCTTCTGACCGTGCTCGTCCGTGCCGGTGAGGTACCACACCTTCTCGCCGCGCTGGCGGTGCCAGCGGGTGAGCACGTCGCCTGCGACGGTCGTGTAGGCGTGGCCCAGGTGAGGAGCGTCGTTGACGTAGTAGATGGGGGTCGACACGTAGAACGCCTTCGCGTCTGCGCTCGTCCCCTGCTTCTCGGATCCAGTGGCCGCCATGGTCGAAATCCTATCGGCCCCGGCGAGCGCCCTTCACCGCGCTGCGCCCCGCCCCGACGAGCCGGGCCGGGGGCCGGTGCCCTCCGGGGAATGCGCGTCGGCCCCTGCGCGGAACGCCTCCGGTCGCGGTGGTGAACGCGCCCGGCCCCGCACCACCGCGTCGCGGCGGGTGCGGGGCCGGGGCGGCGCCGGGGCGCGTGGTCAGGCGCCGCGCGCGGCCAGCCAGGGGGCGAGGTCCGCCAGCAGTCCCGCGTACAGCTCGGCGTCGGTCAGCTCGCGCGGAGCCGGCCCGGCGGCGAAGAAGCCGGCGTTCGGGACGGAGAGCTTGCGCAGGTAGTCGAACGCCTTCGAGCCGTGCTCTCCCCACGCCACGAACTGCCAGAACACCGGACGGCCCGCGGCCTCGGCGAGCGCCGCCGTGGCCGCGGTCTTCGACTCCGGGGCGCCGTCGGTCTGGAAGATCACGAACGCGGGGTCGTCCGTGCCCGCCTCGGCGTGCAGGGCGAGCACCCGCTCGACGGCCAGGTGGTAGTTGGTGCGGCCCATCCGGCCGAGACCGGCGTGCAGCTCGTCGACGCGGCCGTCGTGCGCGTCGAGCGTCAGCTCGCCCGTGCCGTCGACATCGGTGGAGAAGAAGACCACGTCGACGGTGGCCCGCTCGTCGAGGTGCGCGGCGAGGGCGAGCGCCTGCTCGCCGAGACCCTGGGCGCTGCCGTCCTTGAAGTACGGCCGCATGGAACCGGACCGGTCCAGCACCAGGTACACGCGTGCCCGCGCCCCGGTGAGCTGCGCCTTCCTGAGCGCGGCACCGGCGGTCCGGTACGCGTCCACCACGAGCGGCGCCCGCGACTTCACCCGCGCGAGCCCCACGGCCGCCTTGCCGACGGGGGCGTCGGCGGCTTCGGGTGCTTCGGCCTCGGGGGTGTCGGCGGCTTCGGGGACGGGCTCGGGCTGCGGGGGCGCTGCCGGGGTGGACTCGGCTTCGGCCTCGGGGGCATCCGGGGTCGCCGGTGCCTCGGGGGTGTCGGCGGCTTCGGGGGTGGGGATCGGCTCGGGCTCGGGGGCCGTTTCGGCAGCGGGCTCGGGCTCGGGAGCGGCCTGTGCGACGGGCTCGGGGGCCGTTTCCACGGTGGGCTCCGCGGCCGGGGTGGACTCCGCGACGGATTCGGGGGCGGCCTCCGCCACGGGTTCGGCCTGTGCGACGGGCTCGGGGGCCGTTTCCGCGACAGGTTCGGCTGCCGGGGCGGGCTCCGCGACGGGCTCGACGGGGGCCGGTGCGTCGGCGGCTGCCTCGGGGGCGGTCACCGGGGAGGCCGGTTCGGGGACGACCACGGCGGCGGGAGGTGCGGCGTCCGTCTCCGTCTCGGCGACGGCCGCCTCGGTGGACTCCGTCACGGGCTCCGGGTCGGCCGCCTTCCCGGCGGTGCCGGCCTCCGCCTCCGCGGCGGTCTCCGGCGCGGGTGCAGCCGCCTCGGCCGCCCGCGGTGCGGGCTCCTCGGCGACGGGCTCGTCCGCCGCGGGCAGGGCCTCCGGCTCGGGCTCGGTCACCCGTGCGGCGGGAGCCCCGGGCGTCGCGGGCTCGGCCGGCTCTTCGGCGGCCTTCTCCGGGGCCGCGTCCTTCGCCGCGGGAGCCGGCTCCTCCGCGGGGCCCGCCTGGGCCGGGACCGAGGGGGAGGAGGCGTAACGCGGGGCGGGGTTGTCGAACGCCGCCGACACGAGCGCCTCGGCCGCGCGGTCCGCCGCTGTCTGCGACGGGACCGTCGCCGTCGTCGCCTCCGTGCCGGTGGCCGGTTCCGTACGTTCGGTCTGGGCCGGAACGGAGGTCGCCGCCGACTCCTCGGGGCCGCCACGATCACGGCCGAACACCTTGCGCAGCAAGCTCCGAATACCCATGGGCGGGGCCTTTCGCATGAGTTGGGTGCGGTGACTGTCCGCTCCTGCAGACGTTCCGCCCGGCCGCGTGGGCCAGGGCTGACACGTAAGGTTAGCGGCCCTGTTCGAGGGCTTCCGGGAGGGCACCCGCAAGCGCAACCGGGGAGCGGCGCGGTCCGCCCGGACGGCCGTCCGCCGGCGTACCGCCTCACAGCTCAACCGCGCCCCGGCCGTGCCGCATTCATGCGGTGTTCACGTTCCGTCCGCCGCCGTGCCGGGGTGCGCGCCTAACGTCGCGGCCGGAATCATTCCGACACCATGTCGGCGCGGGATGCGCCGAAGGAGGACGAAGTGCGCAAACTGCTGCCGCTGTTGAACACCACCCCGCACGCCGGCGGACGGTCCGCTCTCACCTGCCGCTACCGCTGCGGCGACGCCTGCTTCCACGAGGTCCCCAACACCAGCGACAACGAGTACGCCGGTGACGTCATAGCCGGTGCGCTGTCGCGCCGCTCGATGATGCGCGCCGCCGCGGTCGTGACCGTCGCCGCCGCCGCGGGCGGCGCCGCCGTCGTCCAGGGCGGCTCCCCCGCCGAGGCGCACGGCGGCACCGCGCACCGGGCCAAGCGCTACGACGGCGCCCGCGGCCTGCGCTTCGCGCCCGTCGCGCCGAACCGGGACGACAAGGTGACGGTCCCCGAGGGCTACGCCCAGAACGTGGTCATCCGCTGGGGCGAGCCCATCCTCCGCGGCGCCCCCGCCTTCGACCCGGACCGGCAGACGGCGAAGGCCCAGGCCGGTCAGTTCGGCTACAACAACGACTTCCTCAGCCTGCTCCCGCTGCCCGGCGAGCGCGGCCGCCAGGTGCTCGTGGCCAACCACGAGTACACGGACGAGATCCTCATGTTCAAGGGCTACGACCCCGCGAACCCGACCCGCGAGCAGGTCGAGATCGCCTGGGCGGCGCACGGCCTCTCGGTCGTCGTGGTGCAGGAGGAGCACCGCTCGGGCAAGCTCACGCCCGTCACCCGCCACCCCCTCAACCGCCGGCTGACCGCGACCAGCGAGTTCGAGGTGACCGGCCCGGCCGCGGGCGGCGCCCTGCTGCGCACCTCGGCGGACCCGACCGGCCGCAAGGTGCTCGGCACCCTCAACAACTGCGCGGGCGGCACCACTCCGTGGGGCACCACGCTGCACGGCGAGGAGAACTTCAACCAGTACTTCGCCAACGGGTCGAGCGACACGGACAAGCGCTACGGCCTCGGCACCGGTGCCACCGAGCGCAAGTGGGAGCGGTTCGACAAGCGCTTCGACGCCGCGCAGGAGCCGAACGAGTCGCACCGGCACGGCTGGGTCGTCGAACTCGACCCCTACGACCCCGACTTCACCCCCGCGAAGCGCACGGCCCTCGGCCGCTTCAAGCACGAGGCGGCCCAGCCGCGCCTGACCGACGACGGCCGCCCCGTCGTCTACATGGGCGACGACGAGCGCTTCGACTACCTCTACAAGTTCGTCTCGTCGAAGCGGATGATGAAGGGCGGCAGCCGAGCGGCCCGCGCCCACAACCGCACGCTGCTCGACGAGGGCACCCTGTACGTCGCGAAGCTGACGGGCGACAGCCCCGCCGCGGAGATCGACGGCACCGGAAAGCTCCCGAACGACGGCGAGTTCGACGGCTCCGGGGTGTGGATCCCGCTGGCCACCGGCGACGTCTCGCACGTGCCGGGGATGACCGCCGAGGAGGTGTACGTCTTCACCCGCCTCGCCGGTGACAAGGTCGGCGCCACCAAGATGGACCGCCCCGAGGACGTCGAGCCGAGCCCGCGCTCGGGCCGCGTGTACGTCGCCCTGACGAACAACAGCAACCGCGGCAAGGCCGGGTACGCGGGCGCCGACGAGGCCAACCCGCGCAACGCCAACAAGCACGGCCACGTGCTGGAGCTGGCGGAGCACTGGGACGACCCGGCGTCCGACGGGTTCGCCTGGCGGCTGTTCCTGGTCGCGGGCGACCCGGCCGACCCCGCCACGTACTTCGCCGGGTTCCCGAAGGACAAGGTCAGCCCGATCTCGTGCCCGGACAACGTGGCCTTCGACCCGCACGGCAACCTGTGGCTCTCCACCGACGGCAACGCACTGGGCTCGCACGACGGCCTGTTCGGCGTCGCGACCCACGGTGAGCGCCGCGGTGAGCTGAAGCAGTTCCTGACCGTGCCCACCGGTGCCGAGACCTGCGGCCCGGTCATCCAGGAGCGGCGCGTGCTGGTCGCCGTCCAGCACCCGGGCGAGGTCGACGGCGCGTCCGTCGAGAAGCCCGCGAGCGCCTGGCCGGACGGGCCGGGCAGGATCGTCCGGCCGTCGGTCGTCGCGGTGTACCGCAAGGACGGCCGCGACATCGGCGTCTGATCGCCGCCGCCGTCGTCGTCCGTCCTGCCGAGCCGGGGCCGGGGGCCCGCACCGCGCGCCCCCGGCCCCGGCTCACCACGTGCCCCGGCCCACCCCCCGGCCCCGGCTCACTGCGTGCCGAGCAGCCGGGCGTGCCAGGCGGTGAACTGCGCGGCCGGGTCCCCCGTGTACGCCCACGGCAGGTGCGCGGCCCTGCCCTCCAGCAGCCGCAGGAGCCCGGCCGCCTCCTGGAGCAGCCCTGCGTGACAGGCCGCGTGGACCAGGTAGTTGAGCTCCGCGACCAGGTGCGGTGCCACCGGCCCGTCGGCCCGCCACAGGATCCACCGCTCCCAGGTGCGCCGGATGTCGGTGACCGCCAGTTCGTGCTTCCAGTGCTGGTCGAAGCCGCGCACCACCCGCCCCTGCGCCCCGTCGGCGATGTGACGGTACTCCTCGGCCCGAGCGATCTGCACCAGCACGGGCAGCGGCGACCCGGGCGGCGAGGCGCCGGCGGCGTCGCGGGCGAAGTCGTACATCCGGCCGTGGGTGCCGTGCCAGCGCGCCGAGTGGTAGCGCAGCATCTGCACGTGCCCCTCGACGTTGCAGGGGTCGCGCCGGCGCATCTCGTCCCACCAGCGGCGCAGGTCGCGGCGCGGTACGCCGTCCTCGTAGAGCCGGGCGAGCGTCAGCAGCGACACCCACGGCGCGGGGTCGTCCGGGGACTTCGCCGCGGCGTTCAGGCAGCAGCGGGCCGCGGCGTCGATCCGCGCCCGGTCGACGGCGGCGCGGTGACCGGCGGCGATGGCGCCGTGGAAGACGCGGACCACCTCGGTGGCCGCCCGCAGGACGGCCGCGTCGCCGCTGTCCGGCTCGGCGTTCAGCCAGACCCGGGTCGCCGAGGAGCCCGCGGCCGCGTGGGCGAGGACCCTGATCCGGTGGGTGCGCCGCGCGGTGTCCTCCCCGGGGGGCGTGCCCAGCAGTTCGCGCAGTCCCTGCCAGCGGCCGACGACGATGTCGTCGAGTGCGCGGGACAGTTCGGCGTCGCCGTGGGCCGGATCGAAGTCGGGGGCGAAGCGGCGGCGGCGCCGGGGCCGCCGCGGCAGCCGGGGCAGACGGGGGGCACGGGGCACGGGCGGGCTCCTTCCTGCGGCGCGTGGTCGCGGTCGTGGTGGTGCGGGTGGCGGTCGTGGTCCGTGGCGCGGTGGTGGGCGGGTGTTCCGGTGGCGGCCGCGGATGAGTCCGGACGTCCTGTCGCCGCGCGAGTGCGCGGGCACGCCGGAGGAGACGCCCGTCGGCGGAGGATGTGCCTCCGCAAGAGGCAGACGGTGCGCATCGTAGTCGGACGGGTGCGCTGTGGTGAGGGGGTGGGGTGCCGCTCCCGTGACCGGACTCGGAGGGCGGTGAGCAGGCGCCGTGCACGGGGCGCGCGACGGGACTCCCGTTGTCGGGGGAGCGTCGGCGCCGGGCGTCGTAGAGTCGGTGGCATGGCTGGAGAAGCAGCGGGCGCGGGGACGGTACGGGTCGACGTCTGGGTCTGGTCGGCGCGGCTGACGAAGACCCGCTCGCAGGCGTCGGCCGCCTGCCGGGCGGGCCATGTGCGGGTCAACGGCGAGCGGGTGAAGCCGGCGCAGGCGGTGCGCGTCGGCGACCAGGTGCGGGTGTTCCACGAGGGACGCGAGCGGATCGTCGTCATCGTGCAGATCCTGCGCAAGCGGGTCGGCGCCCCGGTGGCCGCCGAGGCGTACACCGACCACAGCCCGCCGCCCCCGCCGCGGGAGTTCACCGCTCCGGCGGCCGTACGCGACCGGGGCGCGGGCCGTCCGACCAAGCGGGACCGCCGCGAACTGGAGCGCCTGCACGGGGCGCGGCCCAGGGACTGACCGCCCCCGGCCCGGCCGCCGCGCGGCACGTCCGCGCCGCCGGGGTTTCGCGAGGCGCGTCCGCGCCGTCGGGGTTTCGCGAGGCGGCAGGTCCGCGCCGCCGGGGATTCCGTGCGGCGAGGCGAGGGAGCACCGGCCGGTACAGGGGCGCTGCGCGCGGCGGGACGTCGGCGCGCGGCCGTCAGGGCTTCCCGTGGGCGAGGTGCCGGCGTCCGGCGCTCCGGCGTCCGGCGCTCAGGGCTTCCCCGTGGGCGAGGCGATGGCGCGTGCCGCCCGCACCTCCTGCCGCAGCGGCTCCAGCACGCCCTCCTCGTCGCCGCTCAACTCGGCGCGCACCTCGACCAGCACCACGCTGGAGCGCAGCCCGGCAGCCAGCGCCCACACCTGTCGCTCGACGTCCGCGACCTCCTCCGCGCCGGGTGGCGCGGCCCCGTGGTCCACCCGCACCCGGGCGGCCGTCGTCGCGTCGACGATGCGCTCCACGGCGACCACCAGCGGCCACCAGGCGGCGGCCCGTGCGCCGGTGGGCGGTGGCTCGGTCAGGGCGCGCTGGAACTCCGCACGCACCGAGGACAGGTCCCGGTAGAGCTTGCGCCGCCGGCGCACCCGCTCCGCGTGCTCGACGCCGCCGAACGCGCCCCGCACGTACCGCGCCGTCTCCTCCACCGCGTCGGCCAGGCGGTCGCCGATCCGGGTGTGCCAGCTCTCCGGCCACAGCAGGTATCCGGCGACCAGGACGATCGTGCAGCCGATGAGGCTGTCCAGCAGCCGCGGCAGCACGAGGTGGAAGCCCTCGTGGTTGAGCACGTCCGACAGCAGCAGGATCACCGGTGTGACCGCCGCCGTCTGGAAGACGAAGCCCTTCGCCGAGAAGGCGGGGATCAGCGCGGCGAGGACCATCATCACGGGCACGTCGGCCCAGCCGCGCGGGACGGCGGCCAGCACCGCGGCCGCCACCAGCAGACCCGCGGCCGTGCCGAGCGCGCGCAGCACCGCGCGGGAGAACACCGATCCGAAGTCCGGCTTGAGGACGAACGTGACGGTGAGCGCCACCCAGTAGGAACGGCTCACCGGCACCAGCGACACGAACGACTGCGCCAGCCCGATGCAGAGCGCCAGCCGCAGCCCGTACCGCCAGGACTGCCCGGACGTCAGCGCGCTCCGCGCCGTGCGCCGCAGGCGCACCCGCAGCGCGGCGGGTCTGCCGAGCCGGTCGTCCGCCTGCCCGGCCTCCGGGCCGCCTTCGTGGACCACGGCCGAGGCGTGCCGCAGCGCGCGGTCGACGGCCCGGTCGGCGGGCCCTTCCGGCTCGGGCAGCGGCAGTTCGGGCGCGGTGCGGCGGCCGGAGGCGACGGAGTCGGCGAGGGCGCGCACGGCGGCCGCGACCTCCGGCCGCCGCGACGCCCTGCCGTAGCGGTGCGCGGCGGCGGCCGACTCCACGAGCGGGATCAGCGCGTTGAGCTGCGCGAGCAACCGCACCATCGGCGCGCGGCGGCCGTGGTCATGGGCGCGGCGGCCGAGGACCACGTCGTAGGAGGTGTCCAGCGCCCGGGTGACGTCGTGGCGGCGTCCGTCGTACGCGGCGGTGTCGCGGGTGCCGGCCACCGCGAGGAGTTCGGCGACGCTGCGGTACGCGGCGGCGACGGCCGCCTGCTCCGGCGCCGCGCGCCGGAACGGCCAGCCGAGCAGGGTCATCACCAGGACGAACAGCCCGCCGACCGACAGCAGGGCGGGCGCCGTCCACCAGGGGTCCGGCATCGGCAGGCCCGCGCCGACGACGGCGTTCAGCAGGAGCAGCAGACCGGACACCGAGGCGACCGCGCCGATGGAGGAGATCATCCCGGAGACCAGCGCGACGGCGGTGAGCACGCCGACCGCGACCCAGCCGTGCCCGTACACCAGCGTGCCGAGCATGATGCCCGCGGCACCGAAGACCTGCGGCACGGCGATGTTCAGCAGCCGCATCCGGTACGCGTCGGCGGTGTCGCCGATGACTCCGGAGAGGGCGCCCATGGACGCCAGGGCGCCGTACTCGGGGTGTCCCGCGGCGATCCCCACGGCGAGCGGGGCGGCCAGCGCGACGGAGGCCCGGGCGACCGCCGCCCACGGAACGGGGGCGTCCTGCGGGCGCAGACCGTGGACCAGCCACGCGGGCGGGCTCAGCAGTCCCGGCCGCCGCCCGCCGCCCGCACGGGAGCCGTCCTCACGTTCCGTCATGACCGTCACCACACCCCGCCGAGGCTGTCCGCAGCAACGGTAACGGCGCGGCGCCGCTCCGCGCCGCGCGCCGGGCGGGACGGCCCCCGGGGTGGGGGTGGTTTCCGGGCGGGGGTGCTCGCGGGCCGGGCCGGGCCCGGCCCGCGAGCGGGCGGCGGCCGCGTGGTGCCGGCGGTGGTGGCGGAGCGCGACGCCTCCGGAAGCCGGGCGGACCCGCGGTGGACTGGTCGGCCCTGCATCGGGGCGGCCCTGCATCGGTCGGTCCCGGATCGGGTGGGCGGTCCGCCGATCCGGCCGCGGAGGGCCCGAGCCGGCCGGGTGAGCGCCTGTGCGGTCTCGTCCCGGCGCCGCGTCGTCCGCGGAGCCACCGCGCCCGGCTTCGGGGCACCGCATCGGGTGGCACCCGGGTCGGCTCCGGATCGGTCGGCATCGAGGCCGGCGCGCAACGCGGAGGCGGCCCCGCACCGGGCGGCACGGGGGACGGTCCCGGGGCGTGCCGTGGCCGCGTCGGGCGGTCAGCTCTCGTACCCCTCCACCTCGTCGGCGGGCTGCACCTGCGCGGTGTCGGGGTCGGCGCCGAACTCGGAGGCGGCCCTGCGTCTGCGCAGCAGGTCCCAGCACTGGTCGAGCCGGATCTCCAGCTCCGTCAGCCGGGCCTGCTGCGCGGCGTCGAGGCCGCCCTGCCGCAGGGAGGCGTCGCGCAGGGCGCGTTCCTCCTCCACGAGTCCGCCGATGTCGTCGATGATCTGCTCGTCGTCCATCACGGCTCCTTCGCTGCCGGCAGCGGTGCGGTGGGATGCGGTGTGCGGGCACGGCGGCTCCCGGCGGCGGCCCCGCCGTCCGTGCTCACGCGCCCCGCAGGGCGAAGACGGTCTTGCCGCGGGCGCCGCCGGCACGGTTCTGGGCAAGGGCGTCCGGGGCCTTCTCCAGCGGGAGCTCGGCGTCCAGGGGCAGGTCGAGACTGCCTTCGGCGGCAGCGGCGGCCAGCGCTTCGAGCAGCGTGGACGAGGCCTGCATCCGGAACGCCACACCCTCCACGTCGCCGGGAAGCCCGCCCAGCCCCGCTCCCCGCCGGGTGGCGACGGCGACGGCGCCGGGCCGGGCGAGCGCCGCGTGCCGGGCGAAGCCGTCCGCCGTGTCCGAGACCAGGTCGGCGACGCCGTCGACCCCTTCCGGGCAGGCCGCCCGTACCGCGGCGTCCACGCTCCCGGCGGTGGCGTCCACGACGGTCGTGGCGCCGAGGTCCCTCATCCGCCGTCGCTCGTCGCCCCGGACGACGGCGACGACGCCGATGCCCCGCCCCGCGGCGAGCCGGGTGAGGCAGCTGCCGACACCGCCCGCCGCCCCGACGACCAGCAGGGTGCCGCCCCGCCGCACCCCGCTGACCGCGAGGACCTGGGCGGCCGCCGTTCCCGCGGTGGGCAGCGCAGCGGCCGACCGCAGCGACAGGCCGGCGGGGACCAGGGCGACGGGGCCGTCCTGGTGCACCGACACGTACTCGGCGTAGCTGCCCGCGTGCTCCGGCCGCACCGCCAGGCCGAAGACCGGGTCGCCGACCCGGAAGCGGCTGTCGCCGGGGCCGACGACGTCGACCCGGCCGGCGAAGTCCGTGCCGAGCACCCGGGGGAAGGCCGCCGCTCCGGACGAGGCGGACGAGGCGGACGAGGCGGACGAGGCGGACAGGGCGGACGAGGCGGACGGGGCGGTCCTGGCCGGCTCCGTGACCGCCGGGGCGCCGGCCGCCTGCCAGTCGGCCGGGTTGAGCGCCGCGTACTCCACCTTCACGACGATCTCGCCCTCGGCGGGCTCGGGCTTGGGCACCTGGACGAGTTGCGGCTCGGCGCCGTGGGAACCGACCGTGACAGCACGCATCCGCCATGCCTCCCAACACACCGCCCCCGGTCTTTTCGCCTCCTCACTCTGACCCGGCGGACCGGTCAGCGCACGTCGTGCAGTGCGAGGGAGACGAGCAGGGCGCGGTGGTCCGAGCCGGCGAGGTCGAGGAAGCGCGCGGAGCGCACGGAGAAGGCGTCGCCGGCGAGCACGTGATCGATCTGCGCGCCCAGCGGCCGGGGGAGGCGGGCCGGCCAGGACGGTGTGCCGCCCGCGCCGGCGAGCGCCGCGCTGTCGCGCAGGCCGCCCCGGTCCAGGATGCGGCGGAACGCGGCGTGGTCGCCGGTGGCGTTGAAGTCGCCCGCCAGCAGGGTGGGCCGGTCCCGGTGTGCGGCGGCCCAGTCGGCCAGCCGGCCGAGTTCCCGGCGCCAGCCGTCGACCGCGGAGGGCACCGGCGGCAGCGGATGGGCGAGTTGCAGGGTCACCCGGCGCCCTCCGATCTCCGCGACGGCGCCGGGCATGGCGAGCGTCGCCGGCACCCCGTCGGCCGGTTCCAGCGGATACCGGCTGAGCAGCGCGGAGCCGGCCGCGCCCTCGCCGCCCGCGGCGAGGCGGTACGGATAGGCGTCGCGGGGCAGCCCCCGCGCCAGGGTGGCGGCGCAGCTGCGCGGGCACTCCTGCACGAACACGATCCCGGGCCGTTCCCGGCGGACCGCCTCGACCAGCGCCTCGGTCGCCCAGCCGAACTGCACGTTCGCGGTGAGCACGTCGATCCGGGCCGTCACCGGACCGGGCGGGCGGTCGGCCAGGCCGGTGTCGTAGGGCCTCGCGTACCAGCCGGTGACCGCGAGGACCGTCACCGCCCAGGCCACCAGCAGCGGCCGGCGGCCCAGCAGGGCGAGCAGCAGGGCGAGACCGGCGGGGACGAGGAGCCAGGGGAGGAAGGCGAGGAGCTGGATCACGGGGGTGACCCCGTCGCTGTCCGCGGCGCGGCAGGCGGCGACGGCGGTCGGCGGGACCAGCAGGAGGCCCGCGAGCCATGCGGCGGTCCGGCCGCGCGCCCTCGGGGGCGGCGCGGCCTCCGGGGGCGCCGGGACGGGCTGCCGGGACGCTGGGTGCACTCCGCTCTCCACTCCGGTCCGCGGGCCGGAGCCGCTCCGGCCACCCGCCGTGGCACCGGAACAGCCCGGACACGGGACCATCTCGGTCCTGAGGACGCCTCTCCCGACGAAATCGTTGCGCCTGTGCCGCGCCGGGGCGGCGATGTCCCGGCGCGTGTCGCGTGAATCCGGTGCCGGGGTCGGTGGCGTGCGCGGGTGTCCGGTGCCGGGGTCGGTGGCGTCGGCGGGTGGCGCGGGAGTCCGGTGCCGTCGCGCCGGAGCGGGCGCGCGGTGTGGGAAGTCCGGTGCCGTCCGTCGCGCCGGCTCGGCCGGATGGCGCGGGAATGCGGCGCCCGGGACGGCGACCGCGCCCGGTGCCGGGTCGCGGTCGCCGGCATGCGGAGTTGCCCGCGGGCCCCGACGGGTGTGCCCTGGGATGAGGACGCGCGGGGGTGAGAGGGAAGGAGCTCTGCGCCATGGCCACTCAAGCAGCGATGCCGCACGGTCGGCGGCGGCACGGGAGGACGACGGAACGGCGGCACCACAATCCGCTCGGCTTCCTCCTGCCCGCCGTGCTCGCGGTGGCGGCCGGCATCTGGGCCGCCTCCATCCTCCGCTTCCAGGACGGCGGGATCGCGGACGGGGCCCAGTGGCTCGTCGGCATCATCTGCGCCGTCGTCCTGGGCGCACTCGCCTTCGGACTCGGCCGCATCCAGGACCGCCTGCCGCGTGAGCTGCGGGCTGCGGCGTACGGGGCGCTCACCGGCGCGACCATCGGCTTCCTGACCAGCCTGGCGGGCGGCAGCGTGCTGCGGTCCGCCGGTATCGGGCTGGCGTGCGGTGTGGCGACGGGACTCGCCATGTTCTACGCCTTCTACGTGCGGGAGTGACCCCGTCGCACCGCTGCCGACGGCAGTGCCGGGGGCAGCATCCCGCCCCGGCCCCGGGTGCACCCTGCTGAACCCGGGAGCACCTGCCCCCTGACGCGACGCGCGGCCGCCGGACCGGTTCCGGCGGCCGCGCGTCGCGTCAGGGGCGGGTTCCGCGGCGCGGTCACAGCACGCACCCCGGCCCCGCCGCCGCGCGCCGAGGAACCCGCCCCGCGCCCCCGCGTCCGCACCGGTCCGCACGGCCACCGATGACTTCCCGCGCCGGGGACGGTCTCCACTCCACGACGCAAAGGAACCGAAGGACGGACGATGAGTACTGATCTGGCAATCGAGACCTCCGGCCTGGTGAAGGTCTTCGGTGAGAACCGGGCCGTGGACGGCGTCGACCTGCGGGTGGCCGCGGGCACGGTCTACGGGGTCCTCGGTCCCAACGGCGCGGGCAAGACCACCACCGTGCGGATGCTGGCCACCCTGCTGAGGCCGGACGCGGGCGAGGCCCGCGTCTTCGGCAAGGACGTGCGGAAGGACGCCGACGCGGTCCGCAGCCGGGTCAGCCTCACCGGCCAGTACGCCTCCGTCGACGAGGACCTCACCGGCCTGGAGAACCTGATCCTCCTCGCCCGGCTGCTCGGGCACGCCAGGCCGGCGGCCCGTGAGCGCGCGGCGCAGCTGCTGGAGGCGTTCGGCCTGCGCGAGGCCGCCGACAAGCAGGTGAAGAACTACTCGGGGGGCATGCGGCGGCGCATCGACATCGCGGCCTCCATCCTCAACACCCCGGACCTGCTCTTCCTCGACGAGCCCACCACCGGCCTCGACCCGCGCAGCCGCAACCAGGTCTGGGACATCGTGCGGGCCGTCGTCGCCCAGGGCACGACCGTCCTGCTGACGACCCAGTACCTCGACGAGGCCGACCACCTGGCCTCCCGGATCGCCGTGATCGACCACGGCAGGGTGATCGCGGAGGGCACCAAGGGCGAGCTGAAGGCGTCCGTCGGCACCGGGGCCGTGCATCTGCGGCTGCGCGAGGCGGACCAGCGCCCGCAGGCCGAGCGGGTGCTCGCCGCCGCGCTCGGCGCCGAGGTGCTGCTGGACCCCGACCCGGTGGCCCTCACCGCCCGTGTCGACGCCGGGGGCGGCGACCGGGGCGCGGCCGAGCAGGCCGCCCACGCGCTCGCCGAGCTCGCCCGCAACGGCATCACCGTGGACAACTTCTCGCTGGGGCAGCCCAGCCTGGACGAGGTCTTCCTCGCCCTGACCGACAAGAAGGGCCAGGCGGCATGAGCACCACGACCACCACCAAGGACACCCTCGCCGATGTCGAGCTCGAGGCCCCGCGGGCCGATGAGCTCGCGGCCCTGCTGGTCTCCACGGACCGTCCGCCGCGGCCCAGCGCCCTGTCGGCGTCACTGACGTTCGGGTGGCGGGCGATGCTCAAGATCAAGCACGTGCCCGAGCAGCTCTTCGACGTCACCGCGTTCCCGATCATGATGGTGCTGATGTACACGTACCTCTTCGGGGGCGCGATCGCCGGTTCCGTCTCCGACTACATCCAGTTCCTGCTGCCGGGCATCCTCACCATGAGCGTCGTGATGATCACGATGTACACCGGTGTCGCGGTCAACACGGACATCTCCAAGGGCGTCTTCGACCGCTTCCGGACGCTCCCGATCTGGCGTCCGTCCCCGATGGTCGGCTACCTCCTCGGCGACGTGGTGCGCTACCTGATCGCGTCCGCCGTGATGCTGGCCGTCGGCATGGTCATCGGCTACCGCGCGGACGGCGGGGTGGCCGGCGTCCTGCTCGGCGTCGTGCTGCTGATGGTCTTCGCCTTCGCCTTCTCCTGGATCTGGACCATGTTCGGGCTGATGCTGCGCACCGAGAAGTCGGTGATGGGCGTCAGCATGATGGTCATCTTCCCGCTGACCTTCCTCAGCAACGTCTTCGTCGATCCGCAGACGATGCCGGGCTGGCTCCAGGCCTTCGTGAACAACAGCCCCGTGACCCATGTGGCCACCGCGGTGCGGGAGTTGATGGCGGGCAACTGGCCCGCGGCGGACATCGCCTGGTCGCTCGGCTGGTCGGCCGTGCTGCTCGTCGTCTTCGGGACCGTCACGATGCGGCTCTACAACCGCAAGTGAGCCGCCGCCCGGGCGTCCGCCCCGGCACCTGACCGCTCCGGCACGTGACCGCTCCGGCACGTGACCGCTCCGGCGCCGGAGCGGTCACGTGCGCTGTGCGTCCGCCCCGCCGCGGGCGGTCAGACCTCCGCCTGGCCGCGGACGATCACCACGGGGCACGGTGCGTGCTGCGACAGGTGGAGGCCGACCGAGCCGAGCAGCGCCGCCTTGAATCCGCTGTACCCGCGGTCGCCGATGACCACGAGGGACGCCCCCTGCGCCCGCTCGATCAGAGCCTGGGCCGGGTTGCCGATCATCACCTTGCGGGTCACGGACGCCGCGGCCTCGGCGCCGAGCGTCTGCTCCAGGGTGTCGCCGAGGATCGATCCGGCCGTCTGCTCGGGGTCGAAGTCCGGCGGGAGGGACGGGACCATCGCCGCCCAGCCGGCCGCCGGGTACTCCCAGCTGATGACGGCCTCCAGGGACTCGCCGCTCAGCCCGGCCTGCCGGACGGCCCACTTCAGCGCCGTGACGGACGGTTCGGAACCGTCCACCCCCACGACGATCCTGCCGGTCCCTGCCATGCCGCCACCTCCGTGGATTGCGGGGATGCACCGGTCGATGCACCCCCGCAAGCCTACGTAAATCTACGCAAACAGGTCGGCAGGGCTCGGCTCCGAGGGGAGGCGTCGTGTTGTCGTGCCCATCAGCGCCGCCAGTTCGCGGCCGGCCCGCACGATGCGGTCCGGCAGCGTGTCGGTCAGGGCGTCACCCGTGCCGCCCCAGTCCTCCGAGGCCGCGAACACCGCCGTCGGCACGACCAGGGCCCGCAGGTGGGCGAAGAGCGGGCGCAGCGCGTGCTCCAGCACCAGCGAGTGGCGCGCGGTGCCGCCGGTCGCCGCGGCGAGGACCGGCATGCCGGTCAGCGCGTCGGGCTCGACGAGGTCGAAGAACGACTTGAACAGCCCGCTGTAGGAGGCCGCGAAGACGGGCGTCACCGCGACGAGGCCGTCCGCTCCGGTCACCGCCTCCAGCGCCTCCTCCAGGGCGGGCGCGGGGAAGCCGGTGACGAAGTTGTTGGCGACGGCGACCGCCAGGTCGCGCAGTTCCACGACGCGGACGTCCACCTCCCGCCCGTCCTCCGCCAGTTCGCGGCGCACGGACTCGGTGATCCGGTCGGCGAGCAGCCGCGTCGAGGACGGCACGCCGAGTCCGGCGGAGACGACGACGAGCTTCAGGGTCCGGGTGTCCTCCATGGTCACGACTCCTTCGGGGTGCCGGTGGACGGGCCGGCGGACGGGCCGGTGGACGCGTCCGCGGACGTGCGGGCGACGGCGGGGTGGAGCGGCGCGGAGTCGGGCACTCCCGCGGGCCGCAGGTTGGCGAACTCCTTGCGCAGGACCGGGACGACCTCCTCGCCGAGGATGTCGAGCTGTTCGAGCACCGTCTTCAGCGGCAGGCCGGCATGGTCCATCAGGAAGAGCTGGCGCTGGTAGTCGCCGACCGCCTCGCGGAATCCGAGGGTGCGCTCGACGACCTGCTGGGGCGAACCGACCGTGAGCGGGGTCTGCTCGGTGAAGTCCTCCAGGGACGGGCCGTGTCCGTAGACCGGCGCGTTGTCGAAGTACGGCCGGAACTCGCGGACCGCGTCCTGCGAGTTCCTGCGCATGAACACCTGGCCGCCGAGGCCCACGATGGCCTGCTCCGGGCTGCCGTGCCCGTAGAAGGCGTACCGCTTGCGGTAGAGGTCCACCATCTTCCGGGTGTGGGACATGGGCCAGAAGATGTTGTTGTGGAAGAAGCCGTCACCGTAGTAGGCGGCCTGCTCGGCGATCTCCGGGGAGCGGATCGAGCCGTGCCAGACGAACGGCGGGACGCCGTCCAGCGGGCGCGGCGTGGACGTGAAGCCCTGGAGCGGCGTGCGGAACGTGCCCTCCCAGTCGACCACGTCCTCCCTCCACAGCCTGTGGAGGAGCGCGTAGTTCTCGATGGCGAGCGGAATGCCCTTGCGGATGTCCTGGCCGAACCAGGGGTAGACCGGTCCGGTGTTGCCGCGGCCCATCATCAGGTCGACGCGGCCGTCGGCGATGTGCTGGAGGTACGCGTAGTCCTCGGCGATCTTCACCGGGTCGTTGGTGGTGATCAGCGTCGTCGAGGTGGAGAGGACCAGCCGGTCGGTGCGGGCGGCGAGGTAGCCGAGCAGCGTCGTCGGCGAGGAGGGGACGAACGGCGGGTTGTGGTGCTCACCGGTCGCGAAGACGTCCAGGCCGACCTCCTCCGCCTTCTGCGCGATGGCGAGGGTGGCCTTGATCCGCTCGTGCTCGCTCGGCGTGCGGCCGGTGGTCGGGTCGGTCGTGACGTCGCCGACCGTGAAGATGCCGAACTGCATGGCGGTCACCTCTCGCGTAGTGATTGAACTTTGAACTATGCCCGTTCAACCACGACCTCCCGGTTCCTATTCCTGGGTCGGCACACCCTCCTCCCGCGGCCGCCGCCGGTGCCGGTCCGGGAGGCCCCTGCCGCCCGTCCGTGCCCGTCCGGGCGGCCGCGAACGGCACCGCGGGCCGCCTCCCGGCGGCCCGCGGCGGATCGTCGCGCGCGGCATCGGCGGACCGGGGCGACGGCTGAGCAGTGCGACGGCGGACCGGGGCGGGTGTCAGCCGTTCCCCGAGATCCCGGGGAACAGCTGGCGGAACGCGTCCGCGGAATCGGTGCCCGACCGCCCGAACGGGGCGTCGAAGTCCCAGACCAGGAAGAGCAGGAACGCGATCAGCGCGCTGAACAGCCCGGCGAGCAGCAGCTCCCGGAAGGTGCGCCCGATCTGCATGGTGAAGATCAGGCCGACGGTGATCACGGCTCCCGCGATCAGGCCGAACCACACGATGCCCGGCAGCGTCGCGCCCGCCCCCTCGGCGCGGGCGTTGCGGGCGTCCTCGGCGGCGGCCACCTGGTCCAGCATCGGCTGGTAGGCCTGGGCCTCCAGTTCGTTCGACGGTGCGCGTTCGGCGACGCCCGTGCGGACCGCGGCGAGCAGTTCCGTCCCCCGCGGGGAGAGCTCCTCCCGCTCGATCATCCGCGGCCACTCGTCCACCACGACCTCGGTCACGTAGGCGTCGATGTCGGTCCGCAGCTTCTCCCGGAAGTCCGACGGGTAGACCTGGGCGCGCTGGGTGACCTCGTGGAGGGCCTGCGCCTCCGTGCGCACCGCGTCCTGGGCGGCCCCGCGCGCCTCCCAGACGCCGGCGATGGCGAGGCCGAGCACGATCGCGTACACGACGCCGACCATCATCACCATGTACTCGAGGACATCGGGGGTCTGGGGCGACTCGGCCGCGTCGGGGCCGTCCGCGGCGTCGCGGAGTCTGCGCTGGCTGAGGACGGTGACGACGAGGACGACGGCGCAGGCGGCCGCCATCACGGTGGCCAGGACGAGCCAGTCGGACATGTGGTGACTCCGTGAGGGGTGCGGAAGGGGTACGGGGGCGCGGCCCTGGCGGTGCCCGCCGCGAGCGGCACGGCGGCCGGTGGACCGGTGGAGCGGGAGGACGGTGGGGAGGCGGAGGCGTGCCGCGGGGCGCCGCGGCCCGGCCGGGCGCGGGGCCGGACCGGGCCGGTCGCCGCCTCAGGCGCGCCCGCGCCTGGCGCTGGACTGCGAGCGGGGGCGCAGCAGTGCCGCGGCGAGCACGGCCGGGGTCGTGGTGACCAGCATCAGCACCGTGAGCGGGGTCCCCGAGGGTTCGGGGCCTCCGGTCGCGGGCCGGTACGTGTGGATCGCGACGGCCTCCACCCGCTCGGGCGGCGGGGCGGGCGCGGGCGCCGGTTCGGCGGGGGGCTCCGGGGCGGGCGCCGGAGGCGGCGGAGGGGCCGGCGCGGGAGGCGGGGCCGCCGCGACGGGCGGCGGCTCCGGGGCGGGCGGCGGTGCGGGGGGCGGCGGAGCCGGTGTGGGCGTGGGCGTGGGCGTGGGTGCGGGCGGTTCCGGCGGCCGCGGAGAGGGCGCGGGAGGCGGAGGCGTCGGCGTCGGGGGCGGGCTCGGCGCCGGGGGCGGCGTGGGTGTGGGCGTGGGCGGGCAGGGCGGTGGCGGGGGAGGCGGCGGGCAGTCGGTGCCGATCGTCGCCTCGATGCGGATGCCGGGCAGGCCGGGCAGCGTCACATGGACCGAGAGGGTCGGCGGCCCGCCGTGCCCGTCCGTCCGCGACGCCGTGCCCGGATCGCTTCTGCCCGGCTCACTTCCGCCGGGATCACTTCCCGGTGCCGGAGCCGACACCTCCTGCCGGTCCGACGCGTTGGCATCCTCGGACGCCGGGGTGCCGATGCCGGCTCCCTGTGCTCCGAGAATCGCCACGATCCCCAGCGCGCTCACCTGCTGCCATCCCGCCACGGGCGACACGGTAGAGGTCCGGAATGGGGCTTGATAACCATTATCACCCGTATGGCTGATAGGTGTATTTGTCTGTTCGGTTACCGGGGGTGGTGACGCAGCTCATTTTGCACTTTGTTGCAAAAGGGTCCGCCGGGCGGCTACAACAGCCTGGACACCCGAGCGAGGAGGCTCCGATGAGTACGTCCCCCACCAGGCCGAACCCGTACCCGCACCTGCTGCGTCCGCTCGATCTCGGGTTCACCGTGCTCCCCAACCGGGTCCTGATGGGGTCGATGCACGTGGGGCTGGAGGAGGCCGAGAACGGGTTCGAACGCATGGCGGCCTTCTACGCCGAGCGCGCCCGCGGCGGTGCCGGCCTGATCGTCACCGGCGGCATCGCCCCGAACGACCGCGGCCGCCCCTACGAGGGCGGTGCCAAGCTCACCTCGGAGGAGGAGGCCGCGCACCACCGCGTCGTCACCGACGCCGTGCACGCCGAGGGCGGGCGGATCGCCATGCAGATCCTCCACTTCGGCCGCTACGCCTACCACCAGGACCTGGTGGCGCCGAGCGCGATCCAGGCCCCCATCAGCCCGTTCGTCCCGCACGCCCTCACCGGTGACGAGATCGAGGAGACCATCGGGGACTTCGTCCGCGCCGCGGTCCTCGCGCGGTCGGCCGGCTACGACGGCGTCGAGATCATGGGCTCCGAGGGCTACTTCGTCAACGAGTTCATCGCGAGCCACACCAACCGGCGCACCGACCGCTGGGGCGGCAGCTACGAGAACCGCATCCGGCTGCCCCTGGAGATCGTCCGCCGCACCCGCGAGGCCGTCGGGCCGGACTTCATCCTGATCTACCGCCTCTCGATGCTCGACCTGGTGCCCGGCGGCTCCTCCCTCGACGAGGTGGTCACGCTCGCCAAGGCGGTCGAGGCCGCCGGCGCGACGATCATCAACACCGGCATCGGCTGGCACGAGGCCCGCATCCCCACCATCGCCACCTCCGTGCCGCGCGGCGCGTACACCTGGGTCACCCGCAGGCTGATGGGCGCCGTCTCGGTCCCGCTGGTGACGAGCAACCGCATCAACACGCCCGAGGTCGCCGAGCAGGTACTGGCCGAGGGGCGCGCGGACATGGTGTCCATGGCCCGGCCGTTCCTCGCCGACCCCGCCTTCGTGGCCAAGGCCGAGGCCGGCCGCCCGGAGACGATCAACACCTGCATCGGCTGCAACCAGGCGTGCCTCGACCACACGTTCAGCCTGAAGATCACCTCCTGCCTGGTCAACCCGCGGGCCTGCCACGAGACCGAGCTCGTCCTCGCCCCGACCCGCCTCGCGAAGCGCGTCGCCGTCGTCGGCGCGGGTCCCGCCGGGCTCGCCTGCGCCGTCTCGGCCGCCGAACGCGGCCACACGGTCACCCTGTTCGACGGGGCGGACGACATCGGCGGCCAGCTGAACATCGCCCGGCGGATCCCCGGCAAGGAGGAGTTCGGCGAGACGCTGCGCTACTTCCGCACCCAGCTCGCCGAACGCGGCGTCGACGTACGGCTGTCCACCGAGGTCACCGCGGCCGACCTGCCGGCGGACGCCTTCGACGAGGTCGTCGTCGCCACGGGCGTGACCCCGCGCGTCCCCGCGATCCCCGGCACCGACCACAGCAGCGTCGTCAGCTACCTCGACGTGCTGCGCGACGGGGCCCACGTCGGCGAGCGGGTCGCGGTGATCGGCGCGGGCGGCATCGGCTTCGACGTGGCCGAGTACCTGACCGACGGCGGCGAGGGCGCGAGCCTCGACGCGCCGACGTACTTCCGCCAGTGGGGCGTCGACATGGAGTACGCGGCCCCCGGCGGACTGACGGCCCCCGAGCGTCCGGCCCCGCCGCGCACGGTCCACCTGCTCCAGCGCAAGACCAGCAAGGTCGGCGCGGGCCTCGGCAAGACCACCGGCTGGATCCACCGCACGGAGCTCAAGCACCGGGGCGTCACCATGACCGCCGGGGTGACGTACGAGCGGATCGACGACCGCGGGCTGCACATCACCGTCGACGGGACCCCCTCCGTCCTGGAGGTGGACACGGTGGTGCTGTGCACCGGGCAGGAGCCGCGGCGCTCCCTGTACGAGGAGCTGACCGAGGCCGGCCGCACGGTCCACCTCATCGGCGGCGCGGACGTCGCCGCCGAACTGGACGCCAAGCGCGCCATCGACCAGGGCACCCGGCTCGCGGCCGCCCTGTGACCGGCCGCCTCCCGTTCCCCGCCCGGCCGTAGGCTGCGGCCATGTCCCTGCCGCACGCCATCCTCACGGCCCTGCTGGAGAGGCCCTCGTCGGGGCTGGAGCTGACGCGCCGCTTCGACCGGTCGATCGGCTACTTCTGGTCCTCCACCCACCAGCAGATCTACCGGGAACTGGGCAAGCTCGAACAGGCCGGGCACATCCGGGCCCTGCCGTCGCCGCAGCCGACCCGCGGTCAGAAGAAGGAGTACGAGGTCCTGCCCGCCGGCCGCGCCGAACTGACGGAGTGGGTGGCCCGCCGGGAGGACCCCCGGCCCGTGCGCGACCCGCTGCTGCTGCGCCTGCGCGCGGCGGCGGCGGTCGGCGCCGGCGAGGACGGTGCCGACGGGGACGGTGCCGACGGGAGAGACGAGGGTGCCGGGGGCGTCGGGGGTGTCGAGGAGGAGCTCGTACGCCACCTGGAGCTCCACCGGGCCCAGTTGGCGGACTACCGGGAGATCGAGCGGCGCGACTTCCCGCCCGAGCGCCGGACCGGCCGGGAGGACCGGCTCCGCCATGTGGTGCTGCGCGGGGGCATCGAGCTGGAGTCCTTCTGGGTGGCCTGGCTGACGGACGCCCTGGCGGAACTCGCCGGAGGGGAGCGCGGCGCGCCCGAAGGACCTCGGGCGGCCGGGGGTCCGGTGCGTCCGGGGCCCGGGGCTCCGGACGGGCACGTCCGGATGCGTCCGGATGCGGCGCCTGACGGTGCGTGAGACGGTCGCCGGGTGACCGACTCACTCATCGCCGTCTGCTGCGCCGCCGCGCTCGTCCTCGTGGTGAGGTCCGTCCTCGGACTGCGCCGGGCGGACGGGGGCACCGACCCCTCCACGGAAGCCCGCTCGGTGGCCCTCGCCCTCTACGGCGCGCTGCTCGCGCTCACCACGCTGGGACTCTTCATCGCCCTGACATGACCCGGGGCGGGGCCGCTCCCGCGCCCCTCGTTCATGGCATGCACATGTACGGCTCACCCGGTGGACGCGCGGCGTCCACGGTCCGCACCCAGGCTCACGGCTGACCGTCTTCCCGCGCCCGGCACGGCGTCGTCCACCGAGGCCGCCGGATCGCGTCCCGACCGAGGAGCCCGTCGTGTCCGCTCGTGCAGCCGTGCTCACCGCCGCCCTGACGGCGTTCGCCGCCGTCGCCCCCGCACACGCCGCGCCGGGCGCCCCGCCCTCCGCCGCCCCGCCCTCCGCCCGCGCCCTGCCCTCCGTCACCGCCCGGGCCGAGACGGCCACGCTCCACGACGACGAGGAGGGCGGCAACGCCGACGCGGACGATCCGGCGATCTGGCGCAACACCGCCGATCCGGCGCGCAGTCTGGTGATCGCCACCGCCAAGGAGGGCGGGCTGCGCGTCTACGACCTGAAGGCCCGGCTGGTGCAGTCCCTTCCCGCGCCCCCGCCGGCCACCCCGGACAACGCGCCCGGCCGGTACAACAACGTCGACCTCGTGCACGGCTTCCGGCTGGCCGCGGGGCGTGCCGACCTCTCCGTGACCAGCGACCGGGGTCACGACCGGCTGCGTGTCCACCGCATCGACCCCTCCCGCCCGGGCGGCCCCCTCACCGACGTCACCGACCCGTCGGCGCCCGCCGTGTTCTCCGCCGGACAGGCCGAGGTCGACGAGCAGCGCACCGCCTACGGCCTGGCCACCTGGACCGACCCGGCCACCGGGCGCGCGTACGCCCTCGTCAGCCGCCGCGAACGGACCAGCGTGGCCCTGCTGGAGCTGACCGCGACGAGCGCCGGCACGGTCACCTACCGGAAGATCCGCACCCTGGACCTGCCGTCCTCCTTCCGTCTGCCCGACGGCACGACCTGGCGCCCCTGCGGCGAGCCGGGCGAACTGCCCCAGGTGGAGGGCATGGTGGTCGATCCGGCGAGCGGCACGCTCTACGCCGGCCAGGAGGACGTGGGGATCTGGCGGGTCCGCGCCGATCTGCGGGGCACGCCGCAACTCGTCGACAGGGTGCGCGAGTACGGGGTCCCGGCGGTGTACGACGAGCCGAGCGACGAGTGCGTACCGGGCGCGGACCCCGGCTTCGGCGGCACCCGTCTGTCGGCGGACGTCGAGGGGCTGACCCTGCTCACCGAGCGCGGCGGCGACGGCTACCTGCTCGCCTCCAGCCAGGGCGACGACACCTTCGCCGCCTACGACCGCGAGCGCGCGGACGGCAACGAGTACGAGGGCGGCTTCCGGGTCGCCGCGTCGGCCGCGGTCGACGGATCGCAGGAGTGCGACGGGGCGGCCGTGCTGAACGCCCCGCTGGGTCCGGACTACCCCGACGGCCTGCTCGTGGTCCAGGACGGCGACGCCGGGGACGGGGAGCGGGACGGCACGGGGTTCAAGTTCGTCGACCTGGGCGACGTCCTGGACGCCCTGGACGACTGAGGCGCGGCACACCGCACCGCACCGCACCGCACCGCGGCGCGGGGGCGGGAGCGGCGACGCGCATGGTGCGGTGGCAGGGCCGCGGTACCCGCACGGCGACGCGGTACCCGCACGGCGACGCGGTGTGTGTACGGCGACGCGGTGGGCGTACGGCTACGCGGTGGGGCCGGTCCCGCGGGACCGGCCCCACCGCGTGCGCGCGCACCGGGTCAGCTGCCGCCGAGCGCCACGAGGGTGGCGTCCAGGTCGGCGGGCCGGGGGCGGTTGTGCGGCAGCTTCGAGAGCGCCGCGGCCATTCCGCAGGTGTCGGTCACGGCGGAGAAGACCAGGCCCGAGCCGACGGCCGCGGAGATCCAGCGTGCCGCGCGGAAGCGGGTGCCGACGGCGAGGCCGAGCACCACGAGGGAGCCGGCGGCGAGCCGCACCTGGCGCTCCATGGCCCAGCCGGCCCGCGCCCCCGCCGGGCGGTCGAGCGGGTGGCCCCCGTCGGCCCATGCGGTGGTGCCGCCCTCCAGGGAGGTGGCGGGTATGTCGGCTCCGGCCAGTTCGGTGCAGGCCGTGGCGGACCGGTTGCCCGACGCGCAGACCACGAGGAGCTCACCGCGCGCGGCGGCGACCTTCAGCGCGGGGAGGGCGGTGTGCAGGTGGTCCAGCGGGACGTTGTGGGCGCCGGGGACGTGGCCGGAGGCGAATTCGCCGGGGGTGCGGACGTCGACGACGGTGTACCGGGTCAGGCGCTGGGCGGCCCGCGCCGGGTCGGTGGTGAGGGTGGTCATGCGGGGGTGGTTCCCTTCGGCGGTGGTGTCCCGGGGTACCGGAGGGCGGCGTTCCGGGATGTCTAGGATACCCTAGGGGGTATCTATGGAGGAGGAAGCGTGGAACTGCAGATGGCGGCCGACGAGCTGAAGACGGTGCTCAACCGGCTGCGCCGCGCGCAGGGCCAGATCGCCGGGATCATCCGGATGATCGAGGAGGGCCGGGACTGCGAGGACGTGATCACGCAGCTCGCGGCCGTCTCCCGCGCCCTGGACCGGGCGGGGTTCGCGATCATCGCCACCGGCCTCCAGCACTGCATGGCCGAGGGGGACCTGCCGGTCGCGGACCGCGAACAGCTGCGGGCGAGGCTGGAGAAGCTCTTCCTCTCCCTCGCCTGACGCCCCCTGTGCGCGAGGGGTCCGGGCCCGTCCCGGACCCGCACGGCGCGGCGGAGCCGCGTCCGCCCGCGTACCGGCGCACCGGTAGCGGTGCCGCGCGGCGCCGGACACCCGGCGGTCGCGCGGCTCCGGACGCGGGCCGGTGGCGCGGTGCCGGACAATCCCCGTGCGGTGCCGGGAGTCCCCGAGGTGCCGGGCGTGGTGGATGGGCCGGACTTTCCCTCTGCGGTGCCGGGCGCGGGCGGGTCGCGCGGTGGCGGCCAGGTGCCTGTCACGGTGCGGCGGTGGTCGCGGCGGTGGCCGGGCAGCCGGCCGTCGCGGAGCGCGGCGGCCCTCGGCGTCCGCCGGCCCGGACCCGGTGCGGTCGTGTCGGTCATCCCCGTCTGCTGCCCAGTCGCCGCGTTCATATCAGTACGTCCACGACCATGAAGGCGGCCACCGCCAGCAACAGCGCGCCGAAGAGCCGTCGCAGCAGGGGGCCCGGCACCTTCGCGGCCAGCCGTCTGCCGTCCCACGCGCCGAGGACCGCCGCCGCGGCGAACGGCGCCACCACGGCCCAGTCCACCGGGACCGCCGAGCCGGAGCGCACGGCGAGCGCGGCGAGCGAGTTCACCGAGATCACCAGCAGGCTGGTGCCCACCGCGGCCCGGATCTCGAAGGCCAGCACCGTCACCAGGGCGGGGACGGCGAGGAAGCCCCCGCCGACGCCGAGCAGCCCGGTGAGGGCGCCCAGTCCGGCGCCGGCGCCCGCAGCCCGTGCGGGCCGCACCGGGCCGAGGTCTCCGGCCGGAGCGGTCGCGGGAGCGGCGGCGGTGCGGAGCATCCCCGCCGCGGCCGCCGTGGCGACGGCGGCGAACGCCACCGTCAGCGCCGCCTGCGGCAGCCGGGCGGCCGCCGCGCCCGCGAGCGCCGCCGGCACCAGCCCGGCGGCGGCGAACGCGGCACCCGCCTTCCAGCGCACGGACCCGGCGCGGGCGTGCGCGAACAGGGCGGTCGCCGATGTTGCCGCGACGATCAGCAGGCTCGCGGTGGTGGCCGCGGCGGGGGTGAAACCGAGCAGGTAGACCAGGGCGGGGACCGCGAGGACACTGCCGCCCCCGCCCAGCGCGCCGAGCGCCAGCCCGACCACGCCGCCCGCGAGGAGGGCCGCCACCAGGGCCGTCACGCCGCACCCCCGGCGCGGACGCGGCAGCACCGCCCGCGCGGGACGGCGGCGTACCGCTGCCCCGTGCGGGGGAGGCGCCGGCTCCCGGTGCCTGCGCGGCGGCGGGGTACCTGCGTGACCCGGAGGGGGGTCGGGTCTCGGTGCATGCGATCACGTGCTTCTGTCTGCGGAGCGGGTGCCTGCTGAGCGGGTGGGGCGTCGGTGGGGCCCGGCCGTCAGGCGCCCCCGGTGACCGTCAGCCCCGCCGCGGCCGCGGCCTCGAACGCGTCGTCCACGGCGACGACCCGCCTGCCCGCCGCGTCCAGCAGCGACGCGGCGATCGCGGCCCGCATGCCGCCCGCGCAGTGCACCCACACCTCGCCGGCGGGCACCTCGCCGAGCCGGCCGTGCAGTGCGTGGACGGGGATGTGCACCGACCCGTCGACGTGGCCGCCCGCCCGCTCGGAGTCCCGGCGGACGTCGAGCACGACCGGGGAGCCGCCGTTCGCGCGGGCCGCCGCCAGGTCGGCGAAGGAGGCCCGGGGGAAGGAGGCGGGCTCCTCGCCCTCCCGTACCCACAGCTCCGGTCCGCCGGTCGCCGCCGCGGCGGGGCGGTCGATGCCGACGCGGACGAGTTCCCGCTGTGCGTCGGCGATCTCCTCGGGGGTCCCGGCCAGCAGGGTGACCGGCTTGCCCCAGGGGATCAGCCACGCGAGGTAGGTGGCGAGCTTGCCGTCGCCCTCGAAGTTGAGCGACCCGGCCACGTGCCCCGCGGCGAAGGCGACGCGGTGGCGCAGGTCCACGACCCATTCGCCGACGGCGAGCCGGGCGGCGATCTCCGCGGCGTCGGCGGTCGCCGGAGGGGTCAGGTCGACGGGGTCGGGGCCGGCGGCGTTGGCGGGCCCCATGTGCGCGTAGTACGCCGGCACGTCCTCCAGCCCGTCGAGCAGCCGGGACACGAAGGTGTCCACGTCCTGGGTCAGCGCCTCGTTGCGGACGCGTTCCCTGCCGATGGTCGTGGTGTCCCCGTCGGCGGGCGCCGCGGAGCAGAAGCTGCCGAAGCCGTGCGTGGGCAGCACCGCGACATCGTCCGCCAGCTCGTCTGCGAGGCGGTGCGCCGAGGCGTGCTGGGCCCGTGCGAGGCGCTCGGTCAGCCGCGGTTCCACCAGGTCGGGGCGCCCGACCGTGCCGATCAGCAGCGAGCCGCCGGTGAAGACGGCCACCGGACGGCCGGCCTCCTCCAGGACGTACGCGGTGTGGTGCGGCGTGTGCCCGGGGGTGGCCACGGCGCGCAGCGCGAGGGTCCCGTCGACGGCGACCGTGTCGCCGTCGGCCACGGGGGTACGGGTGAACGCGACGTGCGCGCCGGCGGGCACCAGGTAGCGGGCGCCGGTGACGCGGGCGAGTTCGAGGCCCCCGCTCACATAGTCGTTGTGCACATGGGTCTCGGCGACGAGGGCGATGCGCACGCCCTGGCGGGCGGCTGCCGCGACGACCCGGTCGATGTCGCGGGGCGGGTCCACCACGACCGCGGCGTCCGGGCCGCCCGCGAGATGGCTGCGGTTGCCCAGACCCTCGAATTCCAGGGTGTCGACGAAGAACACGGCTGCGACTCCTTCCGATGTGTACCCCCGGGGGTATCTGTCCCCACCGTAGCAGGTGATACCCGGGGGGGTATTTCGAAGGGTGGCCGGGTACCCGCACGCGCCCTTGCGGCGCGACAATGGGGGGAGCCCCGGCCGACTTCCGGCGGAGAGGCGGCACACCGATGGAACACATCACCGTCACCGCGCTGAGCCACCCCGGACTGCTGCGCGAGAACAACGAGGACAGCCTGGTCGCGGGGCCCTGGACGCTCTGCGGCACGGTGACCGGGAACCCGCAGACGCTGGTGTTCCCCCTCGGTCCGCCGGTGGTCGTGGCCGTCGCCGACGGCATCGGCGGCCAGCCGGCCGGCGAGGTCGCCAGCGCCGTCGTCGCGCGGAACCTCGCGCTGCACGGACCCGCGCTGGACGGCGAGGACGCCGTGCGCGGCGTGCTCGACCTCTGCAACCGCGAGGTGTACGCGGCCGCGGCGCGCGACCCCGCCCGCCGCACGATGGGCACCACGGTCGCCGGCGTCGTGCTGCTCGCGGACCGGGCGGTCGTGTTCAACGTCGGCGACAGCCGCGTCCTGGCCGTGCGGGACGGCGGACTCGAACTGCTCAGCGTCGACGACAATCCGCCGCCTCCGCCGGGACGGCGCACCGTCTCCCTGCTGACGCAGTCCCTCGGCGGCTCCCGCGAACCGGACGGCATCGCGCCGCATCTGACGGCCGTTCCGCTCGACGAGGGGTTCCGCGCCCTGGTGTGCACGGACGGACTCACCGACCCCGTGCCCGACGAGGTCATCGCCCGGGTGCTGCGGGAGCACGACCACGGCCGGGCCGCCTACGAGCTGTGGCGGGCGGCGATCGAGGCGGGCGGTCCCGACAACATCACCCTGGCGCTGATCGGCGCCGGCGAGGAGTGAGAGCGCCGCCCGGTCCGGCCTGCCCCCCGCTTGGCCCGCCCCCGCCCGGTGCGCCCGCCCGTCCGTCCGGTCCGGGCCTGCGGCGCGTTCAGCCGGGGAGTTCGGTGCGCTCCCACCACTCGTAGACCGGCAGCGCGCCGTGGTCCGTCTGCTGTTCGCGTGCGGTGGCACGGAAGTGCTCGTAGCCGCCGCGCAGCGGGACCTTGACGTCGGCGCCGGGCTCCGGGGCGGGGACGATGCGCTCGGGCAGGTCGTCGGGGCCGCCTTCGAGGACGGCCCTGGGTGCGTTGTCCATGCCGGAAGTCTCCCCGCGGCCGGGGATCCGGCCCCGGGTGGCGCGCCGGAAGCGCCACCGTACGGAGCCCCCGCCCGCCCCGCCCGCCCCCGCACCCCGGGTGGCGGCCGTGGTGCCGCCCCGCCTTCCGCCGCCTCCCGGCCCCTGACCGCCGGGGCGGGCGGGTTCCACGGGGCCTGTCCCTCGGGCGGGGTCCTCGGGCCCGGTCCTCCCGGTCCTCGGGCCCGGTCCTCGGGCGGGTCAGACCGCCGCCCCGGCGGCCCCCGCGCCTGCCGCCGCCTCCCGGCGGACGACCCGCCGGCGCCTGGCGGGCATGCCGACGGTCGGGTTGGCGACGCCCCAGGCGGCCCCCTTGCAGATCAGCTCCTTGTAGAGGGCGGCCGTGCGGCCCGTCAGCGCCCGGTCGACCGCGCGGTCGTCCGCGGTGACGAACTGGATCAGGCCCTCCCGGCGGCCCAGGGAGACGCACTGCTGGAAGTAGCGGATGGGGACGTGGGGGACCTTGGTGCCGGCGAGCCGGGCCGCGATCGCGTCGGCGGCCTGCCACGCCATGGGGACGCCCGAGGCGCAGGACATCCGCAGCGGCTTGCCCTCGGGGCCGACCGCCATGGCCGCGTCGCCGACGGCGTACACGTCCGGGTGGGAGACCGACCGCATCGTGCCGTCGACCACGATCTGTCCGCGGTCGGTCACCTCCAGGGCGGTGGCCCGGGCGATCGGGTGGACGGCGAACCCGGCGGTCCACACGGTGACGTCGGAGGCGATCGTGCGGGCGTCGTCGGTCGTGACGCCCGACCCGTCCACGCCGGTCACCGCGGTGTGCTCGTGGACCGTGATGCCGAGCCCGGCGACCACCTTCCGCAGGTGGGCGCGGCCCTTCGGGGAGAGCCAGTCGCCGAGGGCGCCGCGGGCGGCGACGGCGACGTCGAGGTCCGGACGGGCCTCGGCGATCTCGGTCGCGGCCTCCAGGCCGGTGAGGCCGCCGCCGACCACGACGACGGGCCGGCCGGCGCCGAGCGCGGCCAGGCGCTCGCGCAGGCGGAGCGCGCCGGGGCGGCTGGACACTTCGTGGGTGTGCTCGGCCGCGCCGGGGACGCCGCCGTCGTTCCAGCCGCTTCCGAGGGCGTACACGAGGGTGTCGTACGCCAGCTCCTCCTCCGCGCCGTCCGCGCCGGTGAGCGTCACCGTCCTGGCGTCCACGTCCACGGCGGTGGTCCGCGCGAGCCGCAGCCGCACGCCCGTGCCCGCGAACATCTCGCCGAACGGCCGGGGCCGGAGCTCCTGGCCGGCCGCGAGCTGGTGCAGCCGTACGCGCTCGACGAAGTCGGGCTCGGGGTTCACGAGGGTGATGGAGACGTCCTCGCGGTGGAGCCGCCTGGCGAGACGGCCGGCGGCGGTCGCGCCGGTGTAGCCGGCTCCGAGGACGACGATGCGGTGCTGCATGTCCGTGCTCCTTCTCTGGGCGGTTCCGCCGTCTCCGGCGTGCTGTCGCCCCTTGAACCGGACAGCCCCGTGATTCCTGACAGGGCTATGACGTGACCTGCGTCACACCGCATCCCGTCGCGTCAGAGCGTGTGGAGCGGGCCCTCGTCGTGGCCCGCCGCGGCCCACCGCTCGGTCGCGCGGACCAGCTTGTCCGGGTTGACCTGGCTGCGGACGGCCACGATGCCCTCCGGCGTGACCTCCAGGCAGCTGACGCCGACGACCCGGCCGTCCACGACCACCACGACGGCGGGTCCGCCGTTGGCGGTCGAGGCGTAGACCTCCGGCACCCCGCCCACCCACGCGCGCTTGGCCGGGCTCGGCTTGAACAGGCCGCGCAGGAACGTGGCGACCGCGCGTGCGCCCTCGAACCCCTTGGCGCGGGCCGGGATCTTGCCGCCGCCGTCGCCGACGGAGACCGCGTCCTCGGTCAGCAGCCGGATGAGGGGTTCGGTGCGGCCGCTGGTCGCCGCGGCCAGGAACTCCTCCACGATCCGCCGCGCCGCGCCCTCGTCGATCTCGGTGCGCGCCCTGCCCTGCGCGACGTGCTTCTTCGCCCGGTGGTGGATCTGCTGGCAGGCCGACTCGGTGATGTCCAGGATCCCCGCGATCTCCCGGTGCGGGTAGCCGAACGCCTCCCGCAGCACGTACACCGCCCGCTCGCCCGGCGTCAGGCGCTCCAGCAGCACGAGGACGGCGTACGACACCGACTCGCGCTGCTCGGCGGTGTCGGCGGGGCCGAGCATCGGGTCGCCGGCGAGCAGCGGCTCGGGCAGCCACCGCCCGACGTACGTCTCGCGCCGGGCGCGGGCCGACGTCAGCTGGTTGAGGCAGTAGTTGGTGAGCACCTTGGTCAGCCAGGCCTCGGGCACCTCGATCCGCCCGGTGTCGGCGGCCTGCCAGCGCAGGAACGTCTCCTGCGCGGCGTCCTCCGCCTCGCTCGCCGAACCGAGCAGCCGGTAGGCGATGGCCTCGAGCCGCGGCCGCGCGGCCTCGAACCGGTCCACGTCCTCCACCGTCAGCGCCATGCCCGCGATCCTAGGGAATCGGCGGCGCCGCTGCCCGCGCGGGTCGCGTGCCGTCGACCCGGCCGGAGGAGATCACAGCAGCCGGCCGACGAACACGGCCGGAGCGACGACCGCGGCGATTCCCCCCAGCAGCGCCGTCCGGGCCGACCGAGCCGGACGGCGTACCCCGGGGGCGAGGCGAAGGGGTGTCAGCACCGCGATCCACAGGCCGACGCTGAGCACGGCGGCTCGGGCCGACGGCGCCACCGCCGTCAGCGGCTGAGCCCAGGCGACGCAGAGGGCTGTCATGAAGGCCGCCGGGCCGAATGCGCTCAACCCTGCCCAGCCCCAGAGGAACAGGGCGAGAGGGCGGCAGACGGGCCAGTCGGCCACGTCGCGGGGTTCGGCGGTCTTCGGCGGGTTCACGGGATCAGCCTGCGGCCGCCGACCGGGCTCGGACATGGGCGCTCCTGCTCATCGAAGTGCCGCCGGTTACTCATGACGTCCCACCGGACCCCCGGCTGCCCTGCTTCTCCGCGTCACGAGCGCCCCGAACGCGGTGGCTCGTGACCGCGCATCAGGCGGCCTCGCCACCGGACGACGGTGTACGCCAAGGGGGGTGACAGCGGCCTCTGTTCGTGAGCGGATGACGGAGTCCGGACGCGCGCCGAGCGGTCCCGCCGTGCCGCGCAGCCCTCCGCCGCTCGTCACGTCCCCGCCCTCCTCCTGGTGGCTGCCGGACAGGCGCTCCGGTTCACCGGTTCTCCGGCTCCGGACGTGCAACCTTCCGGCCGCCGGCGAGTCTCAACGGGTGCAGCGCATGGTGCGCCTGACGCCTTCGGGAGGAATGCCGGTGCCTCTGGCCCGTCCGACGCGGCGGCGGTTCGCCGCCGTCGTCACCACCGTTCTCGCCATCACACTCGGAGCGACCGCACTGACCGCTCCCGCGCACGCGGCTCCGGCCGTGCGCAGCGCCCTCACGACGGACACGCCGACGGCCGCGGACCCGGTCCCCTACCCGAGGACCGACCGGCTCGTCGGGGCGGGCGTGACAGGGTTCCTGACGGACCCCAACTCCGGTCCCACCACATGGTTCCGACGCTATGCGGACGGCGCCGCGCAGGAGTACGAAGGGGCCGTGCTCCTCCGGTCGACGGCGACGACCGACTTCCTGGTCACCGTGGGACCGAAACTGATCACGCAGCGGAACCTGGCGAGCGACGGCTCCCTGGAGGTTCCCGTCGGCACCCTCCCGGGCGACGCGATGTGGGCGGGTGCGGCGGCCGACGCCGTCTTCACCTCCGTGACGACCGAGGCGGGCACAGTGCTCCGCAAGCACGTCGCCGGGGCCCCGGCGACACCGGTCACCGGCCTGCCCGCCGACGCGACCTACGTCATGGCCACGCCCGCCACCCCGGACCACGCCCTCGTCAGGTTCACGCGGAACAGGCTGGGCGCGTGGGGGCTGCTCGACCTCTCCACCGGTGTGTTCACCCCCGGGGCCGCCGGGATGGGCGCACGGGCCGTCTCCACGACGCATATCGCCTCGTTCGTCGACTCGGATACAGAGGGCATCGCGATCCTCGTCAGGGACCGGGCCACCGACGCGGTCACGGAGGTGCCCGAGCGTCCGCAGCCGCTGGGCGCACTCCAGGTCGGCCTGGTCGGCGACTGGGTGGTGTACGGAGGGAAGGGCGGGATGGGCTTCGTCCAGCCGAGCATCCGCCACGCCATCACCGCCTACAACGTCACCACCGGTGCGACGGCGAAGGTGCTCGACCACGCCTACGAGTTCACGTCCGCTCCCGACGGGAGTCTGTACGCGCGCGGCGGCCTCGTCGGCCGGGGCGAGGGCGTGTACCGGATCGCCGCCACGGGTGGCGATGCCCTGACGGCCGTCATGGTCGCGACGACGGGTGAGCCCACCGAGGTGGTCACCGAGTCCTTCACCGCGCCCCCGGCGGAACTCGACCTCGACCGGGTGGACGGGTTCACCTTCACCTGGAAGCTCTCCCGCACGGTGACCCAGCCGAAGCTCACCCTCCGGCATGCGCGTACCGGCATGACGTGGCAGATCCCCGGGTGGTACTCGACCCGGGAGCCGGAGTTCTCGTGGTCCGACATCGGTGCCAACGACTGGGCGCACGCCCCCAACGGTGAGTACACCTGGGAGATGACCGCCGAGCCGGCCAACGGCATCGGTCCGGACGTCACCGCCGGCGGCACGTTCGCGGTCGTCCGCGAGGCGCAGCCACACGACTACAACGACAACGGCAGCCCCGACCTGCTGCAGGTCGACTCCTCGGGCCGGCTGTGGCGCACGGACCTCGTCCACCGGCCGTACGATGCGTGGCCGGGTGTCCACGAGTCGTCGCCCGCGATCTCCCTCGGATCGGGCTGGGGCGTCTACGACCGGCTCGAAGCCGCGGGGGACCTCGCCGGCACGACGGTCGGCGACCTCCTGGCCCGTGACGCGTCCGGCGTGCTCTGGCTGTACCAGGGCAAGGGGGACGGCAACTTCTCCGCCCGGGTCCGGATCGGCGGCGGATGGCAGGTCTACGACAAGATCACGGCCGGGAGCGATCTGACCGGCGACGGCCGCGCGGACGCGCTCGCCTCCGACAGGTCCGGCGTGCTCTGGCTGTACACGGCCACCGGCGACGCCGCGAAGCCCTTCCTGCCCCGCAGGCAGATCGGCACCGGCTGGGGGACGCACAACGACATCACGGCCGTCGGCGACATCGCGGGCGCCGCCGCGGGCGATCTCGTCGCGCGTGACACGGACGGTGTCCTCTGGCTCTACCTCGGCAAGGGCGACGGCACGCTCGCACCCCGCACGAGGATCGGCGGAGGCTGGAACGTCTTCCGGGCGCTGATCGGCTCCGGCGACGCGGACGGCGACGGGCGACCCGACCTCATGGGGCTCGGCGTCGCCTATGAGGCGTCGAGGCTGTACCGGAGCAACGGCGACTGGAAGGCTCCGTTCCGGCCCGGTCAGGCCATGCATCTCTCCCGGATCGGGCTTGTGTCAGACACGGTGTTCTGACCCGTCCCCGTCCCGCGCGGAGGGACGGCCTCCCGTCACCCGGCGCCCTCCGCCCGGACCCGGCGCCGGGCCTCGCGCCACCTGGCTCACACCGTCTTGATGCCGCCGCCCTCGACGGCCAGTCGCCGGTCACGCCTGCCGCGCGGCCTCTGGCGAGGAACGTGACCACGCACGCGACTCCGTCCGGTTCGACCGTGCGGTCGATGGTCGTGTCCACTGACCCCCGCTCCTCCGCGCCGTCCGGTGTGCTCAGGTCGACCGAGATCGTGTGGGCGCAGATCTCCTTCAGCTCGGGCGTGGACGTCTGGGCCGCACCGGCGCAGACGCTCTCGGTGACGAGGTTGCCGGGCGAGCGCCATTCCCCACGCCCCCGCTCACCCGGTGGCGACAGCAGTCCTGTCGACGAGATCGAACTCGTGTCCGACTCTCGAGATTTTCGAACCATAGGTGCGAAAAATGAGCAAAGGGGACGGAGGGCACTGCCGTTCGCCGACTACACCGGCCGCATCGCGGCATCCACCACACTGGTCAGCGCCGAGGACCGTCGCGGGCCCCGGGCGGCACCGTAGCCGCGTCGCGTTCAGGGGCGATCTCGCCGGCCCGCCGCCCTCCTCGATCGTGGCGCGGAACGTGCCTCCGCGCGTGCGAACCCGCGGCGCACGGTATCGACCGTCCCTGCGTTTGAGCCGGCTCGGCGGCCGTTTTCACCGTTCTTTGGCCGCGCCGGCCCGGGGCGCTCAGGTCGAGCCGTACCAGCGCCTGCAGCCCGCCCCGCAGCTGGTCCCTCGCTGAACTGGTGTGATCGGGCAGCGCTTCCAGCCAAGCTCTGCCAGTACTGCGCTGATTAGTGTCCTGCCTTCAATGGGCCGCGGTGAACGTCGGAAGTGGGGATGGTGGCGGCACTGGCAGTCCTCAGCTCCCAAATCGCAGCTGTGCCGAAGTCGAGATTCAATGTTTCACGTCTGAACGCAAGCCAGGAGCGCTAGACTTCGCTACAGCCGCAGCTGATGCCAACTAGGGTGGGGGTAACGCTCAATGCTTCTTGAGGACCAGATCGAGATTTACAGGCGTCAGATTGCCACGGATTCCTATCCGATGTCGATCGGGGAACTGTCGAATCTCTATCGTGACGGCGAAATCGACATTCATCCTGAATTCCAGAGGATTTTCAGGTGGCGCGATGAGCAGAAGAGTCGATTGATCGAGAGTGTACTTCTCGG
This sequence comes from Streptomyces genisteinicus, assembly GCF_014489615.1. Classification (GTDB taxonomy): domain Bacteria; phylum Actinomycetota; class Actinomycetes; order Streptomycetales; family Streptomycetaceae; genus Streptomyces; species Streptomyces genisteinicus. The sequence continues at coordinate 3,778,286 of NZ_CP060825.1, forward strand.
TATTCCGCTCCCCAGTATTTTCGTTGCTCAGAATGACAAAGGGATCTGGGACGTAGTCGATGGAGTGCAGAGGCTATCGACCATCTTTCAGTTCATGGGAATCCTCCGAGACGAGGAGGCAGCGCTCTACGACCCCCTTATCTGTGTTGATGCTCCCTTCCTGACTCACCTGGACGGGTGCTCTTACGAAATGATCGAAGGGGCTGAAAAGTCTCTGACGCCTACTCAGAGGCTGGATTTTAAACGCGCTCGCGTAGACATGAAGATCATTAAGCGCGAAAGCGACAACCGGGCAAAGTACGACCTATTTCAGCGCCTCAATTCCTTTGGGTCCGTTGCGACGGAGCAGGAGTTGCGCAACTGTCTTCTCGTCAGTATGAGTAAGCCGCATTTTGAGTGGCTGACCGAGGTCTCCAATGACCGAAACTTCCTGACGGTTCTCGATATGCCGCAAAGGCTCATTGATGAGCGCTATCACATGGAACTGGCCCTGCGTTTCACATTTCTCCACTCCATTCCAGAACCTCGGCTAAGTTCTATCCGTAATATCGGAGACTTCTTGACCGAGCAGTTGGTTGATTTCGCCGACCTTTCTCCTCGGAAGTTGGAAAAGGAGATGAGTGTCTTTTCGCGGACCTTTGAGATTATCTCGCAGTCGGGTGGGGCTGACCTGCTCAGGCGGTGGAACTATGCAAAGAGCCGACCCGAGGGGTACTTTTCGCTGACGGCATTCGAGGCTTTGGCCCTGGGCATCGCATACAACCTCCCTGCTCGTCGATCAAGTTTCGGTGATATTGGTGGAAAGCAGAGGAAACTTTGGTCGGACCCGCAGTTTTCAGCCGGACACGCAACTGGTGTCCGAAGCGATCAGAGGATGAAGAGGACGATTCCCTTCGGTCGTCAACTCTTCTCTGAATGACGGGATTTGCGGTGGACATTCCGAGATTTTCGGAGAGGGTGCAAAAGGCCTTAGCCCATCGAAAGGCCGAGCTTTCCCGGCTTAGCATCTTGGTGAGTGGATCTCATCAGGACAGCTCGCAGGAGTCGGTCATATGCCGATCTTCAGTTGTGCTCACTTACGCACACTGGGAGGGCTTTGTTAAGCAAGCCAGCAAGCTCTACATCGAGTACGTCAACTCCTGCAAGGTGCCAGTACTCAACATGAAGCCTTGCTTTCAGGCGGCGCACGTTCAGACTCACCTGAATCGCGCTTCCAACGGGGTGAGGATTCCGTTTCTCGCGGAGCTTCTGGATAGAATTGACCTGGACAGGAAGGCCACCTTCTTCGTCGATCCCGTAAAGATCGTTGAGACCGAAAGTAATTTGACGTCGGAGGTTTTCAGGAATATCGTTGCGTCAATTGGCCTGGTTTACCTGGAGTTCTACTCGACCCGCCGGGCCTTCATTGATGAAAAGTTGGTCTTCAGTCGGAATCAAGTGGCGCATGGAGAGCTCATTCCGTTCGGGTCGGCCGAGGCCATGGAAAGAATTGACGCAGTGCGTACTTTGCTGGACATGTATGCCAGTCAGATACTAGACGCCGCTCGCGATGATTCATTTCTGAAAATCGCACCGCCTCGCCCATCCGCTGGCCGTCTCTGATCGAAATTCATGCATCGCTCGACCGTGATGTGGAGGAGAGTCGGCATAGGCCATGAGTTGCGCTGATGTGGAGAAGGCCGGTGATGATCTACCCGTACATGAATCAGGGTGCTCCGGTCAGGGCAATCGAGGGACTTGGAGCACCCGTAGCACTCCACGGCCCCAAGGGGTCCGGGCAACGACGAAGGTCCAGGTCGCGGACCTGGGCCGTCGTTCACGAGCGGATGATGGTAATCGAACCCGCGCTGTGAGCTCGGGAATCACCCAGCAGCCCCCGTCCGGCCACGCGGCACTCCACGGCCCACGCCCCCACGGTCCTGGGGGCGCTCACTCGCAGGTCTTGCCCGGCTTCACGCTCACGACCGCCGCCCACGGCAAAGTGAGCTTGTCGTCCGCCTTGGTTCTGATCTCCACGTGTTGCTGGTCGGCGCGGAGCAAGTCCCCACACAGCACGCCGGTGGTCGTCTGCACCACGACCGGTTTTGTTGCGGAATCCGGTGTAGTCAGCCACGCGATGACGAGTGCTCCGACTACCAAGAACACTCCGAGGACACAGAGCAGATAGGCCCAGGCCAGTGCCCGTGTCACCCGAGTCACTTCCTGACCGGTCCAGCGGCGTAGGGCCTGGCCGCCCAGGAGGATTTCACGCTCTGGAGTGCCGTGCGCCGCTCGCGCTGCCAAGAGCGAGCCCAGAACTAGGGACACGAAGGCAGTGATCAGTAGCCCCGTCGCCATCGCGCGAGCCATCGCTGACAGGTCGTCGAGGTTGTCGCGGCCCTTCAGTACTACGAGGACCGCGAGCAGGGCTGTCAATCCCGTGAGACCGGTTCGCCACCCCTCCGCCTGTCTGCGCAATTCCGGAAGCCTGGTGAACTCCAGGTCACGAGCGAGTTCGGCCCATCGGCGCTCAGAGTGGATACTCATCGGCGGAGTCTCCAGACCGCGCCACAGCCGAGGAACGACGTGTCCGTCGGGCCTTGCGGATGAGGGTGCCCGCACTCGCAGAAGTGCACCTCCGCAAACAGAGGTTCGGGTACGTCCTCGGCCTTCCGGGTGGCCCCTCTTCCGAAGAGCAGGCTGAAGGCCCCCTTCGTGCCCACGCCTGGCCGACCCCACGGGAACAGCGTTTTGGTCATGCCGTGACAGCGAGGGCACGCCCCCGCGACGACCACGCCTTCTCCGCCCGGGGCCGGCCCTTGCGTGAACAGAGCGGTGTCGATCTCGCCGAGATCCTCGTCGGCATACGGCACACCGTGATCGTGCCTGGCGGTGGTCGTCATGGTCTGTCTCCCTTGCCGGTGGTGCCCTCCAACCGGAGCGCGAACATCCCCGCGTAGATCTCCAGGCGATGTCGCACCCACTCGGGTGTCTCTCCCACTGCCTGGGCGCAGCGCTCCACCCGGTCCTGCCCGACATGACCGGTTAGTGCCGGAAGTTTGCCGTCATGGCCCTCGGAGAGGATTGCCAGGTCCTGCCAGACGGGCACCACGTCGGGTACGTCGGTGATCGACGGCTGTACCGGCTCCAGCCCGAGATACGGCGTGACGCGCTGCTGCCAGGTGTGTCGTACGGACTCGCCCAGATGGCCCGCGACGCTGACCAGATCAAGGGGCACCAGGCCGGTGCCGGGCTCGGAGACGCGGTACGCCGGGTCGACCGCCGCGGCATCGTGGGCGCTGGGAACCTCTTCCGGCAGCGCCGCCTCCGCATCGGCGGTCAGCACCGGTACGAGGGCGCCGATGGCCCGGAAGGGAGCGAGAGCCCGGTACGCCGCCCGGGCGCCGATGGTTCGGGCGCGGGCGTAGTCCACCAGTCTCTGCGCTGTGACCGGGCCCCAATGAGGGGTCTCGAACCACTCGCCGCCCATGTCCTCGTCCGGGCCGGCGTCGACCAGCGCGGCGATCTCGTCCCACGTCGGGACGAAGGTCCGGAGTCCTTCGGGCGGTTCCGGGGCCACGAATGCCGCGCTCAGTCCCAGGTCGCGGGCCTCCCGCCGTGCGACGTCCCACAGGAAGGACAGCTTCTGGCGAAGCCGCTGACTTCCGGTGAACAACACTGCCGAGCTCGCCGGCACGGGGTAGTCGGCCCCGGCCCAGCTGGGGTCCTCGCCGGAGAACGCGTATCTGCTGGGCGTGGGCAGTTCGTCCCAGGCACGCAGTAGGTTTGCCGCGTCCGGGAGGTCTACCTCGGCCTCCCTCAGGTCTTCGAGGTAATGGGCGAGTTCGTCGAAGGGCATCTCATGTGAGCGGACGAACGAGAGGTCTCGGAGCGATACGCCGCCCTCCAGGCGGATGCCCTCTTCATGCAGCCATCGTGCCAACTGGCCGGTTTCGGGCGAGGGAACGGTGTCCCGGCCTGGGGAGCGCTTGGTGTAACGACGGCGGTGGACCACTCCAACGCCCTCTGCTGCGCGGGCGAGGGCCCGCTCGGCTTCCCACACGCTCAGTTCGCACTGTGCGGCCAGCTCGACGGCGGCACCCCAGAGGAGCTCCGGTCGGCCCCCGGAGCCGGGGACGATGTAGTGGCGCATGACGGCAGATATCTCCGACGGGACTTCGCCCCACCGGACGGCCAGGACTGGATCAGGTGTCGGGCGGCCCAGCCACGCGAACGCGGCCATGCGCCGCTGCGCCTCCCCCACGTCCAGGCCGGTCGCGGCTGCCACCAAGGGAACGTCCCAGGGGTCCATGGCCGGACGCCAGTGGCGCTCGTCCTCCTGGAGGTACAGAAGCCTCAGGTCGGCGTCCGTGCAGACGTGGTTTCGATGGTGATCCGGGACGGCGTCCAGGGGCTTGCCCACGAATGGCGCGTACCGGTCGCACGCATCGGCCAGCTCACCGAGCGGCCGCCGAGCATGTGCGGAAGCCCGGACGATGCCGGACAGATCACCGGGTGGGTGTTGGTAGAAGATCTCGAGGGAACCCCGGCGATCCTGTGGCAGAGGGCGGCCCCAGATGGTGATCTGAAGGGTGTTCCTCGGTTTGGGTTCGCTGCCCAGCAGCCCCTTCATGACCAGCCAGTCGACGAAACCAGGGTTCCAGTCCAGGTCACCGTCGCCGACGATCGTTGGCCCTGCCAGCCGTGGATGGGCGATGCGCATGCCGCGGGTCGCGCGGAGAACCTCCGCCACGCTGGTGTCCTGGTCGTGGGCTACTTGAACCGCGCCACGCCAGTCGCCCCCGACCTCCGTCGCGATGTCCGACCAGCCCGGCTGCGGAACCGGGTGGCCGGAGAGGGATAAAGGAACCGCTTCCTTCGAGCTGCGGAGCCCGGGATTGAGGGCAGCCCACCGCCAGGGCCGGACCGCTTCCATGGCCTCCTTCTCCCTATCCGACCTACGCGGGTTCCCCAAGTCGGCGTCCATCCGGAACCAGCCCACCTCGTCGAGTTTTACTCGCCGACTGAGGTTGTCCGACGCGATCACCTCTTGACCTCGCAGCGCCTTCCAGAGGATGCGAGCGACGGAACTCTCCCGGGATTCCATGGCCCAGAGCCACGGGAGGCGCAGCTCGGGGCTGCCCGCCAACACGCTGGCGCCCCGCTGGTGCTGCTCGGCTGCCCACCCGATGTCGTAGGACTCCAGCTTCTTCCGGTTGACGCTGAGCTCCCCAGCGTGCGGACCTGACAGGTTGAGCACGTACCCGAACGTCCGCTTGTCTGTGGCGATTCCGTCGCAAACGATCGCTCCGTCGCCCGAGACCCACCACAGGGTGTCTGGTACCGCCTCGATGGCGAAGCTGGTGGAGAACGAACCCTTCCCCTGGCCTGCTTTCAGCTGTCCGGGCAGCCAGATCTCCTCCGCGCCGTCGGAGTCGCGCACCTCAAGGCGGAACTCGCTGATGAGAACCAACGAGCGCAGCACCGACACGACGGAGGTCGCGTCCAGCGGTCCTGTCCTGCGCAGATGCAGCCGGACGCGGGTGCCGCCCTCGGGTAGCGCCGCGCCCTCGCGCTCGTCCTCTTCACGAACTCGGAAGAGGCTGCCGCTCACCGGGATCTCGACGCGCAGTGCCCGTGCGGCGGGACGTCCGTCCGGGCCGACCGGCCGGGTCACGATCGTCATCTCGTCGGCCAGCATGAAATAGCTGAAGACGCCGATGCCGAAACGGCTGTTGGGGTACAGCCGAAGCGAACTGTCGTGACGGAGCCACGCGGCCTGCTCCCGCCGGAAGGCATGGGACTGGTCGAAGCGGCGGCCTGCCCGGGTGAAGGTGCTCTTGAGTTGGTCGGACGTCATGCCGACGCCATTGTCCACGCATTCGACGTACGGGCCGCGGCTGTCCGCACCCATCTCGATGCGGATCCGGCCCGCCCACGCCCCCTGTTCCCGGCCCAGGCCCCGAAGGTACCGGGAGCGCATCTCCCGGTACCGGCAGGCGTCCATGGCGTTCTGGTACAGCTCTCGGAGGGCGAGCTGGGGCTCGCCCTCGTACAGCTTCTCGCCCATCAGGAGTCGGCGGATCTCCGTCTGCGCGAGTGAGAACTGCGAGAGCGGGATGTCGTAGGCGTCCACACCGTGCCGGCGGTCCGCCCGGAGCCGCTGGTCCGACAGGCGTACGGGGAGACCGCTGAGCAGCGCTGCCTCGTCCTGTGGAAGGTGGCGTGTCGACTCTCGCATCAGGAGCCCGAGGTCGTCGGCGTCCTCGACGACCGCGGCGAGTGCTGCGTGGATCGCCGGGTGCGGGCAGACCGCGTCGAGATGGAGATACGACGAGGCGCTCGCGTCCTGGTCGAGATCCCAGAACGCGTCCCGGAGTACGGAGAGCACTTCGCCCGGCACCACTGGATCGGATGCGGCGAGGTGCTCGGCGAGGACTTCCGGCAGGCGCCGGGCGTCGAAGGCGAGCAGTCCCGCCAGTCGCAGCAGCGCCGCGAGGGGGCGCACGCGCAGGCGCAACGGCGTTCTTCGGATGACGTGACGGCCTGATGGCAGTAGCTGATCGTCCGGAGGAGCTCCGATGACGGGACCCGCGGCGACCGCGCGCAGCACCGTGGACAGCGCCGCAGCCCGGCCGCCGAGCTGCTCGCCTGCCGTATTCGAAGGTAGGTCGAGGAGCCGGGCGACGAACTCGTCAGTCGGGCTGGCGGGCACGGCTTCCTCGTCGGTCACGAACCGCTCCTCGATCCAGCGGTGGACAAGCCACAGCGTGATGGCGTGGCGGTCGTCCGCAGGGTCGGTCAGCCACCGGTACGCGTCCGTGAGCTTCTCGGTGATCTGGGGGTATTGCTCGGTGATCTGCTCATAGTGCCGCCTTTGGTCGTCAGCCCCGCTACGTCGACGCACGAGCTGGGGGATCAGTTCGGCAGCCTGGCTCAGCCGCTCGGCCCAGGCCATCTCGTGCAGCAGCACGCCTGCGATGAGCGCGGTGACCTCCAGGGCCGACAGCGCGGCGTCCTTTGGCAGGAGTTTGAGCAGACGATCGGTCAGCAGCCGGACCGGGAAATCGTCGTCCGCCCAGGGATCGGGCAGCCGCTTCTGAGCGCGCTGGACATGCCGAGCGGTCTGTGTGGCCAAGGAGGACAGACACTCTTGGAAGTGGGCGACGACGTCCGCGTCACACTCCAGGACTCGCTCCCAGAGGGCAGGCGTGCGGACGACGTCCTGCCAGGGCTCCAGTAGCCGTCTGCCCTCGGCGACCTGGAGCGTCCTTGTCTGCTCCGCAAGGTCGGTGCCGTAGTGGATCAGGACCTGCTGCTGGCCCGCCTGCGCGCGCATCGAGAAGGCTCGCGTGTTACGTCTGGCCTGCTCGTACACCTGCTCCACGGTGGTGGCCTCGGTCAGCGGGTCGAAGGCATGGGCGAGAGCCGCCGTGAAGAAGCTGCCCCCCTCCGCGAAGCCACTGGACTCGCCGGGCCCGCAGCCCGTCATCATGGCGAACCCGCTATGGGGCGGCCCTTTGACGACGTTGCTGCCGAAGGCGGGTCCTTCCTGCCCCCAGCGGCAGGCGTCGATCAGCCACAGCACGGTGCCGGCCCTGCAGGTTGACATATAGCGGCTGATATCGGCTTCCATCAGCGACTCACGCACGTGGGGCTGCTCCCACCCGTCTGCGTCGCCGTCTGTGCCGGCGGGGGCACGCGCGTCTGACGGCACCAAGTAGTCGGTGGTCCCGATGCGGACGCCGTGACCGGTGAAGTAGAGCAGCAGAGTGCTGCCGAGCGGTGCGGTCGAGGACCGAGTGGAGATACGTTCGGCGATCTCGTTCCGAGTGGGGTTCAGCAGTGTCTCCACTGCGTAGCCGCTGCCTTCCAACGCGGCGCCCAGCACGTGCAGATCCGCGGCAACCGTTGCTGCCAGAGAGGGAAGCGCATGCTCCGCTTCCGGATTCTCGCCCGCGCCGATGAGCACGGCTATGCGATTGGTGTCATCCACGCGGCTCTCGCTCTCCTTCCGAACACGCCTACTCTCTCACTCGACCAGATCCGGCTCGGCCGGGACGAGATGAATCGGCGGGAGCACTGCCGGACGGGAACAGGCGAGGCACGCGGAGGGCACGCCGGCCCCGAGAGATCGAGATTACGAACGAAGCCCCAGGTCGCTGACCTGGGGCTTCGTAGAAGAGCGGATGACGGGAATCGAACCCGCGCTATAAGCTTGGGAAGCTCATGTTCTACCATTAAACTACATCCGCGCGGCGGACCTTGATCGGTACCGCATCGTCGCTCACTCTACCTCATCACACGCCCCGCAGTGCATCCGCCCGCGGGGCGTGTGTCGTGTCCGGGCAGTGGAAGGCTGTGCGGGGGGCGGGAGTTGAGGCGTAGCCTCGGGGCGCGGAGTGCCGCGTGCGAGTCGGTCCGGATCATCACCTAATGTGGGGCTTCGTCCGCATTCGTTGGGGAAGGGGCCCGATGGACTTGATGGAGCGCACCGTCGTCCGCTGTGCCGAAGGGCACGTGTTCAGTACCGCTTCGTTTCCTCTGCAGCAGCTCGGTGCCGACCGGCTCGGACCCGGCCGGCTCGTCCGGTGTCCGCGGTGCGCGCGGCTGAGGCATGCCGTGCCCGTGGTGGTGCAGGGGCTGCGCGACCAGCGGTAACAGAGGCGGGCGCGGGCGCGCGGGCCGGTGTCCGATTGGGGACGGCCCGCGCGCTCTGCGTATCCTCGGGGCGTGCTTCTCTCAGACAAGGACATCCGGGCCGAGATCGACGCCGGACGGGTACGCATCGATCCGTACGACGAATCCATGGTGCAGCCCTCGAGCATCGACGTGCGGCTGGACCGCTACTTCCGGGTGTTCGAGAACCACCGCTACCCCCACATCGACCCCGCCGTCGAGCAGGCCGATCTGACCCGGCTCGTCGAGCCGGAGGGGGACGAGGCGTTCATCCTGCACCCGGGCGAGTTCGTGCTGGCGTCGACCTTCGAGGTCATCTCGCTGCCGGACGACCTGGCGTCGCGGCTGGAGGGCAAGAGCTCCCTCGGGCGTCTCGGCCTGGTGACGCACTCGACGGCCGGCTTCATCGACCCCGGGTTCTCCGGGCACGTGACGCTGGAGCTGTCGAACCTGGCGACCCTGCCGATCAAGCTGTGGCCGGGGATGAAGATCGGGCAGCTCTGCATGTTCCGGCTCACCTCCCCCGCCGAGGAGCCCTACGGCAGCGAGCGCTACGGCTCGCGTTACCAGGGGCAGCGGGGGCCGACCGCCTCCCGCTCCTTCATCAATTTCCATCGGACGCAGGTGTGAGGCCCGTCGCATGAGCGAGGTACGCGAGAATCTGACCTACGAGAAGTTCGGCGGCGCGATCCGCGAACTCGCGCAGACGATCGCCGACGACGGGTACGAGCCCGATGTCGTGCTGTCGATCGCGCGGGGCGGGGTGTTCGTCGCCGGCGGCCTGGCGTACGCGCTGGACTGCAAGAACATCCACCTGGTCAACGTCGAGTTCTACACCGGGGTCGGCACGACCCTGGAGATGCCGGTCATGCTGGCGCCGGTGCCCAACGCGATCGACTTCTCCAACAAGAAGGTCCTCATCGCGGACGACGTCGCCGACACCGGCAAGACGCTGAAGCTGGTGCACGACTTCTGCCTGGACCACGTGGCCGAGGTCCGGTCCGCCGTGATCTACGAGAAGTCCCACTCGCTCGTGAAGTGCGAGTACGTGTGGAAGCGCACCGACGAGTGGATCAACTTCCCCTGGAGCGTGGAGCCGCCCGTCGTGCGCCGCGACGGCCAGGTCCTCGACGCGTAGTCCCCTCACCAGCGGTCGCGCCGGCAGTACCGACGCCACCGCTGACGCGCGCGCCGTCACCCGGCAGACTGGCCGGGTGACAGCGACCTCCATGAGCAAGGGCGCCAACCTCCCGGTGGCAGCCGCCGCGGTGCGCGCCGAGCTGAGCTGGCGCGAGGCGCCGGGCGTTCCCGACGCCGATGCCTCGGCGCTGCTGCTGACCGGCGCCGGACGGGTGCGCGACGACGCCGACTTCGTCTTCTACAACCAGCCCGCGCACGCCTCGGGCGCCGTACGCCACCTCGGGAAGCGGCGTGGCTCCGGGACCGCCACCGACGCGGTCCGGGTCGATCTGGCCCGGGTGGAGCCGGGCGTCGAACGCGTCGTGCTGTGCGCCTCCGCGGACGGGGGCGCCTTCGGCCGGTTCCCGGGGCTCGCCCTGCGGCTGCTGGACGACGGGACCGGGGCGGAGCTGGCGCGCTTCGAGATGACGGCGACGACGGAGACCGCGTTCGTCAGCGGAGAGCTCTACCGGCGCGCCGGGCAGTGGAAGTTCCGCGCGGTGGGTCAGGGGTACGCCTCGGGGCTCGCCGGTCTGGCCACCGACTTCGGGATCACCGTGGACGACGCCGCCCCCACGCCGCCCGCCCCGCCCTCCGCCCCGCAGGCCCCCGCCCCTGCGGCCCCTCCCGTGCCGCAGGCGGCCCCCGCGTCCCCGGCGTCGTCCCCGGCGGCCGGTGCCCCGCGGCTCAGCAAGGGCGAGGAGCGGCTGCCCGTCGACATGCGCAAGCGGCTGTCGCTGCGCAAGGAGCAGGTCGCGGTCAGCCTGCGCAAGCACGGCGCCGCCGGCGCCCGGGCGCGGGTGATCCTCGTCCTCGACGCCTCCGGCTCGATGGCCGGCCTGTACACGAAGGGCGTGGTCGCCGATGTCGTGGAGCGGATGGCGGCGGTCGCCGCCCAGCTCGACGACGACGGCGAGATGCAGGCGTGGACCTTCGCCTCGAACCCCGCCCGGCTGCCCGACCTGCTGCTGGGCGAGCTGCCCGACTGGCTGAGCCTGCACGTGCGCGGCGGTGAGATGAGCCTGTTCGGCAGGCGCAAGCCGCAGAAGGGCCTGCGGCCGGGGCAGGTGGACATGCGGGCGGTCGGCATCCAGAACGAGGAGCAGAAGGTGATCGCCGAGGTCCGCGCGTACGTCCGCGACCACCCCGCCGCCGACCCCACCCTGGTGCTCTTCTTCTCGGACGGCGGGGTGTACCGCAACGCCGAGATCGAGCGGCAGCTCCGGGAGGCGGTCGAGGAGCCGGTGTTCTGGCAGTTCGTGGGTCTGTGGCGGTCGGACTACGGGGTGCTGGAACGCTTCGACACCCTGCCCGGGCGCCGGGTGGACAACGTCGGCTTCTTCGCCGTCGACGACATCGCCACGGTCGCCGACGCGGAGCTGTACGACCGGCTGCTCTCCGAGTTCCCGTCCTGGATGACCGAGGCCCGCCGGGCCGGCATTCTCTGACCCGCCGGGCCGCGCACGCACGGACGCCCGGCCGGAGGTCCGGCCGGGCGTCCGTCAGGTCGTGCGGGCGTCGCCCCGGGGGGTCAGACGGTGCCGAGCTTGATGATCGACAGCAGGGCGATCAGCTGGATCGCCGAGGCGCCGAGCGCCTTGGGCCACGGCAGGTCGTGCGACTTGCTGACCATCGAGGTGAACAGCGCGCCCGCCGCCACCCAGGTCGCCCAGCCGAGCACCTGCACCAGGGAGTTCTCGCCGCCGAGGAAGACGGCGAACACCAGGCGGGGGGTGTCGCTGATGCACATGACGAGCATCGAGAGGCCGACCGTCGGCTGCCAGGAGCCGGTGCCGCCGAACTGCCGTGCCAGGGTGTGGGTCACCGCGCCGAGCAGCAGACCGCTGACGACGAACACGACGCCCGCCATGAGCACCGCGGGGACGGCGTTGGACAGGGTCGCGCTGATGACCTCGTCGCGCGGCTCGTCCAGGCCGAAGATGGCGAGCAGGCCGTAGAGGAAGGTGACGGCGAGCGCCGGGCCCCAGACGGGGTAGTCCCGCATCTGGAAGAAGGTCGGGCCGGGGCGCAGCACGATGCCGCTGAGCAGTTGCTTCCAGTGCAGCCGCGGGCCGGAGGGGGCCGCGGGAGCGGAGCCCGCGCGGTAGGTGGCTCCGTCGCCGTAGACGTCGTCGTCCCGGACGCTGAACGCCTGCGTGTGACCGGGGTTGTTGGCCGCGTACGGGTCGTGGCCCTGGGGTGCGTGGTGGTGCGGGTCGCCGAAGTACTCGGGCTCCCCGTAGCCGCCCTGGTTGCGGGGCTGCTGGTACGGCTGTGGCCCGCCGGAGGCCGGCGGCCACGGTGCGGGCTGCTGTCCGCCGTACGGCGGCGTGCCCTGGTAGGGGCCGGGCGCACGGGGCGCCTGGGCCTGCTGCTGTTGCGGGGTGCGGTTGTCCCGGCCGCGTCCGATCCTGAATCCAGCCACGCATTCGAACGTACCCGGTCCGCGCCCGTCCGGTGGCCGTGAGCCGGTAACCGGGGGGCCATTGCTGCCGAGCTGTGACATCCCCTAAGGGAACCCCGGGGTGCTGTCCCCCGGGGTGTCCGCCGAGGTCGGCAGGGGTGGGCGGGGCGCGGCGGGCGGGCCGGGGCGGCGGGACGACGAAGCGGCCGGTCCTGCCCCCGAGGCAGGTCCGGCCGCTTGCGTCCGTGGTGGAGACGGTTACTTCACGGGCTCCGGTTCCGGGGCGTCCGCCGTCTCGTCGGTGGGCTCCGGGTCGGCCGGGGTCTTCACCGAGTCCAGCAGGAGCTGGGCGACGTCGACGACCTGGAGGCTCTCCTTCGCCTGGCCGTCGTTCTTCTTGCCGTTGACCGAGTCGGTGAGCATGACCAGGCAGAACGGGCAGGCGGTGGAGACGATGTCCGGGTTGAGGGACAGCGCCTCGTCCACGCGCTCGTTGTTGATGCGCTTGCCGATCCGCTCCTCCATCCACATCCGCGCGCCGCCGGCGCCGCAGCAGAAGCCGCGCTCCTTGTGGCGGTGCATCTCCTGCTGGCGCAGGCCCGGGACCTTGTCCATGATCTCGCGCGGGGGCGTGTAGACCTTGTTGTGGCGGCCCAGGTAGCACGGGTCGTGATAGGTGATCAGGCCCTCGACGGGCGTGACCGGGATCAGCCGGCCCTCGTCGATCAGGTGCTGGAGCAGCTGCGTGTGGTGGATGACCTCGAACTCGCCGCCGAGCTGCGGGTACTCGTTGGCGATGGTGTTGAAGCAGTGCGGGCAGGTCGCGACGATCTTCTTGGCCGACTTCGGCTTCTTCGTCGACTCGTCCTCGTCGTCCTCGCCGAACGCCATGTTCAGCATCGCGACGTTCTCCTGGCCGAGCTGCTGGAACAGCGGCTCGTTGCCGAGGCGGCGGGGCGAGTCACCGGTGCACTTCTCGTCGCCGCCCATGATCGCGAACTTCACGCCCGCGATGTGCAGCAGCTCGGCGAAGGCCTTGGTGGTCTTCTTGGCCCGGTCCTCCAGCGCGCCGGCGCAGCCGACCCAGTAGAGGTAGTCGACCTCGCCGAGGTCCTCGATGTCCTTGCCGACGATCGGGACCTCGAAGTCGACCTCCTTGGTCCACTCGACGCGCTGCTTCTTGGCCAGACCCCAGGGGTTGCCCTTCTTCTCCAGGTTCTTGAGCATCGTGCCCGCCTCGGAGGGGAACGCGGACTCGATCATCACCTGGTAGCGGCGCATGTCGACGATGTGGTCGATGTGCTCGATGTCGACCGGGCACTGCTCGACGCAGGCGCCGCAGGTGGTGCAGGACCACAGGACGTCCGGGTCGATGACGCCGTTCTCCTCGAACGTGCCGATCAGCGGGCGCTCGGCCTCGGCGAGCGCCGTCGCGGGCACGTCCTTCAGCTGCTCCTCGGACGCCTTCTCCTCGCCCTCCATCGACTTGCCGCCGCCGGCCAGCAGGTACGGGGCCTTGGCGTGCGCGTGGTCGCGCAGCGACATGATCAGGAGCTTCGGCGAGAGCGGCTTGCCGGTGTTCCAGGCGGGGCACTGCGACTGGCAGCGGCCGCACTCGGTGCAGGTGGAGAAGTCGAGGATGCCCTTCCAGGAGAACTGCTCGACCTGGGAGACGCCGTAGACGTCGTCCTCGCCCGGGTCCTCGAAGTCGATCTCCTTGCCGCCCGTGGTCATCGGCTGGAGCGCGCCGAGCGCGGTCCCGCCGGTGGCGTTGCGCTTGAACCAGATGTTCGGGAAGCCGAGGAAGCGGTGCCAGGCCACGCCCATGTTGGTGTTGAGCGAGACGGTGATCATCCAGATCAGCGAGGTGCCGATCTTGACCATCGCGGTGAAGTAGACCAGCGTCTGGAGCGTGGAGAGCGACAGGCCCTCGAAGGCGAGGACCAGCGGGTACGACGCGAAGTAGGCGGCCTCGTAGCCCTCCACGTGGTGGATCGCGCCTTCCAGGCCGCGCAGCACGTAGATCGCCAGGCCGATGGTGAGGATGACGTACTCGACGAAGTAGGCCTGCCACGCCTTGGAGCCCGCGAAGCGGGACTTGCGGCCGGCGCGGGACGGCAGGTTGAGGAGCCGGATCGCCATCAGCACGAGGATGCCGAGGATCGTCATCACACCGATGAACTCGATGTACATCTCGAACGGCAGGAAGCCGCCGACGAGCGGCAGGACCCAGTCGGCCTGGAAGAGCTGCCCGTACGCCTGCGCCAGGGTGGGCGGCAGCGTCAGGAAGCCGATCGCGACGAACCAGTGCGCGAAGCCCACGATGCCCCAGCGGTTCATCCGCGTGTGGCCGAGGAACTCCTTGGCCAGGGTGACCGTGCGCGCCTTCGGGTCGTCGGTGCGGCTGCCCGCGGGGACGGGCTGGCCGAGCCGGACGAAGCGGTAGATCTGCGCGACGGCTCGGGCGATGAGGGCAACGCCGACCACGGTCAGGGTCAGCGACACAATGATCGCGGCGAGTTGCATGGGAGGCTCCTCGGGCCTGCGAGGGTGGGTGATCCGGCACTACTAAGCGGTAACTTATTCAGTCCATGCTGAGACTACCCACTTGTTCCGCCGCACTGTAGTTGGGCCACCGGTGATCTGTGTCGCTCAGGCAACCCTGACCGGCACCGGGTGGACCGTGAGATCACGCCGCCGTCCCCGGACCGCCGCAGGCAGGGTGCGCAGCAGGATCACGAGGTCGAGCCCCAGCCAGTGCTGCTCCACATAATGCAGGTCGAGCACGTCCATTTCCTCCCAGGGCAGCTCCGAGCGTCCGCCGATCTGCCACAGCCCGGTCATCCCGGGGCGCACCGCGAGCCGGGCGCGGGCGGCGCCGCCCCGTCCGGCGGGGGCCGCCAGGGGGCGCGGGCCCACCAGGGACATCTCGCCGCGCACCACGTTGAGCAGTTGCGGCAGCAGCTCCAGGAAGTGGCGGCGCAGCAGCCGCCCCACGGGGGTGAGCGCTCCGCCGTGGGTCGTGCGGAACGTGAACACCGTGAACGCCCGGCCGTCCAGCCCGGCGCGCTCGGTGCGCCGGAGCGCGGGTCCCGGGGAGGTCGCCGCGACGGCGGCCGCGGCCGCCAGCAGCAGTGGCGCCAGGACGGTCAGCAGGAGTGCGCCGACCGTCAGATCGACGGTTCGCTTGGCCGACATGTCCGCCCGCCCTTCCTCACCCGCGAGAATGCGTGCCCGTTTTCTGCTGCTATGACTGTTGCAGATGGGTACGCGGGGGTGGGTGAGCCACGCGAAGCGGCCCGCGGGAGCGGGGGTGCCTGTAAGGGCTGGATAAAAGTTGAGCGCCCTCGACTCATGTCTGTTGACGCGATCCGGTCCGTCGTGCATCCTTGAGCCTGTTCCACTCAAGTCATCAGGAGGATTCGAAATGGCACGTGCGGTCGGCATCGACCTGGGCACGACTAACTCCGTCGTCAGCGTTCTGGAGGGCGGCGAGCCCACCGTCATCACCAACGCCGAGGGTGCCAGGACCACGCCGTCCGTCGTCGCCTTCGCGAAGAACGGTGAGGTGCTGGTCGGCGAGGTCGCCAAGCGCCAGGCGGTCACCAACGTCGACAGGACCATCCGCTCCGTCAAGCGCCACATGGGCACGGACTGGAAGATCGAGCTCGACGGCAAGAACTTCAACCCGCAGCAGATGAGCGCCTTCATCCTGCAGAAGCTGAAGCGCGACGCCGAGGCGTACCTGGGCGAGAAGGTCACCGACGCGGTGATCACCGTCCCCGCGTACTTCAACGACTCGGAGCGCCAGGCCACCAAGGAGGCCGGTGAGATCGCGGGCCTCAACGTCCTGCGCATCGTCAACGAGCCCACCGCGGCCGCCCTCGCCTACGGCCTCGACAAGGACGACCAGACGATCCTCGTCTTCGACCTCGGCGGCGGCACCTTCGACGTCTCGCTGCTGGAGATCGGCGACGGCGTCGTCGAGGTGAAGGCCACCAACGGCGACAACCACCTCGGCGGCGACGACTGGGACCAGCGCGTCGTCGACTACCTGGTCAAGCAGTTCCAGTCCGGCCACGGCGTGGACCTGTCCAAGGACAAGATGGCTCTCCAGCGTCTCCGCGAGGCCGCGGAGAAGGCGAAGATCGAGCTGTCCTCCTCGACCGAGACCTCGATCAACCTGCCGTACATCACGGCCTCCGCCGAGGGCCCGCTGCACCTGGACGAGAAGCTCACCCGCGCCCAGTTCCAGCAGCTCACCGCGGACCTGCTCGACCGCTGCAAGACCCCGTTCCACAACGTCATCAAGGACGCCGGCATCGCGCTGTCCGAGATCGACCACGTGGTCCTGGTCGGCGGCTCCACCCGCATGCCCGCCGTGGCCGAGCTCGTCAAGGAGCTCACCGGCGGCAAGGACGCCAACAAGGGCGTCAACCCGGACGAGGTCGTCGCCATCGGCGCCGCCCTCCAGGCCGGTGTCCTCAAGGGTGAGGTCAAGGACGTCCTGCTCCTCGACGTGACCCCGCTGTCCCTCGGCATCGAGACCAAGGGCGGCATCATGACCAAGCTCATCGAGCGCAACACCACGATCCCGACCAAGCGGTCCGAGATCTTCACCACGGCCGAGGACAACCAGCCGTCCGTGCAGATCCAGGTCTACCAGGGCGAGCGCGAGATCGCGGCGTACAACAAGAAGCTCGGGATGTTCGAGCTGACCGGCCTGCCGCCGGCCCCCCGCGGGGTCCCGCAGATCGAGGTCGCCTTCGACATCGACGCCAACGGCATCATGCACGTGACCGCGAAGGACCTGGGCACGGGCAAGGAGCAGAAGATGACCGTCACCGGCGGCTCCTCGCTGCCGAAGGACGAGGTCGACCGCATGCGCCAGGAGGCCGAGCAGTACGCGGACGAGGACCACCGCCGCCGCGAGGCCGCCGAGTCCCGCAACCAGGGCGAGGGCCTCGTCTACCAGACCGAGAAGTTCCTCAAGGACAACGAGGACAAGGTCCCCGGCGACGTCAAGGCAGAGGTCGAGGCCGCGCTCGCCGAGCTGAAGGAGAAGCTCAAGGGCGAGGACTCCGCCGAGATCCGCACCGCGACCGAGAAGGTCGCCGCGGTCAGCCAGAAGCTCGGCCAGGCGCTCTACGCCAACGCCGCCCCCGAGGGCGCGGCCGCCGGTGCGGCCGGCGACGGGCAGCAGGCCAAGGCCGACGACGACGTCGTCGACGCGGAGATCGTGGACGACGAGAAGGACACGAAGGGCGGTGCCGCGTGACCGAGGAGACTCCGGGGTTCGACGAGCACGACGAGAACCCCGACGTCCCCTCCGGCGCGACACCTGACGACGCCGCCGAGACCGACGGGTCCTCCGAGAAGGAGGGCCCGGCGGCCCCGGCAGGGGACGCAGCCACAGCGGGTCTGACCGCCCAGCTGGACCAGGTCCGCACCGCGCTCAGCGAGCGCACCGGGGACCTCCAGCGGCTCCAGGCCGAGTACCAGAACTACCGCCGCCGCGTGGAGCGCGACAGGGTGACGGTCAAGGAGATCGCCACGGCGACCCTGCTGACCGAACTCCTGCCGGTGCTCGACGACATCGGGCGCGCGCGGGAGCACGGGGAGCTGGTCGGCGGGTTCAAGTCCGTCGCCGAGTCCCTGGAGACCGCCGCCGCCAAGATGGGGCTCCAGCAGTTCGGCAAGGAGGGCGAGCCCTTCGACCCGACGATCCACGAGGCGCTGATGCACTCGTACGCGCCGGATGTCACCGAGACCACATGCGTCGCGGTGCTCCAGCCGGGGTACCGCATCGGCGAGCGCACGATCCGCCCCGCGCGGGTCGCCGTGGCCGAGCCCCAGCCGGGCGCGGCCCCGGCACCGAAGGAAGAGAAGCAGGCCGACGAGGAGAGCGGTGGCCCCGACGCGGGCTGACGCGCGAAACGTCCGGGAGGAGGGACGTCGATGAGCACGAAGGACTTCGTCGAGAAGGACTACTACAAGGTTCTCGGCGTCCCCAAGGACGCCACCGAGGCCGAGATCAAGAAGGCGTACCGGAAGCTCGCCCGCGAGAACCACCCGGACGCCAACAAGGGCGACACCGCGGCCGAGGAGCGCTTCAAGGAGATCTCCGAGGCCAACGACGTCCTGGGCGACCCCAAGCGGCGCAAGGAGTACGACGAGGCACGCGCCCTCTTCGGCAACGGGGGCTTCCGGGCCCCCGGCGCCAACGGGCCCGGCGGCAGCTTCAACTTCGACCTGGGCGACCTCTTCGGAGGCGCCCAGGGCCAGGGAGCGCCGGGCGGCGCCGGCGGTTTCGGCGGCGGCCTCGGGGACGTCTTCGGCGGTCTGTTCAACCGGGGCGCCGGACCGGGCACGCGGACGCAGCCGCGCCGCGGCCAGGACGTCGAGTCCGAGGTGACGCTCAGCTTCACCGAAGCCGTCGACGGGGCCACGGTCCCGCTCCGGATGTCCAGCCAGGCGCCCTGCAAGGCGTGCGCCGGCACCGGCGACAAGAACGGCACCCCCCGGGTGTGCCCGACCTGCGTCGGCACCGGCCAGGTCTCCCGGGGCGGCAGCGGCTCGTTCTCGCTGACCGACCCGTGCGTGGACTGCAAGGGCCGCGGGCTGATCGCCGAGACCCCGTGCGACGTCTGCAAGGGCAGCGGCCGGGCTCGCAGTTCGCGCACCATGCAGGTGCGCATCCCGGCGGGCGTCTCGGACGGGCAGCGCATCCGGCTGCGCGGCAAGGGCGCCCCGGGTGAGCGCGGCGGTCCGGCGGGCGACCTGTACGTGGTCGTGCACGTGGACGGCCACCCCGTGTTCGGCCGCAAGGACGACAACCTCACCGTCACCGTGCCCGTCACCTACGTGGAGGCGGCGCTGGGCGGCGAGGTGAAGGTTCCCACCCTCGGCGGTCCGCCGGTCACGCTCAAGCTGCCCGCCGGCACGCCCAACGGGCGCACCATGCGGGCCCGCGGCAAGGGCGCGGTCCGCAAGGACGGCACCCGCGGCGACCTGCTGGTGACGGTCGAGGTCACCGTGCCGAAGGAGCTGGACGACAAGGCGAAGGAAGCGCTGGAGGCCTACCGCGAAGCCACCGCGGACGAGGACCCGCGGGCCGAGCTGTTCCAGGCCGCGAAGGGAGCTTGACATGGAGGGCCGTCCGGGACGCAGCCGCAACCCCTACGAACTGACCGACGAGTCGCCGGTGTACGTGATCTCGGTGGCCGCGCAGCTGTCGGGCCTGCATCCGCAGACCCTGCGGCAGTACGACCGCCTCGGTCTCGTCTCCCCGGACCGCACCGCGGGCCGGGGCCGGCGCTACTCGGCCCGCGACATCGAACTGCTGCGCACGGTGCAGCAGTTGTCGCAGGACGAGGGCATCAACCTCGCGGGCATCAAGCGCATCATCGAACTGGAGAACCAGGTCGCCGCGCTCCAGGCCCGGGTCGCCGAGCTGTCGGCGGCGGTCGAGGGCGCGGCCGTGGCCATGCAGCAGCGGGAGGCGCAGGTGCACGCCTCCTACCGGCGCGACCTGGTGCCCTACCAGGACGTGCAGCACACCAGCGCGCTGGTGGTGTGGCGGCCCAGGCGGACCGAGTAGCGGGCCGCGCAGGGGAGTTGTGCAGGGGCCGGAGGGCGATACGCCTTCCGGCCCCTGCGGCGTGCCCCCGGGGGCGCGTACGCGGGCGCGTACGGGCGCGCGGGCGCCCGGGGCGATGCGTACCCCGGCCCGCGCGCACCGGGCGCGTACGGGCGCACGGGGCGCCCCTCAGCCGGCGTCGTCGAGGATGCCCGACTGGGCGATGAGGTAGCCGAGCTGGGCCCTGCTGCCGCTGCCCAGGGTCGCGTTCAGTTTGGCGATGTGGGCGCGGCAGGTGCGGACGTTCATCCCGAGGCGGCGGGCGATCGAGTCGTCCACATGGCCTTCGACGAGGAGTTTGGCGATCGAGCGCTGCACGCTGGTGATGCCGTCCATCCCGGGCGCGTAGGAGCGCTGCTCCTCCCACGGGGTGGCGTGCAGCCAGAACTGCTCGAAGACGCCCACCAGATAGCGGACCAGGCCCTCGTGGCGCAGTTCGAGGGCGACCTGGCGGTCGCTGCGGGCGGGCACGAAGGCCACTTTCCGGTCGATGATGATCAGCCGGTCGATGATCTCCTCGAGGGTGCGGACCTCGACCCCGTACGGGTTCACCCGCTCCACGTAGGCCAGTGTGGAGGGGTGGTGCCGGGCGGTGTGCTGGTACAGCGTGCGCATCTTCACGCCGTTCTGGAGCAGGGGCTCGGCGCGGCGCAGGGCGTGTTCGAGTGTGTCGGGGCGGCGGCCGCTTCCTGGCTGTACCGTGAGAAGTTCCTCCGCACACTCGACAGTTGCCCGGTCGAGTGCTGTGTTGATGTGTACCAGACCCTCCAGCACGGTGATGGCATGGCGGGCGGACAGGTCCTGGGCTGTCAGGTTCATGAACGGTTCGAAGGTGCCGGCGATCGACATCGCGAGCTGCCGGCGCTCCTGGATCTCCCGTTCGATGGGGTGCATCAGCTGGTTGAGGGCGAGCGAGGGAGGAACGGGGCGCAGCCACTGGGGGTCGTCGGGGTCGGGGCGCAGCAGCACGAGGTCGAGCAGGCAGGGAGCCTCCACGGCCTCCGCGCGGGAGAGACGTCCGGTCCGCAGTGCCGTTGCGTAGAGGTTCTTCCCCGCTTCGCATAGTTCGGCAGCACTATGCCTATGTCCCGTTTCATGCTGGTTCGACGCCATGTGACACCCCCTCAGGGTCCTGAATTACAGGAACATGATGCCCGTGGTCGCTGGTGGAAGCATTCGGCGTGAGACATCGTCTTAGACGCGGGGGGAGGGTAATGAACAGAATGGGGTGGAGATCCTCCATGAACAGGACGGTTGGCATAGTTTGCACGCTCGCTGCCGCGGTGGCCGCGTTCGGCGCCGCGGGCACCAACGGTGAGCCCTCGTGGGAGGTCAAGCCGGCTTCCGCGGTGGCCAACGGCGAGCCGTCGTGGGAGTCCGAGCCCGCGGTGACCAACGGTGAGCCCTCGTGGGAGTCCGAGCCCGCGGGCACCCGTGGCGAGCCCTCGTGGGAGTCCGGACCGGCCCACGTCGTGATCGCCGGCGGAACCGAACTCTCCTGGGAGAGTGCTCCCGTCGACGCGGACCCGGCAGCATGACCATCCCTCCGGACGACCGGGTCTTCCGGCGCGAGATGGCCTCGGCCTATCGGTCCGGGTGGCATTTCATCGACCTCGTCACGGCCATCCCCCACCGTGGCGACTCGTTGATGGTCACCCTGTTCGGCGAGCCGATCGTCGTCGCCCGCGAAGAGGACGAGGACGTCCGTGCGTACCGGTGCCTGCGCCGGCCGCGAGGGGCGCCACAGCCCGTCCGCTGTGCCATCCGGTACGGCATGATTTTTGTCAACCTCGACGCGCGTGACCACCAGCTCGTCGAGTCCGACACCACCGCCACCCCCCGCAGTGCCTGAGCGATTCCCCCGTCGTTCCAGATCGCTCAGGTGCTTCCCCCACACAGCGGCGCCATCGTGGACCTGAAACACGATGGCGCCGTTGTGCTGCCCGGACGCCGTCCGGCGCCGCCGCGCCCCGGGTGTCCGGGTCCCGGCGCCCGCCCGCGCGCCGCCAGGGTGGCCCGGCCCATGGCGTCGCGCCCCGGCGGGCCGTTCCGGCCGGCTCCGCAGCGCCGCCCGCGGTCCGTTACGCCCGGCCCATGGCCCGGGTGAGCGCGATCTCGATGACGATGCGGTCCGGGTTCGGCCTCGGGTCGCGGCCGTAGCGCTCCTTGTAGCGGGCCTCGGCGTCCGCGACCGCCTCCGCGTCCCCGCGGACCGTCGCCACGCCCTCCAGCGTCGCCCAGCGGCGCCCGTCCACCTGGCAGACCGCCACCCTCGCGCCCTGCGGCCCCGCGGCCGCCACGTTGCGCGCCTTGCGGGTGTGCCGTCCGGTGATCACCCGCGCGACGCCGTTCACGGGGTCGTACGTGGCGCCGACCGCCACGACGTGCGGGGAGCCGTCGGGCCGCGGCGTCGTCAGCGTGCAGATGTGTCTCTCGCGCCAGAAGCTGAGGTAGGACTCGCCGGGCTCGCGGGGGTCGATCGCCATGAGCGGAACATAGCGCGCCGTTCCGTCCCGCGAAGCACCCTGAGTGGAATAGACTCAACTTTGGTGACGTTGACTGAGTCACAGTGACCGAAGGGGCCGGCCGGCCCCCGATGACCCACCGGGCGAGGAGGAGACACCGCACGTGGACGCCGAGCTGACCAACAAGAGCCGGGATGCGATCAACGCCGCGAGCAACCGGGCCGTGCAGGACGGGCACGCCGACCTGACCCCCGCGCATCTGCTGCTGGCCCTCCTGGAGGGCCGGGACAACGAGAACATCGTCGACCTGCTGGCCGCGGTCGAGGCGGACCAGGCGGCCGTGCGCGCCGGGGCCGAGCGCGTCCTCGCCTCGCTGCCCAGCGTCACCGGCTCCACGGTCGCGCCGCCCCAGCCCAACCGCGAGCTGCTCGCCGTCATCGCCGACGCCGCGAAGCGGGCCGGGGAGCTGGGGGACGACTACGTCTCCACCGAGCACCTGCTGATCGGCGTCGCCGCCAAGGGCGGCGCCGCGGGAGCGGTGCTCGACGGACAGGGCGCCACGGCGAAGAAGCTGCTGGACGCTTTCGAGACGGTACGAGGAGGACGCCGGGTGACCACACCCGATCCCGAGGGTCAGTACAAGGCACTGGAGAAGTTCGGCACCGACTTCACCGCCGCGGCGCGGGAGGGCCGGCTCGACCCGGTCATCGGCCGCGACCAGGAGATCCGCCGCGTCGTGCAGGTGCTGTCGCGGCGCACCAAGAACAACCCGGTGCTCATCGGCGAGCCCGGCGTCGGCAAGACCGCCGTCGTCGAGGGCCTCGCGCAGCGCATCGTCAAGGGCGACGTCCCGGAGTCGCTGCGCAACAAGCGCCTGGTCTCGCTCGACCTCGGCGCGATGGTCGCGGGCGCCAAGTACCGCGGCGAGTTCGAGGAGCGGCTGAAGACCGTGCTCTCCGAGATCAAGGAGAGCGACGGCCAGATCATCACCTTCATCGACGAGCTGCACACCGTCGTCGGCGCCGGCGCCGGCGGCGACTCGGCCATGGACGCGGGCAACATGCTCAAGCCCATGCTGGCCCGTGGCGAACTGCGCATGGTCGGCGCCACCACGCTCGACGAGTACCGCGAGCGCATCGAGAAGGACCCGGCGCTGGAGCGGCGTTTCCAGCAGGTGCTGGTCGCCGAGCCGACCGTCGAGGACACTATCGCGATCCTGCGCGGGCTCAAGGGCCGCTACGAGGCCCACCACAAGGTGCAGATCAACGACAGCGCCCTGGTCGCCGCCGCCACCCTCTCCGACCGGTACATCACCTCGCGCTTCCTGCCCGACAAGGCGATCGACCTGGTCGACGAGGCGGCCTCCCGGCTCCGGATGGAGATCGACTCCTCACCCGTCGAGATCGACGAGCTCCAGCGGGCCGTCGACCGGCTGCGCATGGAGGAGCTGGCCCTGAAGAACGAGTCGGACCCCGCCTCCCGGCAGCGCCTGGAGAAGCTGCGCCGCGACCTCGCCGACCGGGAGGAGGAGCTGCGCGGCCTGACCGCCCGCTGGGAGAAGGAGAAGCAGGGCCTCAACCGCGTCGGCGAGCTGAAGGAGCGCCTGGACGATCTGCGCGGCCAGGCCGAACGCGCGCAGCGCGACGGCGACTTCGACACCGCGTCCAAGCTGCTCTACGGCGAGATCCCCTCCCTGGAACGCGACCTGGAGGAGGCGTCCGAGGCCGAGGAGGAGGCCTCGAAGGACACCATGGTCAAGGAGGAGGTCGGCCCCGACGACATCGCCGACGTGGTCGGCTCCTGGACCGGCATCCCCGCGGGCCGGCTGCTGGAGGGCGAGACCCAGAAGCTGCTGCGCATGGAGCAGGAGCTGGGCCGCCGCCTCATCGGGCAGGCCGAGGCCGTGCAGGCCGTCTCCGACGCGGTGCGCCGCACCCGGGCGGGGGTCGCCGACCCGGACCGGCCGACGGGCTCGTTCCTCTTCCTCGGCCCCACCGGCGTCGGCAAGACCGAGCTGGCGAAGGCGCTCGCGGACTTCCTCTTCGACGACGAGCGGGCCATGGTCCGCATCGACATGAGCGAGTACGGCGAGAAGCACAGCGTCGCCCGCCTGGTCGGCGCGCCTCCCGGCTACGTCGGCTACGAGGAGGGCGGCCAGCTCACCGAGGCCGTGCGGCGCCGCCCGTACAGCGTGGTCCTGCTCGACGAGGTGGAGAAGGCGCACCCGGAGGTCTTCGACGTCCTGCTCCAGGTCCTCGACGACGGGCGGCTGACCGACGGACAGGGCCGCACGGTCGACTTCCGCAACACCATCCTGATCCTGACGTCCAACCTCGGCAGCCAGTACCTGGTGGAGCCCTCGACCTCCGAGGAGCGCAAGCGGGAGCTGGTGCTGGACGTGGTGCGGGCCTCCTTCAAGCCGGAGTTCCTCAACCGGCTCGACGACCTGGTGGTCTTCACCGCGCTCACCCGGGACGAGCTGGCGCACATCGCGAAGCTCCAGATCGACCGGCTCGCGAAGCGGCTGGCCGAGCGCAGGCTCACCCTGGACGTCACCCCCGCCGCCCTCGACTGGCTGGCCGACGAGGGCAACGACCCCGCGTACGGCGCCCGCCCGCTGCGCCGGCTGGTGCAGACGGCGATCGGGGACCGGCTCGCGAAGGAGATCCTGGCCGGTGAGATCACGGACGGGGACACCGTGCGGGTGGACCGCTTCGAGGACGGCCTGATCGTCGGCGCCGCGCAGCAGGACCGCCCCGCGGCGGGCTGAGCACCGCGGGCGTGCGCCGCGCGGACCGGGAACCGCACCCCGGCCCGCGCGGCGCTCCGCCGTGCTCCGCGGCGGGCGGCTGTCAGCTCGCAGCGGATAGCGGGTGGCGGGGCTTGCGCCGGGCGGGCGGGGATGGGAGAGGATGGCGGCATCCGTACGAAGGGAAAAACACGGTGACCATCGATCCGTCCTCGATTCCGAATTTCGGGGGCCAGCCCCAGCCCCAGGCCGCAGGACCGGCGGGCCCCGTCGTTCCCGACCAGGACCTGGTCAAGCAGCTGCTCGAGCAGATGGAGCTCAAGTACGTCGTCGACGACGAGGGCGACCTCGCCGCGCCGTGGGAGGACTTCCGCACGTACTTCATGTTCCGGGGCGAGGCCGAGCAGCAGGTCTTCTCGGTGCGGACCTTCTACGACCGTCCGCACCCGGTGGAGAAGCGGGCCGAGATCCTGGAGACGATCGACGACTGGAACCGTCGCACCCTGTGGCCCAAGGTCTACACCCACCAGCACGAGGAGGAGGGCGCCGAGCCGTCGCTCCGCCTCATCGGTGAGGCCCAGATGCTGATCGGCACCGGCGTCAGCCTGGAGCACTTCGTCTCCTCCACGGTCAGCTGGGTCCGCGCGTCGATCGAGTTCGACAAGTGGCTGGCCGAGCGCTTCGGCCTGGCGACCGGCGAGGAGAAGCCGGCCGACGAGGCCTGAGCCCCCGCGCCCGTGGCGTCACGCAGGGCCCGCACCGCGCGAGCGGTGCGGGCCCTGTCGCGCGTGGGGTGCGGGCGGTGCGGGCCGGGGTGGCCGCTCACGCCGCCGGGTGCGGGGAAGAGCCCGCCCGCGGGAGGAGCGCCGGGCGTCACGGCTTCAGCGTCCCGAGCCGGGACACCGCCTCCTCCAGTACGGCCGTCCGCTTGCAGAAGGCGAACCGCACGAAGGGCGCGCCCTGTTCGCGGTCGTCGTAGAAGACCGCGTTCGGGACGGCGACCACGCCGCAGCGCTCCGGCAGGGCACGGCAGAACGCGAAGCCGTCGCGCTCGCCGAGCGGGCGGATGTCGGTGGTGACGAAGTACGTCCCGGCCGGGCGGTGGACGGCGAAACCGGCCGCCGCGAGACCCTCGCTCAGCAGGTCCCGCTTGGCCCGCAGATCCGTGCGCAGGTCGTCGAAGTAGGAGTCCGGCAGGCGCAGCGCCTCGGCCACCGCGTACTGGAAGGGGCCCGCCGAGACGTAGGTGAGGAACTGTTTCACCGAGCGGACCGCCGTGACCAGGGCGGGGGAGGCCGTCAGCCAGCCGACCTTCCAGCCGGTGAACGAGAACGTCTTGCCCGCGCTCGACACGGTCACCGTGCGGTCCCGCATGCCGGGGAAGCCGGCGAGCGGCAGGTGCTCGCCCTCGAAGACCAGGTGCTCGTAGACCTCGTCGGTGACGACCAGCAGGTCCCGTTCGACGGCCAGCGCGGCGACGGCGGCGAGTTCGTCGCGGGTCAGGACGGTGCCCGTCGGGTTGTGCGGTGTGTTCAGGAGGATGAGCCGGGTCCGGGGGGTGACCGCGGCGCGCAGTTCGTCGAGGTCCAGGCGGAAGACGCCCTCGTGGGGGCGCAGGGTCACCGGTACCCGGGTGCCGCCGGCCATCGCGATGTTCGCCGCGTAGGAGTCGTAGTACGGCTCCAGGGCGATCACCTCGTCGCCGGGCCCGACCAGGGCGAGCAGCGCGGCCGCCACGGCCTCGGTCGCCCCGGCGGTGACCAGGACCTCGGTGTCCGGGTCGTAGGAGAGGCCGTAGCGGCGCTGCTGGTGGGCGGTGACGGCGGTCCGCAGCTCGGGGACGCCGGGACCGGGCGGGTACTGGTTGCCGCGGCCGTCGCGCAGCGCCCGGACGGCCGCCTCCCGGATCTCCTCGGGGCCGTCGGTGTCGGGGAAGCCCTGGCCGAGATTGATCGCCCCGGTCCGCGCGGCCAGCGCGGACATCTCGGCGAAGATCGTCGTGCCGAAAGGCGCCAGCCGGCGGTTCAGCAGGGGCCGTGATCCCGGTTCGCTTCCTGTCATGACCGCCATCCTGGGCCGAACCTCTGGACTTGCTCAAGTCGGCTTTGGCTTTCCGGGCGCGAGGGCATTCCCCTGTCACACGCGTGAGAAGTGCATGACAGCACAGGACACGGAAGCGGTCGCGCAGCGTCGCGGGGGACTCGCTCCGGGGGACGAGCAGGGACGGTGAAGTGATGATGATCTTCGGGACGGTATTCATCGGGCTGGTGATCGTCGGCGTCGTGGTGGCGATCGTGGTGACGGTCAGCCGCTCCGCGTCGCCGACGCGGCGCCGCGGGGGCCGCCGGGGCGGCGGTTCGGGCGGCTCCTGGGCGAGCGGATCGTCCTCCTGCGGTGGCGGCGGCGGAGGCTGCGGAAGCAGCTCGTCGTGCGGCGGCGGGGGTGGATGTGGCGGAGGCAGCTGACACGGGGCAGCTGGTCCGGCGCGGGTGAACCCGCCCGGCGGGGGTGACAACTCCCGCCGGGCGGCTTTCCGTTGACGGGGGACTTTGCCAATGGCAGGGCCGTCGCCGCCGCGGTGCGGACGGTACCCGTCGTTTTCGATTGAACAGATGAACCGTGAGGCCCCCGGGGGGATGGAAACCGCAGCAAGTTGGCAAAAACCGCTGTGGTCTCTGCTCACTTCGTGATTCCCTCGATTCTGGAACCAGTTGGTTCCGGCCAGTTCTCGGACCTGAAACGGACCCCGAACGGTCTCCCCCCTCACGTCGTGCGCCCCGTTCCGGGGGGCGCCGTTCGCACGTGCCCACCCGCCGACGCGCGTCCTTGCGGAGCCGACCCATGCTCACGACCATCGATACCGCCTACACCGACACCCGTGCCGACGACCTGGCCTGGGCGCTCGGCCGCGAGCCGCTGCCCGCGCTGGCCGTCCTCGATCTCGAACTGTCCGGCGCGTCATTGCAGTTGAGGCTGCTCGGTGCGTCCCACCAGGTCCTCCTCGACCAGGGCGGCCAGTCGTGCTCCGAGACGGTCGCCTGCATCCCCGGCAGCAGCACCCCGCTTCCCCTGGGCGTGGCGAAGAGGCTCGGCGACTGGGAGTACGACTTCGCCGCACGGGTCGAGACCTTGTCGCGGCAGTCGTTCGCCGGGCGCGCGCAGGAACTGCTCGCGCTGGTCACCGACCACCCCCACGGTCTGGCCGGAACCTTCCCCGGCGATCCGCACGCCTTCACCGCGATGCTCGCTCAGCGGGGCGAGCGCCAGGTGCAGTGGCGCACCTGGCACGCCTACCCCCAGGAGGGCCGACTGGTGGTCACCCGGACCCGGGTCGGCACGCTGGGTACGGCCCCGGGCACCGCAGTTAGCTCTTGTGGGTGACAAGTAACGCGACATGTGTGACGTAGCGTTACGAAAGTGATCGACCGGCAGCAACTCTCCCCGCACACGGACGTGGTACTGCTCCCCGTGCGGCCCGAAGCGGCCCGGTATCTGATCCTGGCCGTCGTCTTCGTCTGCGCCGCCTGCGGGCTGGTCTACGAGCTCGAACTCGTCGCCCTCGCCTCCTATCTGATCGGCGACTCCGTCACCCAGGCCTCCGTCGTGCTCTCCCTGATGGTCTTCGCCATGGGCCTCGGCTCCCTGCTCGCCAAGCGGCTCCGCTGCCGCGCCGTGGTCGGCTTCGCCGTGCTGGAGGCGGTGCTCGCGCTGGTCGGCGGGGGCTCGGGGATGATGCTGTACGCGGCGTTCGCCTGGAGCGGCGGCGCCCACCTGGTGCTGGTGTCGTTCTCGCTGGCCATCGGCGTCCTCATCGGCGCGGAGATACCGCTGCTGATGTCCCTGATGCAGCGGGTCTCGCGCCGCGACGCGGAGGGCACGGTGGCCGACCTCTTCGCCGCCGACTACGTGGGCGCCCTGGTCGGCGGGCTGGCGTTCCCCTTCCTGCTGCTGCCGTGGCTCGGCGAGCTGACCGGCGCCCTGCTGACCGGCGCGGTGAACGCGGTCGCCGGCGGCGTGCTCGTCCTCTGGCTGTTCCGCAGGGACATGACCCCCCGCACGCGACGCCGGCTCGTCCTGCTGAACGCGGCGGTCCTCGCGCTGCTCGCCGCGGCCGCCGCGCTCGTCGGCGACTTCGAGGCGGCCGCCCGGCGCGCCGTCTACGGCGACCAGGTGCGGGTCGCGGTGCGCACCGGGGTGCAGGAGGTCGTCCTCACCGGCCGGGCCTCCCAGCCCCCCGACCTCTTCATCGACGGGCAGCTCACCGTGCGGGGCAGTGACGAGCACCGCTACCACGAGGCCCTCGTCCACCCCGCCATGAACGGTCCGCACGCCCGGGTGCTGATCCTCGGCGGGGGCGACGGCCTCGCCGCCCGCGAGGCGCTCGGCTACCCGGACACCGTCTCCGTCACGGTCGTCGACCTCGACGCGGGCCTGGTGCGCCTCGCCCGCCGGGACCCCGCGCTCTCCGCCCTCAACGGCCGCGCCTACGACGACCCGCGCACGGAGCACGTCACCGCCGACGCGTTCTCCTGGCTGCGCGGCGCCCGGCGCGGGACGTACGACGTGATCGTCTCCGACCTCCCCTGCCCGGGGACGGCCGGGGGGAAGCTCTACTCGATGGAGTTCTACGGACTCGCCCGGCGGGTGCTCGCCCCCGGCGGCCGCGTCGTCGTGCACGCCGGCCCGGCCCGGGCGCACCCGGGCACCTACTGGACGGTCGCCGCGACGGTGCGGGCGGCCGGGCTCGCGGTCACGCCGTACCGCTCCGACGGCGACCACGGCTTCCTGCTGGCCGGTGTGGGGCATCCCCCGGCCCTCGCGCTCGACCCCGCCGTGCCGCGGCTGCGGTCCCCCCTCGCGGAGCGGCTGCCCGGGTACGGTCCGGCGGCGGAGCACGGCCGGCCGGAGGGCGCCTGGCCCCAGCCGTCGACGCTGGTGCGTCCGCGGTACGCGCGCTGACGCCGTGCGAGGGGCGTGCGCGTGCGCGCCGCGTGAAAGGCAGACGGGACGGGCCGGTCTGAGTAGGCTCGGTTCCCATGGAGCATGAGGCGTTCGTTCCGGTTCCGGCCGAGACCCTTCGACAGGCGCTGCGCGACCCCGCCCGGGTCGCCCGCTGCGTCCCGGGGCTCCAGCAGGACGCCGACGAGGCGGCCGGGCCGCTCACCGGGAGACTCAAGATCCGCGTCGGCAGCCACACGATCACCTACCGCGGTGTGCTGCGCGTGGTCGAGGCGGGCCGGGACTTCGTGGTCGACGCGGAGGGCGCGGAGGTCCGGGGCGGCGGTGCCGTCAAGGTGGCCCTGACCGTCCGTCCCGAGCCGACCGACGGGGGCACGACGCTGACGTTCACCGGCTCCGCCGGCGCGGAGGGCCGCCTCGCCGAACTGGCCGGGGACGCCCGGACATCGGCCGCGCACCGGCTGCTGGACCGGTTCGCCGAGGCGCTGGCGGCCGTGGCGTTCGAGGAGCCGGGGACGCCCGCGGCCCCGGCGCCCGGGACCGCCCCGGTCGCGGGCGCCGTGCCGGAGAACGGGGCTGCCGCGGGCGACACGCCCGACGGTCAGGAGCAGGCCGACCACGTCGACGACATCGCGGAGGACGCCGGGGACGACGCGGGCGCGGCGGAGGGAGGGGACATCACGGAGAGCCGGGGCCTCGGTTCGGTCTTCGACGTCCCCGTGCCGCCCCCGTCGCTCGGACCGGACGCGGACGACGCCTTCGACGACGAGCACGACGCCCTGGCGGCCGACGCCGACGACGAGGACCTCTCCGCGATCGAGGACCTCCAGGACCTGGACGATCTCGCCGGACTCCCCGGCGAGCCGGCCGCCGAGGCGGCCCACGCCCGCCGCACCATGATCGGCCGCAGCGCCGAGGAGGTCGACCACGCGCCGCCCCGCGGCCGGTACGCCCCGACCCCCGCGCCGGCGGCGTCGGGCACCGGAGCGGCGCTGCGCTGGATCGCGCCCGCGGCCGCGCTCGCCATCGCCTCGGCGGTCGTCGTGGGCCGCGCCCTGCGCCGGCGGAACTGAGGCCGGACGGCGCGGGATTGGCGCCCGCGGCGTCCGGCCGGGCGCCGCGGGACCGGACCCGTCCGTCTTCGGCACGGTGGCGCCGCGCCGCGGCCGGCGCGGCTAATGTCGTCCTGTGAACAGCAGCCAAGAGAGCGTCCGGCTCGCCGCCGGAGACGTCGAGTTGACCGTGCACCCGGAGAACGGCTGCCGCATCGCGAGCCTGCGCGTCGGCGGCACCGAGCTGCTGAGGCAGGGCGACCGGTACGGGGCGTTCCCCATGGTCCCCTGGTGCGGCCGCACCAGGGAGGGCCGCTTCCGCAACGGCGGCATCGTGCACCGACTCCCGCTGAACGCGCCTCCGCACGCCATCCACGGCACCGGCCGCGACACGGCCTGGCACACCGCGGTGGCGGGCGCGGCCGAGGCCGCGTTCACCTACGACCTCACGGAACCCTGGCCGTACAAGGGGAAGGTGACGCAGACCTTCGCGCTCACCGAGGACTCGCTGACCGTCGCCCTGGGCGTCGAGACGGCGGAGACCTCGTTCCCGGCGCAGGCCGGGTGGCACCCCTGGTTCCTGCGCAACATCGGCGGCGAGGACGTGCGGATCGCGTTCACGCCCGAATGGCAGGAGGAGCGCGGCGACGACCATCTGCCGACGGGCCGGCGGATCGCACCGGAGCCGGGGCCCTGGGACGACTGCTTCGGGATGCCGGCGGGCGTCGAGGTCACCCTGACCTGGCCCGAGCAGCTCGAACTGACCGTCGCCTCCCGCACGCCCTGGGTCGTGGTCTACGACGAGCAGGACGAGGCGGTGTGCGTGGAGCCCCAGTCCGGCCCGCCGGACGGCCTCAACACCCGTCCGCAGCTGGTCACCCTGGTCGATCCGCTGGAGATCTCGACGACCTGGACCTGGCGGAGGCTCGACGCAGGCGCGGACACCGCGATCTGAGGGCGCGGTCACCGGGCACCGGGCGGGTGCACGGGCCCTGCGAACGGTTGCGGGCACCGGGGCCCTGCGACGGCGCGGAGGCCGGGCCCCGGGAGGCGTCCCGGACAGCGCTTAAGCTGACGGGCATGACTGACGTTCGTGCTGAGCTGCTCCAGCAGATCAAGGACAAGGCCGTGGTGCACGGCAAGGTGACCCTCTCCTCGGGCATCGAGGCCGACTGGTACATCGACCTGCGCAGGATCACGCTCGACGGCGAGGCCGCCCCGATGGTCGGCCAGGTCATGCTCGACGCGACCGCGGAGCTGGACTACGACTGCGTCGGCGGCCTGACGCTGGGCGCCGACCCGGTCGCCACCTCGATGCTGCACGCCTCCGCCGCCCGCGGGCGGCGACTGGACGCCTTCGTGGTCCGCAAGGCCGGCAAGGCGCACGGGATGCAGCGCCGGATCGAGGGCACCGACGTGAAGGGCCGCCGCTGCCTGGTCGTGGAGGACGTGTCCACCACCGGAGGCTCCCCGCTCACCGCCGTCGAGGCGGTCCGCGAGGCCGGCGGCGAGGTCGTGGCGGTGGCGGTGATCGTGGAGCGCGGAGCCGCGCCCAGGATCGCCGAGGCGGGCCTCCCGTACGTCAACGCCTACTCGCTGGAGGAGCTGGGCCTCGCCTGATCATGGTGTGACCTGCGGTGATACCGAGGGGCGGGCTGTTTCACGTGAAACAGCCCGCCCCTCGCGCGTGCGGGCGCCACGGTCGTGGTGGAGCCCGTGCAGGAGTCTGGAAAGATAGGCCGCGACGATGACGTCGCCCCCAGGTCAGGGCCAGCACCACATACCCGCACATCACAAGGAGCGGACACATGCCCATCGCGACTCCCGAGGTCTACAACGAGATGCTCGACCGGGCGAAGGCAGGCAAGTTCGCCTACCCGGCCATCAACGTGACTTCGTCCCAGACCCTGCATGCGGCACTGCGTGGCTTCGCCGAGGCCGAGAGCGACGGCATCATCCAGATCTCCACCGGTGGCGCGGAGTTCCTGGGCGGTCAGCACAGCAAGGACATGGTCACGGGCGCCGTCGCCCTGGCCGAGTTCGCGCACATCGTCGCCGCCAAGTACGACATCACCGTCGCTCTGCACACCGACCACTGCCCCAAGGACAAGCTGGACGGCTACGTCCGCCCGCTGCTCGACGTCTCCGCCGAGCGCGTCAAGGCCGGCCGCAACCCGCTCTTCCAGTCCCACATGTGGGACGGCTCCGCCGAGACCCTCGCGGACAACCTGGCCATCGGCCAGGAACTGCTCGCGCAGGCCGCCGCCGCCAAGATCATCCTTGAGGTCGAGATCACCCCGACCGGTGGCGAGGAGGACGGCGTCACCCACGAGATCAACGACGAGCTGTACACCACCGTCGACGACGCCCTGCGCACCGCCGAGGCCCTCGGCCTGGGCGAGAAGGGCCGCTACCTGCTGGCCGCCTCCTTCGGCAACGTCCACGGCGTCTACAAGCCGGGCAACGTGGTCCTCCGCCCCGAGCTGCTGAAGGACCTCCAGCAGGGTGTGGGCGAGAAGTACGGGAAGACCTCCCCCTTCGACTTCGTCTTCCACGGCGGTTCGGGCTCGACGGCGGAGGAGATCACCACCGCCCTGGAGAACGGCGTCGTG
Source organism: Streptomyces genisteinicus (assembly GCF_014489615.1). GTDB lineage: Bacteria > Actinomycetota > Actinomycetes > Streptomycetales > Streptomycetaceae > Streptomyces > Streptomyces genisteinicus. The sequence continues at coordinate 3,812,003 of NZ_CP060825.1, forward strand.
AAGATGAACCTCGACACCGACACCCAGTACGCCTTCACGCGGCCCGTGGTCGACCACGTCTTCCGCAACTACGACGGCGTGCTGAAGGTCGACGGCGAGGTCGGCTCCAAGAAGACCTACGACCCGCGCACCTGGGGCAAGCTGGCCGAGGCGGGCATGGCGACCCGTGTCGCCGAGGCCTGCGCCGCCCTGCGCTCCACCGGCACCAGGATCAAGTAACGCGTCCGGCCCGCGGGCCCGGCGTCCCCTCGGGGCGCCGGGCCCGCGGGCTGTCCGCAGGAGGGGAGGGGCATGGGCCCGCAGACACACTCCGGGGCGGCCGCCGCCGGCGGGGGCTTCGACTTCGACACGGTGGTCGACCGCCGCGGCACCTGGTGCGTGCAGTGGGACGGCGTCGCCGACCGCTTCGGTGTGGACGGGCTGCTGCCGTTCACCATCTCCGACATGGACGTCATGTCGCCGCCCGTGGTCCTCGACGCGCTGCGCGACCGGGTCGCCCACGGCGTCTTCGGCTACACCGACTGGCGCCAGGAGGACTTCCTCTCGGCGATCCGCGACTGGTACGCCGTCCGGCACGGCACGGCGATCGACACCGACCGGGTCGTCTACGCCCCGTCCGTGCTCAACCAGCTCTCCCAGCTGCTGCGGATGTGGACCGCGCCCGGGGACGGCGTCGTCGTCCACACCCCGGTCTACGACGGCTTCACCAAGGCGATCACCGGCCTGCGGCGGGACCTGCGCGGCGTGCCGGTCGGCGACATGGACGCGCTGGAGGCGCAGCTCGCCCGGCCGGACAGCAAGGTCCTGGTCCTCTGCTCGCCCCACAACCCGACCGGCCGGGTGTGGACCCGCGACGAACTGCTCCGCACCGCCTCTCTCGCGGCGGCCCACGACGTGGCCGTGATCAGCGACGAGATCCACGCCGACTTCGTGCACACCGGCCGCCACCTGCCGTGGACCGGCTTCGGCTCGGGCCGGTGGGCGCTGATCACGTCGGCCACCAAGGCCTTCAACTTTCCCGCGCTGAGCGGCTCGTACGGTGTCATCGGCGACCCCGGCGACCACGCGGAGTTCCTCCGCCGGATGCAGACCGCCGAAGGGCTCGCCTCTCCCGCGGTGCTGTCGCTGACCGCGCACATCGCTGCCTACCGCGAGGGCGCCCCCTGGCTGGACGCCCTGGTCGCCCATGTCGCGGGCAACCTGGAGATGCTCGCCGGCCGCCTGGAAGCGGCCTTCCCCTCTCTGGGCTGGCGGCCGCCGCAGGCCGGCTATCTCGCCTGGATCGACCTGCGCCCCCTCGGGGTCGGCGCCGCGATCGGCGACGAGGCGCTCCAGCGGGAGCTCGTCGAGGGCGAGAAGGTCGCGATCATGCCGGGGACGACGTACGGCGCGTCCGGCTTCGTCCGGCTGAACGTCGGCTGCCCGCGTCCCAAGGCGGAGCGCGGCGCGGACGCCCTGATCCGCGCCCTGCGCCGCCTGGGGGCGTAGCCCGGCGGCCCGCCGGGGCGCCGGTCCCGCCGGGGCGCCGGTCCCGGCGGGGATGGCGGGGCGGGCCGGGGGTGGGGATGATCGGCGTATGGACGACGAGCGGCGGAGCGGACCGGACATCAGGCTGTCGTCGGCCACCGGACGCTGGATCGTGCTCACCACCGTGCTCGGGTCCGGCATGGCGCTGCTCGACTCCACCGTGGTCAACGTGGCGCTGCCGCGCATCGGCGAGGACCTCGACGCCGAGCTCTCCGTCCTCCAGTGGACGGTCAACGCCTACATGCTCACCCTCGCCGGGCTGATCCTGCTCGGCGGCGCGCTCGGCGACCGGTACGGGCGGCGGCGGATCTTCGTGCTCGGCGTCGTCTGGTTCGCGGTCGGCTCGCTGCTCTGCGGGATCGCCCCGAACGGCGAGGTGCTGGTGGCCGCCCGGGCCCTCCAGGGCATCGGCGGCGCGCTCCTCACCCCCGGGTCGCTCGCCCTCATCCAGGCGAGCTTCCACCCCGACGACCGGGCGCGCGCGGTCGGGCTCTGGTCCGGTCTCGGCGGCGTGGGGGCCGCGATCGGGCCCTTCGTCGGCGGCTGGCTGGTCGACGGTCCCGGCTGGCGGTGGGTGTTCCTGCTGAACGTCCCGCTCGCCGCGCTCTGCGTGCCCGTCGCCCTGCGCCACGTCCCGGAGTCCCGCGACCCCGGCGCGAGCGGCCGCTTCGACGTCCTCGGCGCGCTGCTCGGGGCCGCCGCGCTGGGCCTGGTGACGTACGCGCTCATCGACGCCGCCTGGTGGGCGGGCGCCGCCGGCGTTCTGGTGGGTGCGGCCTTCGTCCTGGTGGAGGCCCGGCGACCGGACCCGATGCTGCCGCTGTCGATGTTCCGGGTGCGGCTGTTCACCGCGGTCAACCTGGTGACCCTCTGCGTGTACGCGGCGTTCGGCGGCTTCTTCTTCCTGATCGCCCTCCAGCTCCAGGTGGTCGCCGGGTACTCGGCCCTCGGCGCCGGGACCGCCCTGCTGCCCACGACGCTGCTGATGCTGCTGCTCTCCGCCCGCTCCGGCGAGCTCGGCGAGCGCATCGGACCGCGCATCCCGCTGACCGTGGGACCCCTGCTGTGCGCCGCCGGGATGCTGCTGACCCTGCGGGTCGGCGAGGACGCCTCCTACCTCGTGGACGTGCTGCCCGCGCTGCTGGTCCTCGGACTCGGCATGGTCACCCTGGTCGCGCCGCTGACCGCGACGGTCCTGGCCTCGGTCGACACGGCCCGCGCGGGCATCGCCAGCGGCATCAACAACGCGGCCGCCCGGGCGGCCGGCCTGATCGCCGTGGCGGCGCTGCCGCTGCTGGTGGGCATGGGCCCGGAGGCGTACCGCTCGGCGGAGGAGTTCGGCGACACGTACCGGAGCGCGATCCCGCTGTGCGCGGCGGTGCTGGTGGCCGGGTCGCTCATCGCGTGGGCGACGGTCCGCCGCCCCTCCCCGGCCGAGGAGGCCGACCGCTGCCACCCGGAGTGCCGGGTCAACTGCGGTGTCAGCGCCCCGCCGCTGGAGCCGCCGCGGGCGGCGGAGCGGCCGACCGGCGCGGACGGCGACCGGGCCGACCTGTGACACTGGGGCCATGGCCATCCACGAAAACCTGCTCGGGGGACCGCCCCCGACCCATCTGCCCGACGAGCCCGAGCCGCGTGAGCTGCTCGCGGGCGGCAGCACGCCCGCCGATGTGGCGGCGAAGTACCCCACCAGTTCCCTGGCCTGGGCGCGGCTCGCCGACGACGCCTTCGAGCGGGGCAGCGTCGTCGAGTCGTACGCGTACGCCCGGACCGGCTACCACCGCGGCCTGGACGCGCTGCGCCGCAGCGGCTGGAAGGGCCACGGCCCGGTGCCCTGGGAGCACGAGCCCAACCGCGGCTTCCTCCGCGCCCTGCACGCCCTGGCACGGGCCGCACAGGCCATCGGGGAGCAGGCCGAGTACGAGCGCTGCGCGCAGTTCCTCCGCGACTCGTCCGAGACGGCGGCGGACACCCTCGGCTGACGGTCCGGCCCGGCGGCGGGCCCGTCCCCCCGCCGGGGACGGGCCCGCCGCCGGGGCGGTGCGCGCCGCCGCCGGGGCGGTCCCGGGCCAGGTCAGCGGTGTCGGGGCGGTCCCCGCGGGCCCGGTGCGGCCCGGCGGAGGGGAACCGTCCCCACAGGGCAGCCCGCGCGCACATGGTCCTATGATGCGGATGGGGACCGGGGCCCACCCGCATCAGGAAGGGGCGGACCGCTACCCGGATCGTCGAGGAGACAGCGATGTCACATGACGCCGCCCCGAATCTTGATTTCGCGGGCACCACTCCGTACGAGGACTACGTCCAGGCGGACGTGCTCACCCATTTGCAGCATCCTCTGTCGGACGACCCCGGCGAGATGGTCTTCCTGGTCACGACCCAGGTGATGGAGCTGTGGTTCACCGTCGTCGTGCACGAGTGGGAGACCGCGGCCCACGCCCTGCGGCAGGACGACATACCCGTCGCGATGGACGCGCTCAAGCGGTCCGCGCGCGAACTGGAGGCGCTGAACGCCTCCTGGCGGCCGCTCGCCAACCTCACCCCCGCCCAGTTCAACTCCTACCGCAGCGCCCTCGGCGAGGGCAGCGGCTTCCAGTCGGCGATGTACCGGCGCATGGAGTTCCTCCTCGGCGAGAAGTCGGCGTCGATGCTGGTCCCGCACCGCGGTGCGCCCCGGGTGCACGCGGAGCTGGAGAAGGCGCTCCACGAGCCGAGCCTCTACGACGAGGTGCTGCGGCTGCTCGCCCGCCGCGGCTACGCCGTCCCCGCCGAGGTGCTGGAGCGGGACCTGTCGCAGAAGTACGAGCCGTCGGAGCGGATCGAACGGGTCTGGGCCGAGCTGTACGGGGCCGAGGAGCAGGACACCGAGCTGATGCGGCTCGCCGAGGCGCTCACCGACGTCGGCGAACTGGTCTGGCGATGGCGCAACGACCATCTGGTGGCGACCCGGCGCGCGATGGGCTCGAAGGTCGGCACCGGTGGCTCCGCGGGGGTCTCCTGGCTGGAGAAGCGCGCCCGCAAGAACGTCTTCCCCGAGCTGTGGACGGCCCGCAGCCATGTCTGAGTCCCTGGCCCCGAGGGCCGCGGCGCTGGACGCCGCAGACGAACTGGCCGGTGCGCGCAAGCTGTTCGCGCTGGACGACGCCGTCTACCTCGACGGCAACTCGCTGGGCGCGCTGCCCGCGCACGTGCCCGACCGGATCGCGGACGTGGTCACCCGCCAGTGGGGGCAGCTGCGCATCCGCTCCTGGACCGAGGGCGACTGGTGGACCGCGCCCGAGCGGATCGGCGACCGCATCGCGCCGCTGGTCGGCGCCGCACCCGGCCGGATCGTGGTCGGCGACTCCACCAGCGTCAACGTCTTCAAGGCGGTCGTCGGCGCGGTGCGGCTGAACCCGGACCCGGCGCGCACGGACGTGCTGGTGGACGCCACGACGTTCCCCACGGACGGCTACATCGCCGAGTCCGCGGCCCGGATGACGGGCCGCCGGATCGTGCCCGTGGCACCCGGGGAGCTGGCCGGCGCGCTCGGCCCGGCGACCGCCGCGGTCCTGCTCAACCACGTCGACTACCGGTCCGGCCGCCTGCACGACCTCCCGTCGCTCACGGCCGCCGTCCACGAGGCCGGGGCGCTCGCCGTCTGGGACCTCTGCCACAGCGCGGGCGCCCTGCCCGTCGGGCTGGACGCCCACGGCGTGGACCTCGCGGTCGGCTGCACCTACAAGTACCTCAACGGCGGCCCCGGTTCGCCCGCCTACCTGTACGTGGCGCAGCGTCACCAGGCCGCGTTCGACTCCCCGCTGCCGGGATGGACCTCGCACGAGGACCCGTTCGCGATGAGTCACGCGTACACGCCCGCGGGCGGAGCGGTCCGCGGCCGGGTGGGCACGCCCGACATCCTGTCGATGCTGGCGCTGGAGGCGGCGCTCGACGTCTGGGACGGCGTTTCGATCGACACGGTGCGCGCCAAGAGCCTCGCCCTGACGGACTTCTTCCTGGAGTGCGTCGCGGCGTACGTGCCCGAGGGACGGGTGACGTCCCTGACCCCGGCCGCGCACGCCGAACGCGGCAGCCAGATCGCGCTGCGGTGCGACGAGGCGCCGCGCGTCATGGACGAGCTCATCGCCCGCGGCGTCATCGGCGACCTGCGCCGCCCGGACGTGCTGCGCTTCGGCTTCACCCCGCTGTACGTGGGCTTCGCGGACGCGGAGCGCGCGGCGCGGGTGCTGGCGGAGGTGCTGTCCGAGCAGCCCCGCGACTGACCGGGCCCCGTCCGGGGGCGCCGAGCCCCCGGACGGGGTGCCGTCACGCGGAGCGTGGCCGTGCGCCGGGAGGTCCGGACACCTTGCCCGGGGGTCCGGACTCGCGGCCGGGGGTTCGATCGCCTGCGGCGGCCTGCACGTACCGGCCTGTGTATGTCCGTCCCCGTGCGTGCGCATCCCCCTCCGGACGGGGAGCGCTGCGTACCGTCCTGCGCGTCCTGCGTGCGCTCGAACGCGACCCCGGGGAGGGCTCGTCGTCACGACCCCCCGGGCATGGGTTTGTTCGTCGCCGGGCGCCGCCCGGGTGGGCGTGACGGCGGGCAGCGGACGGACTGACACCGCCCCGCCCACGCGGGTGGTAGCGTCCGCGCTGATCACAGCGAACACATCGGCCTTGCGGGACTGTTGGAGCACCACATGCCGGACCCCGTCGCCCGGGACGCCGCCGAGGAAGAGTCGGCGTTCTCGCACCCTGCCGTCGCACCGGACGTCACGCTGCCCTACGGCGACCACCCCGATCAGCTCGTCGACTTCTACGCCCCCCACGGCGGGCGGATGGGCGTGCCGCTCGTCGTGGTGCTGCACGGGGGCGCCTGGCGGGCGCCGTACGACCGGCGGCACGTGACCCCGTTCGCCGACTTCCTCGCCCGGCGGGGGCTCGCGGTCGCCAACGTCGAGTACCGGCGCGGCCGGGAGATCCCGAACCAGCGCGGGACCGGGCCGGTCGCCGGCCGCTGGCCCGACACGTTCGACGACGTCGCCGCCGTGATGGACGCGCTGCCCGAGCTCGCGGCGAAGGCCCTCCCGCAGGTGGACCCGCGGCGCACGGTCGTCACCGGCCACTCCGCCGGCGGGCACCTCGCCCTGTGGGCCGCGGCCCGGCACGTGCTGCCGCCCGGTTCGCCGTGGCGGCTCCCCGCGCCGCCGGCCCTGCGCGGTGTCGTCGCGCTCGCCCCGATCGCGGACTTCGGGACCGCCGTCGGGCTCGACGTGTGCGGCGGCGCGGTCCGCCAGCTGCTCGGCGCCGAGGCGTACGAGGAGCGGGCGGCGCACACCGACCCGGCCGGCCTGCTGCCCACCGGCATCGCCACCGTCGTGGTGCAGGGACGCTGCGACATCGTCGTGCCGCAGACCGTCGGCGAGGCCTACGTCGACGCCGCGGCCCTGGCGGGCGAGACCGTCGGGCTGACGCTGCTGGAGGAGGTCGGCCACTTCCCGCTGATCGACCCGGCCGCCGACGCCTGCGCCGTGGTCGCCGAGGAGATCGCCCAACTCGCCTGGTAGGAAAGGCGCGGCGCCCACCGGATCGCGGACACGAACTGACCGCAAGCCTTCCTACGGTGGGCCCCATGACACAGAGCGAGCACCCTTCCACCCTTCTCGTCACCGGAGCGACCGGCACCGTCGGCCGCGAGGTGGTGGCCGAACTCCTGCGGCGCGGACACACGGTCCGCGCCCTGACCCGCGACCCGGCGGCGGCCCGCTTCCCGGAGGGCGTCGAGGCCGTCGGCGGGGACCTCTCCGCACCGGAGACCCTGGAGTCCGCGCTGGAGGGCGTCACCGGTCTCCACCTGATCACCTTCGACGGGGGCGCGTTCGCCCCGCTGGAGACCGGCCCCCGCATCCTCGAACTCGCCCGGGCCGCCGGGGTGCGCCGGGTGACCGTGCTGAACGGCGGCGGGGACACCCCCGTGGAGGACGCGGTACGGGCGGGCGGCATCCCGTGGACGGTGCTGATGCCCGTCGAGTTCATGGGCAACACCCACGAGTGGGCGGACGGCGTCCGCACCGCCGACGAGGTGCGGGCACCGTTCGCCGGCCGGCTGAGCGCCCTCGTCCACGAGGCGGACATCGGCGCGGTCGCGGCGGTGGCGCTCACCGAGGACGGCCACGAGGAGCAGGCGTACGTCATCACGGGGCCGCAGGTGCTGACGCTGCGGGAGCGGGTCCGGGTGCTCGCCGACGCCCGGGGCCGGGACATCCGGCTGGTGGAGCTGAGCGAGGACGAGGCACTGGAGGAGTGGACGGCGGCGGGGGCCGACGAGGCCACGATCGCGTTCCTGCTGGACGTGTACAAGAACACCCCGCTCGTCGGCCGCACCGTCTCCGGCACCGTCGAGAAGGTCACCGGCCGCCCCGCGCGGAGCTTCGACGCCTGGGCGCGCGAGCACGCGGACGCGTTCCGCGCGTAGCGCGGACCGGGCGCGGGAGGGCTCCTGCGCGGGGGGCCGCGGGGGGCCGGACGGGGCGCGTGGCCGGGGCGGTTCAGGGGCGGCGGGGGGCGTGTGCCCGGGGCCCGGGTGGTCACGGCGGTTCCGGGCCCGTTCGCGCCCCACTCCCCGGGCCCCGCCCCCGGGGAGTGGGGCGGGCCCGGCCCCCACCCCGTCCCACCTGGTAGTCCTCAAGGCGGATGCCGAAGGATCCGTACCGAAGGTGACGACCCCGCCCGCCGGGCCGCTTACCGTCGATACGTGACCGAGAAGACTCGCAGCCCCGAGTACCGCCTGGCCCAGGGCGCGCTCAGCGGCCTCCGCCAGGACCTGTTCCACGACGCGTTCGCCTACCGCCCGCTGCCGCCGCTGTCCGCCGACAGCGGGCTGGTGCGCAGGCTGCCCGGTGAGCGGATACGCCGCCGCGCGGTGTGGCTTCCGCACGCCACCGTGCTCTTCCTCGCCTTCTGCTCGCTGTTCCTCGCGTCCGCCTCGGACGGCGGGGACTTCGACGCGCTGCTCCTCGGCCTCGTGCCCGCCGGCACCGTCGCGATGACCCTGATCAGGCCGGTCGGCGCGTTCTGGTTCTCGCTCCTCAGCACGCCCTTCGTCGCCGTGCTGAGCGGGGCCTGGGGCGAGTGGCCGTGGTCGCCGGGCGGCTTCCTCGCGCACCTCACGGTGATGACCGTCGTCGCCCTGCGCACCCGGCCCCGCACGGCGGCCTGGATGTGGGCCCTGACGGCCGCGTACTCCATGTTCACCAGCACCTTCCTCAGCCGCGGCTACGGCACCAACGCCCCCGCGATGCTCTTCCTCTCCGCCGTCGCGCTGCTGGTCGTCAGCATGGTCCTGATCCGGCGGGACGCCCGGCAGGAGGTCGAGGCCCAGCAGACGGTCACCGCGACCGAGCGCGGGCGCCGCACGCTGCTGGAGGAGCGCACCAACATCGCCCGCGAGCTGCACGACGTCGTCGCCCACCACATGTCGGTCGTCGCCATCCAGGCCGAGGCGGCGCCCTACCGCGTGGAGAACCCGCCGGAGGAGCTGGAGAAGGCGTTCGCCACGATCCGGGAGAACGCGGTCGCCGCGCTGACCGAGCTGCGCCGCATCCTCGGCGTCGTCCGTGCCGAGGACTACCAGGCGCCGGACGCCCCGCAGCCGATGCTCAGCGACCTGGACAACCTGCTCGCCAACGTCCGCGACGCCGGGCTGGAGACCGAGAAGGCGGTCACCGGCGCGGTGCGCGAGCTGCCCCAGGGGGTGGAGCTGTCGGCCTACCGGATCATCCAGGAGGCGCTGAGCAACGCGCTCCGCCACGCCCCGGGCTCGACGGCGCGGGTCGAGGTGTCGTACGTGCTGGGCGGCATCGGCCTGCGCGTGGTGAACACCGCGCCCCGCGACCTGGTGAAGCCCTCGCCGGGCGCCGGCCACGGCATCACGGGCATGCGCGAGCGGGTGACCATGCTGAACGGTGTGATGACCGCCGAGCCCACCGCCGAGGGAGGGTACGAGGTGACCGCCTTCATCCCCGTCGCCCCGGCCCCCGCCACCGAGGAGACCTCATGACGATCCGCGTCCTCATCGTCGACGACCAGGCCATGGTCCGCGAGGGATTCTCGGTGCTGCTGAACGCCATGCCCGACATCGAGGTGGTGGGCGAGGCCGTCAACGGCCGCCAGGCCGTCTCCCGGGTCGCCGAGCTGGCGCCCGACGTCGTGCTCATGGACATCCGCATGCCGGAGCTGAACGGCATCGACGCCACCCGGGAGATCGTCGCCGCCGACAGCGGCGCGAAGGTGCTGGTGCTCACCACGTTCGACCTGGACGAGTACGTGTACCAGGCGCTGCGCGCCGGGGCCTCGGGCTTCCTGCTGAAGGACGCCTCGGCCCGTCAGCTCGCGGAGGGCGTGCGGGTCGTCGCGGCCGGCGAGGCGCTGCTGGCGCCGACGGTCACCCGCCGGCTGATCACCGAGTTCTCCAAGCTCTCCGAGACTCCGCGGCCCGCCGCCATGACGCAGGTCGGGGATCTGACCGAGCGCGAGACCGAGGTCCTGGTGCTGATCGCGCAGGGCCTGTCGAACGCGGAGATCGCCTCCCACCTGGTGGTCGCCGAGTCCACGATCAAGACGCACGTCAGCCGGGTGCTGGTGAAGCTCGGGCTGCGGGACCGCACCCAGGCTGCGGTCTTCGCGTACGAGGCGCGGCTGGTCACCCCGGCGTGAGGGCTGTCCCGCGGTCGCCGGACGGGGTTAGCGTCCCGGTATGAACGACGCAGCCCTCCGCCTCTTCCGGCCCGACGACCCGGACTTCGCCGCCGACCCCTACCCGGACTTCGCCGAGCTGCGGGCGCTGGGGCGCGTCCACCGCTACGAGCCGACGCGGCAGTACCTCGTGCCGGGCCACGCGGACGTCTCCGCGCTGCTGCGGGACCGCCGGCTGGGGCGGACCTACCTGCACCGTTTCGGGCACGAGGAGTTCGGGAGGACGCCGCCGCCGGGGGAGCACGAGCCGTTCCACACCCTCAACGACCACGGGCTGCTCGACCTGGAGGCCCCCGACCACACCCGGATCCGCCGCCTGGTGACCAAGGCGTTCACACCGCGCACCGTGCAGCGGCTGGAACCGGTGGTGCGGCGGCTCGCCGCGGAACTGGTCGGGGATCTCGTGGACGCGGGCGGCGGCGACCTGGTCGCGGCGGTGGCCGAGCCGCTGCCGGTCGCCGTGATCGCGGAGATGCTCGGTGTGCCGGAGTCCGACCGGCCGCTGCTGCGGCCCTGGTCGGCCGACATCTGCGGAATGTACGAGCTCCGTCCCTCCGAGGAGACCGCGCGGCGGGCCGTCCGGGCGTCGCTGGAGTTCAGCGCGTACCTGCGGGAGCTGATCGCCGAGCGGCGCACCGCGCCGGGCGACGACCTGGTCTCCGCGCTGATCCTCGCGCACGAGGAGGAGGACCGGCTCAGCGAGCAGGAGATGATCTCCACCTGCGTCCTGCTGCTCAACGCCGGCCACGAGGCGACGGTGAACACCACCGCGAACGGCTGGTGGACGCTCTTCCGCCACCCGGATCAGCTGGCGGCGCTGCGCGCGGACCCGGCGCTGCTGCCCACGGCCCTGGAGGAGCTGATGCGGTTCGACACCCCGCTCCAGCTCTTCGAGCGCTGGGTCCTCGACGACATCGAGATCGACGGCACGCTCGTGCCGCGCGGCAGCGAACTCGCGCTGCTCTTCGGCTCCGCCAACCGCGACGGGGCCCGCTTCGACCGGCCCGACGAACTGGACCTGTCCCGCTCCGACAACCCGCACATCAGCTTCGGGGCGGGCATCCACTACTGCCTGGGCGCTCCGCTCGCCCGTCTGGAGCTGGCGGCGTCCTTCGGGGAACTGCTGCGCAGGGCGCCGGGGCTGCGGCTCGTGCGCGAACCGGAGTGGAAGCCGGGCTTCGTGATCCGCGGGCTGGAGGAGCTGGCCGTCGAGGTGTGACCGCCGGGCTCAGGCCCCGGGGCCGGTGCGGGCGAGCCCGGTGTCCATGTACGGGAACTCGGGCCGTTCGTACGGCTCCCACCAGCTGGTCAGCCCCCACACGCCGAGGGCTCCGGCGGCCACGGCGGCCAGCAGCGCGGGCAGCGCCCGCTTGGCGGCCCGGATCACCAGCAGCCAGACGGCGAGCGGCACCAGGGCCCCGCCGAGCGCGACGAGCGGCAGGTCGATCCAGAGCACGCTCAGGTCCCGGTGCTGCTGCTCGAAGCCGCCGTGCACGCTGACGCGGGCGAGCGGGGCCCAGCTCAGCACGGCGGCGCAGGCGCCGAGCAGGGCGAGCGCGAGGCCGAGGCAGCCGGTGCGGGTGGAGCGGTCCATGATGATCACGACGTCCGGCGCCGCGCTCCGGTTCCCGTGCCGGGCCGTATGGCGGGCGGGACGCCGCGCTTCCCGTGCGCCGTCGCCGCGGCCGTTCCGCCAGGGCCCGGTCGCCGGCCTGCCCCGGTGCTGCGCGCCGGTGCCGGCCTGCTCGGCAGAGGGACCCCGGCGGGGGCCGCATGACGGAGAGCGCGGAGTTCCTCGCGTTCGTCCGGCAGGAGCTGCCGGCCGTGACGGACCAGCGGCGGGCGCGCAGGGCCGCGGACCGCCGGCGCGCGCTCAAGGCCGCGCGGGCGGACGGCTGAGCCGCCCCGGTTCCCCGGGAGACGGCCCCGCGGCGGAACCCGGCGGACCGGGCTACGCCGCGGGCAGGGTCAGCCCCCAGGCGCCGGGGCGGACGGTCCAGGTGCGGGTGCGGACCGGGCCGGTGACGTGGGTGTCGGCGCGGTAGCGGAAGTCGGGGCCCGAGACCGTGACCGAGAGCGCGTCCGCCCGGAGCGGGGCCGGTGCGGCGCGGCGGCGGACGACGACCGCCGCGCGGCCGTCCGGACCGGCCCTGACCGTCACGGCCTCCACCGGCTCGTCCAGGTCCGCGAGCACCACGCCGTCCGCCTCCACCCGCAGGCGGTGGTGGCGCGGGGCCGCGGCGGGCGGGGCGGGTCCGACCAGGGTGCGGACCAGGGAGCGGGCGGCGTGCCACACCGAGGCCTCGGCGCGGGCGGCCGAGCGGAGCGCCGGGATCGTCAGACCGCCCAGGACGACGCCGTCGGACTCGTCGACGAGCAGGTCGAGCCGCCGCACGGCCCCGTCGAGCACCGCGCGGGCCGCCGCGACGGCGCCGGCGGGCACGCCGAGGGAGTGCGCCAGCTGCACCGAGGTGCCCACCGGGACCAGGGAGAGGGCGCCGTCGCCGAGCCAGCGGTCGCGGTGGAGCAGGCCCACCGCGCGCAGCAGCGCGCGGTCGTCGCCGACGACCACGGGCCTCCTGGAGCCGCGCCGGGCGAGTGCCCGGGCGAATTCTTCCGGACCGTCGGGGAGACAGATTTTCGCCTCCGACCCGCCACGCAGCACATCCTTCGCGATACGCACGGATTCGCCGTCCATTCGGCGGGCGACCGGGTCGATGACCACCAGCAGCTGGTCGTGATCCGACACCTCGGTCCTTCCTCGGGTAGCATCTTTGTGCAAGAGCCCCTTGCGCTATTGCGCCAGGGGCTTCGTCTATTCCGGGGCAACCGGTCCGAAGACTCAGGCACGGCTCAGGCCCCTGACCTTCGTCTTGCCCCGCCCGGAAGGGGTGTACGCCTGTGCCCGCACTTGTGCTGCTCGGTGCTCAGTGGGGTGACGAGGGCAAGGGAAAGGCCACCGACCTCCTCGGTGGATCCGTGGACTATGTGGTGCGCTATCAGGGTGGCAACAACGCGGGCCACACGGTGGTCGTCGGTGACCAGAAGTATGCGCTGCATCTCCTCCCTTCCGGAATCCTCTCGCCCGGATGTACTCCGGTCATCGGCAACGGCGTTGTCGTCGACCCCGCGGTCCTGCTCTCCGAGCTGAGCGGGCTGAACGACCGCGGTGTGGACACGTCCAAGCTGCTGATCAGCGGTAACGCGCATCTGATCACCCCGTACAACGTCACCGTCGACAAGGTGACGGAACGGTTCCTCGGGAAGCGCAAGATCGGCACCACCGGCCGCGGCATCGGCCCGACCTACGCCGACAAGATCAACCGCACCGGCATCCGCGTCCAGGACCTCTACGACGAGTCGATCCTGGAGCAGAAGGTCGAGGCGGCGCTGGAGTCCAAGAACCAGCTGCTCGCCAAGGTCTTCAACCGGCGCGCCATCGAGCCGGCGAAGATCGTCGAGGAGATGCTCCAGTTCGCGGACGCGCTCAGGCCGTACGTCGCGGACACCACGCTGATCCTCAACGACGCCATCGACGCGGGCAAGGTCGTCCTCTTCGAGGGCGGCCAGGGCACGCTCCTCGACGTCGACCACGGCACGTACCCCTTCGTCACGTCCAGCAACCCGACCGCGGGCGGCGCCTGCACGGGCGCGGGCGTGGGCCCGACGAAGATCAGCCGGGTCATCGGCATCCTCAAGGCGTACACCACCCGTGTCGGCGCGGGCCCGTTCCCGACCGAGCTCTTCGACGAGGACGGCGAGGCGCTGCGCCGCATCGGCGGCGAGCGCGGTGTGACCACCGGCCGTGACCGCCGCTGCGGCTGGTTCGACGCGGTCATCGCCCGCTACGCGACCCGGGTCAACGGCCTGACCGACTTCTTCCTCACCAAGCTGGACGTGCTGACCGGCTGGGAGCAGATCCCGGTCTGCGTCGCCTACGAGATCGACGGCAAGCGGGTCGAGGAACTTCCCTACTCGCAGACCGACTTCCACCACGCGAAGCCGATCTACGAGACCCTGCCGGGCTGGTCCGAGGACATCACCAAGGCCAAGACCTTCGCCGACCTGCCGAAGAACGCGCAGGCCTACGTGAAGGCGCTGGAGGAGATGTCCGGCGCGCCGATCTCGGCGATCGGCGTCGGTCCGGGCCGGACCGAGACGATCGAGATCAACTCGTTCCTGTAGGTCTGTAGGCCTGCGGGGGCTTCGGGTCCGTGGCGCCGGAGGTCTGCCGCCTGCGGGCCCCGCCGGCCCGCAGGTGGCGGAACCGCAGCGGGGCGCCCCGTTCGCCGTCGCCCGCCGGACAGCTGCCCGGCGGGCGGCGGGTCACTCCGCGCGGCGGAAGGCGGCGGGCGGGTCGTCGCTGCCGACCTGGGCGATGACGGCCTCGTCCGTGCTCTTCAGCCGGATCGTCTCCGTCACGCCCTTCTCGCACTGGTCCTCCGGCTCGGCGACCGTCACGATCGACGGCCCGAGACGCACCGAGGTGCTGTTCGCGTCCGCGAGGATGCTCTCCCACTCGCAGTGGTAGGCCGGGCCGTCGCCGGTCCACCTGGCCACCACCTCGCCGTACGGCCCCTGCTCCAGGCGCAGGGTCATGGAGGTGCCGCTCTCCATGCCCTGGCGCTTCCAGGTGCCGAGGAACTCGGCGGGGACCGGGGTGTCGGACGGCTCGGTCCGCTTGAGGATCGCGGTCTCGTCGCCGTCGCCGCTGGTCCAGGTCAGCGAGCCGTCGTCGCGCAGCCGCAGCGTCTGCTCGCCGCCGTCGCTGCAGCCGTCCTCCGGGACGCTGGTGACCGAACGCGAGTCCAGGACCATCAGGTTGCCGAACGAGACCAGCTTCGCGGCGCCCGTGCACAGCTGGGACTCGAAGGAGTTGAACGTCGTGGCGACGTCCTCGCCCTCGATGCCCTGGGAGATGGTGATCCGCCGGAGCGAGACGACGTCGCCGTCGCCGTTCCTGCCCTCGCCCTGCCAGGTGCCCAGGTACTCCTCGGCGATCGATCCGCCGATGGACGCCGACGGCGCGGGACCGGGTGCAGAGGTGACCGCCCCGCCGGTCGGCCCGCCGGTGGGCTTTGCGCCGCCCCCGCCGACGGGCTCCTTCGAGTTCTTCGCGCCCCCGGCGCTCGTGTCCTTGCTGCCTTTCCCGTCGTCGCCGAGGGTCATCGCGGCGTAGGTGGCGCCGCCGCCGATCAGGGCGACCGCGAGGGCGACCGCGCCGATCACCACTCCGGTGCGCCGCCGGCGCGCCGGAGCGGGGGACGGCGTCGGCGCCGTCGGCAGCGGATCGCCGAAGACGCCCAGCGGCGCCGCGACCGGGGCCGGTGCGGGCGCAGGCGCCGGGTCGGACGCCGGGGCGGGGGCCTGCCCCGCGGGGGAGGACGCGGGAGTCTGCGGCGGCTCGGCGCCGGACGCCGGGGCCGGCTCCGGCGCGGATGCGGGCGCCGGGGCCGCCTCCGGCGGCGGGGTGGGCTCCGCCTCCGGGACCGGCGGCGCGTTCACGGGCGCCGGCGGAGCCGTGGGCGGGGACAGCGGCGGGGGCGGCGTCGAGCCGGGCGGCACCGGAGCCGACGACCGGGGCACGGTCGTGGGCAGGGGTGGCGCCACCGGCGGCGCGGGGAACGCGACCCTGGTCCCGGGGGCCTCCGAGTCCAGCAACTGGGCTGCCTGACGGCCCAGTTCGGCGATCAGCCCGGACGGCAGCCACGGTTCCGCGTCGGCGTCCGCGCCCGAGGCGACTGCGGCGGTCCGCTCCACCAGCTCGGCCGGCGACGGCCGGTCGGCGGGCTCCTTCGCCAGGCAGGCGCCCACCAGCTCCGAGAGGCCGTCGGGCAGGCCCGACAGCTCCGGCGGCTCCTGCGCGATCCGGTACATCACCGCGTGCATGCCGCTGTCCGGCGAACCGAACGGCTGACGCCTCGTCGCGGCGAAGGCGAGCACGGAACCGAGCGAGAACACGTCGCTCGCCGCCGTCAGCGGCTCGCCGCGCACCTGCTCGGGCGACATGTAGCCCGGGGAGCCGATCACCGCGCCGGTGCGGGTCAGTTTGCCGTCGGCGGTCACCGCGTCCAGCGCGCGGGCGATGCCGAAGTCGATGACCCGCGGACCGTCGATGGTCACGAGGATGTTGGCGGGCTTGAGGTCGCGGTGGATCAGTCCCGCGCCGTGGACGGCGACGAGCGCCCGGGCGAGGCGGTTGGCGAGGATGAGCACGGAGCGCTCGGGCAGCGGCTCCGGGCGGCCCGCGATCACCGCGTGCAGCGAGGGGCCCGGCACGTACCCGGTGGCCACCCACGGCGAGGCCGCGTCGGTGTCCGCGTCCAGCACAGGCGCGGTCCACTCGCCGCCCACGCGCCGCGCGGAGGCGATCTCCTGGGCGAACCGCCTGCGGAACTCGGGCTCCGAGGCCAGCTCGGAGCGGACGAGTTTCACGGCGACGGTACGCCCGCCGGCCGAGCGGGCCAGGTAGACCTCGCCCATGCCACCGGCTCCGAGTCGGGCAAGGAGCCGGTAGGGGCCGATATGTGACGGATCGTCATGTGTCAGCTCATCCACGGGCCGATCCTCGCACAGCGCCGCCGTGAGGTCGCGGCTGTCGCCGTACCGTGAACTTCTGTATCCGGCTCGTGACCTGCGCTCTCCGGCGGGGCGCGGTCGCCCGGGCGGGCGCGGGGGAGGGGCGGGTGCGCGCGGCGGGAGATCGATTCGCGCGGGCAGGTGGGAGGCGGCACGCTGGAAGCCCCCGAGGGGCAGGTCCGCGGCGGCCACCGCACGGTGGCCGCCGCGGACCGTGCGGGAAGCCGCCCCGGCAGCGCTCCGCGGCGGAGGGGTGCTCCGCGTGCGGGGCGGGGCGCCGGAGCCGGCAGTCGGCAGCTCGGTCCGGTGACGGGACGTGTCCGCGGCCCCGCCCCGAGGCACGCACCGGCGGATCGCGCACAACCCTCGGGCCCGTTCGGCGGTCCCACCGGACACCATGCGAACCATACGAACCGTCCTCGCCGCGACGACGGCGGCGGGGACCACCGCCGCCTACCTGACCTGGCCCGCCTTCGGTGACACCGGCGGCGGCGCGATCGCCGTCGTCGCCGTGGTCTGGCTGCTCGCCGAGCTCCGCGGGCTGCGCCGCGCACGCGAGCGCGCCCGGGACGGGCAGGCCCTGCCCGCCGACGCCCCGGACGGCCCCGGCGAGTGGGGGCCGGTCGCGGACGCCCTCGACTGAGCCCGCGGGGCGCCCCGCCCGCCGTTCGCGACCGGCCGGTACGGGACGGGCTGTGACGCTGTCACCGCCGTCTCGTAGGCTCCCGTGCCATGAGCGAGGGGGAGCCCGGCAGACGGGTGATCGACGGCCGGTTCGAGCTGCAGGCGAGGCTCGGCGGCGGGGGCATGGGCACGGTGTGGCGGGCACGGGACGTGGTGCTGGACCGGGCCGTCGCGCTGAAGGAGGTCAGGCCGCCCGATCCGGGGCTCGCCGAGTACGACCCTCCGGCCGCCGCGCTGCTGCGGGCCCGGGTGCTGCGCGAGGCCCGGGCGCTGGCCCGCGTCGACCACGCGAACGTCGTCACCATCCACCATGTCGTCGACGGCGGCGAACACACCTACCCGTGGCTGGTCATGGAGCTCGTCACCGGCGGCTCGCTCGCCGACCGGCTCGCCCGCGGACCGATGGAGCCGCGGGAGACCGCGGCTCTGGGACGCGAGGTGTTCGCCGCGCTGCGTGCCGCGCACGCGGCGGGCATCCAGCACCGGGACGTGAAGCCCGCGAACGTCCTGCTGCGGCCCGACGGGCGGCCGGTGCTCACGGACTTCGGCATCGCCGCCATCCGCGAGTCGACCGCGCTGACGGCGACCGGCTCCGTCATCGGCACGCCGGACTACATGGCGCCCGAGCGGATCGCGGGCGGCGACGGCGGCCCGGAGGCCGACCTGTGGTCGCTCGCGATGATGCTGTACGTCGCCGTCGAGGGCGACCATCCGCTCCGCCGCGGCAGCACCCTCGCGACCCTCGCGGCCGTCCTCAACGAGGAGTTGCCCCCGCCGCGCCGGGCCGGTGTGCTCGCTCCGGCGCTCGCCGCGATGCTGGCGAAGGACCCGGCGGCCCGCCCCGCCCCGGACGCCGTGGACGCGATGCTCGCCGACGCGGCGGCCGGACGGACCGCGGCGCCGCCCCCGGAGCGGGACGCCGGCACGACCTCGTTCCACCTGGCCCCGCCCGCGCGGCCGTCCGTACCGGACGCGCCGTACGTACCGGACCCGCCGACGGGACCGCCGGCCGGCGGGCACGTCCCGGGCGGGCACGTCCCGGGCGGGGGCGGGACGGCGCCGCCGTTCGCGGGTCCGCACTCCGTGCGGGACGCCGTGCCCGGCGGGCAACCGCACGACCACGCGCTGCGGATCACGGTCGCCGGGGACGGGCGGGACGCCGGGGAGGCACGGCGGAGGCGGCGCATCACGCGGATCGTCGTCACCGCCTCGCTCGCCTCGACGGTGGCCGCGGGCCTCCTGGTGTGGCGCTTCCTCCCCGACGACGCCTCCGGCGGCGAGGCGGGCGGCAAGCCGGGGCCGTCGGCGAGCGCCTCCCGCACCCCGTCCGCGACGGGGGCGGCGGACCGGCCGGACGCGTCGCCGGACACCGGGGGCGGGGAGGGGGCGGACGCCGCGACGGCCGACCTGCTGACCCCCGAGGGCATCCGCACGGCGGTCGCCGCGCTCAAGAAGGAGACCGGCACGGACCGGTTGTGCAGCCTCAACGTCTACCAGGAGCACGTCTCCGCCGAGGTCATGCTCGACGGCAGCAACTCCCGGTACGACACCTGGACCTACCGTCCGGGGAAGGGCGTCGAGAAGGGCATCATCAGCGGGTCCGTGACGGATCTGGAGAGCGCCTTCGACGTCGACGACTTCGACTGGGACGCCGTGCCGGGGCTCTTCGCTCGGGCGGACAAGGAGCTCAACGTCCCGGACGTCACCATGCGGTACCTGCTCGTCGAGGGCGCCGATCCGACCTTCGGCGACCCGAAGGGCATGTCGGCCTACCTCAGCAACGACCACAGCCAGAGCGGCTACATCGCCGCCGACCACCGGGGCAAGGTCCTGCGGGTGATGCCCAACGACGAGGACTGAGCCCCCGCCGTCCGGGCCCCCGCCGTCCGGGCCCCTGCCGTACCGGCCGCGGCCGGATCAGGGGTGCTCGAACCACTGGAGCACCCCCGCCGCGGCGAAACACAGCGCCCCGGCCATCGTGCCCGCGTCGGAGACGGCCAGGGCCACCGGCACGTCCGCGCCCGGGGTGACCAGGCTGGTGAGGGCGGCGATCATGAAGAACGCCGAACCGGCCAGGTTGACGGTGGTGATCCACCAGCCGAGCTCGTGCGCGAGGACCCCGGTGCGGCCGTGGCACACCTCGGCGAGCGCCAGCTGGCCGGAGATCAGGAAGAGCACACAGCCGATCACGTCCGGCGCCCACACCAGCCGGGCCGCCTGCTGCGTGCTGAGGCCCTGGAGGAACGAGTCCAGCAGGTTGATCCCGAAGACCAGCGTGCCGGCGAAGAGCAGGAACGTGCCGAGCCAGTCGATCCGCATCGGCTCGTAGCTCCACCAGCGCCACGCGACGGGCTCCAGCCGGTCCCCGCCCTCCGCCCGCCGCGGGGCGTTGATCGCCTGGAGCAGGGACGCGTAGCCGCCGGAGTTGAAGAACAGGCCGCCGGTGAAATAGGTGACCGACACCGCGGTCGGATCGGCGTCCGCCATCGCGAGACCCGCGCCGGCGGCGAACAGCAGCCCTCCGAGGGTGAACGTCACCGCCGCGATGCCGTTGAGGACGCGCAGCCGGTTCAGGGTGGGGGCGTCCGCGGAGCGCACCACCGCCTCGGCCTCGTGCGCGGCGCGGACGGTCAGCGCACCGAGCTTGCGGACCCTGCGCGACTCCCAGACGGCCTCCAGGCCCCCGGCGCCGCGCCGGGTCAGCCGGGTGGTGAACGGCCCGGCGCCCTCGGCCAGCTCCCGGGTGCCCCGCCCGGCGGGCTCCTCGTCGTGACGCACGGGCGTCAGCGTAGTGACGCGGGAGGTCCGCCCCCGGCAGCGACGCGGCCGTGTCCGGCGCGCGCTCCGGGGGACCGGCGCGGGCCCCGGTCAGGGGCTGTCCTCGCCGCAGACGCGCAGGCCCTTGGGCGTGGCGCACGGCAGGTGGCCGTGGGTGGTGATCACGTCCTGGCCGCCGCCGCGGCTCATGTACGCGAGGAAGCCGGCCACCAGCGAGTCGGTGGGCGGGCGGCCGTAGGTGTAGGCGTACTCGATCTCCCGGTACGGGTAGTCGCTCGTGTCGATGGTGTCCACCGAGGGCGCCTCGCCGTCGATCGTCAGCCGGTGGAGGCCCTTCAGCTCGTCGCCGGAGCGCAGTTCGCTGTAGCCGATCGCGCCCTTGTGCGCGGCGACGGCGGCGAGCACCTGCCGGGTGCCGTCCAGTTCGCAGCGGACGACCGGGGCGCCGGGGTCGTCCTTGGTGACGCAGTCGCGGGAGGAGTTGACCGGCTCGTTGCGGTGCAGGACTCGGCGCTGGAAGACCTCCCGGGTACCGGAGTTGGCGTCCCGGCTGACCAGGCGCACCGGCAGGTCGGTGACGCCGTCGAGCTGGCGCCAGTTGGTGATCTCGCCCCGGTAGAGACGGCGCACGTCGTCGAGCGGGAGGTCGGTGAGCGGGACGGCGTCGTTGACGACCAGGGTGAAGACCGAGACGGCGACCCGGTGTTCGCGCAGCGCGGGGTGGCCGCCGGGCTTCGGGCCGTCGGCGAGGGCGATCACGGCGGGGGAGCCGCCCTTCGCCGCCGCGCCCGCCTCGGCGAGGGCCCGGATGCCGGCGTTGCTGCCGTGGGCGTCGACCTCGACGGTCGCGCCGTCGCACTCCTTCTCGTACTTCGCGGCCAGTTCGCGCAGGACCGGCTCGAAGGCGGTCGAGCCCGTCAGCGTGACGGTGCCGGTGGCACAGCCCATCGGGGGACGGTCGTCGTCGCGGGCGACGATGATCGAGGCGAGCGTCACGACGCACACCGTGAGCAGCACCGTGACGAGCCGGGCGGCGCGGCTGAAGAGCGGCAGCCGCTCGTCGGTGGGGACGGCCCGGTTGGGCAGGACGTCGCCGTCCCTGATCCCGCCGGTGACGGTGATGTCGCCGCCGACGGGCCCTGAGGTGAGCAGCACCAGCAGTTTGAAGTGCTGGCCCTGGTTGAGCGGGACGCGGGGCAGGTGGATGGTCGCACCGCTGTGCCGCATGCCGGCCGACGCGGTGAAGTGGTCCATCAGGTGCTCGGCGCCGAGCGGCTGGGTGACCGCTATGGCGCGCACCGTCCGGCCGGTGAACTCGACGCTCAGCCCGTGGATCTCGCGGCCGGTGTAGTCGTTCCCGGCGATGCTCTGCGAGCCGTCGTTCTCGATGCGCAGCAGGACCAGGGTCGCGTCGGCCATCCCGGGCGCCTCGTTGAACAGCCCCAGGCGGAAGTTGGGGCGCCCGGCGCGCACGCTGCTGCCGATGGCGGTGTCCATCTGCACGCGGTAGCCGATGCGCCGCCGTCGCGGGACCCGGCGCTCGTACCAGAGCACACCGCAGGAGACGAGGACACCGAGCAGGGCCGTGGTCACGGCGACGACGTTCTCGGGGCTCAGCCACTCCACGGTGTCACGGTAGGGCGGTTTCCGGCCGCCGGGGCGCCGACCGGTGTGTGTTGTGCGGGAGTTCGCCTCGCGTTCAGCGGGTGCGGGTGCGGGTGCGCTGCGGGTGCGTACGAGGATGCGGGCGAGGTCAGTCGCGGAGGTACACGCCGGGCTCGCCGTCCGCGCCCATCCCGTACGCGAGCAGCCGCTCCTTCCCGCCGTACGGGGCGATCCGCAGGTTCTGCGAGCCGCCGTCGCCCCAGCACTCGGGGTCCGACACCTTCTCGTCGGGGGTCGGCGGGCCGAGCACGAGCAGGCCGCCCGCGCCCGCCAGCACGGCCGTGGAGGCGCAGTGGAGGCTGCCGCCGGTCGGCTCGCCGGTCTCCTCGTCGGTCCTCGGGATGTCCGACGCGAAGCGGACGACGGCGGAGCCCACGGGCCCCTGGGTCACCGTCAGCCGGCGTTCGAAGAGCGCGGCCTGCCCGCCGTCCCACTGCGGGCCCGACTCGTCCTCCAGCCATTCGCCGAGGAACTTCGCCGGGACCACCTCCGGCCCCGTGGGCGCCCGGCGGAAGGTCGCCGTCACCGCGCCCGACGTCCATTCGAGGACATCGGGGGAGCGGACCGTGAGCGTCTGGTGCGCGGCCGGGGTGCACTCCTTCCCGGGCACGCTGACCGTCACGTCGCTCTCGCCGAAGACGATCCGGTCCGCGTCCGCCGACACCAGCACCGAGCGGCCCATGCACAGCCGTTCACCGGTGACGGTGGCGTACACGGCCGCCTTCTCGCCCCGCCGGCCCTGCCCGATCTCGATCCGCCCGGTGGACTTGGGGACGTCGGCGGTGCCGGCGAGCACGCCCTCCCAGGCGCCGACGAACGCCTGCGGCACGTCACCGGAGGGGCGGGAGGCGTCGCCGCCCCTGCCCGCCGGCGCGGAGCGGTCGGCGGCGGTCCCCGCGGCCCTGTCGCGCTGCTGCCAGACGACGGCGGCCGTGCCTCCCGCGAGCACCGCCACCGCCAGCGCGGCGGCGAGCACGGTGAGCCGCCGCCTGCGCGGCGGACCGGGGCGGGTGCCCGTGGCCGGACCGTCCCCGGTGACGGACGCCGGGTCGGCCGTGCCGGGCACCGGCGTGTCCGCGTCCAGCACCCGGGCGGCGCTGCGGCCGAGACCGGCGAGGACGTCGGCGGGCAGCCAGGCGCCCGGCGGGCCCTGCTCGCCGGCGGCGAGCACGGAGGCCGCGGGGCGCCGGGCCGGGTCCTTGTCGAGGCAGGAGCGGACGAGCGGGCCGAGTTCCTCCGGCAGGCCGCCGAGGTCCGGTTCGTCGTGCGCGATGCGGAACATGGTGGCGTGGGCGCCGCTGTCGACCGTGCCGAACGGCGCCACACCCGTCGCCGCGTACGCCAGGACCGCGCCGAGGCAGAAGATGTCGGACGCCGGTGACAGCTTCTCGCCGCGCACCTGCTCCGGCGACATGAAGCCGGGCGAGCCGACGACCGCGCCCGTCCCGGTCAGGCCCCCGTCGGTCACGGTGTCCAGGGCGCGGGCGACACCGAAGTCGATGACGCAGGGCCCGTCGACGGTCAGCAGGATGTTGGACGGCTTGAGGTCGCGGTGGACCAGGCCGGCCGCGTGGATGTGCGCGAGCGCGTCCGCGAGCCTGCTCGCGAGCGCCCGGACCGTGGCGGCGGGCAGCGGCCCGAACTCCTCGCCGACCACGCTCCGCAGCGAGGGTCCCGGCACGTAGGTCAGGGCCACCCAGGGCGACGCGGCCTCGGTGTCGGAGGCGATCACCGGCGCGGTCCCGCCGCCGACCCGCTCCAGCGCGGCCACCTCGCGGGCGAACCGGCGGCGGAACTCGTCCTGTTCGGCCAGCTGCGGGTGCACCACCTTGACGGCCACGGTCCGGCCGCCCTCGGAACGGGCCAGGTAGACCCGGCCCATGCCGCCGGTGCCGAGCCGGCCGATGAGGCGGAACGGGCCGATGCGTGCGGGGTCGTCGGAGGTCAGGTCGTCCACGCCGCGATCCTTCCACAGGGCGCCGCCCGCGGTGCCCGGCTTCACGGCCTGTCCACGGGAGTGCGGCGAGCCTCACGTGAACGGGCCGCCGCCGCCCCGCGTATGGAACACCGCACACCGCGACGACGACGCAGGGGGATCGCGCATGAGGCACGCACGACGCACCCTCCGGCGGCTGGTGCGCCTGGCCGCGGCCGGCGGACTGGTCCTCGGCGGACTGGTCGCCTCGGGCGCGACGGCCGGCGAGCTCCCGGACGGGCCCGCCGTCCGGGCGGCCGACCTGACGGCCCGGCTGGGCACCGGTCGCACGGCCGGCAGCTGGACCGCCGCCGACGGACGGACCGTCGTCGCCGTCACGGACGCCGCGGCGGCACGCGAGGTGCGGGCGGCCGGCGCCCGCGCGGAGCTGGTCCGGCACAGCGCCGACCGGCTCCGCGCGGCGGTCGGCGAGCTGCGCTCCGCGCCCCGGGTGCCCGGCACCGCGTGGTCGGTCGACTACGCGGCCAACGAGGTGACCGTGCGCGCCGACAGCACCGTCACGGCCGCGGACTGGTCCCGGATGTCGTCGCTGGCGGAGCGGATGGGCGGCCGGGTGCGGATGGAGCGCACCCGGGGAGCGTTCACCACCCGGGTGGACGGCGCGGCGCCCATCGTCGGCCCGGGGCGGCGCTGTTCGGCCGGGTTCAACGTCACCGACGGCCGGGACGCCTACCTCCTCACGGCAGGCCACTGCGGGCCGGAGGGCGTGGCCTGGGCGGCCGGGGAGCGGAGTCTCGCGCCGGTGGGCACCACGGTCGTCTCCGCCTTCCCGGGCAGCGACTTCTCGGCCGTGCGGTACGCGAACCCCACCGATGCCGACCGGACCAACACCGTCCTGGTGGGCGGCGGCCGGGGGGTGCGGATCGTGGGGCTCACCGAGCCGGCCGTCGGGGCCCAGGTCTTCCGCAGCGGCAGCACCACCGGCCTGCGCACCGGGCGGGTCACGGCGGTGGACGCGACGGTCAACTACCCGGAGGGCACGGTGACCGGACTGATCGAGACCACCGTCTGCGCCGAGCCGGGGGACAGCGGCGGACCGCTGTTCGCCGAGGGTCTCGCGCTGGGTGTGACCTCCGGCGGGGACGGCGACTGCGCCGTCGGCGGCACGACCTACTTCCAGCCGGTCGGCGCGGCGCTGGACGCGCTCGGGATGCGGCTCTCCGGCATCACGCCCGCCGCCGCTCCGGCGCCGCGCGACGAGGGAGCCGGGGACACCGGGGACGGCGCCGGGACCGGCCCGGCGGCGCCGCCCGCGGCCGGTGCCGCGCCGCCGGCCGGGCAGGCCCCCGGCGCCCCCGTCGCGCGGCGCCGGAGCGAGGGCATCGTCGGGCTCGACGATCCGGGGGTCGGCCTGGGCATCATCGGGGTGAGCCTGGCCGCCCTGGTCGCGGCCCGCTGGGTCGCCTCGGCCGAGGACCGGCGCGAGTTCCGCACCTTCCAGGCGGCGAGCTGGGGGTAGGCCGTGTCCGGCACATCCCGCCTGGCCCGCCCTTCGGGCGGACGGCGCCATGTGTCGGACACGGCCTGGTGCGCGAGGGCGGGTCGCGGGAAGCGGCTCCGTCCGCCCGGAGGCGGGGCAGGAGAGACGTCTGCCGCACGCCCCGAGGCGCCCGCCGCCCGCCGCCGTTCCGCGGGGTGCTGCCCGCCGCGGTCCGGACCCGGCCCGGCGGCCCGCGCGCCGGGGGCGGCCCGGCGGCCCGCCCTCATCGCGCCCGCGGGTCCGGACGTCCGCCGCCCGGGGGCGGGCGGCGCGGGTCAGCCCGTCTTCTCGTAGGTGAGCGGTGCGCCGCCCGAACCGACGAGCTCGCGCACGATCCTGGTGTCGGACGGCATGTCGAGCCGGCTCCACTGGCCGGGGGAGCAGGACGCGGGGTCGCCCGAGGTGACCCGGGTGGGCCCGAGTTCGAGCGGCGGGCCCGCGGCGCGCAGGGTCGCCGTCCAGGAGCAGTCGTATCCCGGGCCGGTGCCCGTGAGGGTCATGACCATTTCGCCCGGCTGCCCCTGACGGATCGTCATGTCGCGCACGTTGGTGCCTTCCGCCGTGTCGAACGCGGCACGCCAGCTCCCGATGTACTCCAGGGGTACCGCGCCCTCCTCCGCGGAGGGCGAGGCGGACGGCGTCGTGGCCGCCTCGTCCCCGTGCGCGCCCGCCGACGCCCCGGCCTCCGCCGTGCCGTCGGCCCGGGCTGACGTGTCCCCGGACGGCGTCCGTCCGGCGGCCCCGGTCCCCGGGCCGCCGTCGCCGGACATGACCGCGTAGACCGCGCCGCCCGCCCCGAGGGCGACCACCAGGGCGACGGCCACGAGGGCGAGGGTGCCGGCGATCCGGGAGCGTCCCGGTGCGGACGGGTGCGGCCCGGGCGCGCCCGGGGCACCGCCCGGGAGGGCGGCGGGCGGGCCGGCCGGCCGTGCGGCGGGCGGGACGGCGGGGGCGTAGTGCGCGGGGGTGGCGGGGTGCGGGGTGGCGGGGTGAGCCGGGGCGGGCTGCGCCGGGGTTGCGTGGTGCACAGGGTCGGGGTGCGCGGGGGTGGTGGGGTCCGTGCCGGGGGCCGCGGAGGTGTGCGGGGCCCGTGCGGCGGTCGGCGGGGTTCCGGGGGCGGGCGGTGGCGTGGCGGGTCGCGCGGGCGGGGTCGCGGTCCGGTCCGGCGGCGGGGCGGCGAGGGTCGCGGTGGGCCCGGTGCCGTCGTCGGCGCCCGGCTGCTCGTACTCCAGCAACTCGACCGCGTGCCGTCCCAGTCGGGCGACCAGGGACCCGGGGATCCACGGCTCGCTCTCCGGCTGCCGTGCCCAAGCCGTGCGCTCCAGCACCTCCGGCAGCCCCGGCCGCGCCGCCGGGTCCTTGCGGAGGCAGTCGAGGACCAGGTCGCGGAGGTCGCCGGGTACGCCGTCGAGCGACGGCTCCTCCTGCGCGATGCGGTACATCTGCGCGTGCACCCCGCTCGCCGACGTGCCGAACGGCAGCCGCCCGGTCGCCGCGTAGACCAGGACGGACCCCAGGCAGAAGACGTCGCAGGCGGCGGTCACCCGGTCGCCGCGTATCTGCTCGGGCGACATGAAACCGGGGGAGCCGATGAGCGCGCCGGTGCGCGTCAGCCCGCCGTCGGTGACGGTCTCCAGGGCACGGGCGATGCCGAAGTCGATGACGCGCGGTCCGTCGATCGTGATCAGGACGTTCGACGGCTTGAGGTCCCGGTGCACCACCCCGGTCGCGTGGATGCCGGTCAGCGCCTGCGCCAGGCCTGCGGCGAGGACGGTGACGCTGCGTTCCAGCAGCGGGCCGTGCTCCGCGACGACCGTGCCCAGGGCCGGGCCGGCGACGTAGCCGGTGGCCACCCACGGTGCCGCCGCCTCCGTGTCGGCGTCCAGGACGGGTGCCGTCCACGGGCCGCCGATGCGGCGCGCGGAGCGCACCTCCCGGCGGAAGCGCTCGCGGAACTCCTCCTGCGCGGCCAGTTCCGGGCGCACCAGCTTGACGGCCACGGTCCGCCCGCGGGCGGACCGGGCCAGATAGACCTGGCCCATCCCGCCCGCGCCGAGCCGGGCCAGCAGCCGGTAGTCGCCGATGGTGCGCGGATCCCCGGGTGCCAGCTGTTCCAAGGCCATCCGGCCCTCCCCCGTGCCTGAAGTACCGCATGTCCGGCGGTCGGAGGAAGGATAGGCCGCCGGAGACGGGGGCCGTCGGCCCGCCGCCGTCCGTGGTCCGGCGGCGCCGTTCACCGCGCGACGGAGACCGGTCGCCGGCGGAACCGGTCGGTGCCGGGCGGCCGCGCCGGCGCCGTTCACCGCCCGCCGGGCTCCCGGTCGCCGCCGGACTCGATCGCGTCCATCGCCCGTGACAGCCGCTCCAGCACCCGCACGGTCTCCGCGAACTCCGCCTCCCCCAGCTCCGCCAGGAGCCGGTGCGCCAGCGCCGCGTGGCCGGGGCCGAGCCGCCGGACCGCCTCCCGCCCGGCGGCGGTCGCCCCGAGCAGTCTGGCGCGGCGGTGCGCCGGGTTGTCCGCGTACGCGGCGAGGCCCTGCTCGACGAGGACGTCGGCGATGCGCTGGACGCTCTGCCGGGTGGTGCCCGTGGTCCGGGCGACCGAGGCGACGGTCGCCGGCTCGCGGACCACGGCCCCGAGGACCTGCCAGCGGGCGGCCGTCAGCCCCGACTCGCGGGCGATGCCGTCCGAGACCGCGACGAAGTGCCCGTTGAGCCGGAAGACGCCGAGCGCGGTGCGGGTGAGGAGCTCCCGGGGGTGTCGGGGGCCGAGCCGTTCCCCGGGGGCGGTGAACGGCGCCGCCCGCCCGCCGTCGTCCGTGCTCACGACGCGAGGATCTCGTACGCGGCCGGGTCCGAGTCGTGGAACAGCCGGTACCAGGCGCCGAGGCGCGGGCCGTCGAGGACGCCGAGCCGGGCGAAGACCTCGCGGGCCAGTGCCACCGGCTCGGTGGGGCCCGCGGTGATCAGGTCGCCGTCGGTGACCGCGTCGGCGTCCCGGTAGTGCGCGCCGCCCGCGTAGCCCGTGGCGTCCAGGTAGAACGGGACGGCGCTGGTGTGCGCCCGGTCGTCGAGCAGGCCCTCGCGGGCGAGGCCGGCCGTCGCCCCGCAGATCGCGGCGACCGGCACGCCCGCCGCGAGGAAGGCGCGGGCCTTCGCGGCGAAGGGGGCGAGGTCGTCCCCGGTGTCCCAGAGCGAGGCGCCGGTGAGGATCAGCAGCGCGCTGTCGTCCGGGTCGAGGTCGTCGAGGGCGAGGTCGGGGAGGACCCGGAGACCGCCCATGGTGGTGACGGGTCCGGTGGTGGCGCCGACGGTCCGCACGCGGAACCCGTGCTGGGTCAGATGGGCCGTGGTGTGGCCCGTCTCCCAGTCGGCGAACGTGTCGTAGACGGCCAGATGGACGGTGGTGCGGGACATGGTGCCCTCCTCGGCGCGCGGCCCGATGATGACAACAGGCTGTCATGACGACAGTATGCTGTCAATTGCTCTCCGGTGCGGCCCGACACCTTGCCCGGATAAGCGGCCGACGCCATACAAGGTGGCCATGTCGGCCCCCGCCGGCCGCTCCTTACGCTGAACCGCATGACCCCTCATGTGCCTCACGCCGATCCGCAGACCGGTGCCGCCGTCAAGGCGGCGGACCGCGCCCATGTGTTCCACTCCTGGTCCGCCCAGGGCCTGATCGACCCGCTCGCCGTCGCAGGCGCCGAGGGGGCGTACTTCTGGGACTACGACGGGAACCGCTACCTCGACTTCACCAGCGGCCTCGTCTACACCAACATCGGCTACCAGCACCCGAAGGTCGTCGCGGCGATCCAGGAGCAGGCGGGCCGGCTCGCCACCTTCGCGCCCGCGTTCGCGATCGAGGCGCGCTCCGAGGCGGCCCGGCTGATCGCCGGGCGCACCCCCGGGGACCTGGACAAGATCTTCTTCACCAACGGCGGCGCCGAGGCCGTCGAGCACGCGATCAGGATGGCCCGGCTGCACACGGGCCGCCCCAAGGTGCTCTCGGCCTACCGCTCGTACCACGGCGGCACCGCCACCGCGATCAACATCACCGGTGACCCGCGCCGCTGGGCCAGCGACAGCGGTACCGCCGGCGTCGTCCACTTCTGGGGGCCGTTCCTCTACCGCTCGCCGTTCTACTCCGCCACCGAGGAGGAGGAGTGCGCGCGGGCGCTCGCGCACCTGGAGGACACCATCGCCTTCGAGGGGCCCGGGACGATCGCGGCGATCATCCTGGAGACGGTCCCCGGCACCGCCGGCATCATGACGCCCCCGCCCGGCTACCTGGCCGGCGTCCGGGAGATCTGCGACCGCCACGGGATCGTCTTCGTGCTCGACGAGGTCATGGCGGGCTTCGGCCGGACCGGACGGTGGTTCGCCGCCGAGCACCACGGCGTCGTGCCGGACCTGATGACCTTCGCCAAGGGCGTCAACTCCGGCTACGTGCCGCTCGGCGGGGTGGCGATCTCCGGCCGGATCGCCGCCACCTTCGACAAGCGCCCCTACCCCGGCGGCCTCACCTACTCCGGGCATCCGCTGGCCTGCGCCGCCGCGGTCGCCACCATCCAGGTGATGGAGGACGAGAAGGTCGTCGAGAACGCGGCCGCGCTCGGCGAGACCGTCATCGGCCCCGCCCTGCGCGAACTGGCCGAGCGCCACCCCTCGGTGGGCGAGGTGCGCGGCACGGGCATGTTCTGGGCGCTCGACCTGGTCCGCGACCGGGAGACCCGCGAGCCGCTGGTCCCGTACAACGCGACCGGCGAGGCGAACGCGCCGATGGCGGCGTTCGCGGCCGCCTGCAAGGCGGGCGGGCTGTGGCCCTTCGTCAACATGAACCGCACCCACGTCGTCCCCGCCTGCAACATCACCGAGGCGGAGGCGAAGGAGGGCCTCGCAGCCCTGGACGCGGCGCTCGCCGTGGCCGACGAGCACACGGTGTAGGCCGTCGCGGCCGTCCCGGGGCGCGCACCGTGCGGCCCGCCCCGGTGCGCGCCCCGGGAGCGCGCCCCTGACCGGTGGAAGCCGCCCCGGCGTGCAAGCCCCGGTGCGCGCGGGTCCCGTCCCGCGGTGCGCGTCCGGCCGCCGCGTACATCCCTCGCCACCCCTCGCGCGTCTGTAACGGTGCCAGCTTCCCCGCACACCCGTCCCTCCCCCGTGCACGTGCTCCCGCGGGCCGCGCCGGGCCGGGACGGAGGCGCGGGTGACACCCTTCGAGGGGGGACCGTGACTTCCATGGAATCCGGCCGCGCTCCGGCCGGTCCGCGCAAGAACAGCCGCGCCCGTGTGCGCGTCGCCGCCTGCACCGCCCTGGCCCTCGCGGCGGGCACCCTGCTCTCGGCCCCGGCCGCCGGGGCGGAGAGGAGCCCGGCGCCCCACCGCGACCTCCTGCGGCCCGCGTCCGACGCCCGGCTGCCCGGCATCGCCCCGCTCCGCGCGGAGGCGCGCCCCGCCGCTCCCGCCGCCCGCGCCGCCGCCGCACCGGCGGCGCCGCGCAGCGACGTGGACGGCGACGGCCTGTCCGACATGATCGTGCAGGACGCCAACGGCGTCGTGCAGGTCTCCACCGGCACCACCGCCCACCCGCTGGTCCACGACGACGGACAGGGCTCCCCGTACCAGGTCTACAAGGACGTGTTCACGGCGGCCGGGCTGCGCACCGACGGCCCGGTCCACTTCACGCTCTCCGCCTCCGGCCGCCTGTCCGCCTACGCCAACGACCTCCACCAGCCCGCCCGTTTCTGGTCGGGGGGCGGCTGGCAGATCTACAACAAGGTCCTCTCGCCCGGCGACCTCACCGGTGACGGCGCCGGCGACGTGCTCGCGCGCACCTTCGCCGGTGAGCTGTACCTGTACCCGGGGACGCCCGGCGGCGACGAACCGCTCGGCGGCCGTGTCCTCGTCGGCGGCGGCTGGAACCAGTTCGACCAGCTCGCCGCCACGAACGACGTCGACGGTGACGGCGTCGGCGACCTCTACGCCCGCAACACCGCGGGCGAGCTCTACTTCTACAAGGGCACCGGCGAGGCGGCCCGGCCCTTTGCGGGCAAGGTCCTGGTGGGCTCCGGCTGGAACATGTTCAACACGCTGTTCGGCGTCGACGACCTCGACGCCGACGGCCGTGCCGACCTGCTCGCCCGCACGGTGAGCGGCACCCTCTACCGGTACAGCGCCACGGGCACCGGCGGCTTCGGGCCCCGGGTGCAGATCGACACGGGCTGGAACGCGGTCAACCAGTTCGCCAACGCCGGAAACGTGTCCAACTGGGGCAAGGAGGACCTGGCCGCCCTGGACACCCGGGGCACCCTCTGGTGGTACCTCGACCGGAACAACGGCACCTTCACCGCCCGCGAGCAGGTCAGCGACACCGGCGGCTGGCAGGGCGCCACCATCGCCGTGTCCTCCTCCCTGGACGACGACAGCTACCCCGAGATCCTCCAGCTCCGCGACGGCAGCCTCTACAACTACGGCGTCGACGGCAGCGCGTACCGCATCGGCGGCGGCTGGGGTGTGTACGGCGTCGTCGCCGGCCCGGGCGACCTGTCGGGCGACGGCAAGGGCGACCTGGTCGCGCGGGACGGCTCGGGCACGCTCTACCTGTACCGCGGCAACGGCCTCGGCACGGGCTTCGCGGCCAAGCAGAGGATCGGCACGGGCTGGGGGCAGTTCAACGCGCTGCTCGGTGCCGGTGACCTCTCCGGCGACGGGCGCGCGGACCTGCTGGCGCGGGGCGCCGACGGCAGGCTCTGGCTGTACGAGGGCACCGGCTCGGCCGCGGCCCCGTTCAGGGCGAAGAAGCTCATCGGCTCCGGCTGGGGCTCCTTCACCGCCCTGGCGGTCCCGGGCGACATGACCGGAGACGGCCGCGCCGACCTCGTGGTGCGCGGCGGCGACGGCACGCTCCACCGCTACGACTCCGACGGCAGGGGCAACTTCAAGCCCAGGGTCTCCCTCGGCGGCGGCTGGAACACCTACGCCGGTCTGCACTGAACACGTGGTGACGCGGCCCGCCCCGGCACCCTCGCCGGGGCGGGCGCGGGACGGCGACCGGGCGGGCGACCGGGCGGCATCGGGGGCCGTCGGGTGACGGACAGGACGGCGGTCGGACGGTGAACCGGACGGCGGTCGGACGGCGGCCGGGACGCCGAAAAAAGATCGTCCGTTCCGTACATCCGTTGTGACGTCTCGGGTGTCTCTACTGGTGCTAGCTTCCTTGCACCGCCTTCCCCGCTGTTCGTGCGCGCGCCCCTGCGCGCTGCGCCGGGCCGGGACGGCCGTGCAGGTGACACCCTTCGAGGGGGGACCTTGACTTCCATGGAATCCGGCCGCACCCCGGCCGGTTCGCGCAGAAACACCCGCGCCCGTGTGCGCGTCGCCGCCTGCACCGCCCTGGCCATCGCGGCCGGCATGCTGATGTCGGCCCCGGCCGCCCAGGCCGACGAGAACCCGGCGCCGCACCGCGGCATCGAGCGTCCCGCGCCCGACGCCCAGCTGCCCAGGCTCGACCTGCCCCGCCCGGACGTGAACAAGGGCGCCTTCAGCGCCCAGGACGCGGACGCCCCGCTGGCCGCCCCGCGCAGCGACGTGGACGGCGACGGCTGGTCCGACATCGTGCTCCAGGGCCTCGGCGGCACGGTCTTCGTCGACACCGGCGACGCCGTCTGGGAGCCCACGTACCAGGACGACGGCAGCCAGATCAAGGACGTCTTCCTGGCTGCCGGGCTCCGCGACGGCGGCCCGGTGCACTTCACGCTGTCCGCCACGGGCGTGCTGTCGGCCTACACGAACGACCTGTACTACCCGTCCCGCTACTGGGGCGGCGCCGGCTGGCAGATCTACAACAAGGTCTTCTCGCCCGGCGACCTCAACGGTGACGGCGTCGGCGACATCCTCGCCCGCACCCACGCCGGCGAGCTGTACCTGTACCCGGGCCGGACCAGCGCCGCCAGCCCGGTCGGCAGCCGTGTCCTCGTCGGCACCGGCTGGGGCCAGTTCGACCAGATCGTCGGCATGAACGACGTCAACAACGACGGCATCGCCGACCTGTTCGCCCGGAACACCGCGGGCCAGCTGTACTTCTACAGCGGCACCGGAGAGGCGACCCGCCCCTTCAAGGGCAAGGTCCTGGTGGGCTCCGGCTGGAACATCTTCAACACGCTGTTCAGCGTCGACGACCTCGACGAGGACGGCAACGCCGAGCTCTTCGCCCGCACCTACTCCGGCGACCTCTACAGCTACTCGTCCACCGGCACGGGCGCCTTCCACCCCCGGGTGAAGCTCGGCAGCGGCTGGAACACCGTCGACCGCTTCGCCAACGGCAGCAGCGTGCCCTCCTTCGGCAAGGACGAGCTCATCGGGCTCGACACCGCCGGCAGCCTCTACTACTACTACGACCTCAACAACGGGAAGTTCTCCCCGCGCCAGCGGATCAACGACGTCGGCGACTGGAAGGGCGCCAAGCTCCAGCACTTCTCCTCGCTGGACTCCGACGCCGCCTCCGAGCTGTTCGAGGTCTACGACGGCCACCTCTACAACCTGTCCGCGGGCGCCTACGACATCGGCGGCGGCTGGGGCGTGTTCAACACCCTCGTCGGCCCGGGCGACCTGTCGGGCGACGGCAAGGGCGACATCGTCGCCCGCGACGGCTCGGGCACGCTCTACCTGTACCGCGGCAACGGCAACGCCACGGGCTTCGCGGCCAAGCAGAAGATCGGCACGGGCTGGGGGCAGTTCAACGCCCTGATCGGCGCCGGGGACCTCTCCGGCGACGGCCGCGCCGACCTGCTCGCGCGGGCCACGGACGGCAAGCTGTACCTGTACGAGGGCACCGGCTCGGCCGCCGCCCCGTTCAAGGCGAAGAAGCTCATCGGCTCCGGCTGGGGCTCCTACACGCTCGCGGCGCCGGGCGACATGGACGGCGACGGCCGCGCGGACCTCGTCGCGCGCCACAGCAGCGGCACGCTCTACCGCTACGACTCCGACGGCAAGGGCAACTTCAAGCCCAGGGTCTCCCTCGGCGGCGGCTGGAACACCTACGCCAGCATCCGCTGACCCCGCCCGGGGCGCCCCGCGGCGCCCCGGGTCACCCCGCCCCCGTCCGCCCCTCCGGGCCGCGGCCGGGGGCGGACCCGTGCCACGGCCGTCCCGCGCGCACCGCCGGGACCGGGTCCCGTCCCGCGCGCGCCGCCCGGACCGGGTCCCGTCACCCGCGCGCCGTGCCCGTGCCGCGCCAGGCGCTTTCGGCCCCGGCCTCGCGGGGCACCGGCGCGGCGGCCTCACACCACCGCCGGCACGACCTTTCCGCGTCCGCCCGCCGGCCGGCAGCTCGTGCGCCCGGCCCGCCTCCTCCAGCGGCAGCACCGCGTGACGTGCACCCGCAACCGCCCCGCCGCCTGCTGGAGACCACCGACCTGCCGGGCGACGCGGTGGCCGGCCGTGCGGGCTTCGGGGCGGCCGCGTCGCTGCGGCAGCACCTGACGGCCGCGCTCGGCGTGTCCCCGACCGCGTACCGCCACACCTGCCGCCCCGCGCGGAGCCCCGGTCCGGCCCCGGACCTCACGCCCCCGGTTCCACCTCGAGGAACCGGCGGCCGCGCGGCCCCCGGTACAGCAACGGCTCCCAGCCGAGGCGGGTCAGCACCGCCGCGCACTCCCTGAGCCGGGCGTCCTCCTCGTGGGCCGCGCCGCTGCCGGGCGGGCCCAGCCACTCGACCCGCACCGTCCGGGGCCGCTCGCCGTCTTGCACCCGGTAGCCCGTGGCCGTACGGGTGCCGTCCGCCGCGGCCGCCGACGGCGGCACCCCGGCGGCCTCCAGGGCCAGCGCCACCGCGCGCGCCATGCGGTGGGTCTCCCAGGGCGCCGGGACGGCCTCCGGGTCGGGGGCGCCGGCGGCGGAGAGCCGCCGGATCTGCAGCAGGCCCTCGTACGCCGTGCGGACCTCCGCCGCCCGCCCCGCCGCGTCCACCGCCGGACCGTCGCCGCTCGACGGCTCGAACACATCGGTCACGTCCGTGTCTCCTTCCCCACCAGGACCGTACGCTCCAGGTCGAAAGCGCCGGACCCTGGCCTATCGTGTCCGGGACCGAAGCAGAAGGAGAACGCCAGGATGCCCGGCAACGGCAGCGGCGGCACCGCCGTCACCCGCAGCACCCTGCGGCAGCAGATCGCGGACGCGCTGCGCGACGAGGTGCTCGCGGGCCGGCTGGGCCCCGGGCAGGAGTTCACCGTCCGCCAGATCGCCGACCAGTACGGAGTCTCCGCGACCCCCGTGCGCGAGGCGCTCGTCGACCTGTCCGCCCAGGGGCTGCTCGACTCCGACCAGCACCGCGGATTCAAGGTCCACGAGTTCTCCGTCGCCGACTACCGGATGATGGTCGAGGCGCGCGCCCTCGTCGTGGACGGCGTCTTCCAGCACTACCGGCGGACCCGGGGCCGTGAGGCCGGCCGCGGGGAACCCGGCCCCCACCACTTCGACGTGCAGTCCCTGGTCTCCGTGCGCCGGCGGGCCGAGGAGGCCGCCCGGGCGGCCCGCGCCGGTGACCTGGACGTCCTGATCGGCTACGACCTCCGCTTCTGGCGCGAGCTGTCCACCGCCGTGGCCAACGCCTACGTCACCGACTTCCTGCACCGGCTGCGGGTGCAGACCTGGGTGTTCGCCGTGCCGCGGCTGCGGTCCGACCCCGATCCCTCGCCCTGGCTGTGGAGCGGGCACGAAAGGATCGTGGACGCCGTCACCCGCGGCGACGCGCAGGCGATGCTCGACGAGATCGTCGCGTGCAACGCCCACGAACTGGCCTGGGCCGACCGCGTCGAGCGCCGGGAGAGCCGGGACGGCGGCGGGAACGGCGGCGGGGACGCAGGGGAACGACGAGGCCAGGAGCATCAGGAGCGGTGAGAGTGGACCTGACTGTCGTCGTCCCGGCGTACAACGAGGAGATACGTCTGCGGCCGACGCTCGACGCGATCTGCGCCCATCTGCGGGCCGATCCGGAGCGCTGGGGCAGCTGGGAGCTGATCGTCGTCGACGACGGCTCCACCGATGGCACCGCCGAGATCGCCCGGGAGGCGGCGAAGGAGGAGCCCCGCATCCACGTGCTGTCGGACGGGGTCAACCGCGGCAAGGGCCACGCGCTGCGCACCGGCGTGCTCGCCTCCTACGGGCGGCGGGTGCTGTTCACCGACGCCGACCTGGCGACCCCCGTGGGCGAACTCGACCGGCTCGACGCGGAGATGACCGCGACGGGCGCGGACGCCGCCATCGGCTCACGGGCCCATCCCGACGCCCGGATCGAGGTCCACCAGCGGCGGCTGCGCGAATGGCTCGGACGGCTCGGCAACGCACTGATACGCGTGGTGGCCGTCTCCGGCATCCGCGACACCCAGTGCGGCTTCAAGCTCTTCGACGGCGAGAAGGCGCGTGCCGCCTTCGCCGCCTCCCGGCTCGACGGCTGGGCCATCGACGTCGAGATCCTGCGCCACTTCCGCCGTGCCGGGTGGCAGGTCACCGAAGTGCCGGTGAGCTGGTCGCACATGCCCGGTTCGAAGGTCCGGCCGGGCGACTACGGCAGGGTGCTGCTGGAACTGCTGCGGCTGCGCGCCCGGGCCGTACGCCGCGCCGACCTCGCCGTGACCGGGCTCTTCCTGCTCGCCTCGGTCCTCCTCTACAAGGACCTGTGGGCCGACCTCGGCCACGCCTATCTGCGCGACGCGGGACAGGACCAGAACCAGTGGGAGTGGTTCTTCGCCGTCACCGCCGACAACGTGGTGCATCTGCGCAATCCGCTCTTCACCACCCTCCAGAACAACCCGGACGGTGTGAACCTCATGGCCAACACGGCCATGCTGGGCCTGTCCGTCCCGTTCACACCGGTGACCCTGCTGCTGGGGCCCACGGTCACCTGGGCGCTGGTCCTCACCCTCGGCCTCGCGGCGACGGGCGCCTCCTGGTACTGGCTGATCGCCCGGCGGCTGGTGCGCAACAGGGCGGCCGCCGCACTCGGCGGCGCGTTCGCCGCGTTCGCGCCGCCGATGATCTCGCACGGCAACGCCCACCCCAACTTCCTCGTCCTGTTCATGATCCCGCTGATCGTCGACCGGGCGCTCAGGCTGTGCGAGGGCCGCAACGTCACCCGGGACGGGGTGGTGCTCGGCCTCTTCGCGACCTACCAGATCTTCCTCGGCGAGGAGCCGCTGCTGCTCGCCGCCGTCGGCATGCTGCTGTTCGCGCTCGCCTACGCGCTCGCCCGGCGCGACGTGGCCCGGACCGCCTGGCGCCCGCTAATGCGCGGCATCGGCACCGCGCTCATGGTCTGCCTGCCGCTGGTCGCGTTCCCGCTGGGCTGGCAGTTCTTCGGACCGCAGAGCTACACCAGCGTGCTCCACGGCGACAACGCGGGCAACAGCCCCCTGGCCTTCCTCCAGTTCTCGGGCCGCGCCCTGCTCGGCACGGACGCCGGAGCCGATCCGCTCGCCATGAACCGCACCGAGCAGAACGCCTTCTTCGGCTGGACGGTGATCGCCCTGGCCTGCGCCGTCGTGATCGCGCTGTGGCGGTCCGGAGCGGTCAGGGCGCTCGCCGCCACCGGGGTCGCGGCCGCCCTGCTGTCGCTGGGGCCGAAGTTCCGCATCCCGTACACCGACATCGTGCTCACCGGGCCGTGGCGGGCGCTGGCCCACCAGCCGCTGTTCGAGTCCGTCATCGAGTCCCGGGTGGCGATGATCTGCGCCCCCGTCATCGGCATGCTGCTCGCCCTCGCCGCCGACCGGCTCGCCGCGGTGCCGCGGCGCACGACCCGCGCGGCCGGCCTGCTGGTGCTGGCCGCCGCCCTCGTGCCCGTGCTGCCGACCCCGTACCCGGTCCGCGAACGGACCCCGGTACCGGACTTCATCGCCCAGGACCTCTACCGCGACTACCTCGCCGAGGGCGAGTCGCTCGTCACCGTGCCGCTGCCCGACCCCGGCAGCGCGGAGGCCCTCTACTGGCAGTCCTCCACCGGGCTCGGCTTCCGGGTCGCCGGGGGCTACTTCAACGGACCGTGGGGCCCCGACCGCATCGGCATCTACGGCGCCACGCCGCGGCACACCTCCAACCTCCTGGGCGAGGTGCGGGGCAGCGGCCACGTACCCGAACTCGGCCCCGGATGGCAGGCCCAGGCCCGTGCCGACCTCGCCGCCTGGCGGGCGGGCGTGGTCGTGCTCGCGCCGCAGTACAACGACGGCCCGCTGCACGAGACGGTCACGAAACTGCTCGGCACGCCGGGAGAAAACGTGGCCGGGGTATGGGTATGGGACGTGGGAACACGGGGCGACGCCCAGTGACGGCGGCCTTCGCCCCGGGTTCCGCCGGCATTACGCTGTCCCGTCCACCGTCCGCGCGCCCCACCGGCGCCCGACCCACCGGCCCGTGAACCACCGACCGAGCCGCGAGCCCCCGAACCGGCCCGCGAGCCCCCGAACCGGCCTGCGGGCCACCGACCGAGCTGCGGGCCACCGGCCCGCGAGACCCGAACCGACCCGTGAGACCGAACCGACCGACCCGTGAGACCCGAACCCGAACGGAACGGCGCCGCCGACCGAACCGCCCGAACCGCTGAGAGCGAGCCTTCCCTTGGCCTGTGACCTGTGGCTGGTCCCCCTTGTCGACGTGCTGTGCCACAGCCCCGACAACCCGTTCGCCGAAGAGATCGCCTCCTACGACAAAGCCCTGACCGGAGCCGGCCTGCCGACCGTGCCGGTCTTCGCCTACATGCCGGGACTCTCCGGCGACGTCGCGCCGGTCGCCGGGTTCGACTACGACGCGCTGCACTTCCTGCGGCGCGCGTACCTGCTGCAACTGTGCGGCCTCGCCGTCACGCCGGTCGACGAACTGGGCGGCGACTACGAGCAGCTGCTGGAGATGTTCGAGTCGACCGCGCAGCAGTCCCACCTCGTCTGGCACTACGACCACGCCGGTGCCTACGTCCCGGTGGACTTCCCCGCGCCCCTGTTCAACGACGAACTGCTGGAGGGCGGCGGCCCGCTCGGCTCCACCCAGGGCCTGCTGCGCGAACTGGAGTACGTCGCCGCGGCCATCGGCATCGACCCGGCCAACCCGCCGGCCGCCCCGCGGCCCCCGGAGGGGCCGACCGCTCTGGAGGAGCCGGCGGGTCCGATCCCCTACGACGAGAGCCCGTTCGCGCGGGAGCGCCACGTGTGGCTCGGACTGCACGCGGCGGCGACGCGCAGCCTGGGCCAGGGCTCGATGATCATCTTCAGCTGACGCCGGAGGTCCGGTCCGTGCCCCGCGCGCACGGGCCGGAGCCCCGCGGCCGGTCCCCCGCTCCCGGCCGCGGGGCCGGAGCGCTGCCGCACGCCTCCCGCGGTTCCACGCCCCTGCGGGGCGTTCCCGCGGTTCCGCGTCCCGACGCGGTCCCGTAAGGCCGCCGACGGCCGGGCGACACCTGGGGCCGGTAGGACCGGGGCATGTCACAGACGAACACCCCCGCCCAGGCGGTGGCCACGGAAGAACTTCCCAGGCCGGAGCGGTTCGACGACGTCAAGGGCTGGTTCTGGCCCGCGGACCAGCTCCTCTTCGACTGGTTCCTCAGGCGCCAGGAGGCCGAGAACCGGCGGGGCGACCTGCTCGAACTCGGGGCGTACCTCGGCAAGAGCGCCGTCTTCCTCGGCGGCTACCTGCGCGAGGGGGAGTCGTTCACCGTCTGCGACCTGTGGGACTCCCCGGCGCCCGACGACTCCAACAGCGCCGAGATGGGCCGTTCCTACGCGACCCTGACCCGCCGCGCCTTCGAGGCCAACTACCTCTCCTTCCACGACGCCCTGCCCACCCTCGTCCAGGCTCCCACCTCGGTGATCACCTCCCGGGTCGCCCCGGCGAGCTGCCGCTTCGTGCACGTCGACGCCTCCCACCTCTACGACCACGTCCACGGCGACATCGAGGCCGCGCGCACCCTGCTCGTCCCCGACGGCATCGTGGCCTTCGACGACTTCCGGGCCGAGCACTGTCCCGGTGTCGCGGCCGCCGTGTGGGGCGCGGTCCCCACGACCGGGCTGCGTCCGGTCGTGATCACCGGCACCAAGCTGTACGGCACCTGGGGCGACCCCGACCCGGTGCGCGAGGACCTGCTGACGTGGCTCGAGGGACGGGCGGACCTGTGGCACGGCGTGGAGGAGGTCGCCGGACGCCCGCTGATCCGCGTCAAGGCCGACCGCTCGACGGGCACACCGGAGCACCCCGTCTCCCGCCACGAACCCCTCCCCGCACCCGAGCCGGCGCCGCAACCGGAGCCGGAACCCGCCGCGCCCGCCGCCCCCGAGCCCGCCGCGGCGCCCCGCCGCAGCCCGTCGCTGGCCCGCCGGGTCGCCAGGGAGGTCCTGCCGCCGATCGTCGCGCGGGCACTCGTCTCCGGCCGCCGCCGCTGAGCCGCTGAGCCGCTGAGCAGGCGCCGGGGCGCGGCGACCGGTCCGACCGGCACCGCTCGCCGCTCGCCGCTCGCCGCTCGCCGGGAGACAAGGTCCGCCTCGGACCGGCAGCGGCGGGTCCCACGTGGCCTGACGGTGCGTCATGCCGTTGTCCCGGCGCGGCCGGACGCCCCCTGCGCACCACGGCCCCGGACACCCGTCCGGGGCCGTCGCCGTGCCGGGACGAGCACAGGACGCGCCACCGGCGCCCGTGACGCCGCACGAAAAAGCCCGGCGGAGTTGGGGCTCCGTCACAGGGCCCGCGGCGTGGCGGCGCGCCTACGCTGCCCGGACCGATCGGGTGAACGCGCCCCGGGGGACAGGCCGTGGCTCCACGGACCGGTGCCCGGGGCGCCGGACCATGCCCCGGGGTCTCCCGTCCGCACCCCCCGATCCGGACGGGGGACCCAGCCGCCGCACCAGTCACCTCAGGGAGCGCCCCCCCATGCCGTTCCGTTTCCCGAACCGCGTCCTGTCGGCCGCCGTCGCCTCCGCCGCGATCGCCGCCGTCGGCCTCGGCGCCGCCGCCCCCGCGCAGGCCGTGTCCGACCCGCTGGACTACGTCGCCCTCGGCGACAGCTACAGCGCCGGCTCCGGTGTCCTCCCTCTGGACCCGTCGGCCTCGCTGCTGTGCGCCCGTACGACGAAGAACTACCCGAACCTGCTCGCCGACCGGACCGGCGCCGACTTCACCGACGTCACCTGCGGCGGCGCGAAGACCGAGCACTTCGCCACGGCCCAGTACCCGGGCGTGCCGCCGCAGTTCGACGCGCTGCGCGCCGACACCGACCTCGTCACGCTGACCATCGGCGGCAACGACAACAACACCTTCATCAACGCCATCCTCGCCTGCGGCGGCCTCGGAGTGCTCACGGCCGGACAGGGCAGTCCCTGCAAGAACACCCACGGCAGCAGCTTCTCCGACGACATCGCGCGGAAGACGTACCCGGCGATCACGGCGGCCCTGAACGAGATCAGGGCGCGGTCGCCCAAGGCGGAGGTGGCGATCCTGGGCTACCCGTGGATCGTGCCGGAGCAGAGCGTCCCGGGCTGCTTCCTCAAGATGCCGATCGCCAAGGGCGACGTGCCGTATCTGCGGAAGATCCAGGCGGACCTGAACAGCGCCGTCGAACGGGCCGCCAACGCGACCGGCGCCACCTTCGTCGACATGGCGGCGGCCTCCGAGGGGCACGACGCCTGCACACCGGCCGGCACCCGCTGGATCGAGCCGGTCCTCTTCGGCACGAACATCGTGCCGGTCCACCCCAACGCGGTGGGCGAGGCCGCGATGGCCGACCGCACGGCGGCGGTGCTCGGCCTCCGCTGACCGCTGCGTGACGGTGGTCCCCGTCCGGGGCGCTCCGTCCCGGGACGAGGCGCGGACCGGACCGCGCTCGCCGCTCCCGTCCGCCGCGCCCGCCGCGCGCGGCGGACGGGGTGCGCACGGGCGGCGGGTCAGCGGGTCAGCGGGGCGGCTCCGGCGGCCGCTGGCGGGGCATGTTCGGGCGGGCGGACGGCGGCAGCGGGAAGCGCCCCTGGATGACCCCGGCCGACTGGCCCTGCCCGCCCGCCTCGGGCCGCACGGGCAGCGGTGACAGGGAGAGCGGCGCGGGCCCGCGGACCCGGAAGTCGCTCATCCAGTCCGCGGTCTCCGTACGGACCAGGTCCGCGACGTCCTCGGAGAACCTGCGCAGCACCCCCAGGCAGCGCTCCGCGGCCTCCGCCGCGGTGCCCTCTGTCGGTCCGAGCACCTCCCGCACGCTCATCGACGCCCAGTCGAACTGGAGCACCTGGAGCCTGCGCTGCACCGCCTGCGCCGTGGCCATGTCCCGC
Organism: Streptomyces genisteinicus; assembly: GCF_014489615.1. GTDB lineage: Bacteria > Actinomycetota > Actinomycetes > Streptomycetales > Streptomycetaceae > Streptomyces > Streptomyces genisteinicus. The sequence goes on from NZ_CP060825.1 coordinate 3,854,733, forward strand.
ATCCAGCCCGCGGTCAGCCCGAAGTACCGGTCGCAGGCCACGCACGCGGCGGCCAGCAGCAGCGCCGGATAGCCCCAGGGCGCCCCCGAGCCCACGGCTCCCGCCAGGTCCAGGAGCGGCAGGCCCGCGCCGGCCACCAGGCCCGCGGCGGTGCCCAGCCGCAGGAGCCGGGCGTAGCGGCGCTTGCGGGTGCGGTCCGAGAGGTACCAGTCCGCGGTGCGCAGGGCGTCGTTCTCCACCCAGCGGTACAACTCGTCGAGCCGGGCCGCCGGCTCCCCCCAGTCACCGAGGGGGAACGCCCGCCCCGTCAGGTCACCGAGCGGCGCCTTGCCGCCCTCCTCCCGGGCCGACCCCCCGGGCTGCATGTCCGGCTGACTCACCGGTGCGCTCCTCTACCTGTACGGGCTGACGGAATATGTCCTCAAAAGGTGGTGACGTTACACCGTGTGATGTACGAGGCGTGCGTGCGTTCTGATCCGCACTCGCCGTGCACGCCCCCTTCATACCGCCGAATGGAGGGCGCTGCGCCGCGGATCCCCGTATTTCCGCCCGCACGGGGGTCTTGATCAGGTAGTGGAGCCTGGTCGCGGCGGGTGCCTCTCACCCGAAAGAGTTGGCCCCGGCCGCCTTCGGCGACGGCTCCCGGCACCACGTAGGCTCGGCCGTACCGAAGCAGCGCACGGACGTAGTGACAGGAGTGGCCGTGATTCCCGGTGGTGGGCAGCCCAACATGCAGCAGTTGCTCCAGCAGGCCCAGAAGATGCAGCAGGACCTCGCCCGCGCCCAGGAGGAGCTGGCGCGGACCGAGGTCGAGGGGCAGGCGGGCGGCGGCCTGGTGAAGGCCACCGTCAACGGCTCCGGCGAGCTGCGGGGACTCGTCATCTCGCCCGAGGCGGTCGACCCGGACGACACCGAGACCCTCGCCGACCTCGTGGTCGCCGCCGTGCAGGCGGCGAACGAGAACGCCCAGCAGCTCCAGCAGGACAAGCTCGGCCCGCTCGCGCAGGGCCTCGGCGGCATGCCCGGCCTGCCCTTCTGAGGGCGCCGGCCCGCCGGCGGCCGGGACGCTTCCCCCGGCCGTCGCCGGCGGCGCCGTCCGGTGTCTTCTAAGCGCAACCTCCACCAACTACCGTTGTCCCCAAGCACGCGAGGAAAGGCGTTCCGTTGTACGAAGGCGTGGTTCAGGACCTCATCGACGAACTGGGCAGGCTGCCCGGCGTCGGTCCCAAGAGCGCGCAGCGGATCGCCTTCCACATCCTCCAGTCCGAGCCCACGGACGTGCGCCGCCTCGCGCACGCGTTGCTCGAGGTCAAGGACAAGGTCCGCTTCTGCGAGGTCTGCGGCAATGTGGCACAGCAGGAGCAGTGCAACATCTGCCGGGACCCCCGCCGCGACCGGGCCGTCATCTGCGTCGTGGAGGAGCCCAAGGACGTCGTGGCGATCGAGCGGACGCGTGAGTTCCGCGGCCGCTACCACGTGCTCGGCGGGGCCATCAGCCCCATCGAGGGCGTCGGCCCCGACGACCTGCGCATCCGTGAGCTGCTCGCCCGCCTCGCCGACGGCGCGGTCACCGAGCTGATCCTGGCCACGGACCCCAATCTCGAGGGCGAGGCGACCGCCACGTACCTCGCACGCATGGTGAAGCCGATGGGACTCACCGTCACGCGGCTGGCCAGCGGTCTCCCGGTAGGGGGAGACTTGGAATACGCCGACGAGGTCACCCTCGGGCGTGCCTTCGAGGGGAGACGACTGCTCGATGTCTGACGCCATGCTGCACGCCGCGGGCCAGGATCCGGACGATTTCGCCGTCCAGATCGCCGACTCGATCGAGTCCTTCATCGTCGCGACCACCGAGGTCGCCAAGGGGGACGAGCCGGACAGCGCGGTGCCGTTCCTGCTGCTCGAGGTCTCCCAGCTGCTGCTGACCGGTGGCCGCCTCGGCGCGCACGAGGACATCGTCCCCGACGAGCGCTACGAGCCGGACACGGGCCCGGACCTCGACGTGGACGAGCTGCGCGAGCGCTTCGCCGTCCTGCTCGACCCGATCGACGTCTTCTCCGAGGTCTTCGACCCCTACGAGCCGCGCAGGGCCCCGGTGCCGTCGCGGATCTCCGACAGCCTCGCCGACATCGTCACCGACCTGCGCCACGGCCTCGCCCACTACCGTGCCGGCCGCACCACCGAGGCGCTGTGGTGGTGGCAGTTCTCGTACTTCTCCAACTGGGGCCCGACCGCCTCCGCGACGCTCCGCGCGCTCCAGTCGCTCGTCGCCCATGTGCGGCTCGACCAGCCGCTGGCGGCACTCGACGGCCTCGACACCGACGAGGACCTCACGGACGAGGTGCTCGCCGAGGAGGCGGGCAAGGTCATGGTCGCCGAGATCGCCGGGCCGCTGGGTCTGCGCAGGACCCCCTGAGCCCCGCGCCGGCCGTGCGCCGCAGGTGATGTGGCGCACATTTCCGCGTACCTCCCGAAGGCCGGGGCAGTGGCCCCCTGCGGGCAGCCCGGGGATCGTCCGGGATCACGTCGTGAGCGGGACATCTCACCATGTGACAAAGAACGGGCGATTCCGGGCTGCTCGATAGACTGAGCCGACCGCAGTCGCTGACTGCAGAAGACCGAGCGAGGAGCGCACGTGGGCCTTGTCGTGCAGAAGTACGGAGGCTCCTCCGTCGCCGATGCCGAGGGCATCAAGCGTGTCGCCAAGCGAATCGTCGATGCCAAGAAGAACGGCCACCAGGTGGTCGTCGTGGTTTCGGCGATGGGCGACACGACGGATGAGCTGATCGATCTCGCCGAGCAGGTATCCCCGATCCCTGCCGGCCGGGAATTCGACATGCTGCTGACCGCCGGAGAGCGGATCTCCATGGCCCTGCTGGCCATGGCGATCAAAAACCTGGGCCACGAGGCCCAGTCGTTCACCGGCAGCCAGGCAGGCGTCATCACCGACTCGGTCCACAACAAAGCGCGCATCATCGATGTGACGCCGGGCCGGATCCGTACGGCGCTCGACGAGGGCAACATCGCCATCGTCGCCGGTTTCCAGGGTGTGTCCCAGGACAAGAAGGACATCACCACGCTCGGCCGCGGCGGGTCGGACACCACCGCCGTCGCGCTCGCGGCGGCGCTGGACGCCGAGGTCTGCGAGATCTACACCGACGTCGACGGCGTCTTCACCGCCGACCCCCGGGTCGTGAAGAAGGCGAAGAAGATCGACTGGATCTCCTCCGAGGACATGCTGGAGCTCGCCGCCTCCGGCTCCAAGGTGCTGCTGCACCGGTGCGTCGAGTACGCACGCCGTTACAACATCCCGATCCACGTCCGGTCCTCGTTCTCGGGGCTCCGCGGCACGTGGGTCAGCAACGAACCGCGAGGGGATCAGAAGGTGGAGCACGCCATCATCTCCGGAGTCGCCCACGACGTCTCCGAGGCCAAGGTCACCGTCGTCGGCGTGCCGGACAAGCCGGGCGAGGCCGCGGCCATCTTCCGCACCATCGCCGATGCCGAGATCAACATCGACATGGTCGTGCAGAACGTCTCGGCGGCCACCACGGCCCTGACCGACATCTCCTTCACGCTCCCCAAGACCGACGGCGCCAAGGCGATGTCGGCCCTGGAGAAGCAGAAGGCCGCCATCGGCTTCGACTCGCTGCGCTACGACGACCAGATCGGCAAGATCTCCCTGGTCGGCGCGGGCATGAAGACCAACCCCGGTGTGACCGCGTCCTTCTTCGAGGCGCTGTCCGACGCCGGCGTGAACATCGAGCTGATCTCCACCTCGGAGATCCGCATCTCGGTGGTCACCCGGGCCGACGACGTCAACGAGGCGGTGCGCGCCGTGCACACCGCGTTCGGTCTCGACTCCGACTCCGACGAAGCGGTCGTCTACGGCGGCACCGGGCGATGACCCGCCCGCGGGGAGGCGTACGGCGATGAGCGTGCGCCCCGCCCCGGGCACGCCCAAGCCGGGGCTCGCGGTCGTGGGAGCGACCGGGGCCGTCGGCGCGGTCATGCTCCGGATCCTGTCGCAGCACGCGGACGTCTGGGGCGAGATCCGACTCGTCGCCTCCCCGCGCTCGGCCGGCCGCAAGCTGGCCGTCCGCGGGGAGGAGTGCGAGGTCGTGGCGCTCACCGAGGACGTCTTCGACGGCATCGGCGTGGCGCTGTTCCTGGTGCCGGCCGAGGTCTCCGCCCGCTGGGCGCCGGTCGCCGTCGCCAAGGGGGCGGCCGTCGTCGACAGCTCCGCGGCCTTCCGGGCCGACCCCGACGTGCCGCTCGCCGTCCCCGAGATCAACCCTCATGCCGTGCGGCTGCGCCCGCGCGGCATCGTCGCGAGCCCGCACGACACCACGCTGACCCTGCTCCCCGCGGTGGGCGCGCTCCACGCCGAGTTCGGGCTGTGCGATCTGGTGGTCTCCTCGTACCAGGCGGCCAGCGGCGCGGGCCGGGACGCGGTGGGCGCGCTGCGTGCCCAGCTGTCCCTCGTCGCCGGCACCGAACTGGGCGTCGCCCCCGGCGACGTGCGCCGGGCCGTGGGGGAGGGCCTCGGGCCCTTCGACGCCCCGCTCGCCCTGAACGTCGTCCCGTGGACCGGCGCCGCGCCGCTGGGCGGCGGCTGGTCGTCGGACGAGCTGGCGCTGCGCTCCGAGACCCGCAAGATCCTCGGGCTGCCCGGGCTGAGGGTGGCGGCCACCTGCGTACGGGTCCCCGTCCTGACCGGGCACTCCCTCGCCGTCCACGCGCGCTTCGAGCGCGAGGTCACCGTGGAACGGGCCCACGAGATCCTGGCGACCTCGCCCGGCGTCGTGCTCTGCGACGATCCGGAAGCGGGGGACTTCCCCACGCCCGCCGACGTGGTGGGCACCGATCCGACCTGGGTCGGGCGGGTGCGGCGCGCTCCCGACGACCCCACCGCGCTCGACCTCTTCCTCTGCGGTGACAACCTGCGCAAGGGCGCGGCGCTCAACTCGGCCCAGATCGCGGAGATGATCGCGGCCGAGCCCCGCGGCTGAGCCCCGGGGCCGAGGCACTTGGCTGAGCCCGCGGGCCGGCGCTCACGCAGGAGCCGGGCACCGGTCCCGCTGTCCCCGTTCCGCCGCCCCGGTCCCGCCGTTCCGGCCTCCGGAGCGGGCCCGTTCCCGCTCGGGGGCGTCCCGGCGGGGGCTCCGTCCTTAATCCGGAGCCGGGTGTCCGTGGAACTTTGTAGGATCTGTGGACGCCCTGTGATCGAGATGATGGTCTGAACCACTTGAACTGGGGCGTCCGAGTGTTCGATTATTCGCTTCCCCCCTTGCTGCAACCGGCAGTTGGGCGGGACGCGTCTTTGCGGACGCCTCGCTGCGGTGCGGTGACATTGGGGCATTGGGGAAGATCGGGTGCGCATGACGGCATGGGGTGGATCGCCAAAAGCGGTGGCCTGCGCGTACAACCCTGACGGGGGGAAGCGTGTCCAACAGGCGTGGCAGAGGTTCTCGACATCGCAAGGGTGGTCCCGATCGGCGGCGCAGTGCGCCCGATCCGCAGACCCCGCCCGTCCGGCGGCATGCCGGTGATCGCACCCGTCCCGGCGCCGCAGACCACGCGCCTGCCCGCACAGCGGCAGGGCTCTGACGACGTCATGGCAGCCGGCACCACCGTCGACCACCTCACCGAGACCTACCGCGCCCACTACCGGTCGCTGCTGGGCCTCGCCGCTCTGCTCCTGGACGACACCGCCTCCTGCGAGGACGTCGTGCAGGAAGCCTTCATCCGGGTGCACTCGGCGCGCAGCCGCGTGCGGGAGCCCGAGAAGACCCTCGCCTACCTCCGCCAGACCGTGGTCAACCTCTCCCGGTCGGCGCTGCGGCGACGGATCCTCGGACTCAAGCTGCTCTCCAAGCCGATGCCCGACATGGCGAGCGCCGAGGAAGGCGCCTACGACCAGCTGGAGCGCGACGCCCTGATCAAGGCGATGCGCGGACTCCAGCGGCGGCAGCGGGAGGTGCTGGTCCTGCGGTACTTCGCCGACATGACCGAGGCGCAGGTGGCCGAGACGCTGGGCATATCGCTCGGCTCGGTGAAGGCGTACGGTTCGCGGGGCATCGCCGCACTGCGCGTCGCCATGGAGGCGACGGTATGAGCCGGCCGAGCGGGCAGGAACGCGGGTCCGGCGGGCACCGCCCGGACCGGCCGTCGAACGATCTGACGGGGAACGGAACAGTGGGAAACGGGCCGGAACGAGCAGAGAGCGGCCACGGCAAGGACGATCCGGACGGCCCCGGCGCGACCGGCGCCGACACGGCGCCGGATGCCACCGGCGCCCGTCCCGGTGGTCCGCGGGACGCGGACCTCACGGTGCTCCCGGGACTCGGGTCCCTCGGCGGTGACGAGGAGGCCCTGCGCCGGATGCTCCAGGGCGTGGTGGGCGACCTCGCGCCCTCCGAGGGCGCGCTGGACCACCTGCGCCGGGCGGTGCCCGCCCGGCGGGCACGCAAGCGCCAGGCGCTCGTCGGTGCGGCCGCCGCGGTCCTGCTGGTCGGCACCGCGGTGCCCGCCTTCGTCCACGTCGCGAACTCCGGCTCCGCGGACAGCGCCAACCCGGTCAACGCAGGGCACGGCCAGCAGTCGCAGGGCGGCGCAGGCAACGAGCCCGGCGCCACCGGGGGCGACCGCGACCCGCTGAACCCGCCCGCCGACGGCGGACCCGGCAGGGCCGGGCAGGGCGACGCCAGCGCCTCGCCGGGCGACGGATCGAGCGAGGGCGCCGCGGACGGCACCTCGGGCGAGCCCGAGAAGCCGGGCGCCGCCGGAGTCATGCCGGGGGCCTGCACCGCGTCCCAGCTCGGTGTCGCCTCCGCCGGGACGGGCGTGCCCGACGCCGACGGCAAGGTCTACGGCACCTTCCGCATCGCCAACGTCTCCTCCTCCGACTGCGTGGTCAGCGGAGCGGGCTCGGTCTCCCTCCTCGCGCTGGGCGCCGCCGACCAGGCCCGCGTCGGCGTGGTGTCCCACACCTCGGGCGATCCGGCCGGGGGTCTGCCGGACCCCTCGGCCGAGGTCGCGACCGTCATCCTGAAGCCGTCCTCGGCGTACGAGGTGAAGTTCGCCTGGATCCCCTCGGCCGGCTGTCCCACCGCGGGCGCCTCGCCCGACCCGTCGCCCTCGGACGGCGGCAGCGGCGGGCCCGGCGGTGCCGGCGGCGGCACGGCCGGTACCGGCAGCGGAGGCACCGACACCGGCACCACCGACGGCGTCCAGACGCAGATGGTCACCGAGGACGGCGTCAGGGACGGCAGCGTCGTGGTGTCTCACGTGGCCGAGGCGGGGGGTCCGAGCGCCCAGACGACGATCGGCAACGCCTGCTCGGGAACCGTCTACCGGACCGGCCTCCTCCCGGGCGCCTGAGCTCAGGCGCCCGGCCGGGCTCCGGCCAGCCGGCGGGACCCCGGGCCCGGAGCGCCCCGTCGGTGCGCCTGCGGGGCGGGGCGGCCGCGCACGTCGGCCGGTGAGCGCCGGGACCGGTGCCGGGTGGCGCGTGCGGACGGCGGTGCCGGTCCCTTCCGGGGATGGAGAACCCGGTCTGCTTCAGGGACGCAGGAGCCGGTGCGCGACGGGCTCCGGCGGGCGCTCGTGCCGGAGCGCGGCTCCGGTGGGCGCGGCCGCGTCGGGTCAGGACATGTCCGGGTCGAGCCCGAGTGCCCGGTCCCGTACGGCCTCCGCCTCGCGCCGCATCAGCCGGAACCACATGAACAGGACGAAGCCGGCGAAGACGAACCACTCTCCGGTGTACCCGAGGTTCTGGAACGCCTTCAGATCCAGACCGCTGTTCTCCGGGGCCGCCGCCGGGACCGGGGCCAGTCCGCCGTCCGCCTCGGTCAGCGTGACCCACGCGTCGTACACGTCGTCCGGAACCAGGTTCACCAGAGACGCGGCGCTGATGATGCCCAGCTGCCCGGCCGGCAGGCCCCCCGCGGTGTGGGCGCCGTCCGTCCCGGAGCTCTCGGACGCCTGGAGCGCGCCGGTCACCGTCACGGAGCCCGCCGGGGCCTCCGGCGCCGTGCCGCCCTGAGGGAGCCATCCCCGGACCACGGGGAGCGTCTTGCCGCCGTCCGTCCGCAGGAGCGTCAGGACGTACGACCCGGGCTTCCCGTCCAGCTTGCGCCCCGGGACGATGAACTGGTCGCCGTAGCGGCCGGAGGCGATGGCCTGGCGGCCCGACGTCTCCGTGTCCACCGGCAGCAGCTCGCCGAGCGGCGCCGCCTTCTCCTGCCCGGGGTCGGGGCGCTGCTCCGCCTCCCGGTGACTGTCGACCCGGTCCTCGAACCTGCCCAGCTGCCACGACCCCATGAAGATGCAGAAGGGGATCGCCACCAGGACGAAGACGTTGATCCCCCACCAGCGGGGCGTCAGCAGGAATCGGTACACCCCCTTACGGTACGGAACCCGCCCGGCGGCCCGTGTCCCGGGGCCCGTCCGGACACGGCCGCGGTCCTGCGGCCGTGCCCGGGCGCCCGCCGTCCGCGGCGCCCGGGCGACGGAGGAACCGTCCTCAGGCCCCGGCCCGCTCCGGGGCGACGCCGTCCGCCACGTCCACGGCCGCGGACGGCGGTGCGTCCGCCGGGCCGGGTGTCCCGGGAGCCGCCAGGTACCTCTCGGCGAAGGCGATCTCCATCCGGACCTGCTTGATGCGCTCCTCGACCACGAGCGAGCCGTGACCCGCGTCGTACCGGTAGACCTCGTGGACCGCGCCCCGGGCCACCAGGCGGTCGACGAAGTTCTCGATCTGGCGGATCGGGCACCTCGGGTCGTTGACACCGGCCGAGATGTAGACCGGGGCCTCGACGGCGTCGACGTACGTCAGCGGGGACGAGGCCGCGAAGCGCTCCGGCACCTCCTCGGGGGTGCCGCCGAGAAGGGTGCGGTCGAGAGCCTTCAGTGCCTCCATCTCGTCGTGGTACGCCGTGACGTAGTCCGCGACCGGCACCGCGGCGAGGCCGACCGCCCAGGCGTCCGGCTGGGTGCCGAGCCCGAGCAGCGTCAGGTAGCCGCCCCAGGAGCCGCCTGCCAGAACCAGCTTCGCCGGGTCGGCGAGACCGGAGCCGACCGCCCACTCCCGCACCGCGGCGATGTCCTCCAGCTCGATCAGCCCCACCCGGTGCTTGAGGGCGTCCGTCCACTCGCGCCCGTATCCCGTGGAGCCCCGGTAGTTGACCCGGACCACGGCGTAACCGTGGTCCACCCAGGCCGCCGGGCCGGCGGTGAAGGAGTCGCTGTCGTGCCAGGCGGGGCCCCCGTGTATCTCGAAGACCGTGGGCAGCGGGCCGCTCGTACCCGCCGGGCGCTGGACGAGGGCGTGGACGCGGCCGCCGGGACCCTCCACCCAGACGTCCTCGACCGGAACGGAGGCCGGGGCCCTCATGCCCGGGGGATCGAGGACGACACCGCCGTGCGTCGACCGGACCTGGGGCGGTTCCGCCGCCGACGACCACAGGTACTCGACGGAGTGGTCGGGCCGCGCGGTGGCGTCCGAGACCGAACCGGCAGGGGTCTCGATCCGCGTCAGCTCCCCGGCCCCCAGGTCGTAGTGCCACAGCTCGCCGCGTGCCTCGAAGCTGTGCACGACGAGGAGGGCGGAGCCGTCCGGGTACCACTCGGCGCTCACGTCTCCGGGCAGGTCCACCGCGAGCGCGGTCTGCTCGCCGCTGGCCACGTCCCAGATCATCGGCTCCCAGCGGCCGCGCCGCTGGTGACCCACGAGGAGGCGGGTGTCGCCGTCGACGGGCGGGAAGCCGAGGACCTCCAGGCCGAGCGCCTGCGTGCCGCCCTGCGTGTCGTCCAGCTCGGCCAGCACGGAGCCGTCCAGGCGCAGGACGCGCAGCGCGGAGTGCATGGCGTCCCCGTGCTCGGTGTGCTCCACGGCGAACAGCGTGCCGTCGTGCGAGAGGTCCCCGACGCCGGCCGACTCCCGGTGCCGGTAGACCTCCACGGGGGACTCGCCGGGACGGACGACATGGATCGTCGTGCCGTCCTCGTCGGTCGACCGGCCGATCACCGCGGTGCCGTCCCGGCCTATCGCGAGACCCGCGGGATACGACGCGGCGAGGCCGGGCAGGGCGGGCAGGTCCTCCCCGCCGGTGAACGGCTGCCGCATCCAGATGCCGAACTCGTCCCCGTCGGTGTCCGAGAACCACCAGACGGCCTCGCCGTCCGGCGCGAGAACGCCCTCGGTGGTGCCGTTCGGCCGGTCCGTGACCTGGCGCTGCGAGCCGGTGGCCCGGTCCCACGCGTACAGCTCGTAGGTGCCGGTGGCGTTCGACACGAAGAGGGAGCGGTCCGGGGCGTGCTCGGCCCAGTCGGGAAGGGAGACACGGGGCGCCCGGAAGCGCTTCTCCCAGTCGGGCATGCCGGGCATGCCGGGTGTGGTGTCTGCGGCGTTCATGCCCTCCATCAAACCGGAAACTGCACGCGTCCATCCCCTGCCTGTGGATAACCTCCCGATTGTGGACAACTCGGTGGGCGGGCCGGTGCGGGGGAGGGCGCTGTCAGTGGCGGGGTGCACACTCACGGTATGACTGCACACGGTTCATCGACCGCGCCGGCCGATCTCCGCAGCACGGTCGCCAGACACTGGACCGCGACCGAGGCGAGGGACTGGACGGCCGTCGCGTCCACCCTCGCCGACGGCGTCGTCTACGACCTCCCCCAGACCCGCGAGCGCATACGCGGCAAGGAGGCCTTCCTCCGCTTCTACCGCGAGTACCCGGGCGACTGGCACGTGCGCGTCGAGCGCCTGGTGGCGGAAGGCGACCAGGTCGTGTCCTGGATACACGCCCGGGTCGGCCCGGAGGAGATGCACGCCATCACCTTCTTCGGCGGCGATGCCGAGGGCCGGATCACCACGATCACGGACTTCTGGCCGGAGCCGTACGAACCGCCCGCGGGCAGGGAGCATCTCACCGAGCGCTACTGACACGCGCCGCACCCGGCGCCGGCACCCGCCGGCCCGCGGCCGAGCGTGCGCGCTACGCCGGGCCGCGTCCGCCCAGGGGAAGGCGGATCACGGCACGTCCGCCGCCGAGGTCCACCGTGGACCGGTTCGGCGGGGCGCCGTCCTCCTCGTCGTCCCGCAGCAGCAGGGCGCTCTGCCGTTCCCTGAGCTCGCTCTGCTTGCCCGGCGAGAACGTCGCGTGCAGCTGCTCGAAGCCGGTCGCCGACACCTGTCCGCGCCGTCGCCCGCGTCCCGTCGCGCGCAGCACCTGGTCGCCGAAGGCGATCGCCACCAGAAGGATCACCAGACCCGGGAGCGTCATGAAGACAGCGAATTCCATACCCTCAGTCTCCACACCGGACTGGATCCGCGTGGCCCACGGCGAGATCGGGCCCGGGAGCCGGGGGCCGGCCGCCGCACTCCGCGCCTGACTGCGCGAACGGGGCATCGACTGGATGCCCTTCGCCGCAGACGAGGTGCGCTGGGGACGTGCCTGCGCCCCCGGGGAGGACGGCCGGTGGCGCGGCTTCTTCTCCGTGGACGTGCGCGCCGGCGCGCTTCTCCCGCTCGGGCTGCATCCCGACGACCCTCTGGCCCGGCCCGGGGCGTCACCGCCCGCCTGGTGGCATGCCGCCGCCGAACGGGCTTTGACCGCCCACCGGTTCATCCGGCGGGATCCGCCGGCGTACCGCCCGGACGGGTGTCCGGTGCGCTGACCGGGACGGTGGGGAGCCGTCGAGGATCGGCGGCCCGGGTGATCGCGGTCTCGACCGCGCTCAGCCGGTCGGCGAGAAGTCCCAGCGCGGCGACGGCCTTCGTCAGAGGGTCGCCGTCGGGTCCGCCGAGGGCCTGGGCCCGGACGTACCCGGCTCTGATCTCCGACCAGCGGGCGGCCTGGGCCGCGGTGAGCCGCGAGCGCAGCCCCGCCAGCGCGAGCAGCGCCCCTTCCGCGCCGTTCGCCAGGGTCCGGGCCTCGCCCGCGTAGTGGTCGTCGACGACCGCCTCGAGTTCGGCATCGTTCATCACCGGGCTGATCCGCTCCACGATGCGGTTCATGTTGCGGTAGGAACCCTGGAGCCGGAACGGCGGCTCGCCCCGGGTGGCGTCGCTGCTCGCCGCCGAGGCGATGTACGCGCTGTTCACTGCGAGGACGGTGCGCCGTGCGGCGACCACATGGCGGAGGACGGCGAGCACCCGGTCCAGTTCGGCCGGCGCGTAGGGGTGCGCCAGCCGGTCCGCGCGGGCGGTGGCATCGCCCTCCGCGAGCCGGACGAGCAGTTCCACGTCGGCACGGTCGCGGCCGGCGAGGGGAGCGAGCACCGGATGGGAGGTGAGCGCGTTCTCCACGAAACTCAGGGCGAACACGTCCTCCTTGCCGGTCAGCACCTCGCCCAGGTCCCACACGTCGGCGCGGTTGGCGAGCATGTCGGGGATGCGGAAGCGCTGCCCCGACTCGGTGTACGGGTTGCCGGCCATGCACACGGCGAAGCGCTTGCCCCGCAGGTCGTACGTGCGGGCCCGCCCGTCCCACACGCCCTCCATGCGCCGCTGGGCGTCGCACAACGAGATGAACTTCTGGAGCAGTTCGGGGGAGACATGCTGGATGTCGTCGAGGTAGAGCAGCACGTTGCTGCCCGCCTCCAACGCGAAATTGATCTTCTCGACCTCCTGGCGCGCGGTCGCGTTCGGCGCCTGCGCCGGATCGAGCGATGTCACCGTGTGGCCGAGGGCGGGTCCGTTCACCCGGACGAGCGCGAGCCCGAGACGGTCCGCGACGTACTCGACCAGCGTCGTCTTGCCGTACCCGGGCGGCGACAGGAGCAGCAGCAGACCGTTGCTGTCGGTGCGCCGCGACTGCCCGGCGGCACCCATCTGCTTGGCCAGGCTGTCGCCGATCAGCGGCAGGTACACCTCGTCGACGAGCCGGTTGCGCACGAACGACGACATGACCCGCGGCCGGTGCTCGTCGAGGCGGAGCCGTTCGCGCTCGGCGGCGGCGAGCGCCGAGCGGCGCCGCTGGTAGTCCCGGAACCCGGGGGCGACGGACTCGCGGAAGTGCCGGGTCCGGGCGAGGAATTCGTCGAGGCGCACCGTCAGCACCCCTTTCTCCAGGCGCGGATGGTCCCCGAGCAGGCCCTCTACCCGTGCCGCCAGAGGGGCCCCGGAGGTGCGGCGGACCAGGTCGGGGCAGAGCTCGACGGCCGCGGCCTCGGCGAGATCCTCCGCGTCGGCGTCCGGACGCGTGGCATGCGCCCACGACGCCAGCCAGTTCTCGACCACCTGCCGGCGCGCGTCCAGGTCGTCGCCGAGCGCCTGCAGGTCCTGCGCGTACCCCGTGCCGTCCACCGAGCGGTGGAAGCCGTCCAGCGCCGCCCGCACCCGGGCGCCGATGACGAACCCCTCGGCCCCGGAAGCCAGTTCCTCGAAGAGGTAGTCGGCGGCGGGGCCCCCGCCGGGGCCCATTGCCTCGGCCAGCTCGGCGAGGAACGCGCCGATCGCGGGCGCGAGCCCGAAGGTGTCGCGCGCCCGCGCCAGCGCCACGGCCCGTCGGCTCCAGGCGGCCCGGGAGACGTCGTCGCAGCCGTGCGCCCAGAAGAGCTGGGCCGCCGCCCTGGCCCGCGGTGGGTGGCGCAGCAGCCCCGCTCCGGCGTGGAGGCGCACCACCTCCGTCAGGATCGACGCGGCGTCGTGGTCGTGCACACCGCGCTCGTAGCCCTCGTCGTAGGCCTCCTGTGCCGCGCGTCGCACCACGTCGGGGATGTCCGCGTCCGCCAGCGCCCGGGCACCGTGCTCCGCCAGCAGGCGGGCGGCCAGGTGCTCGGCCCGGTAGACGTCCGTGTTCTCGGACGGAAGCGTCTGCTCCCAGAAGGGACGGGTGGCGGCGAAACCGGCGTCGGCGCCGTCCGTGACCGGCGCACGGTAGTCCGTGCCGGTCAGGGCGAAGGCCAGCCCGTCCCCCTGCGGCACCAGCGTCAGCTCGAACGGCTGCGTGTTGACGGTGAAGCGGTGCCGCCCGAGGCGGATCACCGAACCGCCCTCCGCGTACAGGTCGGTGCGGTCCCGCAGCGCGCGGGCCGCCTCCTGGCGAGCGGCCTTCAGCCGCCCCTCCAGCTCCTCCGCCCGTCCGTCGTCGCCCAGTTCGCGCAGCTCGTCCGCGGTGCGCCGTACCTTCGCGGCCATCGGGTCGGACGCGAACCAGGTGTGGATCTCCTCCGCGCTGCCCAGCGTGGACAGCCGGCGCGTGATCGTGTCCAGGACACGCAGTGCCGACTCCGCGAGCCGCTCCGCCCGGCGGGCCCGCGCGTCCTGCAGGGTCTGGCGGCGGGCGGCGAACGCCTCGTACACCTCGGTCCGCTTCGCACCCAGTTCGGCGAGGAAGGCGTCGGACTCGGCGAACCGGGACTCCAGGTTCTCCAGGCGCAGCAGCAGCGCCGACAGCTGGGTGTCGCACGTCTCGGGATCCGCCGACGCGGCGAGCGCCCCGGTCACCGCCTGCCCCAGCAGCGCGGTCTCCGCCGCGAACTCGGCACGGCCCTCGCGTCCCAGCAGCTCGCGCCGCCGCGCGTCGAGCACGGCGCGGGCGCGGTTCACCCCGCCCAGCACCTCGGCGATCCGCTCCAGGATGCCCGTCCGCACCACCGCGTCGCCGAACTCCAGCCCGGTGACGACCTCGGTGACCGTGCGCAGCCCCTCGTCGACCGTGTCCAGACGGCCGCCGACCGGGGCGGTCTCCGCCACCGTGGTGACGGACTCAGCCTCGGCCGTCAGAGCCTCGATCTCCCGGCGGTGTCCGGCGAAGGCGTCCTCGCGCCGCAGAAAGCCCATGGCACGGGTGGCGAAGGAGGCGATGTCCTCCTCCGTCCGCTCCGCGAGCGCGTCGATGCGTGCGGTGTCCGCGTAGCGCATCTCCCCGAGGGTGAGCAGCTCACCCCGGGCGCGCCGCAGGGCGGTCAGCCCGTCGACCCAGCCGCCCGCCGTGCGCGGCGCCTCCCCCCGCAGCCTGCGCACCAGGGTGGCGATCCGGCCCGCGGCATCCTCCAGGGCCTCGGCGGCACGGCCGGTGAGGGCGCGGACCGTCTCGAACTCGGAGACGACCTGCCGTGCCGTGTCCCCGATCGCGTCGAGCGGCGTGCGCAGGTCGCCGGCGTCGGCGTCGCCCAGCCAGTGGTGGCCGTCCGCGGTGCGGGCGCAGGCGGCGAGCAGTGCTTCGAAGACCGCGGTCGAGGGCTCGGTGTCCGTGACGGCGCCGACCAGCGACAGGCAGTCCGAGATGCCGCGGACGAGCTCGGCGTTGCCGATCCGTGCCAGCGGTCCGCGGCCGGCCGGGCGTTGTGCCGCCCAGGTGTCGGTGACGAACGGGGAGTCCCACCGCTGCACGGGGTGGACCCGTCCCGGTCCGTCGTCCCGAGACCGCAGGACGAGGAGAGTCCCGTCGTCGAAGAGCGCGTGGCCGTTGCCGGTCAGCGGTGCCGCCACCGCGGTGCGGATCAGGTTGTACGGCAGCAGCAGACTGCTGCCGCCGGTGCGCGAGCGGAAGGCGAAGAGGACGTCCTCGCCGTTCGGGGAGCGGACCGTGCGCTCGTACGCGAGGGAGCCGAGGAGGCGCTCGTCGATGTCGAACGTCCGCACCGCTCCGGTCGAGGCGAGGGCGTAGCCGCCCGGGAACACGATGCCCTGGTCGTCCGGAAGCCGCAGGCATGCCTGCCCGATCCCGTCGAGCCGGGTGACGGTGCCGGTGACGGCGGAGTGGACGAGGTGGCGGTGCGCCTCCTCCTTGTAGGGACGGACGCGCAGCAGGAGGAGCGAGCCCAGCCGGGCGTACTCGACCTCGGCGTCGGCGAGGGACTGGAGCGCTTCGGCGACCGGCTCCGACCAGATGCCGTCGCCGGTCTCCGTGTCGTTCACGGTCTTCACGGTGAGCGAGCCGCCGACAGTGGAGACGAAGACGTCCCCGCCGACGGAGACGTGGGGATGGCGCCCCTGCACGTGGTCGTCGCGCGTCGTGGCGGTCCACTCGACGTCGTGCGACGGAGGAAGCACGTGGTCGCGGTCGCCCCGGGCGTCGAGGAACCGGGCCCGGACGGCTCCGGCGCCGTCCGTCTCCACGGCCCACCTCAGCACCCGGATGTCGGCCGCGCGGTCACCGCCGCGGTCCTCGGGCCGTGCGGTGCCGCCCGCCCGGAACACCGCCAGCAGCCTGCCGTCCACCAGGCGCAGCCGCAGCAGCCGCGCGTCGCGGTAGTAGCGGTGCAGCGCCTCGAACTCGTGCAGGAAGCCGGGGTCGTCGAGCAGACCGGGGACCGCGTCGCCGGGGAGCCGGTTCAGGTCCGTGTCGTGCAGGGCGAGGACGTCGGAGACGTCCGAGACCTGGCGTGCCGCGGCTGCGGACGCGTCGTAGCCGAAGAGCAGCTTGTCGCCGACGGCGACGATGTCGCAGGCGGTGGCGGCGTGTTCGGTGCGGAGGTCCTCCGTCCCCGCGAGCCGCAGCTCCATCGACCCGAACGTCTCGATCCGGCGCGCGTTCAGCGCCTCGGCACGCCGCCGCAGTTCGGCGGCCTTCGCCACCAGGCGGTCCCGGAGCACCTCGTACGCTCCGGACTCGGCCGCTCCGGGCTGCTCCGCCCCTGTCGCGGGGCCGGCGCTCGTCGCGGTGGTGGAGGCGCCCTGGCCGGCGGCGCCGCCCGCGCCCGCCGGCGCGGGCCCGTCCGACGGGATGCCGCCCCGGGACGCCGTGACCGCGGGCCCTTCGGGCACGGCGGACGGCGCGGTGGCGCGCTCCGGTGCGGCCTGCGCGGGCGCGGCCCCGTTCTGGTCGGGCCGGCGGGTGAGGGGCGTGGTCATGTGAGTGTGCTCGCCTTCCTGTTCCTGCGAAGGGTGGTGCGGTGGCGGCCGCCCGCCGCGACGGTGCGGCCACCGCCGGGCCGCCCGGTGACGGCCCGCACCCGGCGGGCGGGCGGCCGGGTGCGGTGCCGTGGGGTGACCCCGGCCGACCTGGACGTTCTCCGTGAGGCTCCGTCAGCTCGTGGCCTGCGCTGTCCGTGCCGTGGCGTGCCGTGGAGCGTCGCGAAAGCCGTGCTCTGCCTGCCGTGCCGTGCCTGTCGTGATCTGCCTGCTGTGCTGTGACGCCGCGCCGCTGTGACGCCGCGCCGCTCCGTTGCCCGGTCCGCGGAATCAGCGGCATGACCTGTGGGGACCTGGCCGGCGTTCACCGCCCGGCCGGCCCCCGCGGGACCGTGTCCGGCGTCCGGTGCCGCCCACCCCCGTGGGGCGGCACCGGACGGACCGTGGGGCGCGCCGTCAGACGGCCGGCGTGCCGTTCAGGGGCGTATGCGCGACGGACGGTGCGCTCGCGGACACGGGTGCGCGCTCGTCGGCGGGCGCGTTCGCGGACAGGGCACCGATCGTCAGGTCGGACAGACCGAGGCGCTCGACCTCCCGCAGGAGCCCGCTCATGTCCCCGCCCCCGGCGCCGCCCGACCGCATCAGCCGCATCAGCAGGGCGGAGACGGTCAGGTTCTGCACGTCGTTCGTCGACACCGAGCCGAGGATCGTGGTCAGGTCGTCCGTGAAGCGGCCCGAACCGTCCAGCCACGGCTTGGCGAGGGTCTGCGCGGTCTGTGAGTTCTCCACGAAGGAGTCCACGCCCTTGCCCAGCGAGACCGCCGACATGAGCCGGTCGAGGAAGACGGACTCGCCGCCGACGATGCTGATGTCGGCGCTCTCCAGTCCCGTCGCGAGCACCGTGGCCTGCGCCTCGGCGACCTGGCGCTGGACATCGAGCCCGGCGAGCCGGATGTCCTTCTCCGCCTCCAGCCGGAGCCGGTACTCCTCGTGGCCCCGGGACGCCTCGTCGAGCGCGGCCATGGCGGCCGCCTTCTCCGTGAGACCCGCCGCCTCCGCGCGCAGCTTCTCGCCGATCGCCGCGGCGTTCGCCGCGCCCTTGGCCCGTACTCCCTCGGCCTCGGCGAGCAGCCGCGCCTGGGCTGCCTCCGCCTCCGCGCGGCCGGCCTTCTCGATCGCGTCGGCCTCCTTCTCCCGCACCTGCACGGCGGCGAGTCCCTCCGCCGCGGCCTCCGCCTGGACGCCCTCCGCCAGCCGCAGCTTCGCGCGGGCGTCGAGGTCCGCGGCCTTCACCCGGGCCTCGGCCAGAGTGACCTCCTCGGCCGCCCGGTGGACGGCTGCCTGCTCTGCGGCCTCCGCCGCCTTGATGTCCTTGACCAGCTTCTCCTGGGCCTCGGCCTCGGCCGCGATGACGACGGCCTGACGCTCCCGCTCGGCCTCCTCCACGGCGCGCAGCCGCTTGATGGACTCCTCCTGCTCGGCGACCGTACGGTCCACCGCCACCCGCTCGCGGACGACCTCGGCGATCTCCCTGCGCTCCGCCTCGACCTCCTTGTCCGCCGCGATCCTGGTGAGGGCGGTCTCCCGCTCGCGGGCGATGACCTCCAGCATCCGGTCCTTCTCGATGCGCTCGTTCTCGACGGCGATGACCCGCTCACGGTTCTTCTCCGCGACGGCCACCTCGCGGGCCTGGTTCTCGCGCTGGATGCCCAACTGCTCCTCGGTGCGCAGGAAGGCGCTCTGCGCGCGCAGTCGCTCCTCCTCCATGACGCGGGCCGTCTCGGCCTCCTCGCGGGCGCGCACGGTGTCGATCTCGCGGCGCTGCTTGATCTCGGCGTCGGCCTGCCGGCGCTCCAGCTCCAGGATCGCCTCGCGGGCGTCCACGTTCTGCCGGGTGATCTCCTTCTCCTCCGTGCGCTGGAACTCGTTGGTGCGCACGTGCTCCACGGCCGTCAGCTCGGTGATCTTGCGGATGCCCTGCGCGTCGAGGACATTGGACGGGTCGAGCTGGGCGAGCGGGGTCTGCTCCAGGTAGTCGATCGCCGCGTCCTCGAGGCTGTAGCCGTTGAGGTCGGTGCCGATGAGCTGGATGATCCGGTCCCGCAGCTCGTCGCGCTTGGTGTAGAGATCGGTGAAGTCCATCTGCTTGCCGACGGTCTTCAGCGCCTCGGAGAACTTGGCGTTGAAGAGTTCCTGCAGGGTCTCCTTGTCGCTGGCCCGAGCGGTGCCGATGGCCTGGGCGACCTTGATGACGTCCTCCACCGTCTTGTTGACGCGCACGAAGAACGAGATGCGGATGTCGGCCCGGATGTTGTCGCGGCAGATGAGGCCGTCCCGCCCGGTGCGGGTGATGTCGATGGTCTTCACCGAGATGTCCATGATCTCGGCCTTGTGCAGCACCGGCAGGACGACCTGTCCGGTGAAGGTGACGTCGACCGTGCGCATCTTGGAGACGATCAGCGCCTTGCCCTGCTCGACCTTGCGGAACAGGCGGGTGACGACGAGCAGCAGGCAGACGGTGACGAGCAGTACGACGGCGATGAGCACGCCTATGCCCATGGTGATGGCGTCCATGAAAGTCCTCGGAATCCTCGTGCGAGAGGTGGAGCGGGGCGCGGCGGAGCGAGGGCTCCGGGTCACCCCTGGTACACGGGGCGGCCGTGCCCCGGCGAGCCGCCGCCGAGAAGCTGTGGCAGGCGGGCCGGCCCGTGGTGACGGTTACGGGTCTGCGTTCCCGGACCGGTCGTCGGTGCGGACCGCCGGTGTCAGGCGGCGGCGGGACGTCCGATGCCGGGGAGTTCGCCGTACGGCGAGAACGGCGCGACCCAGAAGAACTCGCCGTCCTCGTCGTAGGCGTACAGAAGTCCCGTGGCGCCGAGGGCGAGTGCGGTCTCGTCCTCGTGGTCCATCTGCCGTACCTGTACGACGGCGGTGGAGCCGTCCCGGGCAGTGACCTCGGCCTGACCGAAGCGTCCGTCCACCCGACCGGTGCGAATGGTGCAGGTCTGGCCGACGAAGTCGTGCCGGGACGGCCCGGGTTCGTCGGGGAGGAGCTTGGCCAGTACGCGGACCAGCCGTTTGGTGGCCGTCCAGGAGACGAGGCCCGCCGTCAGGAGCACCGCGCAGGCCACGGCCGCGTAGGGCGCTCCGGTGAGTCCGGAGCGGCGCAGCGGCAGCGAGCCCGCGAGGCTCGTGAACCAGGCGATCGCGACGAGCAGCGACACGGTCACGGTGATCGGCACGCCGCCGAGTCCCGCGGAACCGGCGCCCGCCGCCTCGGCGTCGGAGTCGAACATGTCGTGCCCGGCGGCCCCGAAGAGCACGAGCAGCCAGAAGGCGACGACCACGACGAGGGCCGCGCTGAACAACGCGGCCGGAAAGACGACCACAGCCGACAGGAATTCGTTCATGGATCCGCCCCCGTTCCGACCTTGCCGGTTCATCACAGCGGGGCGTCCCCGCACCCTGCCGCCCGCTCATGGTGTCAGGCACGACGACTTGCTCGCATTGCCGGAATCCGGCAGTCTTAACGCGTTCTTGATGCCGGGTCGGCCGGCGCGGGGAGCGCCGGGGCGGAGACCCTTCCGTCCGTCCGCCGCCCTGCCCCGCGGACCGTCCGTCCGCGGGGGACCGTGACGGAGACGGCCGGAGCGGTGTTCGAAGGGGGAGCGGCACGATGGTGGCGCGGGAGTTGCCGGACACGTATCTCGAGGGTTTCGCGGAGATCCTCGCCGAGGTCGGCAGGACCGGCAGACGCCTGACACGCGACGAGGTGGACGGCCGCCGCGCACTCGGCGAACAGGCGGCGTCGTCGGGGCACGGGCTGCGGTCCCTGGTCATCAGCCATCTTGCGGCGACGCGGGTCGGCTGGCCGGTCACCACCGCGCCGGACCGGGTCCTGGCCGCGGTCGAGCAGGCCGTGGACGCCTTCGCCGAGGGATACGAACGCGCCCAGCGTCTCGCCGTGCGCAAGGAGGAGGCGGCGCGCCGGGAGTTCATCGACGATCTCCTGCACGGGCGCTCGGACCCGGGGCGCATCGTCCAGCGGGCCGAGCGCTTCGGGCTGCGGCTCGCACACGCGCACGCGGTCGGCGTCGCCGAGGGCGTGGAACCGTACGACGACACCCACCCGGTCACCAGGACGGTCGAGGCGGCGCTCTTCGCCCGGTTCGGAGACCGGCGGCTGCTGCTCACGACCAAGGACGACCGGATCATCTGCGTGGTGCCCGGCGACCAGGACGAGGTCGTGAAGTACTTCGCCAAGCAGGCGTACGCGGCGACGGGAGGGCAGGCCGCGATCGGGCGCCCGCACTCGGGCGCGGGAGGGGTGGTCCGCTCCTACGAGGAGGCCCTGAACGCGCTCGACCTCGCCAAGCGCGTCGGACTCGACGAGCCCGTGCTCTTCGCCGCCGACCTGCTCGTCTACCCCGTGCTCGCACGGGACCGGGAGGCCATGGCTGACCTGGTGCGCAACGCGCTCGGGCCGCTGCGCGAGGCGCGGGGCGGGGCGGAGCCCTTGCTGGAGACGCTGCACGCGTACTTCGACGCGGGGTGCGTCTCGGCCCAGGCGGCCCGGCGGCTCAACCTGAGTGTGCGCGCGCTGACGTACCGCCTCGACCGCATCCACCGGCTGACCGGCACCGACCCGGCGAACCCCCAGCACCGGTTCACCCTGCAGACGGCGGCCGTGGGGGCACGGCTCCTGGACTGGCCGGCCAAGGAGCTGTGACCTGCCGGTGCGGACGCCCTCCGACGAGGCGTCCGTACCGGCCGGACAGATCGTGCAGGGGCTGGGTCAGATGTTGACGCCGAAGTCCTGCGCGATGCCGCGCAGGCCGGAGGCGTAACCCTGGCCGACGGCGCGGAACTTCCACTCGGCGCCGTTGCGGTAGAGCTCGCCGAAGACCATCGCGGTCTCCGTGGAGGCGTCCTCGCTCAGGTCGTAGCGGGCCAGCTCGTTGTTGTCGGCCTGGTTGACGACGCGGATGAACGCGTTGCGCACCTGGCCGAAGGACTGGCCGCGGCTCTCGCCCTCGTGGATCGAGACCGGGAAGACGATCTTGTCGACCTCGGGGGCGACGCCCGCGAGGTTGACCTTGATCTGCTCGTCGTCGCCCTCGCCCTCACCGGTGAGGTTGTCACCGGTGTGCTCGACGGAGCCGTCGGGGCTCTTGAGGTTGTTGAAGAAGACGAAGTGCCCGTCGCTGAGGACCTTGCCGCTCGCGTCGACCAGCAGCGCGCTCGCGTCGAGGTCGAAGTCCGTGCCGGTCGTCGTCCGTACGTCCCAGCCGAGACCCACGACGACCGCGGTCAGGCCCGGGGCCTCCTTGGTGAGCGAGACATTGCCGCCCTTGGAAAGGCTGACACCCATGGATATCCCTGCGCAATCCGGCGCGGGCCGCGCCTCTTGACGTTTTCTTTGCCCAACCGAGCCAACGAGCGGCCCGGCGGCCGGGTTCCCCTCCGGCGGAGAATTCCGCCCGATGGCCGGATACGCCCCGTGCGCGAGGTTCCCGTCCCCGGGCACACCCCGGAGGCCGCTGCACCCGACCGCCCCGCTCCGGTCAGAGCGTCACCGTCATCACCTCGGTCGCCTTGACGCCCGCCCACACCGGCACCCCGTCCGCCAGTCCCAGTTCCGCCGCGGCCTCGGGCGTGACCTCGGCGACCAGGTCCGGCACCTGCTCCGAGCCGACCAGGACCCGCAGCCGGCTGCCCGACGCGGTGACCTCGCGGACGACCCCCGGCCAGACGTTGCGCGGGCTGCCGCCCGGCCGTTCCCGGTGCAGTGACACCGCCTCCGGCGCGATGATCGCCAGCGCGGACGCGCCGACGGGCGGCGGCTCCGCAGCCACGAGCGCGCCTCCGCCCGCGAGATCGAGCCCGTGCGCCGTCGCGGTGCCCGCCCAGGCGTTGCGCCCCAGCATGCGCGCCACCCAGGGCGAGCGCGGATGGCGGGTGACCTCGGCCGGCGGTGCGTCCTGAACGGCCCGGCCCTCGTCGAGCACCAGCACCCGGTCCGCGAGCGAGACGGCCTCCACGGGATCGTGGGTCACGATCAGGCAGACTCCGCCGAACGTGACGAGGTGGGTGCGGAGTTCATGGCGGACCCGCGCCCGGGTGGTCTGGTCGAGCGCGGCGAGCGGCTCGTCGAGCAGGAGCAGCCGCGGCCGGGTGGCGAGCGCCCGCGCGAGCGCGACCCGGCCTGCCTGCCCGCCGGAGAGCTGCGACGGCCTGCGGCCCGCGAGGTGCCCCACTCCGAGCCGGTCCAGCCACCGCTGCGCGCTGCGGCGTGCTTCGGCCCGTGCCACGCCCTGCGCCCGCAGCCCGTACGCGGTGTTGGAAAGCGCCGTCAGATGGGGGAACAGCGCACCGTCCTGCGGCACCCAGGCGACCCCTCGCCGGTGCGGCGGCAGGGCGGACACGTCCTCCTCGCCGAGACGGAGCCGTGCGCGGGAACGCGTGGTGAGACCGAGCAGAGCGCGCAACAAGGTCGTCTTCCCGGCCCCGTTGGGGCCGACGACGGCGATGGTGGTGCCCGGTCCGGCCTCCAGAGCCAGCTCGTTGAAGCCGGTGAAGGCGGCCTCCAGCCCCCACCCGCCGTCCCGCGCGGCGGCGCGCTCCTCCGGCGCCCCCGCGGCGGTGGCCTCCCGCTCCGGCCCCGGCTCCGTGTCCGCCGGGGGCGTGCGGCCGGACGTCCGCTCCCGGGGCGTCCCGGTCCAGCGCCCCCGCAGCGCGACCAGCACCGCCATGGCGATCACGAGCAGCAGCAGCGACACCGACGTCGCCGCCTCCGGCCGCTCCTGGAGGAGCAGGAAGACCTGGAGGGGGAGCGTCTGCGTCGTCCCCGGCAGATTGCCGGCGAAGGTGATGGTCGCGCCGAACTCGCCGAGCGCCCGCGCCCACGTCAGGGCGGCCCCCGCGAGGAGGCCGGGCGCCACCATGGGCAGTGTCACGGTGAAGAAGACCCGCACCGGCGAGGCTCCCAGCGAGGCGGCCGTCTCCTCGTAGCGCGGCCGCAGTCCGCCCAGCGCGCCTTCCAGACTGATGACGAGGAACGGCATGGCGACGAACGTGGCCGCCAGCACCGCCCCCGAGGTGTGGAAGGGCAGCGTGACGCCGAACGTGTCCTCCAGCCAGGGCCCGAGCAGGCCCCGCCTGCCGAACGCGAGCAGCAGCGCCACCCCGCCGACCGTCGGCGGCAGCACCATCGGAAGAAGGACCAGCGACCGTACGACCGCCTTGCCGGGGAAGGGCACCCGGGCGAGCAGCCAGGCCAGCGGCACCCCGAGCACCAAGGACAGCCCGAGTGCCCAGAACGAGACCACCAGCGAGAGACGGAGCGCCTCGGTGGTCGCGGGATCGGTGAGATGGGCGCCCAGTTCGTCCCACTCGGTCCGGACGAGGACGCCGGCCAGCGGCAGCACCAGCAGTGCGACGGCGAGCAGGGCGGGGACCGCGAGCAGGAGCGGCGTCCGCGTCCGCCCGCCGGCGACGGGCCTGACCGCGGCACGGCGGAGCTTCATCGGACATCCCGTTCTCGCAGAGGTGCGGCCGCTGTCCGTCCCCCGGTCCGGTGCGGTGCCCGCCCGGGCTCCGCCGGGATGCCGTCAGGTCCGGTCGATGTGCACATTGGTCGACTTCACGCGCGCGGTCGCCTGCATCCCGACCTCCAGCCCGAGTTCCTCCACGGCCTCACGGGTCAGCAGGGAGACCAGGCGGTGCGGGCCCGCCTGGATCTCGACCTGGGCCGCCACGTCGCCGAGCTTCACGGCCGTGACGATGCCGGGGAACGCGTTCCGGGCGGTGGTGTAGGGCGCCTCGTCCTCGACGGCGCCGGACTGGCCGACCTCGATCGAGAAGGCCGCCAGGTCGCGGCCGTCGATCAGCCGTCGGCCGCCCTCGTCGCGATGGGTGGCGACCCGGCCGGCATCCGCCCAGCGGCGGGCCGTGTCGGGGCTGACGCCGAGCAGACGGGCCGCCTGCCCGATGGTGTAGGACTGCATATGCGTCAACATAGGCCGGTTCGGCTCTCACCTGCAAGGTTCCAGCCTGTGCCCCTGCCCTGTAGCCCAGGGCTCGGGGGCGCAGCCCACGCGCACCTGTCGCGCCGGCGCGCGCGTCCGGCTCCCGTGTGCCCTCAGCTCTCCTTCGTCGCCGCGTCGCGCCGTGCCAGCAGCTGTCCCGTCAGGAACGCCGTCACCGAGGCGATCACGATCAGGGGCGTCTGGCTGTGTGCGCCGGGGCCGAGCAGCAGGAGCGCCAGCACCGCCGCCGTCAGCGGCAGCCCGGTCACCACCGCCGCGGCGGCCGCGACACCGAGCGCCAGGCCCGCCGTGACGCCGAGCCCGGGCAGCCCCGCGCACGCGATGCCGACGGCGGCTCCCAGCAGCACGGAGGGGAAGATCGGACCGCCCCGCAGGCTGCCGAGACAGATGCCCCACGCCACGCCCTTGAATACGACCAGGGCGATCAGGGCGGACACCGGCCAGGCGTGCGGGTCCTCGGCGAGCACGGCGAGTGTGGCCTGCCCGGACAGTGCCGCCTCTTCGGGGGAGCGTCCGGTGACCAGCGCGTACACGGCGATGCATCCACCGGCCGCCACGGCACAGGCCACCGTGCGCACCGCCGTCTGCCGGCCGGTCCACGTCAGCACCCGTCGTCCCAGGCCGCGCCCGGCGGTCAGCAGGACGCCGATCAGGACCGCGGCGGGGACGCCCCACAGGAAGTCACCGGCGTCGGGGTCGACGTCCGGGGGCACGGTCGGAAGGCTGAGCGCCCCGATCGTCAGCCCGGTCCAGTTGCCGAAGCCGGTGAACACCAGGGCCCCGGCGGCGCTGGCGAGCAGGCAGGGCAGCAGCAGCGCCACCATCTGGGCCCCCGCGAGGCCCGCGGCCTCGATCACCATGATCGCGGCGACGAGCGGGTTGCCGAGGATCGTCGCGATCGCCGCCGTCGACCCGGTGGTGGCGATCACCAGCGACGCCTTCGGATCGGGTGTCGCCCGCAGGGCCCGCACCGCGAGCAGCGCCAGCGCGCTGCCCACGGCCATCAGCGGCGCCTCCGGGCCGAGCACCACGCCCAGCGGCAGGGTGGTGAGGGCGACCAGTGCCGTACCCGGCAGCTGTTTCGGCCCGATCGGATCGCCGCCAAGGCCGTGCACCGGGACGTGGCCGCCCGCCCCCGGCGTCCGTGTGATGATCGGCGCCGCGATGAGACCGGCGAGGGTCAGGGCGGGCAGCGGCCACCACCACGGCGCCCGGTCGTGGCCGAGCGCCTCGGGCAGCGACTCCCACACCCAGTGCTGCAGTTCGTGCTGGAAGCCGACGAAGAAGAAGCAGGCGAGGGAGATCGGTGCGCCGAGCAGGACCGACAGCAGCAGCAGCCGCAGATAGCCGCGGCTGATCACGGTCCGGCGCAGTGTGGACGCCTCGGCCGGCGGGGTCACGCCCGGACCGCCCCGTCGAGCAGGCGCCGCGGCGCGCGGCCGGGCGATGTCCGAGCGCTCATCAGGGCCACGCTCACCCTCCAGTGGTTCGCCGTCCGTCGGGCGCCGGTCGACCGCCCTCGTACACGATGCACTCGCCGACCCGGCAAATCGGGCGTACGCGGCGTCGTGTCGTCCTGCGGTCCGGCCCCGGGCGGGCCGAGACGCGGCGGCGGTTCGCGAAGCGCGGCTCGGTGCCGGAGCGGACGCCGGGGGAGTCGCGGCGCAGCCCTTTTCCGTCCTGGAGTGATTCGATCGCTGCTCCGCCCGTCGGACTGAGCAGTGCTACGAACCGATGGTTCAGCCCAGGGGAGTCGGTGGTTGCACGGCTCCCCAATGCCTCCCCCATGCCAACCCCGGACATCGGACGGCCGAATCCGTCCGCGGTGCGGCAAGGCGTCGGTTTTGAGGGCGCATGCGGGTGGGGGACATCAGACTGCGGGCTCAGGGGTGTGCGTGACTCCTGGCCGGGACGGTTCACGCCCTGCGGGCTCCGGGCGTTCGACGGTCTCGGAGGCGACAGGCACTCGGCGCGACACGCAACGCAGGTCAGGCCCGGTAGATTTCTCCCAGCGAGGGCCGACTGCCTGCACACTGGGCGCGGAGTGGCGCGGTTGCCGCAGCAAGTTTGCCTATCAGGTGAGACTCTTGCGGCGTGCGCGCAGGGAGTAGGCCGACCGGCCCGCCCGGCCTGCCACTCTTCGACCAGCCGCCGCTCGTCGCGATGACCCAGCCCTTCTGCTCCTTCATCTGCGCGGCGAAGGTATGTCGGTCGTTGATGGAGCAGCCGCAACTGAGGATTACGTCGATGTCGAGCTACTGGTTGCGAGGGTTGTCGTCGCCGTATGAATCCTTGATCCATTCGGCCTTGTGGATATGGTCCTTCAGGCCCGTTCGCTCTTCGTCATGCTTGATCCCGAGTGCCTTGGCGAACGCGTCCAGGTCGTCGATCTCGAAGAGGTCGCTCGACCACTGGCCAGGCCAGACGGCGAACAGCCGGGACTCTCCAGCGACCGCCCGCTCGTAGGCAGCACGCTGGTCCCCGTGCGTCACGGTGCCATCCCGTGGACCTCGACGTAGCAAGTCGTACTTGAGGTGTACGGGAAGGCTGTGCCGGATGCGGCTGCGCTTCGTGGTTCCATTGGCCCCCCAATATTGTTCTACGGCAATGCACTCTGTTCGATGCCAGTGAACAACAGGTCGGCATTGCGGGGGTGCCATTTCTTGAAAGGGCGAGTTCGGAGACGCACAAGTGTATGTCCTCGGTGCGGCTCGTCAGGCCCCAGTCGTCCAGCGCCCGGGTGGCGAACTCCCTCGCCTTGCGTACGGACTGGTGTCGAGCGTCGAAGAACTGCGAAGCGACTCGGGCATGGGGCGCCTCATGACTTTGTGCTCAGGAGGCGAAGTGGTTCGGGGGAGCGGCATTGTGCGATCTGGTGACGAGGTACGTGGACGGGTCACAGGCTCGCGACGACCGAGCCGACCTCCACCGGGCGTCACCGGTCTGCTGGACGCGCTGGCCCGTCCCGACGTCTACGGCGTCATCGCCCCCGCCCTGTCCCACCTGGGGCCGAAGCACCTCGCCGCCGAACGCACCCGCCTTATCGAGGCCACCGGCGCCCGCCTGCTGCTGGCCCGCCATCCCTGCATCGCTTGAAGACGCCGGCGAGCTGCAGTTCATGGATCCGACAGTACTCCGTCCCGGACCACGTTCGGCGCTGTTGCAGTGGCCCGAACAGGGTGTGCACCGCTTCGTCCCCTTCGAGGCGGTGCACACCCCACCGGCCTCAATACACCTCAGGAATCTTTTCGCGCATACCTGTTGATCCTTTTCCGGCGCTTACCGGGAGCATGCCTTCTTCTGACTTTTCATCGTAGATGAAGCGGAGGAACTTCAGCTTTTCGCCCCTAGCGTGAGCGTTCCATGCCTTCACTGTAGTGCCGTAAAGCACGGTCTTGTCCCTGTAGGACAAGGAGCGATCCATTCGGGCAATTGCCCGGTTGCGCAGAAGGAGGACAGGGTCTCCCTTAGACATGTCCTCGCCGAGAATCATTTTCTCGGAAAATGATTCGATGGCCTTCGGGTTGCTCCCGCGAGACGCTTGTGCTAGAACGGCCAACATGTTTGTCGAGGACGATCCGCATGCCCGATAGATGCGCGAAGCGGCGGCGGCGTATTCTTGAAGCTCTGGCCACTGGTCTACGGTTTCGAAGATTACGTCGTTGTCGAAAGTGCCGCGATGCATGTGCGCCACCTCCCCGCCGTTCTCCTTGCACTGCTCGGCGAAGAGGATGATCCGGGCCGCACCTTTGATGATGTTCGCGTTGGTTACGCGCATGAATTGCGAGGCGACTCGACCGTATCCGGTATCAATTACCGAGAATGTGGATGGATCGGCGCCGACGTGAACTCTCATGGGGACCACGGTCTTGGAATGAATCACAGCCAAAAGGCGATGCTGTCCATCAATCAAACTCCCCTTCTCGTCGAAGGCGATCGACTGGTGTGTCAGCTTCCATCGACCTTCCGTCATGGCATTCGCGTAACGCCTGACGCGCACTGCGGAGGTTCTCCTGTTTCCCTCCAGGTTTCTTTCAAGCCACTTCGCAGCCAGATCTACTCCAACCCAGTAATCCCCCGACCGTACCGGGATCCCGTATTCGTTCAGGGTCGGAACGCGGAACGCGTAGCCATCACTTGGCGCGTCGATGTCAGTCACGTGCGGAAGTGCACCACGTAGACCTCTTGAATGAACCAACTTTGTTATGATTTGTCTGTATTTTTTAGCTCACTCGAGTGAATTAGATTCGCTCGTTAAGGTGATGGGAGCTGTGCGTACCTCCAGCGATGGAGGCGGCCTCTCAGTTGCAGAATCAACGGGCGTCTGCAAGTTTGTTGTTGTGTTGGCACCCTTTGCAGGGTCGCGTCACGGTCGGTGAGCGGACAGAGTCCGGTGACCAGTTTTCTAGGTGTCCGATAGCTGAGCGCTCAATCGGCCCCCGCCGAGCTGCTGACGTGCAGAGCTCGAGCCAAAGTCGATCGTGATGTGGCCAGTGAGAGTCCTGCCGGGGATCAAGGCTTCCCTTCGGTTTCGCTCGCCCGGCTCCGGAAAGCACTCAGGGTCCCGACCCGCTCTCTCGGATCAGCCCCCTGATTCGATATTGCAGTTGACGGGGTGGCGGGATTCGAGCTCGCTACCTCTTCGTCCCGGACGAGGTTCGACTGGCGATCCCGCCTGCGCGGATGACAGCTCCCCTGTTCAGAGGCGTGGTGCCGATGAGGCTCGCAGGGTGTGGCGAGGGTGTAAGGGGCAGGCCGGCTCGCAATTGGCTCCCACGCGGCCAGGTGTCGATGCGTTTGCTGCCTGGTGGGCACGACGGGAGCGGGAGCGACCCACGGGCTACGCATAGCGAGGGCTTGTAGGATCATCCCGGATGGTGCCGGAAGCTGCCACAGGGCTCTGTTTCCACATCTCAGAGATGTTTGACCATGATCACCATGGCGCTGCGTCCACTCTGGTGCCACCCGGTCCGCGCACGCACGCTGGACGTTCATCGCTTCATCGCGGAGGACCTGAGGCGGATGGTCCCGGGCAAGGACTACGCGACACCCTTGGCACACTTCGAGCAAGGGCAACCGCGAGCGGGTTGTTGACCCAGTGACGACCTTGGGATCGCCCACTCGGTGATTCGTGGGAGTTCCGCTGGACCGGCTACCCCGAACCTCACGACTTGGTCCGTGCCTTGACTCACCGGGAGGCCGGAATCAAGGGCGCGAGATTCACCCACCACGGCGATGCAGCGCCCCACAGTCGGGACACGACACCGTCCCGGAGCACAGCTGGCTCTCTCCTGTGTTCCACTTCGGGGCGCTCCAGAGGATCCCAGGACAAGCTGGTCGCCCAGCCCCTCCGTTGGTCCACCAGGTTGTAGCGGGACACCAGGCCGGCCAGCAGGGTGGCGGCATCGTCCGAAATCGGGGGATCTTCTGCCAGTGCGCGACGCTCGTGCGCCTTGAGGTCTTGGTCGACGGTGGGATAGCGATTTCTGGGCACGAGGCTGCGTTTGCCACCATGCTGGCATCCAGCCGGGTCCCCGGTGATGGGGTCTGCCGCACGATTGGGTGACATCTGAACTGGCTTGCCCTGTGGGGCAGGTGGGAAGGATGTCGCTGTGCCAAAGCCTTATCCGGAAGAGTTCCGCCAGGACGTCGTGCGGGTCGCGCGGAACCGCGGCCCGGGTGTGACGGTCGAGCAGGTGGCCGCCGACTTCGGGGTCCATCCTATGACGTTGTGGAAGTGGATGCGCCGGGCGGACATCGACGACGGCGCCAAGCCACACTCGGGCGGCTGGCCCCCATCGAATACGAGACCGTCATGACCACACCGGCCCTCCAGGCCGCGTGACTTCAACCTGTCACCCGCTCCTGCACCAGACCCCCACGGTGATTCCTTGGCGTAGCACGGCTGGGAATCATCCTCACGGAGGAGTACGTTCTCGGCGGCGAGCAGTGCCTGCGCGGCCGCAGGCTTCTCGCTGGTGGCGGCGGCGCGGGCGTGGGTGATGTGGAGCAGGGCCGCGCTCTGGCGGGACTGGTCGCACTGTCCCGGACAAGACAGATCGACAGGAGCGTGTCACTCACTCCCCGAACAGACGATCCTGCACGTACTCGACGACCTTCCGCTCCGGGTAGAAGACGGCCAGCAGCATGAACGTCTTGGGATGAGCCGCGATGTTGCCGACGAAGAAGTGGACGGCTCGGCTCGGGGCGCACATGCGCGTGTACCAGCGCTCGCGGAGCGCATCACGGACCCCGTGCTCACCGTACTTGCGCAGGAACTTGCGATACGACTGTCCTGCCTCCCAGTCCTTCAGCCCCATGTCGTGGGTCGGGCAGTCGTCTTCGGCGCAGCGAAAGCTGTAGCGGAGGTCGAGCGGCACCCACTCCAGCGGGTTCAGCTCCTGCTCGAACAAGTCGAGTTGGTCGGCTAGCGCGGCTTTGGAGACGGACCATGGCTCGGCGTGCTCCAGCCGGAAGCGGGTGATCTCGGCGAGGCGGAAGACGCCGAGGGACGTTCCTCGCTCCTCCTGATCCCGCTTGATGGCGCAGAGCGACGGGGCGACCAGCGGCTCCACGTGGCGATACCGCTTCTGCCAGCCGCTGTCGGGCGGTACCTCACCCACTATCTCCAACGAGTCGAGATGTGGCCGGAGGCTTTCTGGGCGGGAGTCTCGCTCAGGACGGTGCGGCTCGACGTCGCCTTCGATGATCGAGTACTTGGAGAACTGGGCCTCCTCGCTTAGGAGCCGGAAAGGCACGGGGAAGAGCCGCACGTGCTGTGGCTCGCCTTGGTCGAGGCGTATGCCGGCCACGCAGCTGGTCTCGCGGTACTTACTGGACAGCTCTGGATACGTCTTGACCGTGATCATGATCCGTGCGCGTTGCCGTCTCCCGAATGCCGCCGACGCCATGGCATGCCCCCTCCATCGATCTCCCCGATCTGAATTGGACGAGAGGCTTGCACCGCTGGCAAGGGTGCGTGCGAAACAGGTGACGAAGTCAGGCCAAGGGATTCACCGGCACCTGGATCCGGCTCCTGACCGTCTCCAAGACAACCTGCCGGTGGCAGCGGCTTTCGTCCTTCTCGAAACACAGCACCGCTACCCGCGACGCCTGGGCATGCTCTGCGAGGCGAGCAAGGTCGGCTTGGGCCTCCTCGGAACGCAGGAGGCCACGGAAACGCGCCCGACCCACCTCGACGCGGCCGTCCCAGAAGGGCTCGCGATTGTCCTTGGGATTGCCCAGGCCACGCAGGTGCGTGTACTCGATGCCAGCTTCGGCCAGGGCCCCCCCGAGGCGGCTCTTGCTGAACCCCTTCTTACGGCTGATCGGGGTGAGCCGTACATCTGCCACGACACTGATGCGACTGTCGACGAGCGAGGCGACGAACGACTCGATGTCCCGTCCTTCGTACCCGGCTGACCACAGACCGGGCGGGACGGGCGCGACCCGGGCAGTCCGGAACAGATCATCGAGGGAAACCGCAAGAGCCTCGGCCACTGCGCCGACGGTGAAGAAGGCTGGCTGGATAGCTCCCTCGCTCTCCAGGCGGCTCAAAGTCCCGACGGCGATGCCCGCCTCCTTGGCCAGCCGTTCCCGCGTCCACCCCCGGTCCGTCCGCAACGCACGTACCCGTTGGGCGAGAGCGCGGGCGTGGTCGTGGGGATGCGCTGAGCGATGACCTGCCATGTGCGGTGTCCTTAACGACCGGTGGGGCGGCCCGCCGCGGTGTTCCTGGTCAGCTACGAGCCCTGGATTCGCGAACGCGCAGACCCGAGGGCGCGTAGGCGCCGCTCTTTGTGCGGCACTGGAGACTGTTCCTGGGAGAAGCCGACCAAGATCTTCTCCCAGATTTCTCCCAAACGATCTCCAGGAACCCGTCAGGGGCCTGATCCACTTACTGGATCAGGCCCCTGACCTGGTGTTTCACTGTCGGGGTGGCGGGATTTGAACCCACGACCTCTTCGTCCCGAACGAAGCGCGCTGCCAAGCTGCGCTACACCCCGATGTCGCCCGTTGTCCCGGCGACGTCGTTTACTTTAGCCCACCCGCGCCGTGAGACGAAATCCGGTTTGGCGGCGACCGCGGGCCGGGGTGACAGGGGCCAGCGGGAGTCAGTCCCGGGAGGTCAGGGTCAGCAGCGTCGCCTCCGGCGGGCAGGCGAAGCGGACCGGGGTGTAGCGGCTCGCTCCGCAGCCCGCCGAGACGTGGAGGTAGGCGGTGTTGCCCTCGCTGCGGTGCGTGGAGAGCCCCTTCACCCGGTCCGTGTCCAGGTCGCAGTTGGTGACCAGGGCTCCGTAGAAGGGGATGCACACCTGCCCGCCGTGGGTGTGGCCGGCGAGGACGAGGGGATAGCCGTCGGAGGTGAAGGCGTCCAGACTGCGCAGGTAGGGGGCGTGCACCACGGCCAGGGAGAGGTCGGCGTCCTTCTCCGGTCCGCCCGCGACCAGCTCGTAGCGGTCGCGCTTGATGTGGGGGTCGTCGAGGCCGGTGAAAGCGAGCTCGCAGCCCTCCAGCTTCAGCCGGCCCCGGGTGTTGGTCAGGTCGAGCCAGCCGGCGGCGTCGAAGCCGTCCCGCAGGTCCTCCCACGGGTTGTGGACGACGCCGACGGCGGGTGCGTTGCCGTTGAGGCCGTGGCGGCCCTGCGCCTTCTCCAGCAGGTAGCGGGCCGGGTTGCGCAGCGTCGGACCGTAGTAGTCGTTCGAACCGAAGACGTAGACGCCGGGGTACTCCATCAGCGGTCCGAGGGCGTCCAGCACCTCGGGCACGCCCTCCGGGTCGGAGAGGTTGTCGCCTGTGTTGACGACGAAGTCCGGACGCAGCCCGGCCAGGGACTGGAGCCACGCGCGCTTCTTGCGCTGACCGCTCACCATGTGGATGTCGGAGACCTGGAGCACCCGCAGCGGGCGCATGCCGCGTGGCAGGACCGGCACCGTGACCCGGCGGAGCCGGAAGGAGCGGGCTTCGAACCCCGCGGCGTAGGCGAGGCCGGCCGCGCCGACTGCCGCGATTCCTGCGGTGATCTTCAAGGGCATCCCGTAGCGTGCGCGCATGCGCCCATCGTCGCAGACCTCACCGGGTGGGGAGTCGCGGGCGGTCGGCGGGCGGAGCGGCCCCGTCCGCGCCACGGCTGCCGCGTCCCCGGGGCGCTGACGGACCGGCCGGCAGCGCGCACAGCAGCCCGAGCGAGATCCAGACGTAGAGGTTGCCGCCGAGGAAGCCGCCCGCCCCCGACGGGTCGGCGCTCCACAGCCAGACGAGGCTGCTGCTCAGCAGCACCGGCAGCGCGACGGCCCATACGGCCAGGCGCCGTCGCGGGGCTCCAGCGGGCGCCCGCAGGGCCGCGGCCGCGAGGACGCCGAGCGCCGGGGTCAGCCACACCAGGTGGTGCACCCAGGTCACCGGGCTGACGAGGCAGGCCAGGACGCCGGTCAGCGCCACCCCCGCGGCATGGTTCCCGGCGGCGTGCGCCCGGCGCACGCGCACGGCCCACACCGCGGTGAGGGCCGCCGCGCCGAGGAGCCAGAGCAGCCGGTCGGGTTCGTGCGGCTCGGCCAGCCGGGCGAGCACCCCCTGCCAGGACTGGTTGGAGACGTAGGAGAGCGAGCCGACCCGGTCGGTGCGCCAGAGGGCGTCGGTCCAGTAGACGCGTGAGGCGCCCGGTGCCGCCCAGGCCGCGACCGCGGTCGCGGCGAGGGCCACGGCCACGGCGTTCGCGGCGGCGCGGCGCCTGCGTGTCAGGATCAGCCACCCGATGAAGACGGCGGGCGTCAGTTTGACCGCGGCCGCGATGCCGATGCCGGCTCCCGCCCAGCGGGCGGCCCTGCCGCCGCGGGCCGCCGGCCGGGTGTCGGCCAGGACCAGGGCGAGCAGCAGCAGATTGACCTGCCCGAAGCTGACGGTGTCGCGGACCGGTTCCAGCAGGGCGTACGCGCAGACGGCGAGGCCGATCGCGTACCACGGCGTCCAGCCCCGCGCGCCGGTCACCGGGCCGGCCGTGCCGCGCACGATCAGCACCGCGGCGGCCGTGTTCAGCAGCAGCATGACCGCGACGGCCGCGGGCCACGGGGCCACCGCCAGCGGCAGCATGCACAGCGCGGCGAAGGGCGGGTACGTGAAGCCGTACCGGGTGCCGGGCACCAGGTAGTCGTACAGTGCGCCGCCGTACGTCCAGTGGCGGACTGCCCCGTGGTACACGCCGAGGTCGAACCAGCCGCGGTGGAGCGGCACGGTCGCCAGGAACAGCAGGACGGCACCGGCCATGGCGATGAGCAGGACCACCCGCCCGTGCGCCGTCCCGGGCCACCGCAGGGGCCGGCCGGCGTTCTCCCGTGGCGTCATGCGGTGCTCCTCAGGGGTCGTCGTGCCGGGGGAAGGGCCGGCCGGTGCACGCCCCACAGGACCGCCGCGGCGAGCAGTCCTCCGGCGGCGGCGAGCGCCAACTGCGGCCCGCCAGGGGCGAATCCGCTGGGCGGCACGGTGAGGGCGAGCACCGCACTGGCTCCCGTGGAGAGCCGGCGCAGGGCCCGTCCGGGGCCGGCGGCGGCGATCAGGAACAGCCCCCACAGCACGTACCAGGGCCGTATCGCGGGGCCGAGCAGGGCCACGGCCAGCAGACCGAGTCCGACGGCGTGGACCGGGCGCAGCAGATGGTGGCGGCGCCAGACGAGGGCGATCACGGCGGCGCAGGCCGCGAGTCCGAGCAGCTGCCAGGCGGGCACGGCGTGGCGGGCGAGCACCGCCGGTCCGTCGCCGGCGGCGGTGAGCACCGCGCTGCTCAGCCGGCCGAGGGAGGCGGTGAGGGCCCAGTTGCCAAGGGAGGCCGGGGTGCTCAGGGCGTGCAGCCAGCCGTAACCGGTACCGGTCAGGGCGGTCGTGACCGCCGTGGTCGCGCCGACCGCCGCCGCGACCGCGACGACCGAGGCCGTCCACCGCGCACGCGGCACCGGCGGCACCTGCGGTGATCGCCGCACCCCCAGCACCGACCGCGCCCCCAGTGCCTGCCGCACCTCCAGCCCCCGCCGAACCCGCCGCCCCCGCCGCACCAGCCGCACAGGCGACGCCCACTGCGCCCGCAGCGTCCGTGGACTCTCCGGCGGACCGCCGGGCCCGCGGGCCCGCAGGGCGACGACCGCGAGGAGGCCCAGTGCCGCGGGGGCCTTCACGAGGGCGGCCAGGGTGATCAGCACCGTGCCGGTGAGGTGCCTGCCGCCGAGGGCCGCGGCGAGGCCCGCGCACAGCAGGCCGATCATCACGGCGTCGTTGTGGGCTCCGCCGACCAGGTGCAGCAGGACCAGCGGGTTGAGCGCCCCGAGCCAGAGAGCCGCGGAGGGGTCGGTGCCGCAGTGCCGTGCGAGCCGGAGCAGGCAGCACGTCATCAGGGCCACGCCGCCGAGGGCGACCGACCGCATGCCGAGCGCCCCGCCGGCGATCTCCGCCGCGGAGGGGCCGTCCGGTCCGTGGCCGGTCACCGCGGACGCCAGCGCGAGGAAGACCGGTCCGTAGGGCGCCGGGGTGTCACGCCACAGCGGTGCGACCTCGGCGAGGAGCGGGCCGCCGAGGCGGGAGGGCCCGTACGCGTACACGTCCAGCCGCGCGTCGACCATGGCGCCCTGGGCGAGGTAGCTGTAGACGTCTCTGCTGAACAGTGGCGGTGCGACCAGCAGCGGGGCCGCCCACAGGGCCAGCGTCGTCAGCAGCTCGCGCGGTCGGGGCGGCCGGGGGCCGCGCACGGCGAGGCCCAGGAGGATCCAGCCCGCGACCAGCAGGACCAGCCCGAAGTAGGCCGCCGCCAGCCCGGACGCCGCCCATCCGGGGCCCGGGACGAAGTCCCCGCCGACCGGCAGCGCCCCCGCCGCCGCGCCGCCGGCCGCCAGCGTCACGGAACCGGCGAGTCCGGTGAGCCGGGAGCGGCGCGCATCGGACCGGGGCGCACCTGACGGCGGGCCGGTGGGGTCGGACGGGCGGGGGAGCGGCACGCAGGCAGGCTGTCAACGGGGGGTGTCGGCGAGGCGACCCCCCGGCCGCCCCTGCACGGCCGTCGCATGGCCGCGCCCTTA
Organism: Streptomyces genisteinicus; assembly: GCF_014489615.1. GTDB lineage: Bacteria > Actinomycetota > Actinomycetes > Streptomycetales > Streptomycetaceae > Streptomyces > Streptomyces genisteinicus. The sequence goes on from NZ_CP060825.1 coordinate 3,891,647, forward strand.
CGCGCCGCTCGCCCGCCCGGCGCACACCGGCCCCGCCCCGGCACTCCGGCCGACCGCCCCACACCGCCCCGCAACCGCCCCCCGCACCGGACCACCCCGCACCGGACCACCCCGCCCCCGCCCCGCAGGCACCACCCCCACACCCCCGGCCCCGCCCCACGTCCGCACGCCCCTGCCCCCGCCCCCGAAATGCGCGGGCGCACCGCTCGGCGCACCTGACACACTTGTCCGCATGACCACGCTCAAGTCCAAGCTGCAGGAAGACCTCACGGAGTCGATCAGGGCGCGCGACGAGCTGCGCTCCTCCACGCTCCGGCTGACCCTCGCCGCGATCACGAAGGAGGAGGTCTCGGGCAAGACGGCCCGCGAACTCTCCGACGACGAGGTGCAGAAGGTGATCGCCAAGGAGGCGAAGAAGCGCCGTGAGGCGGCCGACGCCTTCGCCCAGGGAGGTCGCACCGAGCAGGCCGAGCGGGAGAAGGCGGAGGGCGTCCTCCTCGACGCCTACCTGCCGCAGCAGCTGACGGACGACGAGCTGCGCGCCATCGTGGGCCAGGCCGTCGAGGAGGCGAAGGCGGCCGGGGCCGAGGGGCCCCGCGCGATGGGAGCCGTCATGAAGATCGTGAACCCGAAGGTGGCGGGCCGCGCCGAGGGCGGCCGGGTCGCCGCCGCGGTCAAGCAGCTGCTCGCCGGCTGAGCCGGCGCCGCACAGGACGCGAGGAGGGGGACCCGGTCGTCGCGACCGGGTCCCCCTCCTCGATGTCCGCACTTCCTCACGGCCGCCCGGGGCGGGCCGGTGCTACGGCCAGTTGCCGCCGCCGTTGTCGCCCTGGCCGCGGTTGGCCCCGCCGCCGATCAGGTCCGGCGGGATGCTGATGCCGGGGAAGGGCTCGTTGCCGCCGGGCTTGTCGTCCCCGCGGTCGCGGTCGCGGCCCCGGTCGCGGCCCTTGTCCTGCTCCTTGTCCTCCTTCTCCTTCCCGCGCGGGACGGAGATCGGGTTGAAGGACGGGGTCTCGGACGCGTCCAGCGCGCCCGTCATCGCGATCTTCCAGATCGGGCCGGGCAGGCAGCCGCCGCACACCTTGTCGTAGGGCGTGCCGCCGATGGTGATGTTGTACATCGACTGCTTCTCACCGACGTCGTCACCGACCCAGACCGCCGTGGAGAGGTTCGGCGTGTAGCCCACGAACCAGGCGTCCTTGCGGTCGTTCGTCGTACCGGTCTTTCCCGCGTTGTCGCGGTCCGCGAGACCGGCCTTCGTGCCCGTGCCGTCCTCGACGACACCCTTGAGCATCTGGTTGACGGTGTCGGCGGTCTGCTCGCTCATCGCCTGCGAGCACTGGGAGCCGGGCACCTTGATCCGCTTGCCGTTGGCGTCCGTGACGGACTCGATGGCGACCGGGGTGCAGTACGTGCCGCGGTTGGCGAACGCCGCGTAGGCCGCGGCCATGGCGAGGGGCGTGCTCTCCTCACTGCCCAGGGTGATGGCCGGGTTCTCGCCGACCGGCTTGCCGTCGCCGCGGGCGTAGCCCATCTTCTTGGCCATCTCGACCGTCTCGCAGAGGCCGGCCATCTGCTCGAGGTGGGCGAAGTAGGTGTTGATGGACTTGCCGAGCGCGGACGTCATGTCCCAGGTGCCGGTCTCGGACTCCATCTCGTTGGACGGGTCCCAGGTGCCCCCGCCGGCCGGTGCGCCGGAGCAGGTCTTGAAGGAGTCCATCGGCAGCGAGACCTTGTAGCCGGTGGTGAAGGACTGCGCCGGGCTGATGCCCTTCTCCAGGGCGGCCGCGGCGGTGATCGGCTTGAAGGTGGAGCCGACCTGGAAGCCGTACGTCGTGCCGCCCATCCGGCTGTCCACGGCGAGGTTCAGCACCGTCTCGTGCTGCTTCTGGTCCAGGCCGTAGGGACGGGACTGGCCCATGGAAAGGATCTTGCCCGTGCCGGGCTGGACCTGGACCACGGAGGCGGCGACGCCGTCGGTCTTGTACACCTTCGCGGTGGCCGCCTCGTCGGCGGCGGCCTGCGCCCGCGGGCTCATGGTGGTCCGGATGGTCAGACCGCCGAGGTTCCAGAGCTTCGAGCGCTCCTCCTCCGTCTTCCCGAAGGCCGGGTCGGTGAGGATCGTCTTGCGCACGTAGTCGCAGAAGAAGCCGGAGCCCTTGACGGCGGTGATGCAGCCGTTCTTCGGCTTGCTGATCTTCAGATCGATCGGCCGGGCCTTGGCCTTCTCCGCCTCCTCCTGGGAGATGTCGCGGACGTCGGCCATGCGCTGCAGCACCATGTTGCGCCGCTTGGTCGCCTCTTCGGTGTCGTTGACCGGGTCGTACCGGCTCGGCGACTGGACGATGCCGGCCAGCAGCGCCGCCTCCTCCAGCTCGAGGTCCTTGGCGGACTTGGAGAAGTAGCGGTGGGAGGCGGCCTCGACGCCGTAGGCCTGCTGCCCGAAGAACGTGATGTTGAGGTAGTTCTCCAGGATCTTCTTCTTGCCCAGCTCCTCCTCGACCTGGATCGCGTACTTCAGTTCGCGCACCTTGCGGCCGATGGTCTGCTGGGTGGCCTCGGCGACCTTGTCGGGGTCGTCGCCGGCCTCCTCGACGAAGACGTTCTTCACGTACTGCTGGGTGAGCGTCGACGCGCCCTCGGAGACACCGCCCGACTGCGCGTTCTTGTTCAGCGCGCGCAGCACGCCCTTCAGGTCGATCGCGCCGTGCTCGTAGAAGCGGGCGTCCTCGATGGCGATGATCGCCTGCTGCATGTACGGCGAGATGTCCTTCAGGGGCACGACCGTGCGGTCACGGGAGTAGACCGTGGCGATCTGGCCGCCCTCGCTGTCGAGGATGGTGGTGCGCTGACTCAGCGGCGGCGTCTTGAGGTTGGCGGGGATCTCGTCGAATCCCTCGACCGTTCCCTTGGCCGCGAGTCCGAGCGCGCCGACGGCGGGCAGGGCGATGCCCGCCAGCACCGCTCCGGAGAGCACGCTGACACCGAGGAACTTGGCGGCCTGCTGGGTCCCGGTCAGACCGCCGCCCGAGCGCTTCTTTGGCATGAGGGCAGCCTACGTTCTCATTCGCCGGACAGGCATAAAGGCATTGGCCTAAGCTGCTCTCAACTGTCACAGCAGTGCGGTCTCGCATCACATAGCCGGCAGTACTCCGCTGACCCCGAATCGGCGGAGACCTGTCCGAATGGCCGCAAACGTCTTCGAAGTCCGTGGCAATGCATAGGAAATGCCCGATATTTCCGCTTTGGTGAGCTATGCCTTCGGGTCACTCCCCTGGGTGATCTGACGCGTACGCATAGTCCGTTCGGGCCATTCAAGATTGGGCCCCGCGGGGGTGTTGCGCTCTGCCCGCCTTCCGTAACGTCCTCAACTGGCAGCGGTGAATATGCCGCTGCCGCCGTGGGGGAGCCTCGATTCGGGAGAGGACGGCGCCGGCATGGGCTGGGTTACCGACTGGAGTGCGCAGGCAGCCTGTCGCACGACGGATCCGGATGAACTGTTCGTACAAGGGGCAGCGCAGAACAGGGCCAAGGCGGTGTGCACCGGATGCCCGGTGCGGACCGAATGCCTGGCCGACGCGCTCGACAACCGCGTCGAGTTCGGCGTGTGGGGCGGGATGACCGAACGGGAGCGGCGCGCACTGCTGCGCAGGCGCCCCACGGTCACGTCCTGGCGCAGGCTGCTCGAGACAGCACGCACGGAGTACGAGCGCAGCGCCGGCATCCTGCCGGTGGGGCTCGACGACGACGAGACGTACGAGGCGTACGCGGCGGTCGGCTAGCCGGCCCCCTCACCGTCCGCCCGCCACCGGGCCGCAGGGTGCCGCAACGGTTCCGGACCGCGGCAGGGCTCGGCCCGGCGCGGACCGATCCGCTGCGGATCGCCGCGGTGACGTGGTTCGGCGTGCCGCGATGCGGCGCACCCGCGACGCCGGCCGTCCGCGAGGCCGCGGGGGGCATGTCGCCCTGCCCTGGTCAGGGCCGTACGAGCGGCTGACTCCGCCTGCGCGTGCGCCGGTACGGGGAACCGGCGGCGACCGGGCCGCTGCGTGACGCGAGCCCGCGCGACGCGGGGTGGGCCCCGCAGGACGCCGCCGTACGCGTACGGCCGCGCGCCCGTCCGCTGGGGCGGCGCCTCACACGGGACCGGCCAGGGGTACTCAGAGCGGGTCCGGCGACGCGGGCGCCGCCAGACGGTCGCCGATGGTGCGCAGGCCCGCCAGATCGTGCACGTCTCCGGCCAGGGCCGGCACCTCGGTGACCGCCACCTCGGGGTGCAGTGCCGTGAAGCGGTCCCGCGTGCGCTGCTCGCGCGCCAGCACCTGCATGCGCTCGGCGTGCAGCCGCAGCAGACCCGCGGTCAGCTGCGGCGCTGTCTGCTTCACCGCAGGCGCAGGCGCAGGCGCGGGCTCGGGTGCGGGCCCAGACCCAGCCCCGGACCCAGGTGCGGGCGTGGGCACAGACGTCGCGGCGGACTCCGGCGATCCGCCGCGTACGGGGTTCAACTCGCTTGCCTCTTCGGGGAGATGACCCTCGGCCGGGGGGGAGTCGGGAGAGACGGCCGCGCGGTCACGACTACCAGTCTCCCCGGCCCCCTGATCGACAATGCGGCCCTCGTCAAGATTTTCCGCGGCTGCCAGCGCGCGCTCCGCGGACAGCCGGGCGGCTCCGCTCCCGTGCACCCGGTTGAGGACGAGCCCGGCCAGCGGCATGTCCTCCGCGGCCAGGCGTTCCACGAAGTACGCCGCCTCGCGCAGCGCGTCCCGCTCCGGCGCCGCGACCACGACGAACGCGGTGCCGGGCGCCTGGAGCAGCCGGTAGGTGGCGTCCGCCCTCGTGCGGAAGCCGCCGAACATGGTGTCCATGGCGGCCACGAACGTCTGCACGTCCCGCAGGAACTGGCCGCCCAGCAGCTTGCCGAGCGTCCCGGTCATCATCGACATGCCGACGTTGAGGAACTTCATCCCGGCCCGGCCGCCGACCTTCGCCGGAGCCATCAGCAGCTTGATGAACGTGCCGTCCAGGAAGGACCCGAGACGCCCCGGCGCGTCGAGGAAGTCGAGCGCCGACCGCGACGGCGGGGTGTCCACGACGATGAGGTCCCACTCGTCCCGCGCACGGAGCTGACCCAGCTTCTCCATCGCCATGTACTCCTGCGTGCCGGCGAAACCGGCGGACAGGGACTGGTAGAAGGGGTTCTCCAGGATCGCGCGGGCCCGTTCGGCGTCCGCGTGCGCCTCGACGATCTCGTCGAAGGTGCGCTTCATGTCGAGCATCATCGCGTGCAGCTCGCCCGGTTCCGCCCCGGGCGGGCCGCCGCGGCCCTCGATGCCCGTGACCCTGCGCGGGGTGTTGTCGAGGGAGTCGATTCCCATGGACTGCGCCAGCCTGCGCGCCGGGTCGATGGTGAGCACCACGACCTTGCGGCCCCGCTCGGCGGCCCGGACACCCAGCGCGGCGGCGGTGGTCGTCTTTCCGACGCCGCCCGCGCCGCAGCACACGATGATGCGCGTGGCCGGGTCGTCGATCAGCGGGTCGACCTCGAGACGGGCCGCGGTGTCGAGCGTCATGATCCGGCCCCTTGCTTGCGCAGTTCCCTGGCCAGCCGGTACAGCCCCGCCAACTCGACTCCCTCGCTGAGCATGGGCAGTTCGTACGCGCCGAGGTCCATCGCGGTGAGCACCCGGCGCTGCTCCCGTTCCAGCCCGACGCGCTGGGCGTGCTCGGCCGCCTGCTCCAGGAGCGGGGTGACGAGGTCGTCCGCGGCGGTGAAGCCGGCCCGCGCGAGGGTCTGCGCGATCTCCGGGCGGCGTCCGTCGGACGCGTCGCGCACGGCCTCCTCGTCGAGGAGGTGGGGGCGGACCATGTTCACGATGACCTTGCCCACCGGGAGGTCCGCCTCGCGGAGTTCGGCGACGCCGTCCGCGGTCTCCTGGACGGGCATCTCCTCCAGCAGCGTCACCAGGTGCACCGCGGTCTGGGGGGACTTGAGCACCCGCATCACGGCCTGGGCCTGGTTGTGTATCGGCCCGATCCTGGCCAGGCCCGCGACCTCGTCGTTCACGTTCAGGAAGCGTGTGATGCGTCCGGTGGGCGGTGCGTCCATGACCACGTAGTCGTAGACGTACCGCCCCTGTCTGTCCCTGCGGCGGACTGCCTCGCACGCCTTGCCCGTGAGCAGCACGTCCCGCACGCCCGGTGCGATGGTCGTCGCGAAGTCGATCGCGCCGATCTTCTTGAGCGCGCGGCCCGCGGAGCCGAGCTTGTAGAACATCTGGAGGTAGTCCAGGAGCGCGCGCTCGGCGTCGATGGCCAGCGCGAAGACCTCGCCGCCGCCCGAGGCGACGGCGATCTTGCGTTCCTCGTACGGAAGGGCCTCCGTCTCGAAGAGCTGGGCGATGCCCTGCCTGCCCTCCACCTCGACCAGAAGGGTGCGTTTCCCCTCGGTGGCGAGGGCGAGCGCGAGGGCGGCGGCGACCGTGGTCTTACCGGTACCGCCCTTGCCGCTGACGACCTGGAGCCTGCTCACGTATTCGAGCCTAACCAGTAGCGGCACGGCCTACGCACGAGGCTGCCCTCGGGCTGTGTTCCTTCGCGCACACGTCCCCGTCCCGGACCCGTCCCGTCCCCGTCCCGGACCCGACGCGGACCTGTCGCCGAGCCGTCGGGGGCCGCTCACGGGGGCGAGGGCTGTCGTGGAGCGCCTCCTCCGGGCGGCTACAGTCGGGCCCATGACCAAGTGGGAATACGCGACCGTGCCCCTTCTCGTGCACGCGACGAAGCAGATTCTGGACACCTGGGGCGAGGACGGCTGGGAGCTCGTCCAGGTCGTGCCCGGGCCCAACAACCCCGAGCAGCTGGTGGCCTACCTGAAGCGGGAGAAGCAGTGAGCGGCGTCGTCGACCGCCGGCTCGCCGAGCTGGGCCTGACGCTCCCCGAGGTCGTGCCGCCCCTCGCCGCCTACCAGCCGGCCGTGATCTCCGGCGCGTACGTCTTCACCGCGGGCCAGCTCCCGATGGTGGAGGGGAAGCTTCCGGTGACCGGCAAGGTCGGCGCCGAGGTCACGCCCGAGGAGGCCAAGGGCCTGGCGCGCACCTGCGCGCTCAACGCCCTCGCCGCCGTGAAGTCCGTCGCCGGCGACCTCGACCGCATCGCGCGGGTCGTGAAGGTCACCGGCTTCGTCGCCTCCGCCGCCGACTTCACCGGGCAGCCCGCCGTGCTCAACGGCGCGAGCGAGCTGCTGGGCGAGGTCCTCGGCGACAAGGGCGTGCACGCCCGCAGCGCCGTGGGCGTCGCGGTGCTGCCCCTCGACGCGCCGGTCGAGGTCGAGATCCAGGTGGAGCTCGTCCAGGACTGACCCGTCCGCCCCGACGACGGCCCCCGCCCGGCAGCACCCGGCGCGGGGGCCTCGCCGTCCCGGGCCCGGTGCGTCCCCGGCCCGCACCCATGCGTCCCCGCCCCGGCCCACACCCGTACGCCAGGCCACCCCTCGAACATCCGCGCTAGAACGCATAGCATCCGGCCATGCCCAATGGTCAGTGGTACCCGCCGGAATGGCCCGACCGCATCCGCGCCCTTGCCGCGGGCGACATCGCGCCCGCCACCCCGAAGCGGGCCGCGACGGTGATGCTGCTCCGCGACGGCACCGACGGGCCCGCCGTCCACATGCTGAGGCGGCGCACCTCCATGGCCTTCGCCGGAGGCGCGTACGCCTATCCGGGCGGCGGAGTCGACCCGCGCGACGACCGGCCGGTCCGCTGGGCCGGGCCCTCGCTGGAGACCTGGGCGGACCGGCTGGGCACCGACGACGCCGCCACCGCCCAGGCCGTGGTGTGCGCGGCGGTCCGCGAGACGTTCGAGGAGGCCGGCGTGCTGCTCGCCGGACCGGCCGCGGACACCGTCGTCGGCGACACCACGGGAGACGACTGGGAGGCCGACCGGCAGGCGCTGGTCGACCGCGACCTGTCGTTCGCGCAGTTCCTGGAACGCCGCGGCCTGGTCCTGCGCTCCGACCTGCTCGGCGCCTGGGCGCGGTGGATCACGCCCGAGTTCGAGCAGCGCCGCTACGACACCTGGTTCTTCGTGGCCGCCCTCCCCGAGGGACAGCGCACCCGCGACGTGTCCACCGAGGCCGACACCACCGTATGGACCCGCCCCGCCGAGGCCGTCGCCGGATACGACAGGGGCGAGCTGCTCATGATGCCGCCGACCGTCGCCACCCTGCGGGCCCTGGAGCCGTACGCCCGCGTCGCGGACGCGCTCGCGGCCGCCGCCCGGCAGAGTCTCGAGCCGGTCCTCGCCACGGCCCGTCTGGGCGAGGACGGCGACGTGGTGCTGAGCTGGCCGGGCCACGAGGAGTTCACCAAGCACGTACCGCGGGGAGGCACGCACCTGCCGCAGGGAGGACCGCGATGACGGACGCCGCAGCACTGCCGGGACAGCCGCGCGGAGGCGTGCTCTCCGGGCCCGCCACCGCCCGCGCGGTCAACGTCCTCGCGCCCAACCCGTCCGCGATGACGCTGGACGGCACCAACACGTGGATCGTCTCCGAGCCCGGCTCCTCCCTCGCCGTCGTCATCGACCCGGGGCCGCTGGACGAGGCGCACCTGGGGGCCGTGGCCGCCACGGCAGAGGCGGCGGGCAAGCGGATCGCGCTCACCCTGCTCACCCACGGCCACCCGGACCACGCGGAAGGGGCGGCACGGTTCGCCGAACTCACCCGGACCCGGGTGCGGGCGCTCGATCCGGCGCTGCGGCTCGGTGACGAAGGACTCGCCGAAGGCGACGTCGTGACCACCGGCGGCCTGGAGCTGCGGGTCGTCGCCACCCCCGGGCACACCGCCGACTCCCTCAGCTTCCATCTGCCCGCCGACCGCGCCGTGCTGACCGGCGACACGATCCTGGGCCGCGGCACCACGGTGGTGGCCCATCCGGAGGGGCGGCTCGGGGACTACCTCGACTCCCTGCGGCGGCTGCGCTCGCTCACCGTGGACGACGGCGTCCACACCGTGCTGCCGGGGCACGGCCCGGTGCTGGAGGACGCCCAGGGCGCGGTCGAGTTCTACCTCGCCCACCGCGCGCACCGGCTCGCCCAGGTCGAGACGGCCGTCGAGAACGGCCGCACGACGGCCCCGGAGGTCGTCGCCCACGTCTACGCGGACGTCGACAGGTCCCTGTGGCCGGCGGCCGAGCTGTCGGTGCGGGCCCAGCTCGCCTACCTGCGCGAGCACGGTCTCATCGGCGTGAGCGACACGGCCTGACGGCGTTCCGGACGCGGCCGCGCCGGGCCCGCGGTCCGGGCGGCCCGTGCGGGCCCGTGCGGAACGGAACCCTCCGGGCGCGCCCGGCGTCGTCGCAGGCGAGGCCTTACGGCCCGCTTATGTCGCGGCACCGTCACTGGGGGGACAACCGTGTTCGTCCTGTTCGTCATACTCGTCATCGCCGCTGCGGTGATGTTCTTCGTCGCCCGCGCCGGCGACCACCGGGGGCTGAGACTGGGTGCGCTGGGCGCGCTGATCGCCGGGCTGTTCGCCGGGGTCTCGAGCTGCGTCCACGTGGTCAGCGCCTACGAGGTCGGCGTGCCCGTCACCTTCGGCAAGGTCGGCTCGCCGATGACCTCGGGGGTCAACCTCACCTCGCCGTTCACCGGCGTCACCACGTTCTCCACGCGCCCCGTGGACCTCAACCTCTCCGACAAGGACGTGGTCGAGGTCCGCTCCTCGCAGGGCGGCGTCATGTACGCGGAGATCACCGTGAAGTGGGCGGTCACCCCGGCGAAGGCCGTGGAGCTGTACCGGCTGGCGGGCAGCGAGGACGCGATCCAGCAGCGTCTGGTCTTCCCGGACAGCCGGGAGATCGTCCGCAACGTCTTCGCCCGGCACACCAGCGAGGAGGGCTACACCTCGGCCCGGGAGAAGATCAACACCGAGATCGGCGATCTGATCCGGGAGCGCCTGGCGCCCCGCGGCATCGCCGTGACGACGGTCAACCTGCGCAACGTGAAGCCCTCGGAGAAGCTCCAGGAGCAGATCGACTTCAAGATCCAGCAGGAGCAGGCGACCGAACGGGCGACGGAGGCGGGCCGCACGGCGAAGGCGGAGGCCGAGCGCCGGCGCATCGAGGCCGAGGGCATCGCCAGGGCGAACCGGATCCTGAGCGACTCCCTGACGGACAAGGTCCTCGCCAACCAGTGCATCGAGGCGTTCAAGGAGGCCGCGGCCCAGCAGCCGGTCTACGCGGTCCCGTGCGGCGGGGGGACGGGTAATCCGCTGATCGTGGACGGCACGAAGAACTGAGCGCACGGCGAAGGGCCGCCCGCGTGACGCGGGCGGCCCTTCGTGAAGTCCGCCGGGACGCGGTGCGCGATCAGCGCGAGCGCTTCGCGAGGCGCTCCACGTCCAGCAGGATCACCGCTCGGGCCTCCAGCCGCAGCCAGCCGCGCTGCGCGAAGTCGGCCAGCGCCTTGTTGACGGTCTCGCGGGAGGCGCCGACCAGCTGGGCGAGCTCCTCCTGCGTGAGGTCGTGGACGACGTGGATGCCCTCCTCCGACTGCACGCCGAAGCGGCGCGAGAGGTCGAGCAGCGCGCGGGCGACACGGCCCGGCACGTCGGAGAAGACCAGGTCGGACATCTGGTCGTTGGTCTTGCGCAGGCGTCGGGCGACCGCGCGCAGCAGCGCCGTCGCGACCTCCGGGCGGACGTTCAGCCAGGGCTGGAGGTCGCCGTGGCCCAGGCCCAGCAGCTTCACCTCGGTCAGCGCGGTGGCGGTCGCGGTGCGCGGACCGGGGTCGAAGAGGGACAGTTCGCCGATCAGCTCGCCGGGTCCGAGGACGGCGAGCATGTTCTCGCGCCCGTCGGGGGACGTGCGGTGGAGCTTGACCTTGCCCTCCGTGACCACGTACAGGCGGTCGCCGGGGTCGCCCTCGTGGAAGAGCGCGTCGCCACGGGCGAGCGTCACTTCACTCATCGAGGCGCGGAGCTCCGCGGCCTGCTCGTCATCGAGCGCCGCGAAGAGCGGGGCGCGCCGCAGAACGTCGTCCACGAGTTCTCTCCTTGTCGACCTGCTCAGGGGACGTAGTCCCCCATGATGCCGGACCACGCTGCACTGTCCTGGGGACCCGGTGCCCCGCGGCGGCATCGTCGGGGACGAGGACCCCGGTACTAAACAATCGTGCGATCAGTCACAACAAGTCTGACGTACTGACGCGCCCCTCCGTACGGCAGGGGTCCGATTGGGTCCTGATTCCGGGGGACCGCGGCGGATGTCGGCGGTCCCCCTTAGGCTGGCCGGGTGTCCAATTCGCCGGTGACAGTGCAGGCCAAGGGGGCTGGAAACGTGTCCGGAAAGCAGAATTCCGCTGTGGGCGAACACCCCTCGCCCGGTCCGGGCAGAAGGAAGAAATCGGTCAAACCGGAATCCCGGCTCGCGATGGTGCGCCGAGCCCGCCGGATCAACCGTGAACTCGCCGAGGTCTTCCCGTACGCCCACCCCGAACTGGACTTCGAGAACCCCTACCAGCTCCTGATCGCCACGGTCCTGTCGGCCCAGACCACCGATCTCCGCGTCAACCAGACCACCCCCGCCCTCTTCGCCGCGTACCCGACGCCCGAGGACCTCGCGGCGGCGGTCCCCGAGGAGGTCGAGGAGCTCATCCGGCCGACCGGCTTCTTCCGCGCCAAGACCAGGTCGATCATGGGGCTCTCCAAGGCGATCCGGGACGACTTCGGCGGCGAGGTGCCCGGCACGCTGAAGGAACTCGTCACCCTGCCCGGTGTGGGGCGCAAGACCGCCTTCGTCGTCCTCGGCAACGCCTTCGGCGTCCCCGGCATCACCGTCGACACCCACTTCATGCGGCTGGTGCGCCGCTGGAAGTGGACCGAGCAGGACGACCCGGGGAAGATCGAGGCCGAGATCGCCACGATCTTCCCCAAGTCCGAGTGGACGATGCTCTCGCACCGCGTGATCTTCCACGGCCGCCGCATCTGCCACGCCCGCAGGCCGGCCTGCGGCGCCTGCCCGATCACCCACCTCTGCCCCTCGTACGGTGAGGGCGAGACGGACCCGGAGAAGGCGAAGAAGCTCCTCAAGTACGAGATGGGCGGCCGGCCGGGGCAGCGCCTCAAGCCGCCCCCGGACTACCCGGGCACGCCGGCGCCCGCCGCGGGTACCGCCGAGTGAGCTCTCGCCGGGCGGTCCGCCGCGAGGAACGATCCGGGATCCCCGGGGCGTTGAGCACCCAGGGGTGCCCATGACACGCGCAGGAGAAGAGACGTACGAGGCGTACGAGCGGTCCGGCCGGGCCGGTGACGAGCCGGCCGTGACCACCGAAGGCATGCCCGCGTGGCTGGACCCCGTGGTGCGCGCCGCCGGTGCCGTCCAGCCCCACCAGCTCAGCCGCTTCCTGCCGCCGGCCGACGGGGGCGGCCGGCAGTCGGCCGTCCTCGTCCTGTTCGGCGAGGGCGCGCGGGGCCCCGAACTGCTGCTGATGGAGCGGGCCGGCACCCTGCGCTCCCACGCGGGCCAGCCCTCGTTCCCCGGCGGCGCCCTGGATCCGGAGGACGGCGACCCGGCCACCACGGGCCCGCTGCGTGCCGCGCTGCGCGAGGCCTGGGAGGAGACGGGCCTGGATCCGTCCGGCGTCCAGACGTTCGGCGTGCTGCCCAAGCTCTACATCCCGGTGAGCGGATTCGTGGTGACGCCCGTACTGGGATGGTGGCGCGCCCCCAGCCCGGTCTCCGTGGTCGATCCCGCCGAGACCGCCCGTGTCTTCACCGTGCCCGTGGCCGATCTCACGGACCCGGCCAACCGTGCGACCGCCGTGCACCCGAGCGGTCACGCGGGGCCCGCCTTCCTGGTGGAATCGGCCCTGGTCTGGGGGTTCACCGCCGGGGTCATCGACCGGCTGCTGCACTTCTCCGGCTGGGAACGCCCGTGGGACCGCTCCAGGGAGGTCCCGCTCGACTGGCGCGCATGACAGGGTGGCCAGGCACAGGTCCCGCCCCGGGACACCTGGCGCAAGCGGCCGAGCCGCGGACCGAGGACGCATAGCCGGCAGGAGCACCCGGCGACGACACAGCGAGGCTGAAGACGGTGAACGTGCTGGACATCCTGTTGCTGGTCGCCGCTGTCTGGTTCGCGGTCGTCGGCTACCGCCAGGGCTTCGTCGTCGGCATCCTCTCGGTGATCGGCTTCCTCGGCGGCGGCCTCGTCGCCGTCTACCTCCTGCCCGTGGTGTGGGGGGCGCTGACCGACGACGCCGAGGTCTCCACCACGGCGGCCATCGTCGCCGTCGTCATCGTGATCGTCTGCGCCTCCGTCGGACAGGCCTTCACCACCCACCTCGGCAACAAGCTGCGCACCCACATCACCTGGTCGCCCGCCCGGGCGCTGGACGCCACGGGCGGCGCGCTGGTCAACGTCGTCGCGATGCTGCTCGTCGCCTGGCTCATCGGCTCCGCCCTGGCCGGCACCTCCCTGCCGACCCTCGGCAAGGAGGTCCGCGGCTCGAAGGTGCTGCTCGGCGTCTCCCGGGTGATGCCCGATCAGGCGAACACCTGGTTCACGGACTTCTCCTCCGTCCTCGCGCAGAACGGATTCCCCCAGGTCTTCAGCCCCTTCGCCAACGAGCCCATCACCGAGGTCCAGGCGCCCGACCCCGCGCTGGTGGGCAGCCCGGTCGCCGCCCGCGCCAAGCAGTCCATCGTGAAGGTCGTCGGCACCGCGCCCAGCTGCGGCAAGGTCCTCGAAGGCACCGGCTTCGTCTTCGACAAGCGCCGGGTGATGACCAACGCCCACGTCGTCGGCGGCGTGGACGAGCCCACCGTCCAGATAGGCGGCGAGGGCAGGCTCTACGACGCCAAGGTCGTCCTGTACGACTGGGAGCGGGACATCGCCGTGCTGGACGTCCCCGACCTCACGGCACGACCCCTCCAGTTCACCGACGAGGACGCCCGCAGCGGCGACAGCGCGATCGTGGCCGGCTTCCCCGAGAACGGCGCCTACGACGTCCGCTCCGCCCGCGTCCGCGGCCGCATCAACGCCAACGGGCCCGACATCTACCACCGGGGCACGGTCCGCCGCGACGTGTACTCGCTCTTCGCGACCGTCCGCCAGGGCAACTCGGGCGGCCCGCTGCTCACCACGGACGGCAAGGTCTCCGGCGTCATCTTCGCCCGCTCTCTCGACGACGCCGACACCGGCTACGCCCTCACCGTCGACGAGATCCGCGAGGACATCGCCAAGGGCCGCTCGGCCAACCAGCAGGTCGACAGCCAGGGATGCGCGCTGTAGCCGGGTCCGGCGCCGCCCGGGCGCGGGTGCCCGGCGGCACGCGTGCGAGGGGCGGGGTGCTCGGTGGCACACGTGCGGGGTGCGCGGGTGCTCGGTGGCACACGTGCGGGGTGCGCGGGTGCCCGGCGGTACGCGTGCGAGGTGTGCGGATACGCCGGTGCGCGTACCGGGTAATCGTCCGGACGGGGCCGTCCGGCCGTCAGCCCCGCGGATGCCTCAGACGCGCCGACACCCAGCGGGCGCGGCGACGGAGGATGCGCGGAATGCCCATCCCGTCTCCGGGATGCTCGTGGCTCCCGCCGGGGGAGTCGCCACGGTCGTGGCTGATCGGCCCGTTGGCCGAGCGGCGGTTGCGTGCTGCGTCACTGTAGTCGTGCGTCCAGCCCATACCGGGACGTCTGCCCGGGCCTCAAGGTCGGTAACCGCGTCCCGGGCGTCCAATTGGCCTATGCGCCAGGCATTTGGCCGTTCGTAGGACAACCGTTCCCGGACTGCACCCGAACGGCCCATCGGCCGCCGCCGTACGGCCCCCTCACGGGCCCTCAGCGGTCCGGCTCGGGGTCCTTGAGCCAGTTGATGAGCTCCCCGGAGAACGCCACGGGATCCTCCTCATGGGGGAAGTGGCCGAGCCCGTCGAACAGGCGCCAGCGGTAGGGCGCTTCGACGTACTCGCCCGAACCGGCGGCGCTGCGCGTGCGCATCGCCGGGTCGAGCGACCCGTGCAGATGCAGCGTCGGCACCCGCACCGGGCGCTTCATGCGGCGGTTGAACTGGAAGCCGTCCGGCCGCGCGAGCGACCGCACCATCCACCGGTACGGCTCGATCGAGCAGTGGGCCGTCGACGGGATGCACATCGCGCGCCGGTAGACGTCGACCGCCTCCTCGTCGACCGGCTGCGGTCCGGACCACTCCCGGATCAGCCGGCCGACCAGGGCCGCGTCGTCCGCGACCAGTTGCCGCTCCGGGATCCACGGGCGCTGGAAGCCCCACACGTACGATCCCGCCCGGCTCTGCGCGAAGTCGGAGAGCATCGCCGACCGCCACCGCCGCGGATGGGGCATCGAGGAGACCGCGAGCCGGCGCACCAGCTTGGGCCGCATCACGGCCGCCGTCCAGGCCAGGTAACCGCCCAGGTCGTGGCCGACCAGCGCCGCGTCCGGCTCGCCGAGCGAGCGCACCACCCCGGTGATGTCGAGCGCGAGGTTCGCCGGGTCGTAGCCCCGGGGCGTGCGGTCGCTGCCGCCCACGCCCCGCAGGTCCATCGCTACGGCCCGGAAGCCCGCGTCGGCGAGGGCGGTGAGCTGGTGCCGCCAGGTCCACCAGAACTGCGGGAACCCGTGCAGCAGCATCACCAGCGGCCCGTCGCCCATCTCCACGATGTGGAAGCGGGCGCCGTTGGCTGCCACGTCACGGTGGGTCCAGGGACCGTCGACGCGTACGGGGCTGCCGAGGGCGGAGAAGCCGCCGGGGCTGGATTCAGGGGCCGTCATGCAGATGAGCGTGCCACAACCGGGGGCGACGCGTTCGCCGGGCCCGGCGGCGGTGCCGCCGGACCGGTGAGCCCGGTCACACCAGAGCCTTGTCCTCCCGGACCCCGCCCGTCAGCTCCGGCCGCGGCTCGGGCCGGGGGTGCGGCTTGGCGTTCTGGAGCACCGCCGCGGTCTCCTTGGCCGACGCGACCGCCTTCTGGGGACCCTTGCCCTTCTTGGCCTTCTTCACGAACACCAGGCCGACCAGCGCGAGCAGCAGGGCCAGGGCGACGTTCACGGCGAACGACAGCAGGAAGCACAGGGCCATGTTCCAGCCCGTCCACGTCCGGAAGCCGTAGGCGAGGGCGAAGCTCAGCATCGGCAGCGAGAACAGCAGCACCATGGCGGCGACGGTGAAGAGCCCGCCGCCGATGCCGGCCTTCTTCACGTCCTGGCGCAGTTGCGCCTTGGCCAGTGCGATCTCGTCGTGCACCAGCGCCGACATCTCGGCCGTCGCCGAAGCGACCAGCTGTCCGAGACTGCGGTCGGCGCCGACAGCCTTCGCCGTGGTGTTGCCGGGATCGCTCATCGCTGACTCCCTCTCCAGTTCCTGCGGTCTGCGCGTACTACGGTCCGATGTCAGATCATGCCGGACTGTCGCCGCCGTCGCTCGACGCCCCCGCCGCTCGGGCCTTCCGGCGGTGCTCGGCGGCCTTCTCCTCGTAGATCGCCGCCATCCGCAAGTGGTAAGCGGGGTCGTCCTGTTCGTAGACGTCCGGGACACCTGACATGTCCTCATCGCGCTCCTCGTACTCGTAGAGCGCCTGGTACGTGCGTACCCGCATTTTGAGGAGGACTCCTGCGAGAAGTGCGGCGATCAGGGAACCGACCAGTACCGCCGCCTTCACCTGGTCGGTGAGGGCGGGGTCGTCGTCGAAGGCGAGTTCGCCGATCAGCAGGGACACCGTGAACCCGATGCCGGCGAGGGTGGCCAGCGCGAAGACGTCCGGCCAGCGCAGATCGGGATTCAGCTCCGCCTTGGTGAAGCGTGCCGTCAGCCAGGTGCCGCCGAAGATGCCCACGGCCTTGCCGACGACCAGTCCGAGGACGACGCCGAGCGTCTCCGGCCGGGTGAAGACGTCTCCGAGGGCGCCGCCCGAGACCGTGACACCGGCCGAGAACAGGGCGAACAGCGGTACGGCCACACCCGCCGACAGCGGCCGCACCAGGTGCTCGATGTGCTCGCCGGGGGAGTGCTCCTCGCCCTCGCGCCGGGTGCAGCGCAGCATCAGGCCCATCGCCACGCCCGCGATGGTGGCGTGCACGCCGCTGTTGTACATCAGGCCCCAGACGACCAGCGCGAGCGGTACGTACACGTACCAGCCCCGCACCTCCTTGCGCAGCAGCAGCCAGAAGAGCGCGAGACCGGCGAAGGCCCCGCCGAGGGCCGCGAAGTTCAGGTCGGCGGTGAAGAAGACCGCGATGATCAGGATCGCGAAGAGGTCGTCCACGACGGCCAGGGTCAGCAGGAAGGCCCGCAGCGCCGAGGGGAGGGAGGCACCGAGCACGGCGAGCACCGCGAGGGCGAAGGCGATGTCCGTCGCGGTCGGGACCGCCCAGCCGGAAGTGGAACCGCCGCCGGTGGTCGTGACGATCAGATACACCAGGGCGGGCATGACCATGCCGCAGAGCGCGGCGACGACCGGAAGTGCCGCGGCTCGCGGGTCGCGCAGCTCGCCGGCGACGAGTTCCCGCTTGAGTTCGATGCCGGCGACGAAGAAGAAGACCGCGAGTAGCCCGTCAGCCGCCCAGTGGGCGACGGAGAGGTCCAGGCCGAGTGCCGAGGGCCCGAAGTGGAAGTCGCTCACCGAGGCGTAGCTGCCGCCGAAGGTGTTGGCCCAGACAAGGGCCGCGACCGCCGCGACGAGCAGGAGCACTCCGCCGACGGTCTCCGTGCGCAGTGCGTCCGCGACATAGGTGCGCTCGGGCAGCGAGAGGCGGCCGAGGACGGTGCGGGGAGTGGGGGGCGACGGGGCCACGAGCGGAAACCTCCGGTCGGTCGGGCATGGCAGAACACTTGCCGACCAGACTTCCCGGCGCACCTTGAACAGCTACTGCGTCGTTGACGCGGCCTTAACCCTACCCGCATGCCTCTCCGGCAGGACTGTGGACATGACAGGGCCCCGCCGCGCTGTGCGCGGCGGGGCCCTCGGACGGAGCGATCGACGTGTCAGTCCTCGCTCGCGGCGCTCGGGAGCTTCGTCTGGATGAGGTCCATGACGGATGAGTCGGTCAGCGTGGTGACGTCACCCAGCTCGCGGTTCTCGGCGACGTCGCGCAGCAGGCGGCGCATGATCTTGCCCGAGCGGGTCTTCGGCAGCTCCGCCACGGGAAGCACGCGCTTCGGCTTCGCGATCGGGCCGAGCGTGGCGCCCACATGGGCCCGCAGCTCCTCCACGAGTCCCTCGTCCTCGCTGGCGGTGCCGCGCAGGATGACGAAGGCGACGATCGCCTGCCCGGTCGTCTCGTCGGCGGCACCCACGACCGCCGCCTCGGCGACCTTGGGGTGGGAGACGAGGGCGGACTCGACCTCGGTGGTCGAGATGTTGTGACCGGAGACCAGCATCACGTCGTCGACGCGGCCCAGCAGCCAGATGTCGCCGTCGTCGTCCTTCTTGGCGCCGTCGCCGGCGAAGTACTTGCCCTCGAAGCGGGACCAGTAGGTGTCGATGAAGCGCTGGTCGTCGCCCCAGATGGTGCGGAGCATCGACGGCCACGGCTCGGTCAGCACCAGGTAGCCGCCGCCTCCGTCGGGCACCTCGTTGGCCTCGTCGTCGACGACCGTGGCCGAGATGCCGGGCAGTGCGCGCTGCGCGGAACCGGGCTTGGTCTCGGTGACACCGGGCAGCGGCGAAATCATCATCGCCCCGGTCTCGGTCTGCCACCAGGTGTCCACGATCGGGGTCTTGCCGGCGCCGATGTTCTCCCGGTACCAGATCCACGCCTCGGGGTTGATCGGCTCCCCGACGGAGCCGAGCACCCGCAGGCTCGACAGGTCGAACTTGGCGGGGATGTCGTCTCCCCACTTCATGAACGTGCGGATCGCGGTCGGCGCCGTGTAGAGGATCGTGACGCCGTACTTCTGGACGATCTCCCAGAAGCGGCCCTGGTGCGGGCTGTCGGGTGTGCCCTCGTACATGACCTGCGTCGCGCCGTTGGCCAGCGGGCCGTAGACGATGTACGAGTGGCCGGTGACCCAGCCGATGTCGGCCGTGCACCAGTACACGTCCGACTCCGGCTTCAGGTCGAAGACGGCGTGGTGGGTGTAGGCCGCCTGCGTGAGATAGCCGCCGGAGGTGTGGAGGATGCCCTTCGGCTTCCCCGTGGTGCCCGAGGTGTACAGGATGAAGAGCGGGTGCTCGGCCTCGAACGCCTCGGGTGCGTGCTCGGCGGACTGGCGGCCGACGACGTCGTGCCACCACACGTCGCGCCCCTCGGTGAACGCCGTCTCCTGGCCGGTGCGCCGCACCACCAGGACGTGCTCGACCTGCGGGCAGCGGGAGACCGCGTCGTCGATCGCGGGCTTGAGGGCGCTGGGCTTGCCGCGGCGGTAGCCGCCGTCGGCGGTGATGACCAGCTTGGCGTCGGCGTCCTGGATGCGGGAGGCGACGGCGTCGGCGGAGAATCCGCCGAAGACCACGGAGTGGGCGGCGCCGATACGGGCGCAGGCCAGCATCGCGACCGCGGCCTCCGGGATCATCGGCATGTAGACGGCGACCCGGTCGCCCTTGCGGACCCCCAGTTCGGTCAGGGCGTTGGCCGCCCGGGAGACCTCGTCCTTGAGCTCCGCGTAGGTGATGGCCCGGCTGTCGCCCGGCTCGCCCTCGAAGTGGATGGCGACCCGGTCGCCGTGCCCCGCCTCGACATGGCGGTCCACACAGTTGTACGCCACGTTGAGGGTGCCGTCGGCGAACCACTTGGCGAAGGGCGGGTTGCTCCAGTCGAGCGTCTCGTTCGGTTCGGTGGCCCAGGCGAGCCGCCGTGCCTGCTCGGCCCAGAAGCCGAGCCTGTCCGCCGCTGCCTGCTCGTACGCCTCCGCCGTCACGTTGGCGTTCGCTGCCAGCTCGGCCGGCGGCGCGAAGCGCCGCTCTTCCTTGAGCAGGTTGGCCAGGCTCTCGTTGCTCACGACATCTCCCTTTCCCAGGGCGTCTTCTGTGCGTATGTGTCCCAGGCCATAGCTCATCAGCCGAGAGGCCGGGTGACAAGGGCCTTCCGGAAATTGGTTTAGACCTGTGAGTGACCGTGTGCGGTCGCCGGCACCACGGGACGGCGAGGTCCCGGGCGCCGGCGGCAGCCCCTCGCCCCCGAGCGGTGGGGAAGAGGGGCCACACGTTCTCACGGGCGGGAGGCCCGGTCGGTTCAGCCACGCGGCGACCGGGGACGGCCGCCCCGGGTCACACTCCGGCCTTCTCCAGAGCCGAGGGGGGTCCGGGAGACACACGGTCGAAGACTTCGTCGAGCCCGTCCCCGTCGGTACCGGTCAGCAGGTACGCCTGGGCCTCGCCCACGTGGAAGTACATGCCGTGCAGCTGGAGCCGCCCCTCGGCGAGGCGCCGTGCCACCGGCGGGTGGGCGCGGAGGTGTTCGAGCTGCTGGACGACGTTGGTCAGGCACAGCTGCTCCACGGCGTCGGCGGGGAGGCGGCCGGAGATCCTCGCCCAGGGGTGATGCTTGCTCCGCATACGGCGCAGGCTGGGACGGGCGTGCCTCAGCCAGCGGCCCAGCGGCGAGGACGCGCCGTCCGCCGCACCGCCCAGCAGGGCCTGCATGGCGCCGCAGCCGGAGTGGCCGCACACGGTGATCGACTCGACACCGAGCACGTCGACGGCGTACTCGATGGCGGCGGCGACCGAGTCGTCCCCGGCCTCGTCGCCGGGCAGCGGGACGAGGTTGCCGACGTTGCGCACGGTGAACAGGTCGCCGGGGCCGCTGGACGTGATCATGCTGGTGACCAGGCGGGAGTCGGCGCAGGTCAGGAAGAGCTGTGACGGGCGCTGCCCCTCTCTGGCCAGGCGCGCGAGCTCGTCGCGCACCAGCGGGGCCGTGTCCCGCTGGAACGATCTGAGTCCGGTGGCCAGCCGGTGGCTCCTCGGCTTCTGAGGAGCGTCCTGGCAGTGGTGGTTCCGCCACGGTGTCCAGGGGCGGCAGCAGCCGTGGGTGTCGGAGGCCGGCTCGCTGATGCGGGTGCCCGCCCTGCCGGTGAACTGGACCGTGCCGCCGTGGGCGGCATGTGCGGTTCCCCAGTGCTGCAGGGCTTCGTACGCCGCATGGTCCATGAAGGACCCGTCGAGCTCGACGTGGCAGGCCGCACCGTGCGGCACCTGGCTCAGCACGCGGCTGAGGCGCGGGACGGCGAGGAACGTCAACTGGCCGCGGACCCGCACCCGGTGGATCACCTCGCCCTCCTCGGTGGTGATCCTCGTCCTGGTGAGACGGTGCAGCGCGACGACCACGGCCACGGCGATGCCGATGAGCACGCCCTCCAGGACGCCGGTGAGGACGACGGCGGTCACGGTCGCGGCGTAGACGAGCATCTCGCGGTTCCGCCGGACGGTGCGCACATGCGTGATGTTGACCATCTGGACGCCGACGACGGCCACGAGGGCGGCGAGGGCGGCGAGGGGGATCAGGTCCATCACCGGGACCAGGAGCAGTGCCGCCACGGCGATCCACAGCCCGTGGAGCATCGTCGAGTGCCGGCTGACGGCACCCGCGGTCACGTTGGCGTTGCTGCGGACGGCGACCCCGGCGACGGGCAGTCCGCCGAGGGCCCCGGAGACGATGTTGGCGGCGCCCTGGCCGGCGAGTTCGCGGTCGAGGTCGGAGCGGTGCGGGGTGGCGGAACCGCCTCTTCCGGAGACGAGCCGGTCGACGGCGACGGCGGACAGCAGCGACTGGACGCTGGTGACCAGGGTGATCGTGACGACGGCGGCGATCAGCCCGAGCACGGGGCCCTCGGGCAGTGCGGGCAGCGCATGCGACCGCCAGGACGGGAGGTCCACGCGTTCCAGCCGCAGACGGGTGATCGTCGCCAGGGCGGTGGCGGCGATCACGGCGGCGAGCGCGGCGGGCACGATGCGCAGCGTGTCGCCCACCCGGCCCGGGATCCGGGGCCACGCCAGCAGGATGCCGGCGGTCAGTGCGCTCACCATGAGGGCCGCCGGGTCCAGCGCCGCCAACTGTCCCGGCAGGCCGAGCACATTGGCGACGGCGGAGCTCTGCGGCGATCCGCCGAGCACGATGTGGATCTGGGCCAGCGCGATCGTGACGCCGATGCCCGCGAGCATGCCGTGGACGATCGCGGGGCTCACCGCGAGTGCGGAGCGGGCGACCCGCAGGGCCGCGAGACCGATCTGGCAGAAGCCGGCCGCCACGGTGACGGCGCAGGTGGCGCGCCATCCGTAGTGCTGGATCAACTCGGCGGTGACCAGCGTGAGTCCGGCGGCGGGCCCGCTCACCTGGAGCGGGGACCCGCCCAGGCGTCCGGCGACGACGCCGCCGACCGCCGCCGCGACGAGTCCGGCCTGGAGAGGGGCCCCGGTGGCGAGGGCGATGCCGAGCGAGAGCGGCAGGGCGATGAGGAAGACGGAGATGGAGGCGGAGAGATCGGCCGGATCGATCCGGCCCCAGCGGCGGGGCCGGCTTGCCGGCGGGTGCGGCGGGTCGTGGGAAGGGCCGGAGTGGGTGGTGCCGGGCGGGTGGGCCGGCTCGTCGGTGTGGGCGGGGGCGCAGGTCATTCCCGTCTCCTCGGGGGCGGCGCGGTCGCGGAATGTGGGGGTCGCGGCCGTGGGGCACGGCGTGGCATGGCGGGATGCTCGAATCGCACGAGCGCTCAACTTTAAGTAAATGGATCGTAATGCAGAGTAAAGACTGAGGCATTATTTTCAGGGCAAATGGGGCAATGAATCACTCGATGCAGTGATTAGTCATTTCATCTCGGCTCGTCGCTCTCCGACCCCCTCCCTCCGGTGTGAACGTGTCGACTTCGGAATTCCGCAGTCGGAAAGTCATATCGGCATACGAAAGAGGGTGGACGGATGCTCGCCGCCACGAAGAGGACTGTCTCCGTCGGCGTGGTCGCCGCGGCACTGGTCGCGGGGGTCGCCGGGTGCACCGCCCCGGGCGACGCCCGGGACAGCGGCACCAAGGGCGGTGCCGGGGCCGCCAAGGAGGGTGTCGCGGCACCCAAGAGCGCCGTCCGCCTCATCGGCGACGGCTCCACCGCGTTCACCGGCGCACAGCCCAATCTGATGAAGCCGCAACGGCTGAAGGCCGGGGAGAAGCCGCCGCAGTTCGTCGTGTTCTCCTGGGACGGCGCGGGAGAGGACAGCCAGAAACTCTTCTCCCACTTCCGCAACGTCGGCAAGAAATACGACGCGACGATGACGTACTTCCTCAGCGGCGTCTATCTGCTGCCGGAGGAGAAGCGCGATCTGTACGAGCCGCCGCAGCACGACGCCGGCCGCTCGGACATCGGTTTCAACGACCTCCAGGGAATCAAGGACACCGTGCGGGAGCTGCGCGGCGCCTGGCTCGACGGCAACGAGGTCGGCACGCACTTCAACGGCCACTTCTGCGGGAAGGACCGGGGCGTCGGCACCTGGTCGGTCGAGGAGTGGAAGAGCGAGATCGGGCAGGCCAAGTCCTTCGTCAAGAACTGGAAGACGAACGCCGGGATCACCTCCGCCGATCCGCTGCCGTTCGACTACGACAAGGAGCTGATCGGCGCCCGCACGCCGTGCCTGGAGGGCCAGGAGAACTTCATGCGCGCGGCGAGCACCCTCGGATTCCGCTACGACACCAGCGGTGTCAACGAGCAGGTCTGGCCCAAGAAGAAGCACGGCCTGTGGGACCTCTCCCTCCAGATGGTGCCGTTCCCCGGCCGTGCCTTCGAGACGCTGTCCATGGACTACAACTTCATGGTCAACCAGTCGGTCACCTCCCAGGGCGAGCCCTCCATGCACACGTTCTGGGGCAACCAGATGCGTGACGGGCTGCTGAAGGCGTTCGACCGCGCCTACAAGGGGAACCGGGCTCCGCTGATCATCGGCAACCACTTCGAGTCCTGGAACGGCGGGACCTACATGGACGCCATCGAGGAGACCATCGCCACCGTGTGCGTGAAGAGCGACGTGAAGTGCGTGTCGTTCCGGCAGCTCGTGGACTGGCTGGACGCCCAGGACCCGCTGGTGCTGCAGAAGATGCGGGAGCTGGGTGTGGGCCAGGCACCCGCCGGCGGGTGGACCGGCTTCCTCGGCACCCCGCCCGTCGCCCCCGCGGCACCGCCCGCCCCGAAGAGCGAGCGCTGAGCTCGGGCAGGCGTCCGACGCGGGCGGTCCCGGTGCCCCCGGGACCGCCCGCCGGCGGTCAGCCGGGCTGCGGCACGGGGGCGTGCTCTCCCAGGACGAAAGAGGGGTCGACCTGGGCGGCCAGATCCGCGCCGGTCCGCTCGTTTCCCCAGCTCTCGGCGTTCTTCAGGTGGAAGTGGACCATCTGGCTGGTGTAGCGCGCCCAGTCCCGGTCGGCGTAGGAGTCCTCGGCGGCGTCCTGGAGCGCTTGGAGGGCCATGCGGTTGCCGGCCTCCAGCTGCTCGAAGCGGGCGGGACGCCCCTTCTCCATGGCGCGCACCCAGTCGGAGTGCCCCACGGCGACGAGCAGGTCGTCCCCCACCTCCTCGCGGAGGAAGTGGAGATCGTCGGGACCCTGCACCTTGTTGCCGACGACCTTCAGCGCCACGCCGTAATCGCGTGCGTAGTCCTTGTACTGCCGGTAGACGGACACTCCCTTGAGAGTGGGTTCCGCGACCAGGAACGTCATGTCGAACCGGGTGAACATGCCCGAGGCGAACGAGTCGGAGCCGGCCGTCATGTCCACGACGACGTACTCGTCCGGGCCGTCCACGAGGTGGTTCAGGCAGAGCTCGACGGCGCCGACCTTCGAGTGGTAGCAGGCGACGCCGAGGTCCGACTCGGTGAAGGGGCCGGTCGCCATCAGCCGGATCTCGCCGTCGTCGAGGCTCACCGTTCGCGCGCAGGCCGCGTACACGGGGTTGTCCTCCTGCACCCGGAGCAGACGGGACCCCTCGCCGGGCGGAGTGGTCTTGATCATGGTCGCGGACGAGGTGATCCGGGGGTTCGTCCCGCGGAGGTAGTCCTTGATCAGCGGCAGGTGTGCGCCGAGAGCGGGCAGATCGGCGGCCGCCGCCTCGTCGAGGCCGAGAGCGGCCCCCAGATGCTGGTTGATGTCGGCGTCCACCGCGACGACGGGGGCCTCGTTGGCGGCCAGGTGGCGGATGAAAAGTGAGGACAGCGTGGTCTTCCCGCTGCCGCCCTTCCCTACGAAAGCGATCTTCATGTTCACCTAGGGTAGCCGCATGGGCGCGTTCGGTTGTCAAGGGGAGTGAAGAAGACCACTCCAAGGTGGGGCGCAGGTGCGGGGCGCGTAGCCTCGCTGGTTATGAGTACGAACGCCTCGCCGGCCGATCCGCTCGCCACCCTCGGTGCGCTGCCCGGGGTCACCGACTCCGTCGACTCCGTGCGCCAGGCCGTGGACCGCGTCTACGGGCACCGGGTCATGCGCCGGCGCAGCGCGGAGATCACCTCGGAGGCCGCGCTGCGCGGAGCCCGGGCCTCCGCCGCGCTGTCCGGGGCCGACTGGGCCCTCGAAGAGGTGCGGCGGCGCACCGACTTCAGCGGTGAGCCCGAGGCGCGCACCGTCGGTGCGGCCCTGCGGCTCGCCGCGGAGGCCGGTCAGCTTCTCTCGATCTGGCGCCAGTCCCCGCTGCGGGTGCTCGCGCGTCTGCATCTGGTCGCCGCCGGGGGTGCCGCGGAGGACGTGTCCGTGGGCCGCCCCCGCCTTGCCGGGGAGACGGTGGACGAGCCGCTGATCGAGGCCCCCCTCCCGGGTGCGGACGAGGTGGCGGGCAGGCTGGACGGGCTCGCCGGTCTGGTCATCGGCGGCACCGCGGCGCCCGCCCTGGTGTCGGCCGCTGTGGTGCACGGGGAACTGCTGGCCCTGCGGCCCTTCGTCTCGTGCAACGGTCTGATCGCGAGGACGGCCGAGCGGATCGTGCTCATCGGCAGCGGGCTCGACCCGAAGGCGATCTGCCCCGCGGAGGTCGGTCACGCCGAGCAGGGGCGCGCCGCCTATGTCGCCGCGTTCGAGGGGTATCTCTCGGGCACGCCGGAGGGGATGGCGGCCTGGATCGCGTTCTGTGGCCGGTCCGTCGGGCTCGGCGTCAGGGAGTCGACCGCCGTGTGCGAGGCGCTCCAGCGCGGCGCCGCCTGATCCGGGGGCGCGCGCGGAGGGAAAAGGGTTGCGGCGGTACCGTCCGGTACCGCCGCTGGCATGTCCGCCCAGTTACCAAGCGTCCTCGTGTGTTGCCCATCAGGTCGGGGTCATTGCCCGTCACCTGGTGCGGCTGGCCCGTAATCGACGGGTCGACGTCGCGTGGGTGCTCGGCTTCCATGCATCGGTCCGTGGGGCCTTTATGCGTGTTTAAAGGTGATCCTTTCGGATGTCCTCGGTCTCGCGGGCCGTTGAGTCCTTTGTACTCCTGCGCGCAGGGAAGGGAAACCCCTGCCAGGGCTTCTTTACTTTCGGGTTCAAACGCGGGCGAACCGGACCGGAGGGATCGCCGCCGGTGCGGCCCCCGCGAGCCGGGCCGCCCTGGCGGCGCCTCGCCGGCGGCTGGCGTACCAGACCAGGCCCGCCGTGGCCGCCGCGGCGCCGACGGCCGCCGCGGCCACCAGCGCCGGCCGCGGCGGCATGGAGAACGCGGGGAGCCGCTGCTTGAGCCGCACCGGACGGTTGAAGACGAGAACCGGCCAGTCCCGGAGCGCTGCCTCGCGACGCAGCGCCCGGTCGGGGTTGACCGCGTACGGGTGGCCCACCGACGAGAGCATCGGGATGTCCGTCGCCGAGTCGCTGTACGCGTAGCAGCGGGTGAGGTCGTACCCCTCGGACTCGGCCAGTTCCTTGACGGCTTCCGCCTTGGTCGGGCCGTAGGCGTAGTACGCGATCTCCCCGGTGAAGCAGCCGTCGTCGCCGACGACCATCCGGGTGGCCACGACGCGGTCCGCGCCGAGCATCTCGCCGATGGGCTCCACCACTTCGGCGCCCGACGTGGAGACGATGACCACGTCCCGGCCGGCCGTGTGGTGCTCCTCGATGAGGGACGCGGCCTCGTCGTAGATGATCGGGTCGATCAGGTCGTGCAGGGTCTCGGCGACGATCTCCCGCACCTGCTGCACGTTCCAGCCCTTGCAGAGCGCCGACAGGTACTCGCGCATCCGCTCCATCTGGTCGTGATCGGCGCCGCCGGCCAGAAAGACGAACTGTGTATAGGCGGTGCGCAGCGCGGCGCGGCGGCTGATCAGCCCGCCTTGGTAGAAGGACTTGCTGAAGGTCAGGGTCGAGGACTTCGCAATGACCGTCTTGTCCAGGTCGAAGAAGGCTGCCGTGCGCGGCAAGGAGTGGTTTTCCACGGGCAGAGCATATGCGCCCGCCATTCGGCGTACGCTGGGGCGCGTGGGTTTGCCTGAGAAGGCTCTCGGGTACACCATGGAAGTCACGGATCGTTCGCGACCGTGCTAACCCGGTCCGGCTCCTCCCCCCCCGAGTCGGCCGGAAAGACGACCCCCGCTCTCCCCCCCGGCGGGGGTCGTCGCATGTCCGGAGGGGTTTTCCCGTTCATCGGCAGGCTCCGGGCCGCCGAGTGCCCCGCAGCATCGCCTTCCGGGTCGCGGAGGGCCCACCCCCGGTTTCGTGACTCTGTGTAGTCATGCTGGTGCTCTCCGGAAGTCGTTCAACGCTCACCGGTTTGGGCTACGGAGTTATTCACAGGTGGCGGGTTATCCACAGTTTTTCAGCAAGATCCACACGATTTTTCAGTGCACTCCACCGTGATTCCAGCCGCGAAGTCCGCGGGACGGAGGAATCGCGCACTCGCAGCCGTGCGGTGCGCAGGGAGAGGGTGGGAGACCGTGGCCGGATCCATCACATCGCCGCGTGGCCAGTCGACCGGGGGACGCCGGGACGGGCCCCTGATCGTGACCGAAGACGTCGCGCTCCTGGACGACCTGCTGCGCCTGTGCGCGGCCGCCGGTGCGGAGCCGGAGGTGCACCATGCGGTGCCCGAGCGGCGGGACGCCTGGGAGGGGGCACCCCTGATCCTCGTGGGCGACGACGCCGCACACCGCTGCCGGGGAGCCGGACGCCGCAGCGGCGTGCTGCTCGTGGGCCGGGACCAGGACGACCCCGAGGTCTGGCGGCGGGCCGTGGAGATCGGGGCCGACGGCGTCCTGTGCCTCCCCGACGCCGAGACCTGGCTCGTCGACCGCATCGCGGACGTCGTCGAGGGTGTCGACCGGCCGGCGCTGACCGTCGGGGTGATCGGCGGCCGGGGCGGCGCCGGGGCGTCGACGCTCGCCTGTGCGCTCGCCGTCACAGCGGCGCGCGACGGGCGGCGCACCATGCTCGTCGACGGGGATCCGCTCGGCGGCGGCCTGGACGTGCTGCTCGGCGGCGAGCATGCGGAAGGACGCCGATGGCCGGATTTCGCCGCCTCGAAGGGCAGGGTCGCCGGTGGAGCACTGGAGGAGTCCCTGCCGCAACTCCACTCCCTGCGGGTACTCAGCTGGGACCGGGGAGACTCGGTCGTGGTGCCGCCCGAGGCCATGCGCTCCGTGCTGGCCGCCGCCCGGCGCCGCGGCGGTGTGGTCGTCGTCGACCTGCCGCGCCGTGTGGACGACGGCGTCGCCGAGGCGCTCGCCCAACTCGACCTGGGGCTGCTCGTGGTGCCGGGCGAACTGCGGGCGGTCGCCGCCGCGAACAGGGTCGCATCGGCCGTGGGCATGGTCCTCGGCGACCTGCGCGTGGTGGTGCGCGGCCCGTACGCGCCCGGCCTGGACGAGCGCTGGGTCGCCGGCGCGCTCGGGCTGCCGCTCGTGGGTGAACTCCCCGTGGACACGGGGCTGCTCGAGGCCCAGGGGGAGGGATCCCCGCCCGGCGCCGTCGGCCGCAGCCCCCTGGCCCGCTTCTGCACGGCCTTCTGGGAGAAGGCCTTCGCCGGGGAGGCCCGGCCATGAGCGCGGGACTCCTGGAGGCTGTACGGCAGCGGCTGGCGGAGAGCGGCGCGGAGCCGACCCCCGCGCGCGTGGCGGCCGCGCTCCGCGCCCAGGGCAGACTGCTGGGCGACGCCGAAGTGCTCGGCGGCACGGAGGAGTTGCGGGGCGAACTCGTGGGTGCCGGTCCGCTGGAGCCGCTGCTCGCCGACCCCTCCGTCACCGATGTGCTCGTGTCCGCGCCGGACCGGGTGTGGGTGGACCGGGGCGGAGGACTCGAACTCACGGCCGTGACCTTCCCCGACGCCGCGTCCGTGCGCCGGCTCGCACAGCGTCTCGCGGCCGTCGCCGAGCGCCGGCTCGACGACGCGCGGCCGTGGGTCGACGCCCGGCTGCCCGACGGCACCCGGATGCACGCGGTGATCCCGCCGGTCGCAGTCGGCTCCACGTGCCTGTCCCTGAGGGTGGTGAGACCCCGGGCCTTCTCGCCGGCCGAGCTCGTCCGGGCCGGGACCGTGCCGCCGGGCGGCGACCGGATCCTGCGCGCTCTGGTGGCTGCGAGGCTCTCCTTCCTGATCAGCGGCGGCACGGGGTCGGGGAAGACCACTCTGCTGAGCAGCCTGCTGGGACTGGTGGGGGAGCGGGAGCGCATCGTCCTCGCGGAGGACTCCGCCGAACTCAGGCCCGACCACCCTCATGTGGTGCGGCTCGAGTCGCGCGCGGCCAACCAGGAGGGTTCGGGCCGGGTGACCCTGCGGGATCTGGTCAGACAGGCACTGCGGATGCGGCCCGACCGGCTGGTCGTCGGTGAGGTGCGCGGCGAAGAGGTGGCGGACCTGCTTGCCGCGCTGAACACCGGGCACCAGGGCGGGTGCGGAACCGTGCATGCCAACACCGCGGCCGACGTCCCCGCCAGGCTGGAAGCCCTGGGTACTGCCGCGGGCCTCGACCGGGCGGCCCTGCACAGTCAGCTGGCCGCAGCGCTCGACGTCGTGGTCCATGTCGCGCGCGATGCCGCCGGGCGGCGCCGGATCGCCGAGATGCACGTGCTGGAGCGGGACGCGAGCGGGCTGGTGGTGACCGTCCCGGCACTCCGCTGGGGTGCCGAGACCTTCATGCCGGGCCCGGGATGGCAGCCGCTGCGGGCACTGATGGGGGAGGCGCTGTGAGGCTCGGCGAGACGGTCTGCGCCGCCGCGGCCTGCGCGGGTGCGGCCGCCTGGCTGGTGACGGCGGACGGCCGGGAGCGGCGCCGGGCCGCGCTCCTGCTGGCGGGGCCCGCGCAGCCGCTCTCCCGGGACCGGCTGCACGGGAGCCTCCTCGGCCTGGCACGGAGGCACACGGAGTGGCTCTGCCTGCTCCCCGCAGCGCTGCTCGCGCTGCTGGCGGGCTCCGTGGTGCCGGCCGTCCTCGGAGTGCTCGCGGTGCCGCTCGTGCGACGGCGTCTGCGCGCACGGCAGCGGGAGCGGGAGAAGCGGCGCAGGGCGGCCGAGGTCGTGGCCCTGTGCGGCGCGATCACGGGCGAGCTGCGGGCCGGGTCGCAGCCCGGAGCGGCGCTGCGGCTCGGAGCCCGCGCCACGGACGCGCTCGGCGGGGGCGAGTCCGCCGTGCTGGCGGCCGCCCGCTTCGGAGGCGACGTGCCCGAGACGCTGCGTGCGGCATCCCAGCAACCCGGGGCGGAAGGGCTGGCGGGGATGGCCGCCTGCTGGCAGGTGGCGGTCGGCAGCGGAGCCGGGCTCGCCGACGGACTGGACCGGCTCGAGGCGGCCCTGCGGTCGGCGGTCGACCAGCAGGACGAACTGCGGGCGCAGTTGGCGGGCGCGTGGTCGACCGTGACGCTGCTCGCGCTGCTCCCGCTCGCCGGTCTCGGACTCGGTGCCGCACTCGGAGCGGATCCGCTGGAGGTGCTGTTCCACACTCCCGCCGGTCTGGCCTGCCTGGCCATCGGAGGAGTGCTGGAGACCGCGGGCGTCCTGTGGTCCGGGCGGATCGTACGAGCGGGGTCGGCGGCATGAGCGGGGATCTCCTTCCGCGGATCGGAGCCCTGCTCGCCGGGCCGGCCGCGGTGTGCCTCCTCGGCTTGTCGGTGGTGACGAGCCGGCGCCGGCGAGCAGTCCGCAGGAGGGCCGCGGCGCTCTGGCACCACGAACGCGTACCTCGCAGGAGCAGGAGCGCCGGAAGCAGAACGAAGCCGGGCCGCGGGGCCCGGGAATGGGCAGTGCCGCTCGGGGTCGTGGCGATGTGCTGGACGCTCCTCGGCGGAGCGCTCGGTGCGGCCGTGGCGGTCGTGGCGGGCGCGGGGGTTCGGCACTGGCTCCGCCGGGAGGGCCGGGCGGTCGGCTCGGGCGCCGGGACCGGTCCCGGCGCCGAAGACGGCCGGACCGGGGCGGAGGCGATACGCCAACTCCCGCTGGCTGCAGACCTGCTGGCCGCCTGTGTCTCCGCGGGTGCGGGCCCGCGCGAGGCCGCCGAAGCCGTCGGCATCTCCCTGGGCGGCCCTGTCGGGGAGCGCCTGAAGGCCATGGCGGCGCAACTGCGGCTGGGACGCGAACCGGCCGAGGCCTGGGCCTGGTTCGCCCGTACGCCGGGCGCGGCACCGCTCGCCCGCTGCCTGGAGCGCGCCGACACGACCGGTGCCCCGGCCGCGGAGCCGATGGCGCGCCTCGCCGAACGGTACCGGGCGGACCGTGCCCGACGGGTCACCGCCCACGGCCGCCGTGCGCAAGTGCTGATCACGGCCCCCGTGGGGCTCTGCTTCCTGCCCGCCTTCCTCGCGGTGGGCGTGGCGCCGGTGGTGATCGGACTCGCCGGAGGTCTGCTGGCCGGCCGGTGACCCTACCGGTGGGGCTCCCCGCGCCCGACCGTTCCGCTCCCCGCTTCCAGGGGCGCGCGCCGCGGCCGACCGAACCGGCGATCACCCGCCCTGGCTGCACCCGCGCGACCGTGCGAGGCGCCCACCGCGCGATGTACGCCGTGTGCCCGGCGCACCGGTCACTCGGCCCCGGCCACGGTCCGAGTTCCGAGGTCCGAGTGGCCCGGCACCCCCGAGTTCCCGCGCATCCCGCTCACGCTCATCCGATTCACCATCACCCGATTCACGACCGTTCGAGTCGTCGACCCAGGAGGTCACCATGTGGAAAGCGATCCTTCAGACCCTCACCCGCCCGGTCCGGCCCCGCTTCGTACGCCGGACCGGGCGTCGGACCCGTGCCCGCTCGCTGGCCGTCGCGCTGCGGCGGGACAGGGGGATGACCACGTCCGAGTACGCGATGGGCACCATCGCCGCCTGCGCGTTCGCCGCGGTTCTCTACAAGGTGATCACCAGCGGAGCCGTCTCCGGAGCACTGGAATCGGTGATCGGCAAGGCGCTCGATGCCCAGTTCTGACGGCGCTCCCACCGGGGCTGCGGGCCGCGGTGACCGAGGCTCGGTCACCGCGGAGGCGGCCGTCGCCCTGCCCGCCCTGGTCGTGTTCTGCATGGCCCTGGTGTGGGCCCTCATGGCGGCTGCGGCGCAGATCCAGTGCGTGGACGCCGCGCGGGCGGGTGCCCGGGCCGCCGCGCGTTCGGAACCGGTGCCGGCCGCCGTGGCCGCCGCACGGTCGGCCGCACCGGCCGGCGCCCGCGTCACCCTCGTCAGGGACGGTGACCTGTGGCGCGTGGCGGTGGAGGCGCGGGCCCCGGGGCCGGGCGCTCTCGCGCTGACGCTCGGCGCCCGCGCGGCCGCGCTCGCCGAGGACAGCGTCGGGCGGGAGCCCCCGGGGACGGCGCATGTCGCCGCACCCGGTGCGGCACGGGGAGGGAGGACGCCGTGAGGCGGGACGGAGGGGCGGCCACGGTCTGGGTGGCGTGCGCCTGCAGTGTGCTGTGCGTGGTGTTCGCCGCCGTGCTCGCGATGGGCCAGGCGGTCGTGGCGCGGCACCGGGCCGGTGCCGCGGCGGATCTCGCGGCGCTCGCGGCGTCCGACCAGGCGCTGCGGGGCACCTCCGCCGCCTGCGGCGTCGCGAGCCGGGTCGCGAGGGCTCAGGGGGCCGAGGTGGTCAGGTGCACGGTGGCGGGAGAGGTCTCCGACGTCACGGCGCGGGTGCGCGTCGGGCCGTACGCGCCGCGCAGCAGGTCACGGGCGGGACCGGCCGGCGTGACGCCCGCGGACGGCACGGGGCCGCCCCGGCCGGTCCCGTCCGCCTCGCGGTCTCTGCCGCCCTCGGGAGCCGCCGGGGGAGTCAGGTGGCCGGAGCTCCGCCCGGCGGTTCCACGGACGGCTGCGGAGGCTTCGGAGCGCCTCGGAGCAGTTCCGTGAGGAGCCGTACCGCGCCGCGCTTGTGCAGGGGGTCGTTGCCGTTGCCGCACTTGGGGGACTGGATGCACGAGGGGCAGCCGGCGTCGCACTCGCAGGACGCGATGGCCTCGCGGGTGGCGGTGAGCCACTCCCCGGCGGTGTGGAAGGCGCGCTCGGCGAATCCGGCGCCGCCCGGATGCCCGTCGTACACGAACACCGTGGGCAGAAGCGTGTCCGGGTGCAGGGGGACGGAGACCCCGCCGATGTCCCAGCGGTCGCACGTGGCGAAGAGCGGGAGCATGCCGATGGAGGCGTGCTCGGCGGCGTGCAGGGCCCCGCCGAGCTGTTCCGGGCCCACCCGGGCGGCGTCGAGCTGGTCCTCGGTGACCGTCCACCACACCGCCCTGGTCCGCAGGGTGCGCGGCGGGAGGTCGAGCTTGGTCTCCCCGAGGACCTCACCGGTGACGACCCTGCGGCGGAGGAAGGAGACGACCTGGTTGGTGACCTCGACGGACCCGTAGCAGAGGCGCCCGTCACCCCACGGGATCTCGGTGTCGGTCTCCAGCACGGAGATGGCGGTGGTGTCCCTCGCGGTCGTCGAGTACGGCGGGGAGGCCTCCTCGACCAGGGCCACGGAGTCCTCCAGGTCGAGCTTCCGGACCAGGTAGGTGCGCCCCTGGTGGAGATGGACCGCACCGTCGTGGACGGCGGTGTGGGCGGCGCCCTCGTCCACCGTGCCGAGCAGCCTCCCGGTGGCCGACTCGACGATCTGCACCGGGCGCCCGCCCCCGCCCCGGATGTCGGTGAGATCCGCGGCGCGCTCGCGCCGGGTCCAGTGCCATCCTGACGCGCGCCTGCGCAGCAGCCCGGCCCTCTCCAGCTGGGGCATCAGACCGGCCGCCGCGGGGCCGAAGAGGTCGAGACCGGCCTCGGTGAGGGGCAGCTCGGACGCCGCCGCGCAGAGGTGAGGGGCGAGCACGTACGGGTTGTCCGGGTCCAGCACGGTCGATTCCACCGGCCGGTCGAACAGGGCTTCCGGGTGGTGCACGAGGAAGGTGTCGAGCGGGTCGTCCCTGGCGACGAGCACGGCCAGCGCACCCTGCCCGGACCTGCCCGCACGGCCGGCCTGCTGCCACAGCGAGGCACGGGTGCCCGGGTAGCCGGCGATGACCACGGCGTCGAGCCCGGCCACGTCGACCCCGAGTTCGAGCGCGGTCGTGGCGGCGAGGCCGAGGAGCTCTCCGGAATGGAGGGCGCGTTCGAGCGCGCGGCGTTCCTCCGGCAGATAGCCGCCCCGGTAGGCCGCGACACGCCGCGGCAGCGAGCGGTCCACCTCGGCGAGGCGCTCCTTCGCGATGACGGAGATCAGCTCGGCGCCCCTGCGCGAGCGCACGAAGGCGACGCTGCGCACGCCCTGAACGGTCAGGTCGGTCAGCAGGTCCGCGGTCTCGGCGGTCGCGGTGCGCCGGACGGGAGCTCCCTTCTCGCCGTGGAG
Organism: Streptomyces genisteinicus; assembly: GCF_014489615.1. Taxonomy (GTDB): domain Bacteria; phylum Actinomycetota; class Actinomycetes; order Streptomycetales; family Streptomycetaceae; genus Streptomyces; species Streptomyces genisteinicus. Next base: position 3,926,300 of record NZ_CP060825.1, read on the forward strand.
CTCGGTCAGCGGGGGTTCCCACAGCGCGAAGACGAGTTCACCGCGCGGCGAGGCGTCGTCGGCCACCTCGTGGACCGGCACGCCCGTGAGGCGTCGGGCGGAGGCCGCGGGATCGGCCGAGGTCGCCGACGCGAGCAGGAAGACGGGTTGTGACCCGTAGCGGGCGCAGAGCCGGCGGAGCCGGCGCAGCACCTGGGCGACATGGGAGCCGAAGACGCCCCGGTAGGTGTGGCATTCGTCGATCACCACGTAGCGCAGCGAGCGCAGGAAGGAGGACCAGCGGGGGTGCGAGGGGAGTATCCCGCGGTGGAGCATGTCCGGGTTGGTGAGCACGTAGTTGGCGTACTGGCGCACCCACTCGCGTTCCTCGACGGGAGTGTCCCCGTCGTACACGGCGGGCCGGACGCGGTTGCCCAGGGGCGCGGCGAGTTCCCTGACGGCGCGTCGCTGGTCGGCGGCCAGAGCCTTGGTCGGGGCCAGGTAGAGGGCCGTGGTGCCCCGGCCGTTCGGGGCCTCGGCTCCGTCGAGCAGGGTGCTGAGGACGGGCACCAGGTACGACAGGGACTTCCCCGACGCGGTGCCGGTCGCGATGACCACGGATTCGCCGTCCAGCGCGTGCTCGGCGGCCGCCGCCTGATGGGCCCAGGGATGGTCGATTCCCGCCTCCTGGACGGCGGCGATCACCTCGGGGCGCACGCGGTCCGGCCAGACGGCATGCCTGCCCGGTCGCGGGGGCAAGTGCTCCGTATGAGTGATGCGCGCAGCCCGGTTCGCCCCTGCGGTGAGCCGGTCGAGGACCGCACCGGGGGAAGGGCGGGTTTCCCTGTTCTCGGGTGGTCGACTGGGACGGAGATTCTTGGCCATCGGCACCGAGTGTGTCACTGGCGTGACGGACAATGGTCCCAAGGCGTCGTGCATGGCTGCTGGTAAGTGATTGAATGCCATCGCGGCTGGCGACCGTCCTCCGGCTCCGTCGGGGAGACCTCAGGGGGCGGCCGCTCGATAGCAAGGTGCTGGAGGATCCGTGGACCTGTCCCTGTCGACTCGCAATGTGTCCGGCCCTGGTGGCGACCGTACGGTCGTCGAGGTCGGTGGCGAGATTGATGTCTATACCGCGCCCAAGCTGCGCGAGCAGTTGGTCGAGTTGGTGAACGACGGCAGCTACCACCTTGTCGTCGACATGGAGGGCGTGGACTTCCTCGACTCCACCGGTCTCGGCGTGCTCGTGGGCGGTCTCAAGAGGGTGCGTGCCCATGAGGGCTCGCTGCGCCTGGTCTGCAACCAGGAGCGCATTCTCAAGATCTTCCGGATCACGGGCCTGACCAAGGTGTTCCCGATCCACACCACGGTCGACGAGGCTGTCGCGGCGACCGACTGACGGTCGCCGGGACACCGGAAGCAGGAGGGGCACCGGGCATCCAGCCCGGGCCTCCACACAAGCACGCTCGCATGTTCGAGGGGGATCAGGCATGGCCACCGTTGAGCTCCGCTTCAGTGCTCAGCCGGAGCACGTCAGGACGGCCAGGCTCGTGGCCGCCGCCGTGGCGCGCCGGGCCGGGGTCGACGAGGCGGTGCTGGACGAGGTGCGCCTCGCCGTGGGCGAGGCGTGCAGTCGCGCGGTGGGGCTCCATCGCAGCCACGGAGTGACCGCGCCGGTCCGCGTCGCGCTCACCGAGGAGGAGAAGACCTTCTCGATCGAGGTCGGCGACGAGGTGACGACCGTCGGGCCCGAGGGCGCCGTCGGACGCGGCTCCGACGACGACCATGACGGCGAGGACGAGATGGGTCTCGCGGTGATCAGCGGTCTCGTCGACGACGTCGAGGTCTCGGCGAACGACGGAGGCGGGGTCATCCGGATGAGCTGGCCCGTCACGGCACCCCCGGTCATCGCCCCCTGACGTCCCCCGCGGAGCCGGCACCGGCGGCCCCTGCCGTCCGCCCCCCCACGCGGGTCGCACGGCGTCCGTCCGTACGAGGTGCCCGCCACCCACCCCGGGGCGTCACCCTTTCGGCCGAAGCGTCCCCGGCCAATCCTCGGCAGCTGTGATTCGCTGCCGCCCCCGCGCCCGAGGGCTCTGGCGAGGGGTGCCGGACCGGACAGTTTCCGGGTGCCGCCGTCGTGGCCGCGCCCGCCCGCCTTCCCGCTGACCGTACGGAATTCGCCCGCACGGCCCGGATCGGTCTCCTGAAAAAAGGGCCCTGCTGAGCAGGACATTTTTCTGCCGCCGGAGATCGCCGATCAAGGCCGAATGCCTCAGCCGCATTACTTCTTTCGTGGGCATTTCCGCGTCCTGATCATTTCTCGTACGACACATCAAGGTCAAGCGAATTCGTCGTGCTCTGTTTTGATCGGGTTTCGCTCCCTACAATCCGTCCACATCTTGAGCTCTGAGCGTCAAGGAGGACGAATGACGGGGCTCTTCACTCAACTGGCCGGACATCCCACTTCCCACGCTGCCGCGGTTCTCACCGACGAGAACCGTGTGATCGTCGTCGTCATCGCGGTCGTCGCCCTGGCAGCCCTGATCGTCGCCCAGTTGCTGGTACGTCAGGTGCTCGCCGCGGGTGAGGGCACCGAATCCATGAAAGAGATCGCGGCAGCGGTGCAGGAGGGCGCGAATGCCTATCTCGCCCGACAGCTCCGCACTCTTGGGATCTTCGCCGTCGTGGTGTTCTTCCTGCTCCTGCTCCTCCCTGCCGACGACTGGTCGCAGCGGGTGGGCCGGTCTCTCTTCTTCCTGGTGGGTGCGCTCTTCTCGGCGGCCACCGGATACATCGGAATGAGACTGGCGGTGCGGGCGAATGTGCGTGTGGCTGCCGCGGCCCGGGAAGCCACACCGGAAGAAGGCGAGCCGGAAAAGGATCTGACACTCGTCGCACACAAGGCGATGAAGATCGCCTTTCGCACGGGCGGTGTCGTCGGCATGTTCACCGTCGGCCTCGGCCTGCTCGGCGCCTCCTGCGTCGTGCTCGTCTACGCCGCCGACGCGCCCAAGGTGCTCGAAGGGTTCGGTCTGGGCGCCGCCCTGATCGCGATGTTCATGCGCGTCGGCGGCGGCATCTTCACCAAGGCCGCGGACGTGGGCGCGGACCTGGTCGGAAAAGTCGAGCAGGGCATCCCCGAGGACGACCCCCGCAACGCGGCCACCATCGCCGACAATGTGGGGGACAACGTCGGGGACTGCGCGGGCATGGCGGCCGACCTCTTCGAGTCGTACGCCGTGACGCTGGTCGCCGCGCTCATCCTCGGCAAGGCCGCCTTCGGCGACGCCGGGCTCGCCTTCCCGCTGATCGTCCCGGCGATCGGCGTGGTCACCGCGATGATCGGCATCTTCGCGGTCGCCCCGCGGCGCGCCGACCGCAGCGGGATGACGGCCATCAACCGCGGATTCCTCGTCTCCGCGGTGATCTCGCTCGCGCTGGTCGCCGTGGCGGTGTTCGCGTACCTGCCCGCCACCTACGGTGAGCTCGACGGTGTCGGCGACGCCGCCGTCGCGGCCCACGACGGCGACCCGCGCGTCCTCGCACTCGTCGCGGTGGCCATCGGCATCGTGCTCGCCGCGCTGATCCAGCAGCTGACCGGCTATTTCACCGAGACGACCCGACGCCCGGTCCGGGACATCGGCAAGTCGTCGCTGACCGGCCCGGCCACGGTCGTCCTGGCCGGCATCGCGATCGGCCTCGAATCCGCCGTCTACACCGCGCTGCTGATCGGGCTCGGGGTGTACGGGGCGTTCCTGCTCGGCGGGACCTCGATCATGCTGGCCCTGTTCGCCGTGGCGCTCGCCGGGACCGGGCTGCTGACCACGGTCGGCGTCATCGTCGCCATGGACACGTTCGGTCCCGTCTCCGACAACGCGCAGGGCATCGCCGAGATGTCCGGCGACGTCACCGGGGCGGGCGCGCAGGTCCTCACCGACCTGGACGCCGTCGGCAACACCACCAAGGCCATCACCAAGGGAATCGCCATCGCCACGGCCGTGCTCGCGGCGGCCGCGCTGTTCGGCTCGTACCGCGACGCGATCGCGACCGCGGCCCGGGACGTCGGCGAGAAGCTCGGGGACGGCGCGCCGATGAACCTGGTGATGGACGTCTCCCAGCCCAACAACCTGGTCGGCCTGGTGCTCGGCGCCGCGGTCGTGTTCCTCTTCTCCGGCCTCGCGATCAACGCGGTGTCCCGCTCCGCCGGCGCGGTGGTCTACGAAGTGCGGCGGCAGTTCCGCGACCGTCCCGGGATCATGGACTACACGGAGAAGCCGGAGTACGGCCGTGTGGTCGACATCTGCACCAAGGACGCGCTGCGCGAGCTGGCCACGCCGGGCCTGCTGGCGGTGCTGACGCCGATCGCCGTCGGCTTCTCCCTGGGCGTCGGCGCGCTGGGAGCCTTCCTCGCCGGCGCCATCGGCACCGGGACCCTGATGGCCGTCTTCCTCGCCAACTCCGGGGGAGCCTGGGACAACGCCAAGAAGCTGGTGGAGGACGGTCACCACGGGGGCAAGGGCAGCGAGGCGCACGAGGCGACGGTGATCGGCGACACCGTCGGTGACCCGTTCAAGGACACCGCCGGGCCCGCCATCAACCCGTTGCTGAAGGTCATGAACCTGGTCGCCCTGCTCATCGCCCCGGCAGTCGTCCAGTTCAGCTACGGGGACGACGCCAGTGCGGGGCTGCGGGCCCTGGTGGCGGTGCTCGCGATGCTGATCATCGTGGGTGCCGTCTACCTCTCCAAGCGGCGCGGCATCGCGGCGGACGACGACGGCGACGGCGGCACCGCCGAGCGGAACGCGCATTCCCCGGATCCCGCGTCCGTTCGCTGACGGCCGCTCACAGGACGGGCGGGCGACGCGGACTGACGCGGCGTCTGCCCGTTCACGCGGGCGGACTGACGCGGCGTGCGCCTGTTCACGCGTCCGGGTGAGCCTTGTCTCTCTTGGTGCAAATGGCTTCAATACACCATGAACCGGACTTCCGGCGTGCGGTTGTCGCCCACTTGGCGTGTATGTTCCGGGGCCGAGAGCCTTGGAAGGGACCGATCCGGTGAACAAGAAGCTTGCGGCCGCGCTGTCCGGCGGTGCGGTACTGGTACTGGTGCTGTCGGGATGCGGCGACGACGGCGAGGAAAAGGTCAACGACTGGGCCAAGAAGGTCTGTGACCAGGCCAAGCCACAGATCCAGAAGCGGGCCGACGCCCAGCAGGCCATTATTTCGACGGCGGCTGACGGGAAGCCCGCCGACATCCAGGCCGCCGACTCCAGGGCGTTCGCCGACATCGCCGCCGCGGACAAGGCACTGGCCAAGGCCGTGCGCGACGCCGGTGTCCCGCCGGTCGACGACGGCGAGAAGCTCCAGAACGACGCGGTGAAGGAACTGGACGCCACGGCGGCCGAGTACCTGAAGCTGAAGGAGCAGATCGACGGCCTCAACCCCGAGGACCAGCAGAAGTTCGCCGACGGCCTCCAGGAGGTCGCCGACGGGCTGAAGAAGATCGAGCGGATGGACCAGGCCGCGCTCGCCAAGCTCCAGTCCGGCGAGCTGGGCACGGCCATGGCGAAGCAGCCGGGCTGCCAGCGGGCCGACGCGTCCAACTCCGCCGAAGGCGCCGCCGCCTCCTGACAGGCGCATCGCGCTCCCACGGCCCGGCCCGCCACGTGCGGCCGGGCCGTGCGCGCGGGCGGACGGAGCAGCCGGACGCGACGGCCGCGCCCGCAGGTGCGCGGTACGGTCGCGTCCCACGCCCGCCGCGCGACGGGCGGGCGGTGCCGCGACGGGCGTGCCGCGTGCGGTGTCCGCCGTCCGGGGCGGACGCGACGGGTCCGTCACAATGGGTCCGTGAGTACGCCCAGTCTTCCCGCGCCCGGACACGCCCCGCGCCTGCGCGACGCCTTCCTCGCCGCCGACTTCACCGCCGACGGCCTGCTCGACCTGCTCGGCGCCCCCGCCTACACGGCGCTGGCCCGCAGCGAGATCGTGCCGGCCCTGCGCGCCACCCGTGGTGACGGCGTGCTGCCGGCGCTGGTGCGGCTCTTCCTGCTCCAGCAGCCCGTCGCGTACGAGCAGGCCCGTGCGGCCCTGCCGGTCGAGGAGTGCCTCGGCGACGGCTGGGTGGTCCGGGACGGCGACCAGGTGCGGGCGACGGTCGACGTGCGGCCGTACGGAGGGCCGGAGGGGCAGGACTGGTTCATCGTGTCCGACCTCGGCTGCGCGGTCGGCGGCGCGGGCGGGGCGGCCGGCCTGGGCAAGGGCGTCGTCCTCGGCGTCGGCGGCGCGTCGACGACCCTCGCCGGCATCACCGTGCGCACGCCCGTGGCGTCCGCACTCGACGTCGGCACCGGCTCGGGCATCCAGGCGCTGCACGCCGCGCAGCACGCCACCCGGGTCACCGCCACCGACCTCAACCCGCGCGCACTCGACTTCACCCGGCTCACCCTCGCGCTCTCGGGGGCGCGGGAGGCCGATCTGCGCGAGGGGTCGCTGTTCGAGCCGGCCGGCTCCGCGACGTACGACCTGATCGTGTCGAATCCCCCGTTCGTGATCTCCCCCGGCGCACGGCTGACCTACCGGGACGGCGGGATGGGGGGCGACGACCTGTGCCGTTCGCTGGTGCAGCAGGCGGGGGAGCGGCTCAACGACGGGGGTTACGCACAGTTCCTCGCCAACTGGCAGCACGTGGAGGGGGAGGAGTGGCAGGAGCGGCTGCGCTCCTGGGTGCCCCGGGGCTGTGACGCCTGGATCGTCCAGCGCGAGGTCCAGGACGTGACCCAGTACGCCGAGCTGTGGCTGCGCGACAGCGGCGACCACCGGGCCGATCCCGGGGCCTACGCCGCCCGGTACGACGCGTGGCTCGACGAGTTCGAGGCCCGCGGGACCAGGGCGGTCGGCTTCGGCTGGATCACCCTGCGCAAGTCCGGTTCGGACCGTCCGTCGGTCGTGACGGAGGAGTGGCCGCACCCCGTGGAGCAGCCGCTCGGCGAGAGCGTGCGCGCCCACTTCGACCGGCAGGACTATCTGCGGGCGAGCGACGACGCGGCGCTGCTCGCCGACCGCTTCGTGCTCTCCCCCGACGTGGTGCAGGAACAGGTCGGCCCGCCCGGTGCGGAGGATCCCGAGCACGTGGTGCTGCGCCGGCACCGCGGCATGCGCCGGGCGACCACGGTGGACACGGTCGGCGCCGGGTTCGCCGGGGCCTGCGACGGGACGCTGAGCGCCGGGCGGATCCTGGACGCGATCGCGCAGCTGATCGACGAGGATCCGGTGCTGCTGCGCGACCGCACCCCGAGGGCGCTGCGGCTGCTGGTGGAGGAGGGGTTCATCGTCCCGGCGGAGTCCGCCTCCTCGGGGTGACCCGCCCGACGTGCCCCGCCCGGCCCACCGGCCTGTCCCGCCGGCCCGCGGCCACCGGGCCGGCTCCGGCGTGACCCGCGGCACCGGGCTCGCCCCGGCGTGCGCCCCCGGTGACGGCCCGAGGCTGCGGCCCGAGGCGGCGGCGCTGCAGGGAGGCCCGCGCGAGGGGCGTAATCGCGACACCGAGGGTCGCCGATCCGGCCAATGTTCCGAATGCGGGCATTTCCGTGCGGCCGACGCCCTCCGCCTGCGTCCCCGTGCGGGGAGCGAAAGGGAGGGAATCCGTCCGGAACGCCCGCGGAAGCGACCGGCCGGGTGAACCCACGCGCCGTTCACCCGGAATTCGCGCCAGCGACGCTCCGGGGTGCCAGCCTCGCCCTTCGGACGACCGAGGTGTCACGGAAGGGCCGGGTAAGGGCATGGAGAGCGGACCAGCGATCTTCGCCGGGGTGGCATTCGCGCTGTTCGGGGCCGGACTGCTGCTGTGGACGGGGGTGCGGCTCGCCCATCGCGCGCCGGTGGCCCACGGCGTGAGCCCGGCCACCGCCACCGCCCTCGGGATCGGTTTCGGTGCGGTCTTCCTCACGCTCGGGGTGTGGTGCTTCGCACGCCTGTGAGGAACGCCCCGGGCACCGGCGTGCCGGTCCGGGCGGCATGAAGGGCGGGAGTCGGGTTACCGTTCGAGTGGCCGTTGCGGGCTTTTGCCGTTTGACACGGGGGCGGGTTGTACCGTCACACTCCGCAGCGACAGCAGCGTCACAGCAGTGCCGCAACGCCTGTACCCATGGGTAGAACGCCGCGCGGCGCCGCTGACAGCGCCCACCGAATGTCGACCGGAGAGAAGAGCGAAGTTGTCCCCGACCAGCGAGACCGCACAGGGCGGCCGCCGACTCGTGATCGTCGAGTCGCCTGCCAAGGCGAAGACGATCAAGGGCTACCTCGGCCCCGGCTATGTCGTCGAGGCGAGCGTCGGGCACATCCGCGACCTCCCGAACGGCGCCGCCGAGGTGCCGGAGAAGTACACGGGTGAGGTGCGCCGCCTCGGCGTCGACGTCGAGCACGACTTCCAGCCGATCTACGTCGTCAACGCCGACAAGAAGGCGCAGGTCAGGAAGCTCAAGGAACAGCTCGCGGAGTCCGACGAGCTCTTCCTCGCCACCGATGAGGACCGCGAGGGCGAAGCCATCGCGTGGCACCTGCTGGAGGTCCTCAAGCCCAAGGTCCCCGTCCACCGGATGGTCTTCCACGAGATCACCAAGGACGCGATCCGGGCCGCCGTCGCCAACCCGCGCGAGCTCAACAAGCGGATGGTCGACGCGCAGGAGACCCGGCGCATCCTCGACCGCCTCTACGGCTACGAGGTCTCGCCGGTCCTGTGGAAGAAGGTCATGCCCCGGCTGTCCGCCGGCCGTGTGCAGTCCGTGGCCACCCGGCTCGTCGTCGAGCGCGAGCGCGAGCGCATCGCGTTCCGCTCCGCCGAGTACTGGGACCTGACCGGCACCTTCTCCACCGGACGCGCCGGCGACGCCTCGGACCCCTCGTCCTTCTCCGCGCGCCTGAACACCGTCGACGGGAAGCGTGTCGCACAGGGCCGCGACTTCGGTTCCGACGGCCGGCTCAAGTCCGCGCAGGTGCTCCACCTCGACGAGGCGAACGCGCGGGCGCTGGCCGCGGCGCTGGACGGCGCGTCCTTCGCGGTGCGGTCGGTCGAGTCCAAGCCGTACCGCCGCTCGCCCTACGCCCCGTTCCGGACGACGACCCTCCAGCAGGAGGCGTCCCGCAAGCTCGGTTTCGGCGCCAAGGCGACCATGCAGGTCGCCCAGAAGCTGTACGAGAACGGCTTCATCACGTACATGCGTACGGACTCCACGACGCTCTCCGACACGGCCGTCTCGGCGGCGCGCGCGCAGGTGACCCAGCTCTACGGCGCCGACTACCTGCCGGACAAGCCGCGCACCTACGCGGGCAAGGTCAAGAACGCCCAGGAGGCGCACGAGGCGATCCGCCCCTCGGGCGACCGTTTCCGTACCCCCGCGGAGACCGGGCTCACCGGTGACCAGTTCCGGCTGTACGAGCTGATCTGGAAGCGGACCGTCGCCTCCCAGATGAAGGACGCCGTCGGCAACAGCGTCACCGTGCGCATCGGCGGACGCGCCTCGGACGGCCGCGACGCCGAGTTCACCGCGTCCGGCAAGACGATCACCTTCCACGGCTTCATGAAGGCCTACGTGGAGGGCGCCGACGACCCGAACGCCGAGCTCGACGACCGCGAGCGCCGGCTGCCGCAGGTCGCCGAGGGCGACGCGCTGTCGGCCGAGGAGATCACCGTCGACGGCCACGCCACCAAGCCGCCCGCCCGCTACACCGAGGCCTCGCTGGTCAAGGAGCTGGAGGAGCGCGAGATCGGACGGCCGTCGACGTACGCGTCGATCATCGGCACCATCCTCGACCGGGGTTACGTCTTCAAGAAGGGGACGGCGCTCGTCCCGTCCTTCCTCTCCTTCGCCGTGGTCAACCTGCTGGAGAAGCACTTCGGCCGGCTCGTCGATTACGACTTCACCGCGAAGATGGAGGACGACCTCGACCGCATCGCGCGCGGCGAGGCGCAGGCCGTGCCGTGGCTGCGGCGCTTCTACTTCGGCGAGGGCGACGCCACCGGCGCCGCCAGCGAGGCGGGCAACGGCGACGGCGACCACCTCGGCGGCCTGAAGGAACTGGTCACCGACCTCGGCGCCATCGACGCCCGCGAGATCTCCAGCTTCCCCGTCGGCAACGACATCAAGCTGCGCGTCGGCCGCTACGGCCCGTACGTGGAGCGCGGGGAGAAGGACGCGGAGGGCCACCAGCGCGCCGACGTCCCGGACGACCTCGCCCCCGACGAGCTGACCGTCGAGTACGCGGAGGAACTGCTCGCCAAGCCGAGCGGGGACTTCGAGCTGGGCACCGACCCGGTCAGCGGGCACCAGATCGTCGCCAAGGACGGGCGCTACGGCCCCTACGTCACGGAGATCCTCCCCGAGGGCACGCCGAAGACGGGCAAGAACGCGGTCAAGCCGCGCACCGCGTCGCTCTTCAAGAACATGTCGATCGACACGGTGACGCTCGCCGAGGCGCTGAAGCTGATGTCCCTGCCGCGGGTCGTCGGCGCCGACGCCGACGGCGTCGAGATCACCGCGCAGAACGGCCGCTACGGCCCGTACCTGAAGAAGGGCACCGACTCGCGCTCCCTGGAGACCGAGGACCAGCTCTTCTCCATCACGCTGGACGAGGCCCTCGCGATCTACGCGCAGCCGAAGCAGCGCGGCCGCGCCGCGGCCAAGCCGCCGCTGAAGGAGCTGGGCACGGACCCGGTCAGCGAGCGTCCGGTGGTGGTCAAGGACGGCCGCTTCGGCCCGTACGTCACCGACGGGGAGACCAACGCCACCCTGCGCACCGGTGACAGCGTCGAGGACATCACGCCGGAGCGCGGGTACGAGCTCCTCGCCGAGAAGCGTGCCAAGGGACCGGCCAAGAAGACGGCCAAGAAGGCGCCCGCGAAGAAGACGACGACGGCCAAGAAGACCGCGGCGAAGAAGACGACGACGGCCAAGAAGACCGCCGCCAAGAAGACGACGACGGCGAAGAAGGCCACGACCAAGAAGGCGGCCGCCTCGGCCAAGTCGTCCGCGGCGGCGGACGAGTAGCCGGGCGGTCAGCAGGACCGGCAGGGCCGGCAGCCGGACGGCACCAGGGCCGGTGGCACACGGCACGGCCGGACGGGCAGCGCCCGCCCCGGCGGGGACGGGCAGGACGCGGAGCGAGCCGCTCGTGCTCCGGGGCGCACGCCCCCGGCGCGGGCGGCTCGTCCGTTTTCGGCCGGGGCGAGTTCACACTCTTGCGACAAAAGCGTCCGTCTGTTCGGACACCCCGTCGGGGAGCAATCCGCGCCGGATAGGCTGGGCGGATGACGCGAGCCGAGCAGCCAGCCGAGCAGCAGGCGGTCACGGGTACCGCTGCAGAGACTGCTTCCGACGCCTCCTCAGACATCACCGACACCGAAGCCCTCGCCGCGGACTCGCGGGAGCGGGCGGTGCGCGCCCTGTTGCGCGGTGCACCCCTGAGGCGCCTGTGGAACGCCCAGGTGGTCGGCGGGATCGGGGACGCGCTCGGCGTTCTGGTGCTGCTGCTCCTGGCGCTCCAGGCCGCGGTCGTGTCGGAGACCTTCGGCGCCGGGTACCGGGGAGCGGCCTTCGCCGTCGCCGCCGTGCTCGGCGCGCGGGCACTGGCGACCCTGCTCTTCGGGGCGGTGCTGCTCGGACCGATGACCACGCTCACCGCGGCGGGCGGACCGCTCGACCGGCGCTGGACCATGATCGGCGCGGACGGGGTCCGGCTGGCACTGCTCGTCGTCGCCCCGCTGTGGCTGGACTGGACACCGGGCAACGCGCTCGCCCTCCTGCTGATCACCGTCTTCGTGACCGGTGTCGCGGAGCGCTTCTGGACCGTGGCGCGCGACGGCGCCGCCCCCGCACTGCTGCCGGCGCCGCCGCTGGAGGGCGCCGCCGTCCGGCCGCTGCCCGACCACCTCGACGCGCTGCGCAGGCTGTGGACACGGACCGCGTTCGCGGTGATGCCGGTCGCCGCGGCGGTGCTGCTGGTGGCCGCGCTCGTCAGCAACCTGCTCGGCACCGGAGTCGAGTGGTTCACGCTCCACCAGGCCGCGCTGGGCTCCTACGTCGCCGCCGGCCTGTTCGCCGCCTCCGTCTCCACGCTGTGGTTCGTCGAGTTCCCCGACACGAAGACCCCCCGCCCGCGCTCCCCGCTGGAGGGGCTGCGCCGTCCGTCCGCCGCCAACGGCGCGGACAAGGGCCGCACGGGCGGCATCCCGGTGTTCGTCCTCGCCTGCGCAGCCGTCGCGGCGGCGATCGCGGCCGCCGCGGCCGTCGCCGTGCTGCACGCGGTCGACCTCGGAGCCGGCCCGGCCGGGTTCGCCCTCCTCGTGCTGGCGCTGACCGGCGGCACCGGGGCGGGCATCCGTGCGGCGGGGTCCGTGCTGCCCGCCCTGTCCCGCCGCCGCCTCCTCGCGCTGGCGCTCGCCGTCACCGGAGTGGCCCTGCTGGCCATGGGACTCGTGCCCGACACCGCGACCGTGCTGTTCCTGGGCGTGCTCGCGGGCCTCGCCGCCGGCGTCGCCGCCGGCACCGGCCATGTGCTCGTCGACCAGGAGACCGAGGAGCCCCGCCGCGCCCGGGTCACCGAGCACCTCCAGGCGGTCGTGCGCGTCTGGCTGGGGCTGGCCGCCGTGGTGGCGCCCCTGGTCGCCGCCGCGATCGGCCCGCACCGGCTCGCCAGCGGCGACTTCGTCTTCGCCCACGGCGGAGCGGCGTTCACGCTGATGCTGGTGGGCGCGCTGCTGCTGCCCGTCGCGGCCCTCGTCCTCGCCAAGACCGACGACCGCTCCGGGGTGCCGCTCCGCCGCGACCTCGGCGACGCCCTGCGCGGCGGTGCCGACCCGGTCCAGCGCCCCGCGGCCGACGGCTTCTTCATCGCCGTCGAGGGCGGTGACGGCGCCGGCAAGTCCACGCAGGTCGAGGCGCTCGCCGAGTGGATCCGGGCCAAGGGCCACGAGGTCGTCGTCACCCGGGAGCCGGGTGCCACGCCCGTCGGCAAGCGGCTGCGGTCGATCCTGCTGGACGTCTCCAGCGCCGGCCTGTCCAACCGCGCGGAGGCCCTCCTCTACGCGGCCGACCGCGCCGAGCACGTCGACTCGCTGGTGCGACCCGCGCTCGAACGCGGCGCGATCGTCATCTCCGACCGCTACATCGACTCCTCGGTCGCCTACCAGGGGGCCGGGCGCGACCTGTCCCCGACCGAGATCGCCCGCATCTCGCGCTGGGCCACCGACGGTCTGGTCCCCCACCTGACCGTGCTGCTCGATGTCTCCCCGGAGACCGCGCGTGAGCGCTTCACCGAGGCGCCCGACCGCCTGGAGTCCGAGCCCGCCGAGTTCCACCGGCGCGTGCGCACGGGCTTCCTGACGCTCGCCGCCGCCGACCCCGGCCGCTACCTCGTGGTCGACGCCGGCCAGGAGCCGGAGGCGGTCACCACGGTGGTGCGCCACCGGCTCGACCAGCTGCTGCCGCTCTCCGCCGCCGAGATCACGGCCCGCGAGGAGGCTCGCAGGGCCGCCGAGGAGGAGGCCCGCCGCAGGGCCGAGGAGGAGGCCCGCCGCAAGGCGGAGGAGGAGCGCCTGGAGCGGGAGCGCCAGGAACAGCTCGCCAGGCTCCGTGCCGAGGAGGAGGAGCGCAAGCGCCGCGAGGAGGAGGAGGCCCGCCGCCGTGAGGCCGAGCGCCAGGCGGAGGAGGCCCGGCAGCGCGCCGAGGAGGCCCGCGTGCGGGCGGAGGAGGAGCGCAAGCGCCGCGAGGCCGAGGAGAAGGCGCGCCAGGAGGAGCAGGAGCGCCTGCGGCGCCAGGCCGAGGAGGAGGCCCGGCTGCGGGCCGAGGCCGAGGCGCGGCGGCTGGAGAAGCAGCGCAAGGCCGAGGAGGCGCTGCTGAAGGCGGAGGCGGCTCGCCGCGCCGCCGAGGAGGACGCCCGCAGGGCCGCCGAGGAAGCACGCCGCAGGGCGGAGGCGGCCGCTGCCGAGGAAGCGGCCGCGGCGGAGGCCTCCGCGAGCGAGGTGACCGTGGCGACGCCGATCGTCCGGCCCGAGGATCTGCCGTCCGGCTCCTCCGACGAGATCACCCGCGAAGTGCCCCGGCCCGGCGGCGACGCGCCGCAGGACCGTGACCGGGACCGCGACCGGAACAAGGACCGGGACCGTGATCACGAGCGCGACCGCGGGCGGGACGGGAACCGGAACGACGAGACGGCGGTGCTGCCGCGCGTCCCCGACCCGTCCGCCGGTCCGGCCGAGGCGGAGACCTCCGTGCTCCCGGCCGTCGACGAGACCGCCGTCCTGCGGCCCGTGCGCGAGGACGCCTCGCGAGGTGTCGCCCCCGAGGACCGCGTGCCGGCCGACTTCTTCCGCGACGAGCGCGACGAGCGCGACGAACACGGTGCGCGCGGTGCGCAGGACGGACGCGGTGCGCGTGACGACCGGGCCGGGGACCGTGGCCGCGGCGCGGGGTACGGGGACGCCGACGAGCGGACCCGCGAACTCCCCCAGGTCGACCCCGGCGCGGAGCGGCCCCGCCGCCGTTCGGACTGGGCCGAGGAGACCCCGCTCGACGACCTGCCGACCCTCGCCGACGAACTGCTGGGCCCGCACCAGGACGACGACGGACGCGACCGGCGCCGCGGACGCTGAACCGGCCCCGCGGGGGACGACGGCCGGGCCGGGGTGCCCGGCCGTCGGTGTCGGTGCCCTGGCCCACAATGGGAGACCGCAGCACGAAAGGCGGTGACGGCACATGGCCGTTTGGGACGACATGGTCGGTCAGGACCGGGTCGTGGCAGAGCTGACCACCGCCGCCCGGGACGCCGACGCGCTGGTCACCTCCCACGCGGAGGGGGGCACCCCGCCGGACGGTTCGACGATGACCCACGCATGGCTGTTCACCGGTCCGCCCGGCTCCGGGCGGGTCACGGCAGCACGTGCCTTCGCCGCCGCGCTGCAATGCGTCAGCCCCGACCGTGCCCTCGGCGCCGCACCCGGCTGCGGATTCTGCGACGGCTGCCACACGGCCCTGGTCGGCACCCATGCCGACGTCAGCTCGATCACGGCCGTCGGCTCGCAGATCCTCGTCGGCAGCATGCGCGACACCGTGCGCAAGTCCTTCACCGCACCGGCCAACGGCCGCTGGCAGATCATCCTCGTCGAGGACGCCGAGCGGCTGAACGAGCGCTCCGCCAACGCGGTCCTCAAGGCCGTCGAGGAACCCGCCCCCCGGACGGTGTGGCTGCTCTGCGCGCCGTCCGTCGAGGACACCCTGCCCACCATCCGCTCGCGCTGCCGGCTGCTGACCCTGCGCACCCCGCCGGTGGCCGCGGTGGCGGACCTCCTGGTGCGCCGGGACGGCGTCGAGCCCGAGGCCGCGGCGGTCGCCGCACGGGCGACCCAGGGCCACATCGACCGGGCCCGCCGGCTCGCCACCGACGAGCGCGCCCGGGCCCGCCGCAAGGCCGTGCTGGGGATGCCGCTGCGCGTGGACGACATCGGGCAGTGCCTGCGCGCCGCCCAGGACCTGGTCGACGCGGCGAGCGACGACGCCGCCCAGATGGCCGAGGAGATCGACGGCAAGGAGACCGAGGACCTCAAGGCGGCGCTCGGCGCGGTGGCCGGCGGACGGATGCCCCGCGGCACGGCCGGCGCGATGAAGGAACTGGAGGACACCCAGAAGCGCCGCCGGACCCGTGTCCAGCGGGACAGCCTCGACCTGGCGCTCTCCGACCTGGCCGGCTTCTACCGCGACGTCCTCGCGCTCCAGTTCGGCTCCGGGGTGCCGCTCGCCAACGGCGACATACGCGACGCGCTCGACCGGGTGGCCCGCTCGTCCGCCCCGGAGGCGACCCTGCGCCGCATCGAGGCGATCACCGCGTGCCGGACGGCGCTCGACACCACCACCGTCGCCCCGCTGCTGGCGGTCGAGGCGATGGCGGTCTCCCTGCGCACGGGCTGAGCGCCCTGCATCCGGCCCGGGGACGGAACCGCCCCCGGGGGTGACTCCACCTGGGCGTTTGACCGGATCACCCGTACGGGCAAGGACGGGCAGCGGCCGCCCGCTGCGATTACGCTCCGATGGATGGACACCAGGCGCCTGTTCCGCATCTTCGCCCTTCCGCTGGCCACGGCCGGTCTCTTCGTCTCCGGTTGCAGCGGCGGCGCGACGGCCGGCTCCGCACAGTCCGGTTCCTCGGGAGAGGGCGGGGCGGCCCCGTCCGCGGACCTGGAGCCGTACTACGCCCAGACGCTGAAGTGGCGCGAGTGCGGTGTCCCCGGCTTCGAGTGCGCCACCATGAAGGCCCCGCTGGACTACGCGGACGCCGACGGCGAGCGGATCGATCTCGCCGTCGCCCGCAAGAAGGCGACGGGCCCCGGCGAGCGCCTCGGCTCCCTGCTGGTCAATCCGGGAGGCCCCGGCGGATCCGCCGTCGGCTACCTCCAGGCCTACGCGGGCATCGGATACCCGGCGCCGGTGCGCGCCCGGTACGACATGGTGGCGGTCGACCCGCGCGGCGTCGCCCGCAGCGAGCCCGTCGAGTGCCTGTCCGGCCCGGAGATGGACCGGTTCACCCAGGTCGACCAGACCCCCGACGACAGCGCGGAGACCAAGAAGCTGACGACCGCGTTCAAGGGCTTCGCGGCCGGCTGCGAGAAGCGGTCGGGGCAGGTGCTGCCGCACGTGTCCACCGTCGAGGCGGCCCGCGACATGGACATCCTGCGCGCGGTGCTCGGCGACGAGAAGCTGAACTACGTCGGAGCCTCGTACGGCACCTTCCTCGGCGCGACCTACGCGGAGCTCTTCCCCGACCGCACCGGCCGCCTCGTCCTCGACGGGGCGATGGACCCGTCGCTGCCCGCCCGCACCATGAGCAGGGACCAGACCGCCGGCTTCGAGACCGCGTTCCAGTCCTTCGCCGCGGACTGCGTGGAACAGGCGGACTGCCCGCTGGGCCGCACCTCCGCCGAGGACGCCGGCAAGCGCCTCAAGGCGTTCTTCGCCGAGGTCGACGCCGAGCCCGTGCCGACCGGCGAGAGCCGGGCCCTCGGCGAGTCGCTGGCCACCACCGGCGTGATCGCGGCCATGTACGACGAGGGCGCCTGGCCACAGCTGCGCTCCGCCCTCGCGGCGGCGCAGAAGGGCGACGGCGCGCCGCTGCTGGCCATGGCCGACAGCTACTACGAGCGCGGGGCGGACGGCTCCTACGCCAACCTGATGTTCGCCAACGCCGCGGTGAACTGCCTCGACCTCCCCGCCGCCTTCGGCTCGGCCGAGGAGGTCCGGGCGGCCGTCCCCGAGTTCGAGAAGGCGTCCCCGGTCTTCGGCGAGGGCTTCGCGTACGCCTCCCTGAACTGCGGCTACTGGCCGGAGGAGGCCACCGGCAAGCCGCACCGCATCGAGGCGGAGGGCGCCGCGCCGATCGTCGTCGTCGGCACCACCCGCGACCCGGCGACGCCGTACAAGTGGGCCGAGGCACTCGCCGGCCAGCTGGAGTCGGGGCGGCTGCTGACCTACGACGGCGACGGCCACACCGCGTACGGCCGGGGCAGCGACTGCATCGACACGGCGATCAACACCTACCTCCTGGAGGGCACCGCCCCCAAGGACGGCAAGCGCTGCTGACCCCCGCCCGGGGGCCCCGGCGGACCTGGTTCGGGGCACCCCGAAGAACCCTGTAGACTTGGCGCCGCTGCTGATGAGAGCGTGTCTCCCGCGGGGACGGGTCTCTCGAACCGCAGCATGCCGCCTTAGCTCAGTTGGCCAGAGCAACGCACTCGTAATGCGTAGGTCTCGGGTTCGAATCCCGAAGGCGGCTCACCTGGAAGCCCAGCTCAGACACAGTCTGAGCTGGGCTTCTTAGTTCAGCGGATCCGGCGGCGGCGCTGTGCGCGGGCCGCGCGGGTGTCGGCGGTCTCAGTTCTGGTCTCAGACGGGCCCGGATCCGGGGGTGACGGCGGGGGCACGAAGAACTCGCCCATCCGCCTCATGGCGTCCTTCGACAGGTGGGACCGGCCCTTGACGTACCGGCGGGTCTGGCTGATCTGGGTGTGCCGCAGGATCTCCATGATCGTGGGCATGTCGACGCCCAGCTCGTTCAGGATCGTGCCGGCGGTGTGGCGGCTCCCGTCGTACAGTCGGCGGTCGTCGATCCCGGCTTCCTTGAGCAGCTCCTTGAACTCCTCGTAGTCGGCCCGAGGGTCGAGCGGGCGCCCGTCTGGTCGGGAGAACACCACGTCGTGCTCCTCCCACAGCTCTCCGGCGGCGGCCCGCAGGGCTTCCTGCCGGGCCTGGTGGTCGTGGAGGAAGGGCACGAAGACGGGCGGGATCGGGACCGCGTTCCGGCTCTTCCTGGTCTTCGGCCGGGTGAAGACCAGCCCGCCCTCCTTACGGTCCGGGCAGGCGCTCGCGTGCTTCACACACGCCTTGGTGCACGGCTTCGGGCAGCCGCGCTTGTAGCCGCGGTGCGTGGCGCAGTCGGACGCGCACGGCTCGAAGCGGTGCAGGCGCCGCCCGCAGGCGTGCGGGTCGGCGCAGCCGTGCCGCCAGGTGAGCCGTTGTAGCTGCCACTCGGGGCGGAACAGCTCGGCTTCGAGGTCGACGTACGACCACCGCAGGCCGAGCGTCTCGCCCTGCCGGAACCCCATGCCGACGCCGACGATCCAGCGCATGAAGGTCGGTCGCCGTGAGGCGGCTTCGAGGAACGCCTTGGCCTCCTCCTTAGTGAAGGGGTTCGCCTCGGTCTCGTCGATGCTGGGCGGGTCCACGAGGGTGGCGACGTTCTCGCCGATGATGCGGCGACGGTGGGCGATCTTCAGGGCGCGGGACAGGATGCGGTGCACCTTCACGACGTGTGAGGGGGCGCGGCCGGCGTCGAGCATGGACCGGTACATCCGCTCCAGGTGCTCGGGCTGCAACTTGTCGATGCGGTGCGCGCCGACGCCCGGGACGATGTCGTTCCGTGTCTTCGACCAGTAGTCGTCCAGGGAGCGCGGCTTGAGCTTCAGGCTTGCGATGTCGGTGAGGTAGGTCGTCATCCACGCGGCCACGGTCGGCTTCCGCCCGGCGGCCGGCGCGCGTCCCTGCTCGCGCAGGCGCTCCAGTTCCTTGACCTTCCGCTTGATCTCGGGCTCGGTCCGGGCCCTGCGGTGGCGTCGATCGGGACTGCCGTCGCTCTTCACGCCCATGGTGACGCGACCGTGCCACCAGCCGTCGTTACCGAGGTAGATGGACGATTCCATATTGGGCTTGCGGGGGCTCATGCGCTCCTCCATACGGGAGGCGCCCCGGGCGGGATGCCCGGGGCGCCTCGGTGGCTGTACGGGATCAGTTGGACAGGGGGGCGAGGTTTGCCACGTACGCTTCGAGGTCCGCTCGCCTGATTCGGCGCGTGCGGCCCAACTTGATGTACTTCAGGGCGCCTTCGGCCATCAGTTCGTAGACAGTCGAGCGGCCGATGGCGAGCGCTTCGGCGGCCTCCTCGGGCCTGTACAGCAGCCGGTCAACGGGGGCGGCAGTCGCGATGCTCATCCGGGTGCCTCCTGGGCAGTCGTCATGACTTCGGGGAGTTGGGCGGGGCGCTTGTTGCTGCATGTGTCCGAGGTAGGGATTTCTGCGTCATTGCGTCATCTGCGTCACTGCGCGCGTCTGGCCTGCGGTTTTCTTGTGACGCAGCGGGATGCGGGTGCGTCATGGGTGACGCAGGGCGTGCGTCACCCATGACGCAGGTGACGCGGGATGACGCAGGATTCGGGCTCTGCGTCACCGCCGTTGTGGCAGGTCACCGGCCGTTTCGGGCCGTCTGGTGACGCAGGTGACGCAGGTTCTCCTACTTAGGAAAAAGAGGGAGGGGTTCTGTAGTGGTGCCGGTGCGGCTTCGGAAGAGCAGTGGGGAGCCGCTTCGCGGCGCGACCATCAGCGGCGGCGAGCCGCCGAACTACAAGAGGAGCACCTCCCCGCGTGGCGCCGGGTGCTCTTCTTGCTTGTCCAAGCCGCGCCACGGTGGCGCGGTCAGTGCAGCGGGTCCTGCTGGTGTGCGGGCGGAGCTGCGGGGCGGGTCATGGCGATGTAGCGGGCGGCGCCGGTGCGGCCCCAGTCGACGACCACGCTGCGGGCGGCGAGGGTGGGTTGGAGGCGCTTGAGCCGGTCGGAGAGGACTTTGCCGGTCGTGGGCCAGCCTTTGGGAAGGGGGCGGCATTCCTCGCCGCTGTAGAGGCCGGTGAGGGCGTGCAGCCATTCCGAGGACGACATGCGCGCCTCTTCACCGGGCGTCATGCCGGCGGCGTGCTTCAGCACCGTCTGCGCGAGCAGGTCGCCTTCAATGACGTCGTCGTTCAGCTCGTCCTGGCTGGCCCGGTAGGCGGCGAGGCAGCTGAAGCCGGTCGCGGTGTCGAGCTGCGCGCACAGGTGGGCGAAGTCGGCCATCCGCAGGTCGGTCGGGATGTCAGCGTCGGCGGCCCTCACGGTGACGGTCAGGTCCAGCAGTGAGCCGAGGATGACGGGCAGCACCTCCGAGTACTCCGCCCACAGTTCCGCTTCGGTCCGGCGCACCTTCGGGCGCTCCAGGCGCAGGGGGAGCAGGCGTTCGGCGAGGTCGGGGCGGATGACGCCGACGTCGATGCCGGTGAGCAGCATGGGGCGGCGGTAGCCGATGCGGAAGACGTCTCCGTCGGTGAAGAGGGCGCGTTTGACGTCCTCGGCACCGGTGACGATGCGGCACATGGCGTCGGAGAGGTCCGGGGTCATGTGGGAGAGGTTGTCCAGGGCGGTGACCCATCCGGCGGCCACGGTCGTGGTCAGGTTCTCCTCGTCCTTCGGCGCGCGGCGCAGGTCGCCGCTCATGCCCTCGATGATCCGCACGAGCATCCGGCCGGCCGTCGACTTCCCCGCGCCCTGTGGGCCGGTGAGGAACGGCGCAGGAACGGGCACGGACGGGCCCAGGCAGCCGATGAGCCACGCGACCGCCAGACACTCGGTCTCCGCGGTGGCGAAGTTGCACAGCCGCAAGAGCAGGTCGATGCCCTTGCCGTTGGAGTCCTTCACCGGCAGCGGGAGTTCCCCGGTGAGCTGGGTCCTGCGCCAGCACACCTCGCGCGGGTCCGGCACAGCGACATCCCATCCGGTGGGGTGGATGCGCACGGACTGCCCGTCGGTGCGACCGAGGTCGAGCCAGGTGGCGCCGTCGAAGCCGGGCGCGACGCGGATGTGCACGGGCTGAGTCTCCTCGGTGAGCGCCAGAGCTTCGATCAGGTCGAGGGCTTCCTTGAGCGCGGTCCCGTTGAACACGCCGAGCCCGTCGCGGAAGAGGCCGACCATGAGTTCCTGCCGGTGGCTGCCCGTCGTGCCCTGCGAGCGGATGGGCCGCGCCACCGGGTGCCCCTTCCGCTGCGCGTAGACGGTGCCGTCGGCCGTGCGGAAGTACCGGAAGTGCGTCTGCGCGTAGTCGGTGATGACCTGCCGCGCCGGGTTCTTGTCGTCGTCGGACACGAGTTCACATCCCCAGCGCGGTGCGGGCGTTGGTCCACGCGTCGGTGCAGTGCCGCGGGCTCTCGCCCCGTGCCTGCGCGGCGGTGAACAGCCGGGCGACGTGCGTCTCGGTCAGGCAGCCACACCGGCCGTGGGTGGACAGCACCGCGAGGAACGTCCGGTACACGGTCGCGTGGATCGCGGTGTGGGCCTCGGTGATGCGCTGCTCCGCCATGGCGATCCCGCGCTCCAGGAAGACCGGGGTGCGGTGGCGGCACTCCCCGCCACCGACCGGCACGTCCGGCCAGACGGCGGACTGCGCCGGCCGAACCGCGGGGCCCCGGTCGGCGAGAGCGCACACAACGTCGGGCAGGGCGGTCATGGTGCCGGTGCCAGGGGCGAGGTAGCGGGCGTAGGCCATCGTGGACTTGATGTCCACGCCCGGCCGGACCCCGTTGGCGGACCGCATGAGACCCCGGTAGATCCAGTGCTCACCTCGCGTGGTGACCACGGTCCGGGTCGGCGGAAGCGCGGTACGGGCCCAGCCGATGGCGTCCGCGTCGTCGAGGTCGACGACGGTGAGCCCGGCCCCGCCCGGGTGGTAGGCAACGGCAGCCGCGGTGCGCCACAGCGGTGCCCACCCGGGCGAGGCGACGACGGCCCGGTCGGTGGAGGCGGCGGCCCAGCCGTGGCACGGCCGCAGGCACGCGCAGGCCCCTGCGGTCTTCATGTTCGGCCGCCCACCGCACGCGTTGTCCCGGCAGTCGGGGCAGTTGCCGAACGGGACCTTCCCGGCCCGCAGCGGCAGCACGGGCACGCCCGCGTCCGTGAGGGCGAGAGCCGTTCGGAGGTAGTCGTTCGTGGTCGGTTGCGTCATGCTGGAGGTCTCCAGATCTGTGGATGCTGGTAGACGAGAGCGGCCCCGGAACTTGGCGGAACGGGGGCCGCTCTCGGCGTATGCGGAATCTCTGGTCCCGATGGGTCAGGGAGGCGCGGGTACCCCCTTGAGTGGTGCGTGTGGAGGGGGTTTCGGGGTGCTGACCTGCGGTGCCTCCCTGCCTCCCTGGTAGATCGTCTTCGCAGGTCAGGGCCAGGGAGGCGGGTCAGGGAGGGGTTCAGGGAGTTCTCCCTGCCTCCCTGACGTTTCCGGGGTGCGCTCCCTGTCATCCTTCGACGGAAGCGGAACCGTCTTCGGTGCGGTTGGTGAGGGCGCGCTGCACGCGGTCGCGGCCGACGACCATGCGGCCGTCGGACTTGTAGGGCTCGGCCCCGGCGTCCTCCAGGACGCGCTTGAGGTCGCCCGGCGTCCACGATCCGTAGGCGTCCTCACTGAGCGCGGACAGCCGCTTGAGGACATCCGCCGTGAGCACACGGGGCGTGTCGCCGAGGACGGTGGCGATGTCGGCGAGCGCGTCGCGCTCCTCACCGTGCTCGATCACGGTGAGGGTGGTGATGCCGTCGCGCAGGGCCTTGGCCCGGTCGGTGATGACCTCGGCGGCGTCGTCGTTGATGTAGTGCGTGCGCACGGTGATGGACGACTGGCCGGCCGGGATGGTGATGCCGGACGACGCGAGTACGAGCGTGCCCTGATCCAGGCCGGGGCGGAGCAGGTTGGGGGCGGCGCCGCCGTCGACGGCCTTGTCCCCCAGCGCCATCCGGGCCTGAGACTCCGTGCCCAGCGCGAGCGAGGCGCGGGTGTGGGCACCCTCGCGCACGAGCTTGGGCAGGTTCTCGTTCGTGGGGTCCTGCGTGCCCTGCCACATCAGGACGTTCACGGCCCGGCCCTGGTTGTGAATCTTGCGGACCGCCATGAAGTACCGGGAGTTGGCCTTGGCCCCGCCGTAGGGGCGCTTCTCCTCGTCCTTCGCCGGGCACATGAACGCCACCTGCGCTTCGTCGACGAGCACGATCAGGGGCGGGAATGTAGTGCCGGGCGGGGCCTGGATGCGGCGGTTCATCTCGTCCACCGCGCCTTCGACCATCTCGACGACCTGCACGACGTGCTCGTCCGTCGGGCCCTGAATGAGTACCTGCGCGAGGCCGTCGAACATCTTCCAGTCGCCCACGCCCTTGAGGTCGCCCAGGAGGAACTGGACCGACTTGTCGAGGGCGAGCCACAGGGCGAGCGAGCGGAGCGCGACGGTCTTGCCCTGGTTGGACAGGCCGGTGATCAGGAGGTGGCGCTGGTACAGGGACAGGGCGGCGGCGTCGCCGCGCAGGTCCTGCCCCCACGGAGCCTTGCCCTTGGTGTAGTCCGCGGTCATGGTGTCGTCCGTGACGAGCGGGGACGGGCCGATCGGCTCGTCCAGCGCGCCGGAGTCGGCCACCCACAGCCGCACCGTCCGCGCCGCGACCGGGATGGTGATGAACACCTCGTGTTCGTGCCGGGACAGGTTCTCGGCGAGCTTGCGGCGCTTGCCCTGCACCTCGTTGGTCGACACCCCCGAGGGCAGGGTGACGTCGACTTCGATGCCGCACCCGGCGATCGTGATCGGCCCGAGCATCGACGCTCCGGCGTCGCCCATCTCCTTGATGGCGTTCCGCAGCGGGCCGATGCCGAGGTCGCGCAGGGCCTTGACCACGATCGACGGCGTGATGGGCTCCCCATCCGTGCTGCGCGCGGTGGCGGGGAGGGCCCAGTTGGGGGCGGCCTGGCGGTGCCGGCCGACGGTCCACACCCCAGCCAGGGCGACCCACGGGCCGACGGCGACGAGCGGTCCCCACATGACGGTGACGAACGTGACCATGAAGTGGATCAGGTCGACCAGCGCCATCAGCGGCGTGACCACGTCGGACGGTTCCTTGGTCGCTATGGCCAGTGCGATGCCGATGACGAGTAGCCCGCCGATGGTGCCGCCGGTGCCGTAGGCGGCGTTCTTCGCCAGCCGCTCCGGCGATGTGATCAGGTCCATGCGCCGCTTGTGCCGGGCCGCGCGGAACGCGGCCCCGCGCTGCTCCCAGTCGGCGGCAGCCTCGTAGTTCCCGGCCGCTTCCGCAGCGCGGATCATCCGCTCGTACCGGGCGGCGGTGCGGCCGTCCCACGCCCGCTTCGCCACGACCCGGGTGCCGCCGAGGACGTAGGACCCGTGGCGGACGACGACACCGGCCGCCGTGCGGGTGCGTGGGTGTGTGGCGATCGTGCGGGCGGTGCGGCCGGTGCGGACCCACAGCGGCACCGGCCGCACCACGGGCGGCTCGTCGACGACGGACAGAACCGCGACCGGGGCCGCGGCTTCTGCCGGCGGCTCGTCCGTGCTGGTGGTGGGGTTCTTGAACAGGGGAACGACGTTCTCCGTCATGCTGGTCTTCTCCTGCTGCTCGAAGGGTGGTCAGGGGCCCGGGGCGGCCGGGATGCTTGGCGGCTGTCGACCGCCCCGGGGCACAGCTACTTGCGAGCGCTGTTCTTCTTCGCGTCGCGCTCCTCGCGCTTGCGGGCGCGGTCGATGACGCGCTCGACCTTGCGCTCCAGGTCGCCCTGGTAGACGTGCTCACCGGCGAGACCGCGCTTGGCCATCCGCGCGACGTAGTAGGCGACTGAGGCCGTCTCCCCGGCCGTCAGGCGCGGCTCGTCCGCGTAGCGGGGCATCAGACGGCGTCCGTGGCGGGCATGGCCCGGCAGGTCTCGGCGTGCTGCTGCGCCCACTCGCGGGTCTTGGAGTCGTAGAGGTAGATCGAGTACGTGTCGCCGCAGCCGCGGCACTCGGCGGTGTGGTGGCCGTTCCTGGTGAACGTGGCGTCGACGGTGATCTCGTGATCACCGGTGATTTCGGCGGCGCGGGTGAGATAGCGGGCGTTCATGTGGGTCCTCTCGCAGGGCGGACCGGACTGTCCGGCACCCCGCCCCCACCCGGCCCAGGAAGGCCCGGGTGGGGACAGGCGACCGTCAGGCGGGCCGCAGCTCGTGCGGGTGGCACAGCACCGGGCCGACCAGCAGACCGACCCCGTGCACGGTCCACCGGCCGCCGGTCAGCACGCCGGGCGCTACCTCGTCGACAATCCGGCCGGTACGCCCGGCCGCTCGCGGGTCGTCCTCACACGCGACGATCCGCACCCGCTGACCTGCCGTGAACCTCATGAGCAGGGCTCCTTCAGGGTCAGCGGCGACGGCCGCGGGCCTTGCGGACGGTCTTCGCGGCGGCCTTGCCGTCCGCGCCGCCGACCGACTTCATGACGGTGACGACGCCCCAGGCGCAGACGGCGGCCAGGAGCGCGAGCAGGGCGAGGTTCGCGGCCATGGCGGTGAGCACGCCGACGAGCAGCGGGCCGAAGTACACCCCGGCCGCCACCGTGCCCGCTCCGACGCCCGTGCCGAGGGCGAGGCGCTGAACGGTGCGGTCCGGCGGCGCCTGGTGGAAGTGCTGGTGCACGACCTGCGGCCCGGCGAACGTTGCGGGCGGCACGGTCGGTGCCTGGTGTGCGGGGAGGTAGGCGTGGGTGCCGTCGGGGAGCTGCACCACACGCGGGATGTCAGGCAGCGACTCCATGAGGATGCTCTCCTTCGGGGTAGGCGCAGGGCACGCAGGTGCCGAGCGCGGCGGGGATGACGTAACCCGCATCCGTCCCGCAGCCGGAGCACTGCCGGCGGGCGGCAAGCGCCTTGGCGAGCGCGGCCCGGCGGGCGGGTGTCATCGGGCGGACGGGCTTGGCCCGGTCGATGCGGTAGAGGTAGGCGACCAGCGGCCCTCGCCCGCGACGGCGGGGCCGCTCCAACTGCGCGGCGACGTCCTGCCCGCCGGGCCGGAGTCCGAGCGCGCGCAGCTGGCGGCGGGTCGCCAGGCCGTCCGGGGCGAGCCGCCACCGGAACACCGGCAGCGCGCCCATCACGCGACGCGCTTCCACGCCGCCCGAAGACGGACTTCAGAGGCGGAGTGCCCGGCCGCGCGGAACCTGACGGCCATCTCCCGGTAGGAGAGGGACGGGGTCTCGCTGTGCCGGATGTCGTCCACGAGCCTGTCCAGCTCGGCGTCCGTGAGTGCCGGGCCGGGCTCCAGGGCGAGGGATGATACCAGCTCGACGGGTCCCCAGACGGGGAGTTCCCAGGTGGGTGTGACGTCGGGTGTGACGCGGCTCGTCACGCAGGTCAACGCCCTGGACGTGTCCTCACCGGCCCGGGTGGATTCGAGCGTGGACCATGCCTTGGACAGGCTCTTGGCGGTACGGGCCTGGACGCGTGCGACGCGTGCCCCGGCGGCCGTCACGGCCGTCAGGCGGGTCTCCTCGGTGGTGGCTTCTGCCCGCAGCCGGGCCCGTGCCACCGCGGCTTCGTCGCGCGCTTCCTGCTGGATGCCGTGGATGGAGGCGAGCGCGCCCGGGGTTAGCGCGGTGCGCTCCCACAGGCCGTGGACGAGCCACAGGGCCTTCGCTGCGAGCGGGAGCCAGGCGACGGCGAGCCACGCTTCGGGCGACTCCTCGCCGAGCGCGTGCCCGACGAGAACGGCGGTGGCGATGAGGCCGAAGAACCAGCCCACGGCGGTGACCGGGGTGGAGTGGTCGCCCTGTGCGGCGAGGCGGCGTTCGTAGGCGAGGGTGGCGAGCCATCCGCCGTCGATCCCGATGCCGACGACGAGTGCGACCAGCGTCGGCATCGACGTGCCCAGCCACATCACGACCACGGCGAGGGTGAGCACCATGGAGACGGCCGTCATGGCGACGGCGGGGAACTTGGTCTTCACGCCCGCGGAGAGTCCGTGCTTCAGTGTGAGCTTCACAGGGCACCCCCGGCGGTGATGAGCGCGGCGAGGACGAGCAGGGCGCCGCCGACGCAGATGCAGTCGACGGCGCGCTTCAAGCGGAGGAACTTGGCGACGGCGATGCGGGACAGGTTCGCGATGTCCTGCCCTCGCCGGTCCTCGGCGAGGACGTTGCGGACCTGGTCGCCGGTGAGCGTCGCCCACAGCGGGAACCCGGCCACCGGACGGCCGCTCAGGTTCGGGCGCACCGCCCGCAGCAGCAGCACGACCGCGACCAGCAGCACCCCCGCCCCGGCCGCCCCGACCACGATCGCCAGGATCGAGGGCTTGGCGTCCTTGGCGAGGGTCGCGGCACCGGCCAGCACCACGCCGATGAACGCCAGCAGCAGCGAGGCCTTCGTGTCGATCCGGGCGATCTCCGCCTTCACCTCCGCGTGCGCGCCGGCCAGACCGGACTCCGCCGTGTGAACGCCGGCCGCCGTCACGCCGCACCGTCGATCGTGCCGGTGGTGCGGTTGGTCAGGTCGCGGCGGGCGGCCATCACCCGGTTACGGGCCCGGCGCAGCCGCCGGGTGTCCAGCTCGTTCGGGACGCGGTCCAGGGTGGTGATCTGCGCGTCCAGCAGATCGACCTCCGCAAGGATCAGCGGCATCTCGCGGTCGATCGCGTCCAGCTCAGCGGCCGTCGGCCCGGCGTCCGGGACAGCGGCGGTAACAAGGTTCTGACGTGCAACGATGGGCTTCATGAGTCGTGGTCTCCCTAGCAGGTTTCACGGCTCGACAGCGGCCCCGGAGGTGCAACTCCGGGGCCGCGCGCCGTGCATGGATGGGTCAGTCAGGCGGCGCTGGCCGCGTGGGCGACGAAGCGGTCGCACGCGACGATCGCGGCCGTGCGGGCGGCAGCGAGCGTCTCCGTGCTCGCCGCGCCACGCAGGGCGTAGACGGCGGAAGCCGCGCCCTGCGCGGAGTCGAGGAGATCGGGCGCGAGGACAGCCAGAGTGGTCATGGGCGCGGTGATCGCGCTCCGGGTGGCATGACTCTCGGCGCGGGCCGCCTCGTAGGAGGCGGCGTCCGCACCGGACAGGCGCAGGTCCTCGCGGACCCACATCGCACGGCGGTGGTCGGCCAGCGCCGACGTCAGCGCGGTCACGGCAGCGAGCCGCTCACGCCGCAGCGCGGCCCGCTCGCTGCCGCGCTGCTGAAGCAGGTAGGCGGTGACCGACCCGAGTAAGGTCCCTGCCACCGCGATCACACTCGCCCACATAGGGCACTCCCCTCCGTTGAAGATCCGGACCATCCGGCTCCCCTCAGCGCTGCTCGTACGAGACGAGCAGCGGAGGCAACCGGCCGCAGCGCACAGGCTGCGGGGGCTTGAGCGCGCGGCCCCTGTGCCGCGCCGGCCGCCTTGTTGTGCCAAGGACAGGCGGCAAGTCCTCATCGCGCTGTTCAGTTCTCAACGACCCATCGCTTCCATTGAGCCGACCCGCCTACACGGAGCTCTCCGGGCGCCAGGAGCAGCCCGAGAAGAGCCCTCCCGCGTTCGCTGTCCTGGGACTGCGAAGCGCTTGACATGACTGTGACGCACAGTCCCAGGACTGTCAACAGTCCTGGGACTGTGTTTCACTGGACTCAGTCGAGAGGAGTTCGCGTGGCACCGAAGTGGCGGGAACTGGCGGACAAGCTCGCGGGGCAGATCCGGAACGGGCAGTACGCCCCTGGGCAGCAGCTTCCGCAGATTCGCGACCTGGTCGAGGCGGGAGAGGGGTCGAAGACCACTGTCCATGCGGCCTACAAGGCGCTTGAGGCTGAAGGGCTGGTGACTTCTTCTCGTGGGCACGGCACCGTCGTACGGGAGCAGGCGCCGCTCAAGCGTCTGGGAATTGCCCGAT
Source organism: Streptomyces genisteinicus (assembly GCF_014489615.1). Lineage (GTDB taxonomy): Bacteria > Actinomycetota > Actinomycetes > Streptomycetales > Streptomycetaceae > Streptomyces > Streptomyces genisteinicus. The sequence continues at coordinate 3,955,321 of NZ_CP060825.1, forward strand.
ACGACAAGGCGAAGTGGCGCGACGGTGACGAAGTAGCTTTCATCGCGGACCGGGTCGCTTCCGGACGGGCGTACAAGCGCGGCGAGCAGACGCAGACAGTCAGTCGCATCCTGGCGCCGCCCGCTGTCGCGAAGGCGCATGGGCTGCCTGAGGGTGCCGAGGTGTATGCACGCGCTCGGCTGGTTAAGGAGGGTGACCAGCCCACGCACACACTGACCAGCTACTACCGCCCCGAGCACGTCGAGGGCACGCGCATCGTCGACCCGAGCCCCGGCCCCGCCGGCCGAGGAGGAGGCTTCCGAGTGCTCTATGACGCGGGATACGAGATCGACCACATGCGGGAGGAGCTATTCGCCCGGGCCGCCAGGCCGGAGGAGGCTGAACAGCTCAAGCTCCTTCCAGGAGAGTGGGTGGTCGAGCTGCACCGCAGCACGTTTACCGCAGGCGGCACGCTGGTGGAGTTCGCGATCGGCGTGCACGCTGCGACGCGCTTCGCCTGGGCGTACGACTTCAAGGTGCCCGACTCGGCGGCGGAGGAGAGGCAGTGATCTCTGCCCAGAACTGGGTCGACGCTGAACGATTGTGGGAGTTTCAGCAGATGGGCCACGAGTTGCGCCCTTGCTCCGTCGGTCTCGGTCTGGGTAGCCACGACTTGGGCGTGGCGGACGTCTCCGCCGACCTGTACCGGCGCGGTCTGTTTCCGGTCGTCGTCTTCACCGGGGCAACCAGTCGCACGACCGAAGGTCGCATGCCCCGGGGCGAGGCTGAGCATTATCGCGACCGTGCGCTGGAGCTGGGGGTGCCAGCGTCCGCGATCCTTGTTGAACCTAACGCTCGGAACACGGGTGAGAACATCTGGCTGTCCCGCGCCCTGCTTGCCGAGCAAGGTATGGATGTCAGCTCGGTGCTTCTCATCAGTAAGCCGTACGAGGAGCGCCGGGCGTACGCGACCGCCAGGAAGCTCTGGCCCGATGTCGACATCGTGAGCGCATCCGCGACCATGAGTCTTCACGAGTACGTGGACTCCATCCAGGATGCCCATCTCGTGCTGGACATGCTTGTCGGGGCCCAACAGCGATTGTTCGTCTACCCGAAGCGCGGATTCATGATCGAACAGCCTGCTCCAGTCGACGTCGTCATGGCATACGAGCGGCTGTGCGACGGAGGGTTCACCAGTCGCCTCATGGCCGACTGAGTTCAGGCGCCGGTCTCTCTCACCGAGGTACAAACACCTCCATCATCAAGGTGACTCACTCCGTTCGCCGCGCGGCCCCGGCTCCGCCGGCCGTGCGGCTAGAGCGAGCACATCTGATGCCGTGGACGCTAGCCCGATGTGGCTAGGCCCGGTCGGCTCCACGGACATGGGCAGCCGCCATGGGGCGCGCCTCGAAGATCGGGGCCCACATTGGGCGAACGGGCAGGTCCACCGGCTGCCCGAATTCGCTGACCAGCGCACAGGCCTCGATCTCACGCCCCATGGCAGTTCCTGCCCAAAGCCGCTCCGCCGACCTCTGGAATTCAGCCCCGCCCGTTTGCGAGATGGGTGATCGGTGCTGGACCACTAGATGACCGCTTGTTGTCCCTGTTGTGGTTGATCGAGCTGCTGTTCCCGCATTCGCTGCTCCGCTCGCATTCCTTCAATGGTGGAAGCGAATGATTCCATATTGGCTCCGTCATCGGAATTGTTGTACGGGGCAATGCCTAATTCGAGTGCTGTAATGTGCTGTTCCATGCTGTCCGCCGTCTGTTGGAGGTTGAAAGCCCTTTCGCGCGGCTTGAAGTATCCAGAAGCGGCCGTCACTACAGTAACGATAGACCCGAGGGCAATCAGAATGCCTTTCGCAGGCTGCGGCGGGTCGTACCACGCTGTGACACCAGAAACGGCTGCGGAGCCAACGAAGAGCAACCACTGCATGAATAGATGCAGGCGTCGGTAGTGAGCAGACTCCACCCGGAGTCTTGCGATCTCCCCCGGCAGGCGCTCCCTGTACGAGGATTGTCGCTCGATGGCTGGAGGAGTCAACCTACGGGCTTCGAGAATGCGACGCTCTTCGGCTAGTTCCAAATCGAGCTTAAGGCTTCTCAGGGACTTCTTGGAATCCCTCCACGGCGTATCCGCACTGAACTCGGCATAGAGTTGAACGACAGTAGCAAACAAGAGGAAGACGCATGCCCCGCCAAAGATGCTCACGATTGCCGAAGGTGCGTCGGCGTGTAGCCAAAAATAGACTTTTGCGATGGCTCCAGCGCAGATCAGGGTGATCAGGGTAAGTGGCGTCCCGTAGAGTCCGGCCACTTGTAAGCGGCGGTTCTTTATTCGCTGGCTAAGGTCTGCAATATCTGTACGATATTGAATCAATGCGTCAGTGGTGCTCTCCCCGGCGGAGGGGGGGTCGATAGCCATTGACGATCCTTCCGATGCGCATGCTGAAGACGTTAGTTATGGTATGCAGTCAACGATCTCGATGGGGCGATTGTCTGAAGGTTGGCCTCGCGGGACAGGGAGCGGCTACCCCAGTGCCCGCCCGGATGCAAGCCTTGTCCCTCCACCAGGGGAACTCGCCCGATGCAGCCGCGCTCTGCGCGTGGCTCTGCCCGTGCCAGACATGCGGGGAATCACGGGAACGAAGGGCATCTTGGTTGCCTGCGCTTGGCTCGGCCATGCCTCAGAAACTGTGCAGTCAGGCCATGCCTTGTGCCCGCTCTTGTAGGGCGAGGCTCACGATCGACTGCTGACCACCTAGGCACCGTGCGGTGGCGGTCTCAGTTAGGGTCTCAGTGGCTGCCCACTCCGCCCTAGTTCGTCTCCGTCCGTCGGCATCCGAAACGAACGCTGGGCAGGGAAGATTGTCCCCTGACGGACCTACGTGGATCGCTCAGGACCGAGGTCCGACAACTCGTAATGCGTAGGTCTCGGGTTCGAATCCCGAAGGCGGCTCCGCCGGAAGCCCGGCCCGGACAGTGTCCGGGCCGGGCTTCGTCGTTGTGCGGGCGCCGGGCAGCCTGCCCGGCCGCGTCGGGGTCAGAGGGCCGCGGTCACGGAGCGTTCGGCCGCGGCGGGGTCGTCGCCCGCCGCCACGGCGAAGTCGCGGAGCAGTCCGGTCATGGTCTCGTCCGCGCCGTGGCGGCCCACGAAGTAGCCGGCCGCCTCGAGTTGGGCGAGGCCGTGCATCTGGCACCAGAGCTGCCAGGCGAGCAGGGACGAGGTGCCGTCGCGGAACCGGCCGGCCGCCATGCAGCGCCTGATCGCGGCGTGTGGTATCCGCAGGACGTCCAGGCCCATGACCCGGTCCTCGTCGGTGAACTCGAAGCCGGCGAGCCGTGATCCGCCCAGCATGACCGCGTAGACGTCGGGCTCGGCGCGGGCGAACTCCTGGTACGTGACGCACAGCCGGGCGAGCCCGGCCACCGGGTCGTCGTCCTGGGCGGCCTCGACCGCCAGCAGGCGCTCCGCGAACCGCGCGAAGCCCTCCCGCATGGTTTCCCGCACCAGCGCCGGCATGGAGCCGAAGTGGGTGTAGACCGCCATGGTGGAGACCCCGGCCGCCTGGGACACGTGGCGCACGGTGAGTGCGGCGGGTCCCTCCTCGGCCAGGATCCGGGCGGCCTCGTCGAGGAGTTTGCGGCGGATCCCAGTTGACACGCCGCAATCATAACGCTGTTATTGAAGCCATGGCCATAACGGCGTTATGGGGGAGTGGAATGCTCACTGCGATGATCAAGGAAACCGTGCGGGGGCAACGGCCCCGGCTGCCCGACGCCGCCGGCGACGCGGGTGGGACCACCGGCGACGGGCCGCCGCTGCGCCTGCTGCTGCTCGGGGACTCCACGGCCGCCGGGGTGGGCGCCGAGCACCACCGGGACGCCCTCGCGGGGCAGGTCGCCACCGCGCTGACCGCCCTCACCGGCCGGAGCGTGAGCTGGCGGGTGGCCGCAAGGTCGGGGGCGACCGTGCGGGAGATGAGGTCTCTGCTGCTCGGGCAGCTGACGGACCCGACCCGGCGGTGGGAGCCGGACCTGATCCTCCTGGCGGCCGGCACCAACGACGCCATGCGCGGGCGGCGGCCCGGAGCCTTCCGGCAGGACGTCGAGCGCCTGATCGGCGACATCCGGCTGCGGCTCGGGCGTGACGTGCCGATCGCCCTCGCCGGGCTCCCCGACCTGGCGCCCCACCAGGGGCTGCCGCCGCACGTGAGGGGGCCGCTCAGCTCGTACGTGAGGCTGCTGGACCGGAAGTTCCGGCAGGTCGCGGTGCGCGGCGAAGTGCTCTTCCACGTGCCCGCGGGCGGACCGCCCCGCTTCGCCGGCGGGTGGCTGGCCTCCGACCGCTTCCACCCGTCGGTGCCCGGCTACCGGGGCTGGGCGCGCAACCTCGCCGCGGGGATCGCGACGTTGCTGGAGACGGGGGTGTGCCCCGGGCCCGCCGCGACGCCCGTGGCGGACGAGGCCGGTGCCGTGGTGGACGAGGCCGGTGCCGGTGCAGTGGCCGGCGGCGTGGCGACGGGCGGGTCCGGCGGGGCGGCGACGGTCGGTGCCGTGGGGGACGGGGCGGCGGCCGTCCGCAGCTGAGGGGCCGGGAGCGGTGCGGCCGAGCCGCGTGCGGCCCGGCCGCTAGGGCGTGTTGCGAGAGTCTCCACCGGCCCGCGACGCCTGGCACGCACCCTCGCCGCGTTGTCGGAGTCATCCGCGTACGACCGGTACGAGGATGCTCCTCTCCGCCGTGCGATCGCACGCACCGGACGCCGCAGGCCCCGCCCTCCGGGCGGACGGAGCTGCTTTCGCCACCCCGCCCCAGGGCCGGCCGCGAGGGTGGCGGCGACCGCCCGGCAGGCGGGGGCCCCTGTGCACGACGGCCCGGCTCCACACCACAGCTCATCCTTGCCCACAGAGACGGAGCTCCACGGCATGAGCCACTACATAGCCAACCTGCGCGACCTGAGGTTCAACCTCTTCGAGGTCCTCGGCCGCGAAGCGGTGTACGGGAACGGCCCGTTCGCCGACATCGACCGTGCCGCGGCGGAGGACATCCTCGCCGAGATCGGCCGGCTCGCCACCGACGACCTCGCCGACTCGTCGGTCGAAGCCGACCGGACGCCCCCGGTGTTCGACCCGGCGACCGGCACGGCGCCGCTCCCCGTCGCGTTCAAGAAGGCGTACGAGACCTTCATGGACGCCGAGTGGTGGCGGCTCGGCCTGCCCGCCGAGCTGGGCGGCACCGACGCCCCGCCCTCGCTCTTCTGGTCGTTCGCCGAACTGGTCCTGGGCGCCAACCCCGCGCTCTGGCTCTATTCCGGCGGAGTCAGCTTCGCCCGGGTGATCCAGGAGCTCGGGACCGAGGAACAGCGCGCCGTCGCCCGGCTGATGGTGGAGCGCCAGTGGGGCGCGACGATGGTGCTCACCGAGCCGGAGGCCGGTTCCGACGTCGGAGCGGGGCGCACGAAGGCGGTGCGGGAGGCCGACGGCTCGTGGCGCATCGAGGGCGTGAAGCGCTTCATCACCAACGCCGAGCACGATCTGTCCGAGAACATCGTGCACTTCGTGCTCGCCCGCCCCGAGGGCGGCGAGCCCGGGACCAAGGGCCTGTCCCTGTTCCTGGTGCCCAAGTACGAGTTCGACTGGAGCACCGGCGACCTGGGCAGGCGCAACGGCGCCCGGGTCACCGGCGTCGAGCACAAGATGGGCCTCAAGGTGTCGAACACCTGCGAGATGACGTTCGGCGACGGGGACGTGGCGAGGGGCTGGCTCCTCGGCGAGAGGCACGACGGCATCCGGCAGATGTTCCGGATCATCGAGTTCGCCCGGATGATGGTCGGCACGAAGGCGATCTCGACGCTGTCGACCGGGTACCTGAACGCCCTGCGGTACGCCAGGGAGCGGGTGCAGGGCGCGGACCTGACGCAGGCCGCCGACAAGAAGGCCCCCCGCGTCACCATCACCCACCACCCCGACGTGCGGCGCTCGCTGATGATGCAGAAGGCGTGCGCGGAAGGGATGCGGACGCTGTTCCTGTACACGGCGTGCGTCCAGGACGACATCGTGGTCAAGAAGCGGGCGGGCGCCGACGCCGGGGACAGCCGCGCGCTGAACGACCTGCTCCTGCCGATCCTCAAGGGCTACGGCTCCGAGCGCGCCTACGAGCAGCTCAACCAGTCGCTCCAGATCTTCGGGGGCTCCGGCTACCTGCAGGACTTCCCGATCGAGCAGTACCTCAGGGACGCCCGGATCGACACCCTCTACGAGGGGACGACGGCGATCCAGGGGCAGGACTACTTCTTCCGGAAGATCGTCCGCGACCAGGGGCGGGCGCTCTCCGCGCTGGCCGGGGAGATCAAGGGGTTCCTGGCCGCCGCCGGCGACCGGGCCGAGCTGAAGGACGCCCAGGCGGAGCTGGCGGAGGCCCTGGCCGAACTGGAGGCGATGGCCGCGGTCATGGTGGAGCAGCTGACCGACTCGGTGCAGGACGTCACGTCGCTCTACCGGGTGGGCCAGAACACGACCCGGTTCCTGATGGCCAGCGGCGACGTCGTCGTCGCGTACCTGCTGCTGCGCGCGGCGGCCGTGGCGGTCGACAGGCTGCCGGACGCGCGGGGCGCGGACCGTGACTTCTACGCCGGGAAGGTGGCGGCCGCGGCGTTCTTCGCCGCGGAGGTGCTTCCCCAGGTGGCCGTCCGGCGCAAGCAGGCCCAGAGGACGGACAACGCCCTGATGCAGCTGCCGGAGGGCGCCTTCTGAACGACCGGCGGCCGGGGCGGGCGGCGTCGGTCCGTACGCCCCGGCCGCATGGCAGCAAGCGGAAACGGCCTGCTCGGCCACTGCCGCGGGCGGTTAGGTTGGCCGGGCCCGCGGCACCGCGGGCACGACATCAGGAGAGGCGGTGGCGGGCCATGCCGAGCGGCACGGATGCGACGGCGGCCGCCGCGGTGGCGGTGGTGGCCGGCACGGACGAGGTGCTGGCCCACGGCGAGGCGGACGAACGGCTACTCACTCCCGTGGAGCGGCTGCGTGCCGCGCGGTTCCGGCGGGAATCGGCGCGGCGGGACTTCGTGGCCGCCCATCTGCTCGCCCGGATCTGCGCCGGGCTGCTGTTCGGCGCGGGCCCGGCCGGGACGGCTCTGGCGCAGCGCTGCGGTGACTGCGGGGAGGACGGCCACGGCAAGCCGTACCTGCCGGACCACCCGGCCGTCGCGGTCAGCATGGCGCACACCCCCGGTGTGGTCGCGGCCGCGGCCGGCGGGGCGGTGATCGGCATCGACGTGGAGCTCGTCTCCCGGCGGCCGGCCGGGCGGGAGCTGCTGGAGCGGGCGCTGAGCGGCAACGAGCTCCGCCAGATCGGCCGGCAGGACGATCCGCAGGCGCTGTTCCTGCGGCAGTGGGTGCGCAAGGAGGCCATGGTGAAGGCGGGCCGGGCGGACCTGGGCGCGCTGCACGAACTGGACCTCTCCGGGATGCGCATGGGGGCGCGGAGACGGGGGGACGGCGGTGCCTCCTGGGTGCAGCACGGGCGGTTCGAGGCCCTGCACGTCCTCGACCTGGCCGACGACCGGCTCGGGGCGCTGGTGAGTGTGGCCAGTGCCGCGCCGGTCCGTCTCGCCGCCCTGTCCTCCGCTGCAGGTTCGGCTCATTCCGCTTGAGAGCCCATGCCGGAATGGGGTGGCAAGAACCTGCAACTTTGTTGCTGTCCAGGGGTTCTTGAACAGATAGTGCTAAGGGCCGGTTCCGCGGAATGGTGACCCATCGGTAACTGACTCGCGAGTACTGCTTCGGGATTCAACTTCGACCCGGCCGTCGTGCGGCCCGGCAATTGAGTTATTCTCTGCAGGTGCTGGAATGCGAACGGGGGTTCGATCGGCACAGTGACGTGTCGAGCCGCACCCCGCGGAATGCGTGTGGGATTCGGGGGAGTGCGAATTGTGGGCGGGGAAGGCGAATCGCAGCGGCAGAGTCCCGGACCGGGGAATTCCATCGACCATGAGCAATCGAATTCCCGGCGCCGGTCCGCCGACGACCTGACCGCCGGAGCCGACGGAGTGGACGGGGTGCTCCACCGGGCGCGCGCCCTCATCGAGTCCGTGGAGGCCGACCGCCTGCACGGCGCACGCCCGGAGCGGCTCCTTTCGACGCAGGACGAGGGGGCGCTCCGGCGCGCGCTGGCGCACCTCGTCGTCGGCGAGGTCCGCGGCATCGGAGTGGTGCTGCCGGACCAGGGGGCGGAGGACGAGGTGCTGCGGGTGGCCTCGGCCTGCCGGGCGGCGGCCTCCGGGGACGCGGCGGTGCGGCTGCTGTGCGCCCCCGGGGTGAGCCATCTGGAACCCGTGCGGGAGGCGCTGCGCTCCCTCGCCCCCTGTGAAATGCGCACGTCGGAGGGGGCGTTACGGGAGACGGTCCTGCTGCCTGGCAGGTTCGCCATGATCTGGCCGGACCTCGGTGCCGAGTCCCGGCAGGTCCTCGTCATCCGCGACGCGGCGGTGGTCGGCACGCTGTCCTCGCTGTTCGCGGTGGCCTGGGCGAACGGTTCCCGGCCGGCGGACCGGCCGAGCCGGTTCGGCCGGGCGCGCAGCGAGGTGGGGCGCCGGATCCTCGGGTCGCTGATGGCGGGGCAGATCGACGAGGTGGCCGCGCGCGACCTCGGGATGCCGTTGCGCAGCTACCGGCGGCACATCGCCGAGATCATGCGTGAAATGGGGGCGAGTTCGCGATTTCAGGCCGGTGCCCGTGCAGTCGAATTGGGGCTCCTGCCGGCCGAGGCAATGCGTTCGGCTGCCGCACCGGATACGCCCGGGACATCCGCGCAGGATGGCGACGGGCTGACGCGGCATGCATCTTGAATACACATTCACGGGGGAAAGCGTGAACAAGCAGTGCACTTCCGCCGGTCTGCCGGCGGGCGGAGACACCACTTCCCATGACGACCCGGCCTGTGTCCCCGACGAGTTCGGTGAGGCCCTGGCGGACATCCGCCGCCTGATCGACACGGCCGTCGACAGATATCGCGCCATGTCGTTGCGGAATCAACTGATCGAACCCCTGGAGCCCGGGCAGGCGACGCTCCGCGAGGCCATCATCGAGGTCATCGCCGCCGCGGAACGCTCCCTGGACGTCGTGATCTCGGCGGAGGCGGCCCGCACGGAACAGCTCTGCGCCGACCTCCAGTCACTGCTCCTGGCGATGGGAAAGCAGTGCCGGGTGCGCGTCCTGGTCAACCAGGCGATGCTCGACCAGCGCCTGGGCGACGAGCGGCGGGGAGAGGGCTGCCCCATGGACATCCGGGTGGCCTCCGTGCCGTTCCTGGAGGCGGTCATCGCGGACGGCCGGGCCGCGGTGATGCGTACCGACAGGGGCGGGCAGACCTCGCTGGTCCGCGCGAAGGTCGTGACCGACGCGCTCCTGGCGCTGTTCGGCAGCGCGTGGCGCACGGCCGCCCCGCTCGGCACCGAGAGCGGCCTCGACCGCCCGGAGGGCAGCCGGCACGCGGGGCGGATACTGCGGCGGCTCTACGCCGGGGTCACCGACGAGGTCGCCGCACGGGAGCTGCGCATCTCGGTCCGCACCTACCGGCGGTACGTGGCGGAGATCCTGGACTCGCTGGGGACGAAGTCCCGGTTCCAGGCCGGTGTGCTCGCGGCCGACGCGGGGCTGCTCTCCGTGCGGCCGCCGGCCGGCCGCGACGGGGCGGTGGGCCGGGCCCTCCCGGGACCGGCCCACCCCTTCGGCCGGTCTCAGCCCTGAGCGCCGCTCCAGGGGCACGCCGGTGAGCCGGTGGCGCCGCCGTCCGGCCGGGCGCGGCGCTCCGGCGCCCCGCCCCCGGCGGCGGCCGGCGCGGGAAAGGTCCGCCGCTCGACCCTCATGGGGATCCCGCCCCCGGGGCGCAGGGTGACCATCGGCTCCTCGGCCGGCGGCGGTCCGGGCACGGAGTGCAGGCGCACCCGTTGGGCGAGGGCGGCGAGCACCACGTGGCCGTTGAGCAGGGCGTGGTGGTTGCCGATGCAGACCCGGTGCCCGGCACCGAAGGGCAGATAGGCGTGACGGGGTATCCGCGCCTCGCGCTCGGGGGAGAAGCGGTCCGGGTCGAAGCGTCCGGGGTCGGGGAAGTAGTCGGCGCGACGGTGCAGCGCGTAGGGGCTGAACACCACGGTGGCGCCGGCCGGAAGGCGGTGACCGAGGATGTCGACGTCCTCGGTGGCCTGCCGGGTGAACATGTAGACGGGCGGATAGAGGCGCATCGCCTCCTTGAACACCTGGAGGGCGTAGGGGAGCCGGGGCAGGTCGTCCAGGGCCGGCGGCCGGCCGCCGAGCACCCCGTCCACCTCGTCCGTCAGCCGCTCGTAGACGTCGGGGTGTCCGGCGAGCAGGTGGAGGCTCCAGGCGAGACCGGTGGCGGTGGTCTCGTGGCCGGGCATGAACATGTTCAGTGCCTCGTCCCGGATCTGCTTGTCGCCGATCGGGGAGCCGTCCTCGTGCCGGGTCTCCATCAGGAGGTTGAGCCAGTCGTCCGGCCGGCGGTCCGCGGCCCGCCGGTCGGCGAGGATGGAGTAGAAGGTCCGCTCCAGGCGTTCGATCGCCCGCCGGTAGCGGAGGTTGGCCGGGGTCGGCCACTTGATGGTCAGCGGGACCAGGGCGCTCGCCATGGAGTCGAAGCCGTGGATGGCGTCGGTGAGGGCGTTGCCCAGCTCGTCCGCGTCGTCCAGGATGTCGCGGCTGAACAGGTTCTGGCCGACGACGCCGAGGATCAGCCGGACCATCTCGCGGCGCACGTCGACCACGTCGCCGTCGGACCAGCGCCCCGACACCGTCGCGGCGACGCGTGCGGCGATGTCCGCCGACGGCTTCACCGCCGCGTTGTGGAACCGCGGCTGGATCATGCGGCGGTTGTGCTTGTGGTCCTCGTTGGTGGCCGTCAGGAGGCCGTCGCCGAGCAGGGGCCGGGCGAAGGCGCGGAAGCGGTCGGTCTTCTCGAAGAGCCGGCCCTTCCGGATGAGGATCTCGTGCACCAGCTCGACCGAGTTCGCCAGGTGGAAATCGTCGCCGGCGATCCTGTACACGCCGAGGTCTCCGCAGTCCTGATACGTGCGGGAGAAGAGGGAGAGCCGGTCCTGCTTGAACTCCCAGGTGTTTCCGATGAGCGGGCTCCCTTTGAGCCGGCGCACCGTCGGATCGGTCGGGGAGAGGGCGGCTGGGGACATTCTCACGCCTTCCGTCGTCGACAAGCCGCGAACGGACGCGACTTTCGGATTCAACACCATGGAAATGTTCACGGGCGCGGTCCGGAAGCCCTGGGCAGGTAACTGCCAGACCGGACATCTTGTTGACACCTCGGTGAACTCCGCGGAAGGTCCGGGCCGACCCGTCCTATCGTCGGCGGCGGTAGTCGCGGGTGTGCTGCGCCTTCTTGCGGGCCGCCCGAATTCGATCCGAACCCGGGGGAGAACGAGATGAATTCACCGCAGGCCGGCGGGTCCGGGAGCACCCGCCTGGCAGAACTGCTGGAGCTGCGTGACGAGGTCAGGAGAGGACCGGACGCGAAGGCCACCGAGGCGCAGCACGCGAAGGGCAAGCTGACCGCCCGGGAGCGGATCGGCCTGCTGCTCGACGAGGGCTCCTTCCACGAGGTCGAGCCGCTGCGCCGGCACCGGGCCACGGGGTTCGGGCTGGAGAACAGGAGGCCGTACACCGACGGGGTGGTCGTCGGGTGGGGCACGGTCCACGGCCGGCGGGTGTTCACCTACGCGCACGACTTCCGGATCTTCGGCGGCGCCCTCGGCGAGGCGCACGCGCAGAAGATCCACAAGATCATGGACATGGCGCTGGCGGCGGGCGCGCCCCTGGTGTCGCTCAACGACGGAGCCGGGGCCCGCATCCAGGAAGGCGTCACGGCGCTCGCCGGGTACGGCGGCATCTTCCGGCGCAACACCCGTGCCTCGGGGGTGATACCGCAGATCAGCGTGATGCTCGGCCCGTGCGCCGGCGGCGCCGCCTACTCGCCGGCGCTGACCGACTTCGTCTTCATGGTCCGCGGGACGTCGCAGATGTTCATCACGGGACCGGACGTGGTCCAGGCGGTGACCGGCGAGGAGATCTCCCAGGACGGGCTCGGGGGAGCGGACGTCCACTCGGCGGTCTCGGGGGTCTCGCACTTCGTCCACGACGACGAGGAGACCTGCCTGGAGGAGGTCCGCTACCTGCTCTCCCTGCTGCCGTCGAACAACCGCGAGCTGCCGCCCTGCCTGCCGGCCGGTGATCCGCCGGACCGCCGCTGCGACGTGCTGCGGGACCTGGTGCCGGCGGACGGCAACCGCCCGTACGACATGCGGCAGGTGATCGGGGAGGTGGTCGACGACGGCGAGTTCATGGAGGTCCACGAGCGCTGGGCGGCCAACGTGATCTGCGCGCTCGCCCGGATCGACGGCCATGTGGTGGGCCTCGTCGCCAACCAGCCGCAGTCCCTGGCGGGCGTCCTCGACATCCACGCCTCCGAGAAGGCGGCCCGCTTCGTCCAGCTCTGCGACGCCTTCGGCATCCCGCTGGTCACCCTGCTCGACGTGCCGGGCTTCCTGCCGGGCGTCGGCCAGGAGCACGACGGGATCATCCGGCACGGCGCCAAGCTGCTCTACGCGTACTGCAACGCCACCGTGCCGCGGATCCAGCTGATCCTGCGCAAGGCGTACGGAGGCGCGTACATCGTCATGGACTCCCGCTCGATCGGCGCGGACCTGTCCTACGCCTGGCCCACCAACGAGATCGCCGTGATGGGCGCGGAGGGTGCGGCGAACGTCATCTTCCGGCGCGAGATCGCCGCCTCGGACGACCCGGCCCGGACCCGCGCGCAGAAGATCAAGGAGTACCGGAGCGAGCTGATGCACCCCTACTACGCGGCAGAACGCGGCCTGGTCGACGACGTCATCGACCCGGCCGAGACCCGCGGGGTGCTGGCCGCGGCGCTCGGCGTGCTCCGTGCGAAGCACGCCGACCTGCCGGTCCGCAAGCACGGCAACCCGCCGATGTGACCCACCGGTCCGGGGGCCGGGCCCCCGCGCCGGTGCGGGGGCCCGGCACCCCCGCGCGGGTGCGGGGCCCGTGCGTTGCGCGGCCGGGGCATCAGCAAATTGCCACTCGAATTGCCCGGACGTGTATCCGCGCGGCGGCCTGGCAGCTAGTTGCACGAACGCTTGTCCGGGTGCCGGCGGGCCGAATAGCGTGATCAACAGCGCGGGAGATTCCGCGGATTCCCTCTTCGTCGACCCTTCCTTCTTCGTCGACCCTGCTGAAACAGAGAAAGTGAGGCCTGTCGTGGCTGCCACCATTGCTGAGCGCCAGGAGACCATCAAGGAAATCGTGTGCGACATCCTGGAGATCGACCCGGAGGAGGTGACGGGGACGAGCCTCTTCAAGGAGGACCACGACGCGGACTCGCTGCGCGCTATCGAGATCCTGGCCTCTCTGGAAAAGGAGTTCGGCGCCGTCATCAACCAGTCCGAGCTCGGCCGGATGGTCAATCTCGAAGGCGTCTACGACGTGGTGGCCGAGGCCGCCGGCTGGAAGCTCTGACGAGCCGCGCCGCGCCTGCGGACGAGTGACCTGAAGCGCGGCCCGGTGCCGCCAGATCTCGGGGTGAATATGTCTGACAAACCGGCAAACAGAGTGGTCATCACCGGGCTCGGTGCGGTGTCCAGCATCGGCCAGGGAGCAGTCGAGTTCCTGGCCGGGCTGCGCTCGGGGCGCAGCGCGGCGAAGCCGATCACCGCGTTCGACACCACAGGGTTCGAGCACGCCAACGGCTGCGAGATATCCGACTTCGAACCGACCGACTGGATCAGGAACTTCGACGTCGAGGAGCTGGGCCGGGCGAGCCAGTTCTCCGTGGCGGCCTCCCGGATGGCGGTCGCCGACGCCGCTCTGGCGGAGTCCGACCTCAGGGCGCACCGGTGCCTGATCTCGATCGGCACCACCGACGGCGAGTCGCGCGATCTGGACCAGCTGGTCGAGACGGAGGTCGAGGCCGGGCCCGAGCGGATGGACCCGACGGTCGCCGCCCGCATCCCGGCGGGCCGGCTCTCCGCAGCGGTGGCCCGTGAGCTCCGGCTCACCCGGGTCGAGGCGGTGACCCTGCCCACCGCGTGCGCGGCGGGCAACTACGCGATCGGCTACGGGTACGACGCGATCCGGTCCGGGGAGGTCGAGTTCGCCCTCTGCGGCGGCGCCGACGCCCTGTGCCGGAAGACCTTCACCGGCTTCTACCGGCTCGGCACCATCGCACCGGAGCGCTGCCAGCCCTTCGACGTCGACCGCAAGGGCATCCTCACCGGCGAGGGCGCCGGCGTGCTCCTCCTGGAGAGCCTGGAGTCGGCCCTCGCCCGCGGTGCGCACATCTACGCGGAGATCCTCGGCTACGGGCTCAACTGCGACGCGTACCACCCGGTCGCCCCGAACCAGGACAGCGTCGCCCGGTGCATGCAGCGGGCCCTCGACAACGCGGGGGTGAAGCCCGCGGAGGTGGACTTCATCTCCGCGCACGGCACCGGCACCAAGGCCAACGACGTCACCGAGGCGGGAGCCATCCGCCAGGTGTTCGGCGAGGAGCCGCCGCGGACCATCTCCATCAAGTCGATGATCGGGCACAGCATGGGCGCGGCCAGCGCCCTCGCCTCGATCGCCTGCGCACTGGCGATCGAGGAGGGGTTCATCCCGCCGACCATCAACCACGTCACGACGGACCCCGAGTGCAACGTCGACTGCGTGCCCAACGAGGCCGTCGACGCCGATCTGCGGGTCGTGCAGAACAACGGGCTCGCGTTCGGCGGCAACAACTCCGTCGTGATCTACGGCAAGTACGAGGCGAACGGGGCGGCGCGGCTGTGACGGATCGGGGCCCGGTGGCACCGGGCGCGCCGCACCCCGAGGTGATCGGGGTCGGCGCGGTCAACAGTGTGGGCGACGGCGCCGGCGCGGTCTTCGACGCCCTCTGCGCGGGCCGCGACGGCCGGGCGCCCCTGCGCGGCTTCGACCGCGGCAGGTTCCGGGCGCAGCACGCCTACGAGATCGACGACCGGCCCGCCGGGGGCCGGGACGTGCCGGGCCGGGCCACCCGCTGGCTCGTCCGGGCGATCGGGGAGGCGGCCCGCGACGCGGGCCTCGGCACGGACCTGGGCGACGTCCCGGTCCTGGTCGGCACCGGTCTGCGGGAACTGCGGTCGGCGGAGCTCGGCTGGCGGGACGGGGCCGCCTTCGACATCGCGGACCTGCACTTCGGCCCGGCGCTGCGGGAGCACTTCGGCGCGGTGCGCACGTACACCGTCTCCAACGCCTGCTCGGCGTCGCTGTACGCCCTGGCGATGGGCTGCGACCTGCTGGCCTCGGGAGAGGCGGAGCACGTCGTCGTCGCCGGCGTCGACACGCTCACCGAGAGCATGTACGGCCTCCTCGACCGGGTGCACATGGAGCCCCCGGACCGGGTCAGGCCGTTCGACCAGGACCGCAGGGGCGTCCTGATGGGCGACGGGGCCGCCGCGGTCGTCCTGCGGCGCGCAGGCGGCGGCGGGGGCGCGACGGTCCACGGACGGGTCCGCTCGGTGCACGTCAACTGCGACGCGTTCCACGTCACCGCGCCCGATCCCGGCGGGGTGGCCGAGGCCGTCCGCGGCGCGCACCGGCAGGCCGGCGTCGGGCCCGAGGACATCGACCTGGTGCTGCTGCACGGCACCGGGACGCTGCTGAACGACGAGGCCGAGGCCGGCGCGATCGCCGAGGTCTTCGGACCGCACACGGGCGGCCCGCTGATGACCGCGGTCAAGTCCATGACCGGGCACACGTCCGGCGGTTCGGGCCTGCTCGGCCTGATCGTCGCCCTGCGCTCGCTCGCCTCGGGGCGGGTGCCGCCGACGGTGGGGCTGGACAAGCCGATCGGCGAGGCGGACGGCTTCCGGTTCGTGCAGGGCTCCGAGGCCCGTGCCCGGATGTCGCTCGCGCAGGTGAACGCATTCGGATTCGGCGGCGTGAACGCGGTCGCCGTCGTGGAGAGGGCGGGCGAGTGAAGCCGTCGGGAATCCTGGTGACCGGCGTCGGGACGGCGCTGCCCGGCGTGGCCGGGCCCGCGGACCTGCTGCGGTCCGCGCCCACCGGCGCGGAGCCGCAGGTGGATCCCGCGGCGCTGCTCGGCAAGCGCGGCCTGCGGTACAAGGACCGGGCCTCCCAGCTCGCCCTGTGCGCCGCGCGGGACGGTCTGCGGGCGGCCGGTCTGCTGTCCGCCGACGGGTCCGGACTCACCGTGCCGGGAGCCTCGGTGGGGGTGGTGGCCAGCTCCAACCTGGGGAACCTGGACACCGTCTGCTCGGTGGCCGACGGCATCCGGGACCTCGGTGTCGACGGCATCAGCCCGATGGGGCTGCCGAACGCGTCCAGCAACGTCATCGCGTCCACCGTGGCGATCCGCTACGGCCTGCGCGGACCGAACCTGATGGTCTGCAACGGGGCGCCGTCCGGACTGGACGCGGTCTTCTGGGGAGCGGCCACCGTGGCCGCGGGCCGGGCCGACCGCGTGCTGGTGATCGGCGTCGAGACCGACAACCGCTACGTCCGCGGCCTGCTGGGCGATCCCCGGGGGCACCTCCTCGACGGAGCGGTCTCGCTGGTCCTGGAGCGTCCCGGAGCCGCGGCCGGACGGGGCGCCGGGGCCGTCGCCGTCCTCGGCAGGTCCACCCGGCAGGCGGGGGTCGCCCCCTGCCTGGAGCGGCTGGTGGACGGGGAGGACCCGGAGCCCGGGGTCTGGTTCGTCCCGGAGGGCTTCGGCGCGCAGGAGGCCCGGGGCGCCCGGACCGGCGGCGACGGCGACGGTGCGGTCCCGGACGGGGCGCCGCGCGTCGGTCTCACGGAGGTGCCGCGCGTCGATCTCACGGCGGTGTTCGGGCGGGCCTCCGGCGCCCTGGGGGTCCTCCAGTGCGCCGCGGCCGTCGGCTGGTTCGCCGGGGCCGGAGCGGGCTCGGACCGCCACGCCCTGGTGACCACGGGCGGCGACGCGGACGACGCCGTCGCCTCGTACCTGCTCATGCCGCCCGGGTCCGCCGCGTGAACGCCGCGGAACCGCCCGTGTCGGTGTCCCTGCGCCGCCCCGGCCGCGGGTCCGACCCGCTGCGGGTGCTGTTCCTGCACGGGCTGGCCGGCGGCGGGAACGTCTGGGACGACTACCTCGCCCGCGCCGCCGACCGCGGCCACGCGCTGTGGACGGCCGAGCTGCCGTGGCGGTCGGACGAGGTCGAGGACTGGGCCGTGCACTCGCCGGCCCACTGGACGGCCCGGGCCATGGCCCAGGTGCCGGGCGGACCCGACGTGGTGGTGGCGCACTCCTTCGGGGCCGGGGCGCTCCTCGCCCTGCTCGACGGGCAGGGCGTCGAGCCGGACGGGCTGGCGCCGGACGGCGTGGACGCGTTCACCTGGCACCGCCTGCGGGGCGTCGTCCTGGTGTCGCCGTTCTACCGGCCGCGTGCCGAGCAGTTCGACTGGGACGCGCTCGCCTACTACGTCAACGGGTTCGGCCGGATCCTCGAGGACGGGCTCCGGGTGCGTTCCGGCGGCCGCATCACCGGCGAGCTGCGCCGGGACATGGCGCTGAAGGTGCGCGAGCGCGTCGGGCCGTACGGCTGGACCAGCTTCTTCGACACCTACCTGCGCACGCCGTACCTGCGGACCGAGCGCCTGACCGGGCCCTGCCTGGTGATCGGAGGGGAGTCGGACTTCGCCGCCTTCCCCGCCGAGAGCGAGGCGCTGGGCGCGGCCCTGCCGGACGCCGCCGTGAAGATCCTCGGCGACTGCGGCCACTTCGCCATGGTCGAGCAGGCCGACGTGTTCGCCGACCTGACCGACAGCTTTCTTGATTCCGCCGCGTCCCGGCCCCGGCCGGGTGCGACCGACGAACGTGCGAGGGAGAACGACTGATGACCGTGACCGCAGAGGCCGTCAAGGCACTCGTGGAGACCGGGAGCACCGTACGGCTGCGGCCGCGGTACGAGGGCTCCAACATCAACACCTGGATCGGGTTCAAGCACGTCAACTACCTGGTCGAGGAGGCGGTCCTGGAGCACTTCCGGAACGCCGGCCTGGGGTCCCGGGACCTCTACGAGCAGCACGGCCTGGGACTCGACGTGGCCGGCCTCGACACCCGCATCCTGCACGCCTTCCACCAGGACGACGAGGCGCGGGCGGTGGTGGCGCCGGCGACGAAGGACGGCGACGGGCACCTGGGCTTCGCCGTCACCCTCTACGTCGAGCGGGGCGGCAAGGAGCTCAAGGCGGTCACCTCCAAGGTCCGGGTGGCGCTGCGGATCGACGGCTACCTGGCGCCGGCCGAGGTGCCCGAGGCCCTGGCCCGCTTCGCCGTCGCCCGGATCGGCGGCTTCGCGGAGCCGGGCGCGCACCACGGCACCGAGGTGACCGAGGCGGCCGCCGCCGCGCTCTCCGCGGGCCGGGGCACCACCGGGGACGACCCCGTCCTCGCCCAGCTCCTCGCCGGGGACAACGCCTTCGGCTGGAAGTGGCGCATCCCCTACCCGTACTGCCACTTCAACGAGCGCATCGCCATGTCGGGCTACCTCCGCCAGGTCGAGGAGGTCGTGGACCTGTTCCTCGCCGACCGGGGGATCTCGATCAAGACCCTGCTCGACGACCGCAAGTGGATCCCGGTGGTGCCGCGTTCGAGCGTGCAGATGCTCGGCGAGGCGCTGATGGAGGAGGACCTCTACACGGTGTTCACGGTCGAGGAGGTCTTCAAGGACCTCACCTACACGGCCCGCACCGACTTCTACGTCGTCCGCGACGGGCGCCTGGTGCAGACCGCCACCGGCCGGATCACCCACGGCTACGCGGTCTTCTCCGACCGCAGCGACTGGAGCCTCGTCCCCTTCGACGACCGCGTGCTGGAGGCGTTCGCCGGACGGCCCGCCGCCTGACGGCAGAGCGCCGACCGGGGCGCCACGGTCCGCCGCCCGCCGGCGGCGGACCGGTGGACCGCCCCGCCCGAACCCGCACCCCTGAGAGGGACCCGATGAACGACGTGCTGATCACCGGACTGGGTGTGATCTCCCACCTGGGCAACGGTGTCGATGCCTTCTGGGCAGGCCTGACCGCGGCGAAGAGCACCCCTTCGCGGGTCCCCGACCCGAACGCGCGCATGGACCTGCCGCTGATGTACGCGGTGCCCGAGTCCGCGCTGCCCCCGCTGCCCGACGGGTTCGGCGGCCGGCCCCTCGGCGGCGCCTCGCGGCTCGCCGTCGAGGCCGCCCGCCAGGCGGTGACCGACGCCGGCCTCGGCGGGGTCGCCCCGGAGCGGATCGCGGTCGTGATCGGCACCGGGATGGGCGACTCGGGGCTGCACGAGGAGTGGCGGGCCGAGGGCGGGACCCGGGAGGGCGACTGGTCGCCGGTCTTCTCGGTGGCGTCGGAGGTCGGCGCCTGGTTCGGCGCCGAAGGCGCCAACACCAGCGTCAGCAACGCCTGCGCGGCCAGCGGCTTCGGTCTCTCCCTCGCCGTCGACCTGATCCGCTCGGGCGAGGCGGACGTGGTCGTCGCGGGCGGCGCCGAGGCGTACTCGCGGGTGGCCCTGGCCTGCTTCAACCGGCTCGGGGCGATCGACCCGGAGCGGTGCCGCCCCTTCGACCTGCACCGCAGGGGCACCCTCTTCGGCGAGGGCGCCGGGATCATGGTCCTGGAGTCGGCCGCGCACGCCCGGGCGCGCAACGCGCCCCAGGCGTACGCCCGGGTGGCCGGAGCGGGCTGGAGCTGCGACGCCCACCACGCGACGGCGCCGGAGCCGGGCGGGACACAGATCGCCCGCGCGATGCGCCGGGCCCTGGCCGAGGCCGGGGCCGGCCACGACGACATCGGCTGCGTCGTGCCGCACGGCACCGGCACCGAACTCAACGACACCGTGGAGAGCCGGGTGCTCGGCGAGGTGCTCGGCGCCGGACCGGACCGGATCCCCCTCTACAGCCTGAAGGCGCTGCTGGGCCACACCGGCGGTGCCGCCGCCTCGCTCGCCACGGTGGCCGCGGCGCAGATCCTCCACCGGCGGACCGTGCCGCCCAACGCCCCGCTGACCGAGCAGGACCCGGAGTGCAAGGTGTTCCTGCCCGGCCGGTCCATGGCGCCGACCGGGAAGTACGCCCTGGTCAACGCCTATGCCTTCGGCGGCAACAACGTGTCCCTCGTACTGCAGGAGGCCGGGGTATGACCACCGCTTCGCACGTCCCGGCACCCGCCGGGCAGGACCTGATCGTGTCGGGGATCGGGGTGGTCACCCCCTGGTCGGACACTCCGGCGACGGCTGTGCGGGCCGCGCGGCCGGCCGTGTCCGGGGGCTGGTTCGACCACCGCGAGCGGCTCGGGCGCCGCGGCTACAAGTACCTGCCGTCCGCCACGCAGTACTTCCTGGCGGCGACCAAGCAGGCCATCGCGGACACCGGCCTCCCCCTTGACGGCGCCGACGGCGCCGACGACGCCGACCGCGCGGCCGGCGCGGGGGCGGCCGGGGGCGCCCGCCTCGCGGCCGAGGAGCGGCGCGGCGCGGCGGTCGGCACGAACAGCGCCGCCGCGGCCCTGCACGACGAGATGGACCGGACGGTGCTGGCGGAGGGCGCGGACGCGCTCAGCCCGGCCACCGCGCCGTACTTCTCGATCAACCTCTTCGGCAGCAGGTTGGCCACCGAGCACGCGCTCAAGGGGTTCAACCTCACCCTGACCTCGCCGCGCACGGCCGGACTGGAGGCGCTGGAGTCCGGAGCCCGGTCGGTGCGGCTCGGCCGCGCCTCGTGGCTGCTGGCGGGTGCGACCGAGGAGGCGCTGCCCGGGACACAGGCCGGCGCCGACCTGTCCGAGCGGGGGGCCGTGGCCCTGGTCCTCGAACCGACCGAGCGTGTCCGGGCGCGCGAGGGACGGGGATACGGGCACTGCCGGGTGCGCAGCTTCTTCCTCCCGCCCCGCACCGCGGCCGGGCCCCGGGGTGCGGACCGCGTCCGGGAGAGGATCGGCGCGGCACTGGCCTCGATGTGCGCCGGGCCGGTGCCGGAGCACCGGGTGATCGCGGTGGTGGACGAGTCCCCGGTGGCGACGGCCGTCGCCACCGCGCTGGGCCCGGCGGCGAGCCTGGTCCGGGCGGGCGCCGGCTCCCTCGAACCGCTGCTCCAGGTGGCCGGGGCGCTGGCCGGCCTGACCGGCCCCGTGGCGGTGGTCACGGCGGCCCGC
This sequence comes from Streptomyces genisteinicus, assembly GCF_014489615.1. Classification (GTDB taxonomy): domain Bacteria; phylum Actinomycetota; class Actinomycetes; order Streptomycetales; family Streptomycetaceae; genus Streptomyces; species Streptomyces genisteinicus. The sequence continues at coordinate 3,976,543 of NZ_CP060825.1, forward strand.
GAGGGGAACCTCGCCGTTGCCCTGCTCACCCCGCCGGAGTGCCCCCGCCGCGGCTGAGCCGCGGCCCGGGCCGCACCACCGGTCCGGGACCGGCCGCCACGGTGCGGCACTCCGGACCGGCCGCCACCGTGCGGTCACCCCGGACCGGCCGGCGCGGGTGTGCACGCCCCGGACCGGCCACCCCGCGCGAACACCCCTGACCGGACCGGCCGTTCGAGCGCCCCGGACCGGCCGACACCGTTCGAGTACGAGGAAAGTCCGAGCACGAGGAAAGAGAGCGATGACGACGTCACTTGAAGGCACCTGGAACCTGATCCTCGGCGCCTCCAGCGGGATCGGCCTGGCCAACGCCAGGGCACTGGCGGCGGAGGGCGCCAACATCCTGGGCGTGCACTTCGACATGGCCGAGGGCCGGGAGAAGGCCGAGGTCACCGTCGAGGAACTGCGCTCGGCGGGCGTGTCCGCGCACTTCTTCAACGCGAACGCCGCCAGCGCCCGCACCCGGACCGAACTCGTGCCCCAGTTCGCGGAGCTGACCGGCGGGCGCCCCCTCAGGGTGCTGCTGCACTCGCTCGCGTTCGGCACCCTGGTCCCCTACCTGCCGGCCGACGGCGGACCCGCCCTCACCCAGCGCCAGATGGACATGACGCTCAACGTGATGGCGCACTCCCTCGTCTACTGGACCCAGGACCTGCACGCCGCGGGACTGATCGGCGAGGGCTCCAAGATCTACGCGATGACCAGCGCGGGGGACCAGAAGGTCACCGCGAACTACGGGGCCGTCTCCGCCGCCAAGTGCGCCCTGGAGTCGCACGTCCGCCAGCTGGCCCTGGAGCTGGCCCCGAGCGGGGTCGCGGTCAACGCGCTGCGGGCGGGCGTGACCCTCACCCCCTCGCTGGAGAAGATCCCCGAGCACGGTCCGCTGGTCGAACTCGCCGCCCGCAACAACCCCCACGGCCGGCTGACCACGGCGGAGGACGTCGCCGAGGCGCTCGTCACGATGGCGCGCAGCACCTCCTCGTGGCTCACCGGGAACATCATCGGCGTCGACGGCGGAGAGGCGCTGACCACCTGATGCGTGCCACCCTCTCCGCGTGGAAGGCCGCGGCCGCCGCGGTCCCCCTGGCGGCCCGGCACGCGTACGAGCTCTACCACCCCCCGCAGGCGAAGCCCGGCCGCACACCGCTGAGCAAGGGACTGCCGCTGCGCGGACTGAGGCTCACCACGAGCCGGGACGCGATACCCCTGAGCGGCTGGGTGGTGCCCGGCGCCGGACCGCACACCGTGGTGGTCTGCCACGGCATGGGCCGCACCATGTCCAGCACGCTCGGGCACATCGAGATGCTGCACCGGGCCGGCTGGCACGTCGTCGCGTACGACCTGCGCAACCACGGCGACAGCGGCCGGGACCGGGCCTTCGGGAGCATGGCGGACCGGTACACCGGCGACCTGGCCGACGTGCTCCGGTGGGTCCGGGCCGACCCCGAACTGGGCGGCGGCGAGATCGCGTTGTACGCCTTCTCGTTCTCCACCTGGGTGGCGCTGAGCGTCCTGGCGCGGCTCGACCGGCCGGCGGCGGCGCTGGTGTGCGACAGCGGGCCGATGTTCGACATCGGGGCGGGGCTCCAGCACTTCGCCCGGGTGCGCAGGCCGGCGCTTCCCGCGGCGCAGCGCGAGGGCGCCGGGCACGCCGTCTACCGCTCGTGCTTCGGCGCGCTGTGCCGGCGGATGCTCGCGGTGCGGAACTGGCCGCCGGACCTCTCCGGCACGCCGACGCGGCTGATGTTCGTCGCGGGAGGCCAGGACCCGCTCGTCCCCGAGTCGCAGATCGCGCCGGTCGCGGACCGCTATCCGCGGGCGGAGCGCTGGACCGCGCCCAACGCCCTGCACATGAGCGCTCTGCGGTTCGACCGCGAGGAGTACGAAGAGCGTGTCCTCGCCTTTCTGACCGGGGCGTTCGCCGCCCACCCGACCACAGCGCACAGCGAGGCCGCCACGGATGGATGAGTACCTGCTGATCGAGTCCCAGGGTCCCTGGGGCGGCCCCGGGGCCGAGCGGTTCGTCGACGACGCCGTCCGGTTGCGGGCGGCCGGGCACGACGTCGTGCTCCTCCTGATCGAGAACGGGGTCACGGCCGCCCTCGCGGGCGCCGGGCCCACGGGCCCGGCGGACGCACCGGGCCGCGGCCTGCGCGGTCTCCTGGACGGCGGCGGCCGCGTCTGGGCCGACGCCTTCTCGCTGACCCACCGGGCGCTGGTCCCCGATCAGCTCCTGCCCGGCGTCGTGCCGGTGGAGATGGACGAGGTGGCCGCCCGGCTGCTCGCCCCCGGCACCCGGGGGGTGTGGCACTGACATGGCCAGGAGCCTGCCCCGCGCCGACGTGCTGCTCGCCCTCATGGGCACCCCGCACATCAGCGACATGGTCACCAGCGCCGTCCGCCTCGCGCAGGCGCTGCTGGAGCGCGGCGCCACCGTGCACATCTGGACCTGCGGCCACGCCACCGGTCTCACCAGGCAGTCCCTCGGTGAGCACAAGCCGCGCAACATCGTGAGCTGGTCGCAGGACTACCCGACGAGCGCGACGCTCGCCAAGGACCTCCTCGACGCCTTCCCCGACCGCCTCACCTGGTACTCCTGCCGCTTCTGCACCCAGGAGCGGGGCTCCGAACCGCACATCCCGCAGATCACCGTGCGCCCGCCGTTCACCTTCGACGCGCACCTGGAAGCGGCCGACAAGACCTTGTTCCTGGGGGTGTTCTGACCATGGGGGACCACCAGGGGCGCAGGCGGCTGCTGATCGTCGAACGCGCCTACCGGGGCGCGCTGGAGACCCAGTTCGCCGACGTGCTGTACCTCGCCCGGGAGCTGAACCGGCAGCAGAACGGCGCGGACGTCCTGCTGCGCGGACTCGCGGTCACCTGCGCGGCCGCCGACACCCGTCCGGCACCGTCGCTCGTCGTCGGCCGGCGCACGCTCGACACCCTGCCCGACCCGCGGGACTCGGTGCGGAGCCTGCTGGAGAACGGCGCCACGGTCTGGGCCGAGGAGGCGGACCTGGCCCTCTTCGAGACCGGCCCCCACTGGCTGCAGCCCGGGGTGCGCCGGGCGGGCGGCGCCGATCCGCTGCCGGACTGGTCCGCCTACCGGGGCGTCCACTTCCTGTGACCGGACCTCCCGCGACCGGCGGCGCCGCACCGCGCCGATTCCCGCCCCCCGAACCCGATGCGAGCGAAGGAACCCGACACATGCACACCTCCACCGCCGTGCGCGGCCCGCTCATCTCCGCCTGGTCGGTCGTCTCCCCCTTCGGCCTGGACGCCGCCGACTTCACCGCCGGCCTCGCCGGCGGCCGGCCGGCCGCCGTGACGCTCGACGGCGACGACTGGCGGGTGCCGGTCGAGAACGCCTGCCTGGTGCCGGGGTTCAGCAACCGGGAGATCCTCGGCCGCAAGGGCACCCGCTCCATGGACCGGGTCACCGGACTGGCGGTGGCCGCCGTCGGCCGCCTGCTCCAGGACGCCGAGGGCGGACGCATCCCCGGGGTGGCCGACGACGCGGCCCTGGTGCTCGGCACCAACACCGGCAGCGCCCAGAGCATCATGGACTTCACCCGGGACTCGCTCGTGCAGGAGAAGCCCTTCTTCGTCGACCCGATGCGCTTCCCGAACACGGTGATGAACTGCGCGGCCGGCCAGTCCGCCATCTGGCACCAGCTCAAGGGCCCCAACACGACCATTGCGGGCGGCCGCGCCACCGGTCTGCTCGCCCTCAACTACGCGCTGCGCCTCCAGAAGTCCGGCCACGCCGAGACCGTGCTGTTCGGCGCGGTGGAGGAGTTCTCCGCGGCACGGGCGTGGCTGGAGTGGCACACCTGGGGCGGCGAGGCGGGGACCGCCGACGCCGTCCTCGGCGAGGGGGCCGCGGTGCTGCTGCTGGAGTCGGGGGAGGCGTCCGAGGCGCACGGGCGCGGCGGGCTCGCCGAGGTGCTCGGCCTGGAGTTCGGCGTCCACCACGGCCCGGAGTCGGAGGCCGGGGTGCTCGCCGACTGCGTGCGCACGCTCCTGGAGCGGACCGGCGTCCGGCCCGAGGAGGTGCGGCACCACGCGGACTCCCACGCCGCGGGGGAGCGTGCGGCGGCCGAACGGGCTTCCCTGGAGGCGGTGTTCGGGGCGTCGGGGCCGGAGCGCGTGCCCTGCGCCGAGCTGATCGGCGACACGGCCGCGGCCGCCGCCGCCTTCCAGATCGCCGCCGTGCTCGCCCTCGCCGAGGACCGCGGCGACGTCCGGGGGCAGGTCGCGCTGATCACCTCCGTGGACCGCGACGGCGTGGTCGGCTGCGCACTGCTCCGCCTGTGCTGACCCGCACGGACGGGACCACCGCGGACGGGACCACCGCGGACGGGACCACCGCGGACAGGGCCACTGCGTACAGGACCACCGCGGACAGGGCCACTGCGCACGGGACCACCGCGTACACAACCACCGAGGACGGGACCACGGAGCACGAGAGGACGGAGGACCGGATGACCGACGACACGACCGACGACACGACGGCGGCGGCGGGGGACGGCACCGCCCCCGGGGCCGGCACCACGGCGCTGCTCTTTCCCGGCCAGGGCACCCAGCAGCAGGGCATGGGCGAGCCGTGGCGCGACACCGCCGCGTGGTCGCTGGTGCCCGAGCTGTCCGAGCTGACCGGCGCCGACGTCGAGGAGCTGCTGCTCAAGGCCGACGACGAGACGCTGCGCCGCACCGACCTGGCCCAGATCGCCGTCTTCGCCGTCTCCCTCATGGCGTACGAGGAGGCCGTACGGATCGGACTGGCCGGACGGAACGCCGTGTGCGCCGGGCACAGTCTGGGCGAGTACACCGCACTGGTCGCCGCGGGCGCGCTGACCTACCGGGACGCGGCGAGGCTCGTCGCCGCCCGCGGGAGCGCGATGCGCGACGCGGCCGGCGAGCGGGACGGCACCATGGCGGTCCTGGTCGGCGTCGAGGAGGAGGCCGTCGCGAGCGCCGCGGAGGAGGCACGGGCGGCGGGTGACCCGGTGTGGGTCGCCAACCTCAACTGCCCGGGCCAGGTGGTGGTCGCGGGCACCGGGGCGGGGATCGAGCACGCGGCCCGCCTGCTGCAGGCGCCCGGGGTGAAGCTCATCTCCATCCGGGTCGGCGGGGCGTTCCACAGCCCGCTGATGGCGCCGGCCGCCGAACGGCTCGAACAGGCGCTGGCCTCCGTGGAGTTCGCCGACACCCCGGGCCGGGTCGTGGCGAACGTGGACGCCGCCGCGCACTCCGGCGCCGCCGACTGGCCGGGGCTCCTCGCCCGGCAGCTGGTGAGCCCCGTCCAGTGGGAGCGCAGCGTCGGCACGCTGCTGGGGCCGCTCGGGTGCCGCCGCCTGGTGGAGATCGGCCCCGGCAAGACCCTGACCGGCATGGTCCGCCGGATCAGCAAGGAGACCGAGAGGGTCACGTTCAACGCGCCGGACGCGGTGGGCGACCCGCGCGGCTGACCACCGCACGATCCGCACGATCCCCGCGTACGGCCCCTCCGTACGCGCTCGGTGAAGCAATCGACGTACACGACGACAGGAGAAGCACATGTCCGACACCACGGCTGCCGTACTCGAGAAGGAAGACCTGCGCCGGACGGTCGCCGACGTCCTCGACGTCGAGGAGGCCGAACTGACCGACGAGGCGCACTTCGTCGACGACCTCGGGGTCGACTCCCTGATGGCCCTGGAGGTCATGGTGGTCCTGGAGAAGAAGTACGCGGTCAAGCTCGACGAGTCGGAGCTGAAGGAGGTCGTCTGCCTCCAGAAGGCGTACGACCTGCTGGACGCCAAGCTGCGGGCCGCCTGATGCCCGCTCCGGTGGCGACACCCGTCCAGAACCTGCCCCGGGTCCTCGACGCCGGGCCCGGCCGGGTCACCACGCGGGTGCAGGTCGCGCCGGGCGAGCGGGTCTTCCCCGGCCACTACCCGGGCTTCCCGATCTTCCCGGGCGTCTGCGTGGTCGAGCACGTGCACCTCAGCGCGCTGGCCGCGCCGCCGGAGCCGGGCCTCGTGCTCCGTCTGGCGGCCATCGAGTCGACGCGGTTCCTGAGCCCCGTGTTCCCCGGCGACGAACTCGACATCGAGCTGACCTGGGAGCGCAGGGAGGAGGGCTGGCGCTGCAAGGGCGTCGCCCGCACCGGCCGCGGCCGGGCGGCGGCCGTCCGGCTGCGCTTCACGGAGAGGAGCGAGGGGTGATCGGGATCGACGGGATCAAACGGATACTGCCCCACCGCTACCCGATGCTGCTGGTCGACCGCGTGGACGAGCTCACTCCGGCGGAGGGGCTCGTCGCCCGGAAGGCGGTCACCGCCAACGAACCCTGGTACCAGGACGTCCCGGCCGGCGCGGACGCGGAGCAGCACGCCTTTCCGCCGGTGCTGCTCGTCGAGTCCTGGTGCCAGGCGGCAGGTGTGCTGGCCGCCTGGGACGAGCCGAACCCGGACGTGCTCGCGGGCCGGGTGATGCTCTTCGGCGGCATCGCGGATGTGGAGTTCGGGCGGCCGGTGCTGCCCGGCGACGTGGTCGAGCACCGCGTCCGCCTGGTCAGGGCACTCAGCGACACGGTGATCTTCGAGGGCGAGGCGCTGGTGGACGGCGAGGCGGTGATGCGGGTCGGCCGGGTGGTCATGGCGCTGCGCCCCGCCGAGGAGCTCACCGGCGCCGCGCCCGCGGCGCCCGCTGTCGACGCGACGACGTGAGGAACGGATTTTCGATGTCGGAGACAACACGCAAGACGGCCCTCGTCACCGGGGGTTCCCGGGGCATCGGCCGGGCCACCGTGCTGCGCCTCGCGCGGGACGGCCACGACGTGGCGTTCTGCTACCGGTCGCGGCCGGACCTGGCGCAGGAGCTGGAGAAGGAGGTGTCCGAACTCGGCGTCCGGGTCTGGAGCAGCCGGACCGACGTCACCTCGGGCGACGCGGTGCGCGAGCTCGTCGCCTCCGCCGAGGACCGGCTGGGCGGGATCGACGTCGTCGTGACCTCCGCCGGCATCGTCCGCGACCAGCCCCTGCTGCTCATGGCGGACGAGGACTGGCACCAGGTCCTCGACACCAACCTCGACGGCACCTACCACGTGTGCCGCTCGGTGATCTTCGAGATGATGAAGCGCAAGTCCGGCTGCATCGTGAACATCTCCTCGATCGCCGGTGTCCACGGCAACCCGACGCAGAGCAACTACTCCGCGTCCAAGGCCGGCATCATCGGCTTCACCAAGGCGCTGGCGAAGGAAGTGGGCCAGTACGGCATCCGCGCCAACGTCGTGGCCCCCGGCTTCATCGAGACCGACATGACGGCCGGGCTCTCCGACAAGGTGCGGGAGCAGGCCGTGCGGAGTGTCCCGCTCCGCCGCCTCGGACGGCCGGAGGAGGTCGCGGACCTGGTGTCGTTCCTGGTCGGCGCGGAGTACGTGACCGGGTCCGTGTTCCAGGTCGACGGAGGTCTCGTTGTCTGAGCGCACCGGGGCGGAGCGCGGACGTTCCTCCGCGCCGCCCCGGTTCTACTTCTCCCTGCGCAGCCCGTACTCCTGGCTCGCCTACCGCGATCTCATCGACGGGTACCCGGGGCTCGCCGACCGGCTGGAGTGGCGTCCGTTCTTCGAACCGGACGAGCGCAGCGCCAAGGCCCTGGCCCAGGCGGGCGGCAGCTTCAGCTATGTGGCCATGTCACGGGCGAAGCACCTGTACATCCTCCAGGACGTCCGCCGGCTGACGCGGGAGCGCGGCCTGCGGATGACCTGGCCGGTCGACCGCGACCCCGTCTGGGAGGTGCCGCACCTGGCGTACCTGGCGGCCGCCGACGAGGGCCGGGGGCGGGAGTTCGTCGACCGCGCCCACCGGGCCCGCTGGCAGGAGGGGCGGGACATCTGCGACCGCGCCGTCATCGGCGAACTGGCCCGTGAACTGGACCTGGACGCCGCCCGTCTGGCCTCCGCGGCGGACGATCCCGAACTCCGCGCCCGGGGCGTGGAAGCGCTGCTCGCGGTGGACCGGGACGGGGTCTTCGGGGTGCCGTTCTTCGTCGACCGCTACGACAAGTTCTGGGGGACGGACCGGCTCGCCGCCTTCGCCGACGCGGTGGCGGCCCGGACGGCCAGGGCCGGGACGCGGTCCGAGCGGACCGCCGCCCCGCTCACCGGGCAGGCCCCGCCGGGAGGCGACGGCGGCCATGCCGGGGGCTGTGGATAACCACCGGCCGCCGGGACGCCGCTGTGCATAATGAGGCCCGGCGGGGCCGGACCGTCAACGGGGAGGGAACACACATGGACCGAACTCGGAGCGACTTAGCGGCCGGTGGCGGCGGGACGCCGGAGCCGGCGCCCGCCCGGCGCCGGCCCGGCCCGGCGGCCAGGGCGCTCGCCGTGCTGGCCGTGCCGGTGGTGCCGCTGTACGCCACGGTGCTGTCGTACCTCGTCTACCACCCGCCGCGGCGTCCGCACCACCGCAGTCCCGAGGAGTTCGGCCTCCCCAGCAGCGAGGTGTGGGTGCCGCTGGACGACAAGCCCGCCGGCAAGGGGCGGAGCCTGCACGTCTGGCTCTGCCCCGGCAGCACCGACCGGGTCGTGGTGATCGGCCACGGCATCGGTCTGAGCAAGTCGGCGAGCCTGGCCCAGGCCGGGTTCCTGCACGAGGCCGGCTACACGGTCGCCCTCTTCGACCACCGCAACCACGGCCGCAGTGCCACGGACCGGGCCTTCTGGGGCCTGAGCGCCCGGCACACGGACGACGTCGCCGCGGTCGTCGGGTATCTCCGCCGCGAGGCCGGGTACGCCGGCGCGAGGATCGCCGTCTTCGGCTTCTCGTTCTCCACGTTCCCGTCCCTGTACCTGCTGCGGCGGCCGGAGTGCGGGGTGGACGCGATCGTCTGCGACAGCGGGCCCGCCCTCGAACTGCCGCCCCTGTTCCGCAACTTCATCCTGGTGAAGGGCATCCCGGTACCGGCTCCGCTGCGCACCGAGCCGTCGCTGGGCGTGCTGAGCCGGGTGTTCGGGGCGGTCGGCACGGCGATGCTCCAGGCCGAGTGGCCGCCGCCCGCCGAGGGGGCGTACCTGCGCACCCCCGTGCTGATGCTGGCCGGGGACGGCGACAGCGTGATCCCGCTGGACGGCGTGCGGGCCCTCGCCGGGCTCTACCCCGGGGCGGAGGTGCGGGTGCTGCCGGACACCGAGCACCTGCAGGGCATGAAGACGGCGCCGGACGAGTACCGCGCGGCCGTACTGGACTTCCTCAAGCGGACGCTGGGGTGACGGGCGCGGTGACCGGACCGAGGGTCTGGGGGGCCCGCCCCGGCGAGCTGACGGAGGAGTACCCGTGCGACGCCCTGCTGCCGGGGCCGTCCGAGGAGTGGTTCCGGGCGGTGACCGTGCGCGCCGACCGCGGCACCGTCTTCCGCTGGCTGTGCCAGTTGAAGGTCGCGCCCTACAGCTACGACAGCCTGGACAACTTCGGCCGGCGCAGCCCCCGGACACTGACCCCGGGCGCGGACGTGCTGGAGCACGGCCAGCGGGTCATGACGATCTTCGGGCTGACCGGCTTCGAGCGGGACCGGCATCTGACGATGCTGCTCGACAGAGGGTGGGCCCGCCGCGCCTTCGGCGATTTCGCCATCAGCTACACGGTGCGTGACGACGGGCCCGGCGTCACCCGTCTCGTCGTCAAGATGAGAGTGGCGCGGCGCGCCGGTCTCCTCGGAGCGGTGCACATCCGCGCCATGGCCTGGGGCGATCTGCTGATGATGCGGCGCCAGCTGCACGTCCTCGGCCGCCTCGCGGAGCGGACTGGCAGGTAACTGCCAGTGATCCGGCGTTCGTTGACCGTCGCTCGACGGCCCCGGGACGATTGATCGCACGCGGTGACGGCCGCGGCGGGCCGTGCGCCGGGAGCGAGGACGACCGAGCCCGGCGGGCCGGCCCGTGAAGGCCAAGCGGAGGGGTCGAATTCACGTGGTCCAGCAGCTCGCCGGGCAGCGGCCGGAAGAGGAAGCGGCATCCCCTGCCGGGAGGAGCGGCCTGCGCAGGTGGCTGGCGCTCGTGGTCCTCGTCCTCGCCCAGTTCGCGGTCTGGCTCGACAACACCATTCTGAACGTCGCCCTCAACACCCTGGCCTCGCCGGACGAGGGCCTCGCGGCCACCACCAACCAGCTCCAGTGGAGCATCAGCTCCTACACCCTGATCTTCGCGGTGATGCTCTTCACCGGCGGTGTGCTGGGCGACCGCTTCGGCCACCGCAGGGTGCTCCTCACCGGACTGGTGGTCTTCGGGGCCGCCTCCTTCTGGGCCGGCATGTCGTCCGGCGCACCGGAGCTGATCACCGCCCGCGGCGCGATGGGGATCGGCAGCGCCCTGATCATGCCGGCCACCCTGTCACTGATCTCGGTGGTCTTCGACCGGCGCGAGCGCGCGATGGCCATCGCGATCTGGTCCGGGTGCAGCGGCCTCGCCATCGCCGCCGGCCCGCTGGTCGGCGGAGCGCTCCTGGAGCGCTTCTGGTGGGGCTCGGTCTTCCTGGTGAACGTGCCGATCGTGGTCGTCGCCCTGGCCGGCGCGGTGATCCTGCTGCCCGCGGCCCGGACCACGGTCAGGACGGCGCTCGACCCGCTGGGGGTGCTCCTGTCGACGGTCGGCCTCGGGGCCGTCGTCTACGGCATCATTGAGGGCGGCCACCGCAACGACTGGACCGACGCGGCCGTGCTGGGATCGCTCGTCGGCGGCGTGCTGGTGCTCGCGCTCTTCATCCGGGTCGAACTCCGCGTCGACAGCCCGAGTTTCGACCTGCGGCTCTTCCGCGTCAGCGAGTTCACCGGGGCGAGCGTCTCGGTGATGCTCACCTTCTTCAGCCTCAGCGGCTCGATGTTCTCCACCTCGTTCTACCTCCAGGGCGTGCGCGGCCAGACCCCGTTCGAGGCGGGTCTGAACCTGCTCCCCGTGGCCGTCGGCGTGCTGCTCGGCGCGCCGGTGTCGGCCCGGCTGGTGCGCGGGCTGGGGGTCGGGCCGGTCGTCTCGCTCTCCATGCTGACGGCCGCGATCACCTTCCTGGCGTATGTGCGGCTCGACCTGGACACCGCGATGGTGTGGTTCTGGCTGCTGATGGTGGTCCAGGGCCTCGCCATGGGCGCCGCGGTCGCCCCCACCACGGAGGCGATCATGGCGGTGCTGCCGCAGGAGCGCACCGGCGCGGGGTCGGCGGTCAACAACTCCATGCGCCAGATCGGCGGTGTGCTCGGCGTCGCCGTTCTCGGATCGCTGCTGACCAGTGCCTACGGCTCCGACGTGGAGCCGAGCCTGGCGGGCCTGCCCGGACCGGCCGCCGAGGCGGCCCGCCACTCCGCCGAGGCCACCCGCCAGGTGGCCGCCGAGGCGCAGCTGCCGCAGCTGGTGGACGCGGCGAACGAGAGCTTCCTGTACGCCATGCATCTGACCTCGGTGGTCGGCGCGGGCGTCGCGGCGCTCGGGGCCGTCGTCGTCCTGCTCACCTTCCGCCGCCGGGCCGGCAAGGCGGCCGCGCAGGGCTCCGGGGCCTGACCCGGCCGGCCGCGCGGCTGCGCGGCCGGCACCTTCCGAACGGTCCCCGGGGCGGGACGGCGTCACGCCGTCCCGCCCCGGGGGCCTGGCATGCGGGCCGGGCGCGCCGCACGGTGCGTGGTGCGTGGTGCCGTACGGGCACCCGGTGGCGCCGTGTGGTGCCACGTGGTGTCGTGCGGCGCCATCCGGTGCCCACGCGGTGCCATGCGGTGCCATGCGGTGCCATGCGGTGCCATGCGGTGCCATGCGGTGCCATGTGGTGCCACTCGGCGGCCTGCTGGTGGGAGAGGGGGTGGCGGCGCCAACCTGGCGCCGTCTGCTCCGACGGTGTTTCCGCAGGTGGAGACGGTGGGGTGATGCGCGTTGCCTGGCGTGGCGCCAACAGGGTTGCGCGTGGTGCCATTCTGGTGCCATGATGACGTCATGGACCTCACCCCCTATGTCGACACCCTCCGCCGCGAACTCGCGGTGGCCGCCGAGGCCGGCGGCGAGGAGGCCCGCGAGCTGGCCGACAGGCTCACCGCTCCACTGGAGTCGGCGACGCGTCTGACCATGCTCAACGTGCTCTCCGCCGCCATGGACGAGATCACCCGCGAGCTCGCTCCCGGATCGGTCGACGTGCGCCTGCGGGGGCTCGACCCCGACTTCGTCGTGACCCCGCCGCCCGTCGAGGGCCCCGCCGCCCCGGTGGAGCCGGCCCCCGCCGCGGAGCCGGTGAGGACCGGGGCGCCGGCGGACGGGGACGAGGGCGCCACCGCCCGCGTCAATCTGCGGCTGCCCGCCCACCTGAAGGCCCGGGCCGAGGAGGCCGCGAGCCGTGAGGGTCTCTCGGTCAACGCCTGGCTGGTGCGTGCCGTGTCGGCCGCGGTCGACGGCGGCGCCCGCCCGCCCGCCCCGGAGCGGACCCGGTCCGTCGGGCAGGGCTTCACCGGCTGGGTGCGCTGACCGCGCCCACGTCACCACCGCACAGTTCCACCCACCATCACGTCCCACCAGCGGGGACGAACCGACGAGCCATGAGGACGGGACAGCCATGCCTTCTTTCGACACCCCCGCACCGATCTCGGTCACCGCGCACGTGGAGGCCGGCTCCATCGGCTTCGCCGCGGGCGACCGCCTCGACACGGTCGTCGAGGTCCGGCCCCGCGACCCGAAGAAGGACCAGGACGTGCGGGCCGCGGAACAGACCGAGGTCACCTGCGCGGGCGGCGTCCTGACGGTCCGGACCCCCAAGCAGCGCTACCTCGTCGGGCGCACCGGCACGGTCGACGTGTCGGTCGAGCTGCCCGCGGGGTCGGACGTCGCCGTGACCGGGGCCTGGGCGCAGGTGCTCGGTGAGGGGCGGCTCGGCGAGGTCAGGGTGAAGACCTCGTCCGGCGACGTCCGGCTCGACGCGACCGGCCCGCTCCATCTGACCGCCTCGCACGGGTCGATCGCCGTCGACCGGGTCGAGGGCACGGCCGAGATCACCACCAGCTCGGGCAGTCTGCGCGTCGGCATGCTCGACGGGCCCGCTGTCCTGAAGAACTCGCACGGCACGACGACCGTCGGCGTCGCCACCGGTGACCTGCGGGTGCGCGGGTCCAACGGTGACATCGACATCGCGCGGGCCGAGGCGTCGGTCAACGCCACCACCGCCCACGGCGCCCTGAGGGTCGCCGAGGTGTCGGGCGGGACGGTGCAGCTGGAGACCGCCTTCGGCGCCATCGACATCGGCGTCCGCGAGGGCGTCGCCGCCTGGCTGGACGTCAGCTCCGGGCGCGGTCAGGTGCGCAACTCCCTCACCGCCTCAAAGACTCCCGGGGAGGCCGAGGACACCGTGCAGGTCCGCGCCCGGACCCGCTTCGGCAACATCGACGTCCGCCGCGCCCGGGTCTGACCGCCCGGGCCGCCACCGGCCGCCGTATCCGGCGCGGGCCGGGCCCGATCCGGCCGGCCCGCCCCGTCACCCGCTCGTCCCCGCCGCTCCATCCTCGAAAGGGAGGACCCCATGCCCAGTTCTGTCATGTCCACATCCAATGAGGCTCCGCCGCCGCTCGCCGTCGAGGCGATCGGGTTGCGCAAGGCGTACGGGGAGAAGGTGGTGCTGGACGGGGTGGATCTGCGGGTGCCGGCGGGGTCGGTGTTCGCGTTGCTGGGTCCGAACGGGGCGGGGAAGACGACGGCGGTGAAGATCCTGTCGACGCTGGTGGGTGCGGACGCGGGGTCGGTGCGGGTCGGGGGGCGCGATGTGGCGTCCGCTGCGCAGGCGGTGCGGGCGGGGATCGGGGTCACCGGGCAGTTCTCGGCGGTGGACGGTCTGATCACGGGGTGGGAGAACATGCTCCTGATGGCGGATCTTCAGCATCTGCCGCGTGCGCAGGGCCGGCGGGTGGCGGGGGAGCTGCTGGAGCGGTTCGGTCTGACGGAGGCGGCGGGCCGGCCGGCCGCTTCGTACTCGGGGGGTATGAAGCGGCGGCTGGACATCGCGATGACGCTGGTCGGGGATCCGCGGATCATCTTCCTGGACGAGCCGACGACGGGGCTGGACCCGCGCTCGCGGCACACGATGTGGAAGATCGTGCGGGAACTCGTCGCGGGTGGGGTGACGGTGTTCCTGACCACCCAGTACCTGGAGGAGGCGGACCAGCTCGCGGACCGGATCGCGGTGCTGCACGACGGGCGGATCGCCGCCCAGGGCACCGCGGAGGAACTCAAGCGCCTGGTGCCCGGCGGGCACGTGCGGCTGCGGTTCACCGACCCGGGCGCCTACCGGTCCGCGGCCGCCGCGCTCACCGCCGGCGGCGCGGCCGCCGACGACGAAGCCCTCACCCTCCAGATCCCCAGCGACGGCACCCAGCGCGAACTGCGCTCCCTGCTCGACCGGCTCGACTCCGCGGGTGTCGAGGCCGACGAGCTCACCGTCCACACCCCCGACCTCGACGACGTCTTCTTCGCCCTCACCGCCCACCCCACCAGCACCAGCACCAGCAGCACCAGCAGCAGCACCACCACCGGCACTGTGCCCGCGCAGACCGGCCCGACCAGCGAGGAGACCGTCCGATGAGCACCCTGTCCCTGGCCGTACGCGACTCGTCCACCATGCTGCGCCGCAACCTGCTGCACGCGCGCCGCTACCCGTCGCTCACACTGAACCTACTGCTGACACCGGTGATGCTGCTCCTGCTGTTCGTCTACGTCTTCGGTGACGCGATGAGCGCCGGTCTGGCGGGCGGCGGGGGTCGGGCGGCCTACATCGCCTACATCGTGCCGGGCATCGTGATGATGACGATCGGCTCGACCGTGGTGGGGACCGCGGTCTCGGTGGCCAATGACATGAACGAGGGCGTCATCGCCCGTTTCCGGACCATGGCCATCCACCGCGGATCGGTCCTCTTCGGCCACGTCGCGGGCAGTGTCATGCAGTCGGTCGCCAGCGTGCTGCTGGTCGGCGCGGTCGGCGTCGCGATCGGGTTCCGGCCCGACGCGACCCCCCTGGAATGGCTGGCCGCCCTCGGCCTGCTGGCCCTGGTCGCCCTCGCCTTCACCTGGATCGCCGTCGGCATGGGCCTGGTCAGCCCCAACGTCGAAGCCGCCAGCAACAACGCCCTCCCCATGGTCGTCCTCCCCCTCATCTCCAGCGCCTTCGTCCCCCTCGACTCCATGCCCGGCTGGTTCCGCCCCATCGCCGAGTACCAGCCCTTCACCCCCGCCATCGAAACCCTCCGCGGCCTGCTCCTGGGCACCGAGATCGGCAACAGCGGCTGGATCGCCGTCGCCTGGTGCCTCGGCCTCACCCTCCTCGGCAACCGCTGGGCCACCGCCCGCTACAACCGCGACCCGAAGTAGCCGCGGAGCCCCGCACGACGCGCGTCCCCGCCCGCCACCGCCGGGCCGGGGGCGCACGTCGTGCGGTCCCGGCCGCACAGCGGCCCCACAGCCCGGTTGCCTACGCTGCTCGGGTGAACGACACAGCGGACGGCTTCGGTCCCCCCGGCACCCCCGCCGCCTCGGCGGCACGACTGGCGGATCTGCTCGGGGCGGACGCCGTCCGGGCCGGCGACGACGCGGACGCGGCCGTCCGCGAAGTGATCATCGCCGAGCCCGGGGACGCGATCGTGCCCGCACCCGGTCTGCTGGTGCTGGCCGTGGGGGCGCGCGGGCCGGAGGCCGGGGAGGCCGTGCGGGCGGCCGGCCGGGCCGGCGCCGCGGCCGTCGCCGTGCGCGCCGGGGCGGACGGGGCGGTGCCCCGGCAGGCGCGGGAGGCCGCCGAGGAGACCGGGGTCGTGGTGCTCGGCATACCGGCGGGCCTGCGCTGGGACCAGGTGGAGGCCGAGGTGCGCGGGGTGCTGGAGGCGCCGACGCGCGCGGTCGCGGCCGACCGGCGGGGCGACCTCTTCTCGCTCGCGCAGACGGTGGCGACGCTGACCTGCGGTGTCGTCAGCATCGAGGACAGCGCGCACCGGGTCGTCGCCTACGCGGGGCCCGTCGACGAGGCCGACGAGGTGCGGATGCGTTCCGTCCTCGGGCGCAGCTGCCCCGAGTCGTACCTGGCGCTGCTGCGGCAGTGGGGCGTCTACCGCCGGGTGCGGGGCGGCGACGAGGTGGTGGAGGTCGAGGAGCGGCCGGACATGGGGACCAGGCGGCGGCTGGTGACCGGGATCAACGCCGGGGCGCGGCTGCTCGGCACGATCTGGGTGCAGGAGGGCGCCCGTCCGCTCGCCGAACGGTCCGGTGAGACGCTGCGCGGCGCGGCGCGGCTGGCCGCCTCCCAGCTGGTCGACCACTACTACCAGGGGGACTCCGCCGCACGGGTCCCGTCGCGCGCCGACCTCGCGCACGGCCTGCTCACCGGACGCTTCAACTCGGCCGCGCTCGCCGCCCACCTGGGCATCGAGGCGTCCGCGGAGGCGGCCGTGGTGGCGATCGACCTGCGCGAGGCGCCCGGCGCCGGGGATGCCGCCTGGGAGGACGCGCGACGGGCGGAGGCGGCGGGGATCGTGTCCGTGCACGCCGCCGCCTACCGGAGGAACGCGCTGGTCACCCTCGCCTGCGGGCAGATCTACGCGATGCTCCCGGACCCGCGGGGCCGGGCGGCGGACGAGACGGCGCTGGTGCGCTGGGCGGGTGACGTCGTGGGCGCGCTGCGGCGCCACACCGGCACCCCGGTCCAGGCGGTCGTCGCCGGAACGGCGGGACGTCTGGACGAGATCCCGGCCGTCAAGCTGCGCGGCTACCACGGCCTGGAGGTACTGGCCCGCACCCCGGGGCGGGCCGTGGAGACCCACGGGCGGCTCACGGCGTCGCTGATGCTGCGGGGCGTCCTCGAAGCACTGGGGGAACGGCCGGAGATCAGGCACCCCGCGGTGGAGGCGCTGGTCGCCCACGACCTGGAGCACGGCACCGAGGTCGCCCGCTCGCTGCTGCTGTACCTCGACGCGTTCGGCGACGTAGGGCCGGTGGCCAAGGAGCTCAACGTCCACCCCAACACCCTGCGCTACCGCGTCCGCAAGGCCGTCGCCCTGACGGGGCTCGACCTGGACGACCCCGAGCACCGGCTGGCCGCCACGCTCCAGCTGCGGCTGTCGCTGGGCGGCGGTCCGGCGCGGCCGGCGCCTCCCTTTCCCACGGGCTGAGACACCGGGACCCCGGCTGTCCGGGCCGACAGGGCGGGGGCGCGAGGACTGTTCCGGCGGACAACGGGCGGGGGAGGCCCGCCGGTTTACGTTCACACCCCGTTCGCACACGGCTGCCGTCTCCGGCCGCCGTCCCGGCGGCGTCCCTCTCCCCAGCTTCCCCCCGGAGCAGCCCATGAGCAGCACCCCCGTGCCGCGCGACGCAGCAGACCAGGCACCCGCCCCCGACAGCCCGGGCGTCTCCCCGGCCGTCCCCCAGGCCGGGGAGACACCCGGCGGGCCGCCCGGCGCATCGGCCGCCGAACCGTTCGCGGAGGCCGCCGGTGCCGCCGCCGACGCGTCCGCCGCCTCCGGCGAGACCCCCGGCGGCATGCGCCGGGTGGCGACCGCCAGCTTCGTCGGCACGGCCATCGAGTTCTACGACTACTACATCTACGGAACCGCCGCGGCGCTCGTCCTCAACGAGGCGTTCTTCCCCGAGCTGTCGAAGACCGCGGGCACCCTCGCCACCCTCTCCACCTTCGCGGTCGGCTTCGCCGCCCGGCCGCTGGGCGCCGCGATCTTCGGGCACTTCGGCGACCGGGTCGGCCGCAAGGCCGTGCTGGTGACCTCGCTGCTGATGATGGGCCTCTCCACGGCCTGCATCGGCCTGCTTCCCGGCTACGACACGCTCGGCGTCGCCGCGCCGGTCCTGCTGGTGGTGCTCCGGCTGATCCAGGGACTCGGCCTCGGCGGCGAGTGGGGCGGCGCAGCGCTGCTCGCCGTCGAGCACGCCCCGAAGAAGAAGCGCGGACTGTACGCGGCGGCCCCGCAGATGGGATCGCCCGCCGGCTACTTCGCCGCCACCTGCACCTTCCTGCTGATGTCGTCGGTGCTGAGCGACGAGGCGTTCACCAGCTGGGGCTGGCGCATACCGTTCCTGCTCTCGTTCGTGCTGGTGGCCGTCGGGCTGGTCATCCGGCTCAGGATCGCCGAGACGCCCGCGTTCGCCAAGGTGGTGGAGAAGCAGGAGACGGCGAAGGCGCCGCTGGTCGAGGCGTTCCGGCTGCACCCCCGGGAGATGCTGCTCGGCGCCGGGATGATCACCGTGGTGTACGTGATGTTCTACACCGCGGCCACCTACTGCATGACGTACACGACCGGCACCCTCGGCATCCCGAAGAACGACATGCTGGCGCTCACCCTGGTGGCGGTCGTGGTGCTGGGGCTGTCGACGTTCTTCGTCGCGCGGTGGTCGGACCGCGTCGGGAGGCGCAAGCTGATCATCGCCGGCGCCGCGTTCGGCGTCGTGTGGGGAGCGGTGCTGTTCCCGCTGCTGGACACCGGGAACTACGTGCTGATCGCGGTCGCGCTGAGCGGCGCCCTGCTCTGCATGGGCATCATCTACGGCCCGGCCGGCGCGTACATGCCCGAGCTGTTCAGCACCCGGGTGCGCTACTCGGGCGCCGGTGTCTCGTACAACCTCGGCGGGGTGCTCGGCGGGGCCGCGGCGCCGCTCGTCGTGACGGCGCTCGCGGAGAACTACAGCCCGGCGGTGGGCGGTTGGTTCATGAGCTCGATGGCCCTGCTGTCGCTGCTGTGCGTGCTGGCACTGCCGGAGACCGGCGACCGGGACCTCGACCGGGTCTGACGCCGGGCGCCGCGCCCCGGCCCGGCGGGTGCCGTCACGCCGGGCCGGCGTCCGCGGCGACCTGGGCACCGGCCTCCGCCGGGCCCAGGTCACGGGCGCAGCGTCGCTCCGAGGCTCCGGCCGTAGAGGTGACGGGTCGTCACCTCGACGCGGGTGCCGCCCGGTACGGGCACGGCCCGGACGCCCGGGTCCATGTGGACGGGGCGCAGCCGGCGGCCGTGGAGCGTGAGAGTCACGGTGTCGCGCCCCGTCGTCGGGTCGCTGACGGCGAGTGAGGTCGCGCCGTCCGGGGTCCTGCGCACGAGGACGGAGGCCGGGCCGTCGACCGCCAGCCCGGCGGTGCGGTGGACCCCGGGGGTGAAGGTGTTCACGGCGACCAGGGACAGCCGGGCGTGGCGGACGGCCTGCATCCGGGTGGTGTTGGCCAGGACGGTCAGCGGGCCGCCGGCGTAGGAACGCAGCCTGCGGGCCGTGGCGTGCGGCACCAGCGCGTACGCGAAGGAGACCGGGGGCGCGCCGGCCGCGCGGTCGACGCCGAGGGTGAAGACCTGCTTGGTCACCGGGGTGTCCGGGTTGGTGAGCCGGACGGTCCGGCGGCTGCGGGTGACGGTGGCGAGGCCCACGGTGGCCGGCGGCCCGGACAGCAGGGCGTAGCCGACGGCGGTGCCCTCGACGGGGTCGGCGCAGCGCAGCCACGCCAGCGGGGCGGTGCCGGTGCCCTGCCAGGGGGTGCCGCCGCGCAGTTCGCCGGTCAGCTCCACCGCCGTGTCCGCGTCCGCGATCCGGGTGTCGAGGGTGCTGGTCACCGCCCGCCCCGCCGGATCGCCCACGCCGGCGGCGAGCACGACGACCTCGTCGTCGAGCAGGAACCACGACTTCGTGCCGCGGGCGCCGCGGTGCGTCACGAAGTCCTCCGGGAGCAGCCCCGCCCGGTCGGCCGCGTGGGCCGCGTCGTCGCCGATGACCATCGAGGCCGTGCCGTAGGCGCCGAGCCGGGCCCCGCCGGAGTGGGCGTTGGTGCCGCGCGGGAAGTAGACGTAGTCGTTCTGCGCCTGCGACGAGGCCGTGAAGCCGCGCTCCGGGTTGTCGTACCAGAGCGTGCCGTACAGCTCGGGGACGGTGCGGCGCCGTTCCACGGGCGCGGTGACGCCCGCGAGCCGCAGCGGGTCGACGACGGTCAGGTGGTCGATGCCGTACGCGCGGGTCTGGTCCTGTCCCGACAGGTAGAGGTGGTGGGCGCCGTCGCCCTGGAACCAGGGGGCGAGGTTCTCGCCGCTCATGTACTCGTACTTGCTGACCCGTACGGAGCTGCGGGACAGCGCGAACGACCAGCCCGGCCGGCGGTGGACGGTCCGGTCCATGGCGTTGAACGCCGCGTGGTGGGCGGCCGGGGTGAGGTCCTTCGCGGGGACGGCGGAGGCGAGGAGGTCGGCATGGCGGGCGACGCTCACCGGCGAGACGAAGGCCGCCGGGTCGGGCGGTGCCGGCGAGGTGGCCCGTACGTGCTTGACCCAGCCGGTCAGGGCGTCGGCGTCGCCCCGCGGCACATGGGCGGTCAGGTCGACGGCCGCCTCCACGACGGCCGCGGCGTCCGCGTAGCCGGTGCCGGTCCGGGACACCCCGCGGCCCTTCACCGCCTCCATCATCCAGCCCTCGTGGATCAGCGGGGCGAACCCGTCGGTGACCCAGCGGAGAACCGTGGCCGCAAGATCGCCGCCGCCGCCGGAGAACCCCGTGCCGTCGAGGATCTTCACCGTCTGCACGACACGGGTGAGGAGCCCCTTGCCGTACGAGCCGGTGTAGGCGACGGAGGCGTGCTGGACGAACGAGCCGTCCGCGTAGAAGCCGTCGGTCACCCCGTGCCGCAGGTGGTACGGGTCGATCGTGGCGAACACCGTCAGCTGGTCGGCGACGGCCTTGGCGACACGGGCGTCGTCGCCGAGCACGGCGCCCTGGAGGATGCGGTTCGTGGTGATGTCGGCGAGGTTGGCCCCGGTGTGGAAGCGCGAGTCGAGGTCGACGTCGCCGTCCTTGCCGTTGCGCAGATAGGCGTCCATCGACGCGGTGTAGGCGGCGGTCAGGGCCGGGCGGTGGGCGGCGATCTCGTCGCGCAGCAGGACCAGGCACTTGCTGACGTGCGTGGAGATGCCGATCTCCCAGGTGAACCAGTTGCCGTAGTAGCCGGTGGACTGGTCGCCGTAGTACGTGTCGTGGAGCCGGGCGAGGGCGTCGACGACCCGCTCGGCGACCGCCCGGTCGCCGCGCACCCGGGACGGGGCGGGGCCGGGGGCGCGGACCGCGAGGGCGATCTCGTACAGGTACTGGAAGGTCCTCGCGAGGTCGGGGTCGCTGGTGCCCAGCGGCATGCCCCGGAAGACCTCACCCGCTCCCGCTCCGTCCATCGCGGCGAGCCGCGCCAGCGCGGTCGCCTCGACGGCGGCCAGTTTGGCGGCGACCTCGGGGCGGCCGTTGGACTCCTCGGTGCCGGCGAAGACGGCGAGGGTGTTGGCCAGCAGCAGGGCCCGGTCACCGGCCCCGCCGGCGGCCCGGGCACCGTCCGGCAGGGACGCGGCCCCCGCCCGGGGGCCCGTCGCGGCCACCACGCCGGCCGCGGGCAGGAGGGACAGCAGGGCGCGACGTGAGAAGTGCACCGGACGCTCCAGGGGTCGGCGGGTCGGTGAGGGGCCGGCGGAGGCGGCGGGGTCGGCGGCTCACGGCCGGAAAGCGCTTGCGGCGCATCCAAGCAACGGGGGACCGCGGTGTCAACGGTGACGGACCGGCCGCGGGCGCGGCGGACGAGGCGCTCGCGCGGTGCACCGGACGTGGAGCGGCGCAGTGGACCGGGCGTGGCGGTGGCGGGGCGGGCGGGGCGGTGGCGCGGCGGACCGGACGTGGAGCGCGCACCGGGCTTGGCAGCGGCGCGGCGGCCGGAGCACGCTGGACGCATGGCCGGCAACCCGCCGATCGTCGTGCACCGGATCTCGCCCACGGGCGGCCGACGCGTCACCGTGCGCGGCCGGATCATGGGACTCGCCCGCTCCGACGACGAGGTGCGGGAGCTGATCAGGCGTGCGGGGGAGACCGGAACGGTCTCCCTGGAGGACCCGACCGCGGTGGAGTGGACCGGTGGGCGGCCGCACCAGTACGAGCCGCTGGAACTGCTGCCCTGAGCGCGCGGGGCCGGGCCGGCGGGCCCTCCCGGGGCCCGTCCGAAGGGGACGAGGGCCCCGGCACCGGAAGGTGACCGGGGCGCTCTCGTCCGCGGAACCGGCTGGCGGTGGCGACACTCCCCCGAGTGTGGCGTACCACGCCGAGCACCAGCGGGCCGGATCCGACGACGTCATACAAACAGCGGCCGCCAACAGATCGCTAACATATGGCCAACGCTCATGACGAGGGAGGTCGAGGCACGGAAGGGGGAGACACGATGCGGTTCGGTCTTCTCGGTGTGCCCGCCCTGCTCGACGCGGACGGCCTCCCGCACCACCTCGGCAGCGCCAAGATCCGGATGCTGCTGGTCACCCTGCTGCTGCGGGCCAACAAGGTCGTGCCCGTCCACGAGCTGAAGGCCGCCCTGTGGGGCGACGAGCCGCCCGCCTCCGCGCACGCCTCCCTGCACAACCATGTGACCCGGTTGCGCAGACTCCTCGCCGAGGAGCACCGGCTGCGGGCCGTCGCCCCCGGATACGTGCTGCGCGTGGCCCCCGGGGAGCTCGACAGCGACGTCTTCGAGACCTGCGTGGCCCGCGCGCACGGCTGCTTCGTCCGCGGCGAGTGGGCCGCCGTCGTCGCGACCGCCCGCGAGGGCCTCGGCCTCTGGCGGGGAACGCCCCTGGACGGCGTCTTCGGCCCCGACGAAGGACGGCCCGCACTCGTCCAGAAGCTCTCCGAGGCGCGGCTGCAACTGCTCCAGTGGCGCTACGACGCCGAGCTCGAACTGGGCCGGCACGACGGGCTGGCGCCGGAACTCGCCGCGCTGGTGGCGGAGTTCCCGCTGCGTGAGGCGTTCCACCGCCAGCTGATGCTGGTGCTGCACCGCGCGGGCCGGCAGGCAGAGGCGCTCGACGTGTACCGGGCGCTGCGCCGCACCCTCGTCGAGGAACTCGGCGTCGATCCCGGTGCCGGGGTCCGCGAGGCGCACGCCGAGGTGCTGCGCGATCCCCCCGGCGGCCGGGCGACGGCGTCCGTCCGCCCGGCGCCGCCCCTGGCGGACCACAGGTTCGCCGACGGGGCGTGAGCGAGGCGCCCTTGCTCGCGACGACCCCCGGGCGGCGGGGTGCGCCCGGCACGTCCGCCTTCCCTCGCGACAGCCCCCGGGGCGCCGCGGAAGCGGTGTGAAACATTTCCGCCGCCCCACCGCGTCAAGTCGGTGGAGGCGGATGCGCGGGCAGGACCCCGCGCCCCGCCGGAGGCGGTGCCGGCGGGCGCCGCCGCAACGGCCACGGGGGAAGGGGCGACGCGGGCATGAGAGCGTCCAGAGCCGAGCAGTACCGGGAGTTCGCGGCCACGCGAGCCACCCATCTCTACCGTTCGGCATGCCTGCTGACCGGAGGTGACACCCATCTCGCAGAGGACCTGGTGCAGGAGACCCTGGGCCGGATGTACCTCGTCTGGGGCCGGATCTCCCGCATAGACAACCCGGCGGGCTACGCCCAGACCGTGCTCGTCCGCGCCTTCCTCACCCACCGCCGCCGCCGTTCCGCGTCGGAGCGGCCGGTGGGCGACCTCCCGGACTCGGCGCCGCCCCCGGGCGACGATCCCGACCTCCGCCTGGCACTCCTCGGAGCCCTCGGGGCGCTGCCGCCGAAGGACCGCGCGGTGGTGGTGCTGAGGTACTGGGAGGACCGCAGTGTCGAGGAGACCGCAGACGCCATGCACGTCAGCCCGGCCGCCGTGCGCACCAGGACGGTACGCGCGCTGGCCAGGCTCCGCGAGCAACTGGGCGGCAGCCTGGTGGAGTTCGCCACCCGCTGACCGGGCCGCCTGCCACCCGGACACGGGGACACCCGGACACCCGGACACCCGGCGACCGCACCACCACCACCGCCGAGCGGCACCCGACCACAGCACCGGACCACCCGCACCGACCACAGCACCGGACCACCGCACCCGGCCGAGGTCCGGCCGCCGCCCGACCACCGAGCAGTCCCGAGACACCACCCGCACCGCCGAGCCCGTCCGCCGGGCGGAACGACCCACGCGGACCCGCGGACCCGCGACCCGCGGACCCGTGCACCCCGCGGAGCACACACGGCGCCCGCCCGGGCGCCCCGTCGACAGACCATCCGTACGACCGAGCAGAGAGTGTGGTTCCCCATGCCCTTCGAGGAAGAGATCGGCGGCGCCCTGCGCCGCACCGGCGAGACCATGACCCCCGCCGACCGGCTCCGGCTGGTCGAGGGCGGTACCGCCCGCGGCCGGCGCAAGGTGGCGCTGCGCCGTACGACCGTCGCCGGCAGCGTGCTGGCACTCGCCGCCGTCGTCCTGGGCGGGGGCCACGCGGCCGGGTTCCTGGGCGACGCGGGCGGTGCCGACGGCATGGCCTCCGTCGCCGCGCAGGGCGGCATCGGGGAGTCCGTGCCGGCCGTGGCCGCCGAACCCGGCGGGGCCGTCACCGCGCGGCAGATGCTGAAGACCTTCACGGGCCTGCTTCCCCGCGGCGACCTCTCGCAGCAGACCAGCAGCGGCAGCAGCAAGGACCGGTCCACCATGCCCTACGCCTCGGTCGTGCACGACGACGGCAAGGGCGCGGCGCAGATCTCGCTGAGCCTGAACACGATCGACCCGCAGGGCGAATCCGCCGACTCGATGGTGACCTGTCCCGACGCGGACCTCGTCGACTTCGACGACTGCCGCGAGGAGTCCCTCGCCGACGGGTCCCGCTACCTGTTCGTGCAGGGTTACGTGTACGACCGGAACAGGGGCGCGAAGCAGTGGCGGGCCACCCTGCTGACCCGTGAGGGCGTGCTGATCGACGCGAGCGAGTTCAACGCGCCCGCCGAGAAGGACGCGGCCGCCACCCGGAAGAACCCCCCGCTCACCCCGGCCCGGATGAAGGCCCTGGTGACGGCCCCCGCCTGGGATCCGATCGCCGCCGCCTTCCTGGCGGAGGCGGGCGCCGCGCCCGAGGCGCCGGAGAAGGACACTCTCCCCGGCGAGCCGTCCGGGGACGCCATGGTCGCCACGCTCACCGGACTGATGCCCGACGGGGTGACGGTGCGGGAGCCGAGCGGCGACTCCGGCTACGCGCAGGCCCTGGTCAACGACGGCAGGGGAGCCACCTTCGTCCAGGTCAACGCCCAGCCCGGGATGTCGGATCTGGTCAACGACTTCGACGACTGGACGAGCCTCTCCGACGGGACGCTCGTGCGCGAGGCGCAGGAGGCCGACCCCGATCAGAAGGGCGGCGACGGCGTGGTCGGCTGGACGGTGGACACCCTGCGCCCGGACGGATTCCGTGTCGTGATCACGGCGCTCAACGCGCCCGGCTGGGGGCAGGACGCCGTCCGTGCGGAGCCCGCCCTGACGACGGCCCAGCTGAAGGCCATCGCCCTCGACCCGGCGTGGCCCGGCCTGTCCTCCTGACCCCCTCCGGTTCCGGCCGCCACGGCGCGCCCGCCCCGGGTTGGGCACCGCGCACGCACCGGACCCGGCCCCCGGCTCCGGCGCGTCCCGCCCCCCGGGCCCGGACGGACGGCAGCCGCGCCGCCCTCCCCCTGGCTCTCCCCGGGGGACGGCGGCGGCGCCCGCCGGTCAGCCCGCCTCGTCCTTCGCGTCGGCGTAGCAGTCGACGACCGCGACGGTGAACGGGAAGCGCACCGGTGTCTCGCCGAAGGCCAGCCGCCCCGCAAGGTCCCCCGCCTCCCGGATCGCCCGGACGACCGCGTCCGCCTCGGCGGCGGGGCAGTGCACCACCACCTCGTCGTGCTGGAAGAAGACCAGCTCCGCACGGAGCGCCGACAGGGAACTCCGCAGCGCGGCCAGCATCAGCAGGGCCCACTCGGCGGCGCTGCCCTGCACCACGAAGTTCCTGGTGAACCGGCCCCAGGCACGGGCGTCCGAGGTGCCCGCGCGGGCCGTCCCGTCCTCGCCCTCCTGCGGGATGCCCGCCTCGCCGTCCTCCTCCGCCCCGGGCGCGCGGGGGCTGGTGCGGCCCAGCCACGTCCGCACGACGCGGCCCTCCTCGCCGGCCCGGGCGGCGTCGTCGACGCAGGCGACGGCGAGCGGGAACCTCCGCCGCAGCGCCGCCAGGTTCTTCAGCCCGTCCCCCGAGGTCTGCCCGTAGACCGCCCCGAGCAGCGCCAGTTTCGCGTGCGCCCGGTCGCCGGAGAACGCCCGGTCGGACAGGGCGGTGTAGAGGTCGCCGTCGTGACCGGCCACCTCCATCAGGCCCGGGTCGCGGGAGATCGCCGCGAGCACTCGCGGCTCCATCTGGTCCGCGTCGGCCACCACGAGGCGCCACCCCTCGTCCGCGACGACCGCCCGCCGGATCACCTTGGGGATCTGGAGCGCCCCACCCCCGTTGGTCGTCCACCGGCCCGAGGCCGCGCCGCCCGGCTGGTACTCGGGCCGGAAGCGGCCGTCGCGCACCCAGTCCTGGAGCCAGCTCCAGCCGTGGGCCGTCCAGATGCGGTACAGCTGCTTGTAGCGGATCAGCGGCTCGACGGCCGGGTGGTCGATCTCCTGGAGCTCCCAGCGACGGGTGGACCTGATCCTGATGCCCGCGCGGGCGAAGGCGCGGACGACGTCCGCCGGCAGGTCCGGGCGCACCCGGTGCCCGAACGCGGCGGACACCTCGTCGGCCAGTTCGGCGAGCCGCCGCGGCTCGCCGCCCCCCGCGTACCGCTCCCCGAGCAGTTCGCGCAGCACCTCCCGGTGGACGTCGGCCCGCCAGGGCAGTCCGGCCCGCTGCATCTCGGCGGCCACCAGCATGCCCGCCGACTCGGCCGCGGTGAGCAGCCGCATGCGTCCGGGGTGCGCGGTCGCGTCATGGCGCCGCTGCTGGCCGGCGTAGACCTCCAGCAGGGCCTCCAGGGGGACGTCCGTCTGCTGCGGCTCGAAGAGCGACGACTGTGCGCCGGGGACGGCCGCGCGTGCGGGCGGGTCCGGGGGCACCGGGGCGTGGTGCAGGCGGGCCAGGGCGGCCGCCGCGGAGCGGGGTTCGCCGAGCCTCCCCTCGTGGCCGAGGAGCAGCGGTTCGGCGCTCTCGACGTCGTAGCAGCGGGCGACCCGCACCCCGGCGGCGAGCAGCCGCGGGTAGACGCCGGCCGTGGCCCGCCACACCCAGCGGCCGACGTGGGGCCGCGAGCGGACGGCCTCGACCAGGTCCGGCTCGTCGAGGACCGGTCCCGCGGGCAGACCGCCGGGACCGAGGGGGACGAGGCGGGCCCCGTCCCCCTCGGTCGCCGTCACGGCCCACCGCTCGTCCATGGCTGCGAGTGTGACATCCGGGTCGGACACCGGGCCGTACCCCGAGCCGGGCACGGGGTACGGCCGGGCAGGACCCCGGGGCGCCGCGCGGGGCGCCGCGCGGACGGGTCCCGGCCCCGTAACCCGCCGGTCGCGCACGCGCGTCCGGTCACACCTCCGTCCTCCCTCCCGTCACACCTCCGGGGACCCGCCCGGCGTCCCGGGCCCCAGGCGGCGTATCACCCGGGCCGGGTTGCCCACGGCGAGCACTCCGGCCGGCAGGTCCCGGGTGACCACCGACCCGGCGCCGACGACGGTGTCCTCGCCGATGGTCACCCCGGGACAGACGATCACCCCGGCCCCGAGCCACACGTTGTCCCGGACGGTCACCGGCTCGGCCCGCTCCCAGCCCGCGCGCCGCCGTCCTGCGTCCAGTTCGTGGGTGGGCGTGAGCAGTTGCACGCCCGGACCGATCTGCACGTCCGCCCCGACGGTGATGGGCGCGGCGTCCAGGAACACGGCGTTGAAATTGACGAAGGTCCGGTCCCCGACGCTGATGTGGTAGCCGAAGTCGCACTGGAACGGCGGCCGGATCCGCACCTGGCGGCCGAGCGACCCGAACAGCTCCGCCAGGATGCCCTCCCGGTCGCCGGGCGCGGCACCGCCGTCCGCGTTGTACGCGGCGCAGAGCGCGAACCGGCGCTCGGTGTCCGCGGCCAGCTCGGGGTCGTCCGGCAGGTACCACTCGCCCGCCAGCATCCGGTCCTTGTTCACTCCCATGTGCGCGTTCCTCTCCGGTCACCGCTGTCCGTACGATCGATCCTGCTACGCGGCCGCGCACCGGACGGCCCGTTTCACCGGGGTGGGGACCGTGACATGGGTGGAGTGACCTGGCGCCGTGCGCGCACGGCCGTCGCGGCGGCCGCCGCCGCGACAGCGCTCTGTGCGGCGGCGTCCGGATGCGGGGCGCCGGCCGGGCCGGACACCGCCGCGGCTTCGGCCGGTGCACCCGGCCCGGGAGCCGGGGACGGCGAGGACGGCACCGGCGACGGGAACACCGACGGCGCCACGGACGCCGGGAAGGACGCGAACGACGCGAACGACGCGAACGGCCCGGTGGAGGCCGCGGGTTCCGTGGGCGCCGCCGGGTCCGCCTGCGGGCTCCCGGTCGCCTTCGACCTCGCGGAGGGCTGGGAGCCGGAGGCCGTGGAGCAGGACCCCGGCGGCGAGTTCGCCGCGCTCCTGGAGCAGGGCACGGTCTCGCTCCGCTGCGAGATCGACGCCAAGCCGGCGGGCCACATCGGCTTCCTGCGCGTCTGGGTCGGCGGCACGGCCGGCGACGACCCCCGTGCCGCGCTGGAGGCGTTCGTCGCCGACGCGGCCGCCGACCGCGAGGAGGAGGTGTACGCACCGGCCCGTGCCGGGAGGTACGAGGCGGTCGAAGCCCGCTGGCTCAACACGGGGGAGCTCCTCGACGCGCCGAAGCGGGAGCGCGCCTTCGCCGTGACCACGGCGGACGGGGTGGTGATCGTGGACCTCGGCGGTCTGGACACCGAGGAGCACGAGCAGATGCTGCCCGCCTACGAGTTGGCCAGAAAGAGTCTGCGCGACTCCTGAGCCGGGCACCCGGACGACGGCCGCCGCCGGCGGGCGCGACCGTCGCCCGGCGGATGTCGTGGCACCTTCTGCCCGCAGACGCCTGCCGCAAATGCCCCGCTCCCCGTACGCTCTGATGCCAAACGGGCGGCCGTGCCGTCCGCAAGGCGTGCCCGTCGTCCGCGGTGCACACTGTGACCGAGGCGCGGATCCACGCGACGGGAGGACCGTACGGTGAACGGGGGCAGTCGCAGACGACGCCTGACCAGTCGGCTCTCGGCCAGCAGCGCGTCGGTGGCTCCCTCGGGGAGCCGAGGGCTGCGCGTCCGCCGCGGTCGCCCCGATCCCGACCGGACCACCACCAGCGCCCGGCTCGCCTGGCTGAACTCCGCGAGCACCCGCATCGGCACCACCCTCGACCTGGAGCGGACGGCGCAGGAACTGGCCGAGTTCACCGTGCCCCGCTTCGCCGACGCCGCCGCGGTCGACATCCTGGAGGACGTGCTGCGCGGCGAGGAGGGGTCCCGCTGGACCGGCGCCGGCATCCCCGCGAGCCGTGCCATGGCGGTCTGCGCCGTCGACTCGCTCTCCTCCCTGGAGCCGACGCCGGTCGGGGTGACCATCAACCGGCCGGAGACGGCGCGCGAGACCCTGCTGCACCGCTACTGCCTCAGGCAGGGGAAGCCCGTGCTGGTCAGCCGCATGGAGAAGGCCGACTTCGAACGGGTGGCGCCCACCCCGAGCGCGGCGGCCAAGATGCGGGTCAACGGGGTGCACAGCTATCTGGCGGTGCCGCTGATTGCCCGCGGCGTCCTGCTGGGCACAGCCGACTTCGTGCGCGGCGCCGGCAGCAGGCCGTTCTCCACCACCGACCTCGCGCTCGCCGAACAACTCGCCTCGCGTGCAGCGGTCTTCATCGACAACGCCCGTCTCTACGGACGCGAACGCGAGCATGTGATCACCCTCCAGCGCAGTCTGCTGCCCCGTGCCACGCCGCTGACGCCGGGGCTGGAGGTGCACGCGGAGTACGCGCCCTCCGTCGCCGCACGCGGGGTCGGCGGCGACTGGTACGACGTGATGGCCCTGCCCGGCGGCCGGACCGCCCTCATGGTCGGCGACGTGATGGGCCACGGACTGCCGGCCGCCGCCACCATGGGACGGCTCCGCGCCGTCGGCCGGACGCTGATGACCCTGGACACCGCGCCGGAACGCATCCTCGCCCGGCTCGACCTCGCCACCCGGGACCTGGAGGACGAGCAGGTCGCCACCTGCCTCTGCGCCGTCTACGACCCGGCCGACGGGAGCTTCACCTTCGCCAGCGCCGGCCATCTGCCGCCGCTGCTGCTCGACGGCCGCGGGGACGCCGCGTTCCTGGACGTTCCCGTCGGGGCGCCGCTCGGCGCCGGCGTGATCCCGTACGACCCGCTGCGGGTGACGGCCCCCGAGGGCAGCCACCTCGTGTTCTACACCGACGGCCTGGTGAAGAACCGCGCGGACGACGTGGACGTCCAGCTCGACCGGCTGCGGACCAAGGCCCTGGCGCTGGGCCCGGGCCGGCTGGAGGAGGGGGAGCTGCTGGCCGAGGCCCCCAACGCCTTCCGCATCGACGAGGCGGTGCTGCTGGTCGCCGCCACCACCCCGGAACCGGGCGACGACCTGAAGGTGTGGACACTGCCCCGCGAGGGGAACGTGGCCTCCGTCGCCCGGCGCCTGGTAGCCGAACAGCTGGCGGCCTGGGGCCTGTCGGAGCTGACGGACGTCAGCGAACTGGTCGTCAGCGAACTCGTCGGCAACGCCCTGCGCTACGGCAACGGCCCCGGCCAGCTGCGTCTGCTGCGGGGCGAACGCCTCACCGTGGAGGTCTCCGACACCGGACCCGACCTGCCCCAGATCCAGCACGCGGACGTCAGCGACGAGGGCGGCCGCGGCCTCCAGCTCATCAACATGCTCTGCCGGCGCTGGGGTTCGTGCCGCACCGTCACCGGCAAGGTCGTGTGGGCGGAACAGAACATCGCCCCGCAGACGTACTAAGGCCCCGCGGACGTCCTGGCGCCCGCGGACGTACCGGCGCCGGCAGGCGTACCGCCGCCGCCGGTCCGGGCGGTGGGCGGCTCCCGCCGGGGACGGTGCCGCGGGGCCGGGGCGATGTCGCAGGCGTCCCCTAACCTGCCCGCATGACCGATCACGTGATCGACATCGGTACGACGGAACGCTTCCGGGCCTCGGCGGCCGCGCAGGGGCTGCCTCCCGCGGAGGTGGAGGAGTGGATACGGACCGTCCTGCCGAAGGCGGGGCTCACGGCACGCGGCGACGGGCCGGCGGCGGGCAGGTACGGCGGCGACGCGCCGCTGCCGCCCGGCGCGCCGGACCCCTCGCTCCCCTTCGTCGCCTCCGTCGACTGCGCCGCGCTCCCGCCCGGCTCCACCGGCCTTCCGCTGCCCCCCGACGGCCGGCTGCTGTTGTTCGCCCACCCCGACCTCGACGGCGACGGGCCCCAGCCGGACGCCGTGCGGTACGTGCCGGCCGGGAGTCCCGTGGTGCCGCGCCGCCGGGACGGGAACCGGGACCCGTTCCCGGA
This sequence comes from Streptomyces genisteinicus, assembly GCF_014489615.1. Lineage (GTDB taxonomy): Bacteria > Actinomycetota > Actinomycetes > Streptomycetales > Streptomycetaceae > Streptomyces > Streptomyces genisteinicus. The sequence goes on from NZ_CP060825.1 coordinate 4,007,942, forward strand.
GCGGGCGCTGTTCCTGGCGCCCGGCAGTCTCTCCGCGCAGCAGCCCGAGGATTTCGCCGACGGGTGGTGGGGCGAACCCGAGCTGGAGCACTACGACCTCGCCGGGGATCTCGGTGATGCCTGGGACGACGCGTACGACGGCGACCACACCGGGTTCCAGCTCGGGGGCAACCCGCTCACCCGGAACACCCATCCCGTGCGGACGATCGCCCGCCACCGCGCGCTGGAGGAGGAGGCCGGCGAGTGGGTGCTCCTCGCCGCCTGGCTGTGCGGCGAGGACGTGCCCGACCTGGAAGACGGCATCGTCCACTGGGTGATCCCGCGCGGGGACCTTGCCGCACTGCGTTTCGACCGGGTCGAGGTCCACGTGGAGATCTGACGACGACGACCGAGGAGGTGCCCGGCGGGCACCCGCTCCCGACGGTCCGCCCCGGGCCCTGCGCGGAGCCGGCGGCTCACGCGGCACCGGGCCGGGCACCCGGCCCCGTCCACCCGCTGTCCCGCTCGGGCCCTCCGGCCGGGGTGCATCCCTCGGCCGGCCCGGTGGCGAGGTGTGCGCGGTCGCGTGCTGCGGACTTCCGGTGCCGGGCACGGCCTTGCGGGTGGTTGCCTCCGGCCCGCCTCGGCCGGTCCTGCGGGCGTCCGCCGTCGGGCTGCCCTGCGGGTGGTGACCGCTGCCCCGCTCGGGCCCTCCGGCCGGGGTGCATCCCTCGGCGGGCCCGGTGGTGACGTCCGCGCGACCGGGAAACGGGGGCGGCCGGGCGCCCGGCCCGACCCTGCGGGCGGTCACCCGCGCCCCGGCCCCGCGGGCGTCCGCCTCGCCCCAGCAGGCGGGCCACCCGCCCCGGCGGCACCCCGCCCCGGGTCAGGCCGTCCCGCTCCGCGGGCAGGCCGCCGTCGCGCAGAGCGCCGCGATCACCGCGCACGCGCCCGCCGCCGCGGCGGCCGGGCCCCACGGGACCGCCATCGCCACCGGCGCGCCCAGCGCCGTCAGCGCGGCGGCCGTCCCCCCGAGCTCGACCGCGGCCACCAGCGCGCCGAGCACCGCGCCCACCGCCACCGCGAGCAGCGCCTCGCCGGCCACCGTCCGCAGCACCTGCGCGCGGGTGGCGCCGGCCAGCCGGAGCGACGCCGTCTCGTCCCGCCGCGCGGCCGTCGCCATCAGCAGCGTGCCCGCCAGAGCGACGGCCGTGTAGACGAGCGCGATGCCGAGGACGACGAGCAGCCCGAGCCGTGTCTGCGGGTTCGTCCGCGGATGGGCCGCCGCGGCCCAGGCGTCGGCCGTGCGGACCGTGCCCCCGGTGGCGTCCCGCAGGGCCTGCGCCGCGGCGGCCGGGTCCGTGCCGGGGGCGGGTCCCACGTCGATCCGGTCGACCGGCGCGCCGGGGGCGTTGGCGGCGGTGACGAAGACGGAGTCGGCGCCCGCGCCGACGGCGACCACGGCGGCGATCCGCAGCCGTGCGGGCCGCCCGTCGCCGAGCCACACGTCGACCCGGTCGCCGACGGTCCGCCGCTCCCACTCCTCGCTCACCACGATCGACCCGTCGTCGAGGTCGCGTACGTCGCCCGCGACCAGCGGGAGCCGGGAGAGGCCGGCGAACGCGGCCGGGTCGCCCACCCCGCGCGCTTCGTACCGGATCAGCGCGGTGTCCTCCTCGCGCACGAAGACGGACGTCGGGGCCGACCCGGAGACGGTGGCCCCCAGGAGCGCGGCCCCGGTCGGCCGGGGGACCGTCAGGTCCTCGCCGGTCACGACCAGTTCGGCAGCGGTGCGTGTCCGCGCCTCGGCGGCCCGCGAGGCCGTCACCGTCCCGGTCGAGCCGAGCAGCGAGCCGGTGAGCGCGACGGTCACCAGGACAGGTGCGGCGATCGCCGACGTGCGCCGCACCGAGGCCGCCGTGTTCTCGCGGACGAGCAGCCCGACACCGCCCCGGCCCGCCGGGAGCAGCCGGGCGAGGCGGCGCACCAGCAGGGGGGAGAGCAGCGCGACCGCGGTGATCAGGAGCATCGGCCGGGTGGTCCGGCTCTTGCGGCCCAGCAGATCCGCCGGGTCGCCGGCGAGCCCCCACAGCAGCAGTCCGGCGCCCGCGACGGCGAGCACGGCGCCCAGGACGAGCCGCCCGCGCGGCAGGACGCCGGTGTCCACGTCGGCCTCGCGCAGCGCCTCGGCGGGGCCGACCCGGCCGGCCCGCCGCGACGCCGCCCACACCCCGGCCACCGCGACCAGCAGCCCGGTCCAGAACGCCGCGTGCAGCGGCCACTGCACGTCCGTCCGGATGGCGAACCAGCCGGGCGCCGCACCTCCGCCGGCCAGCAGCCGTCCCAAGGGCGGCGCGCCCAGGGCGCCGAGCACGCATCCGGCGGCCGAGGCGGCCGTGCCCATGACGAGGGCTTCGGTGAGCAGCACCCGGCGCACCTGACCGGGTGTGGCGCCGGTGGCGCGCAGCAGCCCGAACTCGCGGCGGCGCAGCGCCACCGCGAAGGCGAACGTGGAGGCGACGACGAAGACGGAGACGAACGCGGCCACGCCGCCGGCCGTGCCGAGCAGGGCGTTGACGGAGACCAGCGCCCGTGCGTCCTGCTCCGTGCGGGCATCGGCGCGTGTCCGGGCGTCGCCGGTGAGGACCTGGGCGCGGTCGCCCACGAGGGCGCGTACCGCGTCGGACGGGGCGTCGACGCCGACCGCGTCCGGCCCGCCGGCGCGCACCACGGTGCCCAGCGTGCCCAGTTCGCGGACGAGTGCGGCGTCCACAGGGTGTGGACGGTCGAGCCGTTTCGACACCCGGGCGGTGCCGGGGCCCCGCCGCACCTCGGCGGTCAGCGTGTCATGTCCCATCACCACCACCGGCGACGACGCGAAACGTTCCGGCGCCCGCCGCGGGGCGTCGAGGGTGGAGGCGAGGCCGAGGCCCATGGCGGTCAGCAGTCCGACCCCGAGGGCCAGGGCGGCGAAGCTCGCGACGAAGGCGGCCCAGCGGGCCCGGAGTCCGGCGAGGGCGACGGTCAGCACGGGACGGCCTCCAGTCCCGCGAGGCGGGCGGCGACGGCGTCGGCGGCCGGCGCCGCCATCTCCCCCGCGACCCGCCCGTCGACCAGGAACACCACCCGGTCGGCGAAGGAGGCGGCGACCGGGTCGTGGGTGACCATGACGACGGTCTGCGCCGCGGTGTCCACCAGGCCCCTGAGCAGGGTGAGCACCTCGCGGCTGGTGACGGTGTCCAGCGCGCCGGTCGGCTCGTCGCCGAACAGCACCGCGGGCCGGGTGATCAGGGCGCGGGCGAGCGCCACGCGCTGCTGCTGTCCGCCGGACAGCTGCGCGGGCCGGTGCCCGGCCCGCTCCCGCAGGCCGACCCGCTCCAGCGCGTCGAGCACGGCGGCCCGGGAGGGCCGGCGTCCGGCGAGGCGCAGCGGCAGCGCCACGTTCTGCGCGGCGGTCAGGGAGGGGATCAGGTTGTACGCCTGGAAGACGAAGCCGACGCGTTCCCGGCGCAGCAGGGCGAGCCGCCGCTCGCCCAGGCCGTCGAGCGGCACACCGTCGATCTCGACGCGCCCCGAGGTGGGCCGGTCGATGCCCGCGGCGCAGTTCAGCAGGGTGGACTTGCCGGAGCCGGACGGCCCCATCACGGCGGTGAAGCTGCCGCGGGCGAAGTCGAGGCGGACCCCGTCGAGCGCGGTGACGCCGCGGTGGACACGGCGGAGGTCGGTGAGCCGTACGGCCGGTGTGTTCATGCCACCGATGCTTCCGTCCGGGCCCGCGCCGGACACGACCACGAGGGGGCGTCTGCGGGGTAGTGCCTGCCCTACCCCCGTGCACCCCGTGACACCATCCCCTGTGTGAGCACGGTCGAGAAGGCGCTGGCCGCGGCGCTGTACGCGGAGGGCGACGACGCCCTGGACACGGCGGCGTCCCTCCTCGCGGCCGATCCGGCGGCCGACGCGGAGCTGGACCGCCGGGGCGAGCTGCTGCTGCGCGGGGCCTGGGAGCGCGGATGGCAGCCGGAGGACGTGGCCCGGCTGGTCCGGCGCGACCTGGACGAGGCGCACGGCCGGCTCCTCGCGGGACTGGCAGTCGCCGAGTCCGCCGCCTACGGCGACCGGCTTCCGCCGCGCTGGCGGGCCCAGATCGCGGGGCTGGGGAGCCTCGGGCCGTACCGGGCGGACCGCTTCACGCGGGCCACCGCGGTGCTGGAGCTGTACCGGCTGCTGGCCCGTCTGCCGCGCATCGAGCCCGTCGGCCCGCCGCCCGGCGGCGCGCCGCTGTCGGCGCCCGCCCCTGCGCACGAGCCCCGCATGCTGACCCGGGTCCGGGCGCTGCTCGCCAAGGCGGAGGCGACGGGCTTCCCGCAGGAGGCCGAGGCGCTGACGGCCAAGGCCCAGGAACTGATGGCCCGGCACAGCATCGACGAGGCCGTGCTCGCCCACGGCGCCCCGTCGGCGCAGGAGCCGTCCGCCTGCCGCATCGGCGTGGACGCCCCGTACGAGACGGCGAAGGCGGTCCTCCTCGACGCCGTGGCCGGAGCCAACCACTGCCGGGCCGTGTGGAACAGCGCGTTCGGCTTCTCCACGGTGGTCGGCTTCGAGGGGGACCTGGAGGCGGTCGAGCTGCTGTACACCTCGCTGCTGGTGCAGGGCACCACGGCGATGACGGTGGCCGAGTCCGCGCAGCGCGCCGGCGGCCGCAAGCGGACCAAGACGTTCCGGCAGTCGTTCTGGACGGCCTACGCGGCCCGTCTCGGCGACCACCTCGCCGCCGTGGCGGAGGAGGTGGTGACCGGTGACCTGCTGCCGGTACTCGCCACCCGCGAACTGGCCGTCACCGACCGCGCCGACCGGATGTTCCCCGAGACCACCACGACCCGGGTGCGGGGCGCGACCGATCCCGAGGGCTGGCGCGACGGCACCTCGGCCGCGGACCGCGCCCGCCCCACCGGGCCGCCCCGGCCCCGGCTGCGGGGACGCGACGGCTGAGCCGGCCCGCGCGCTCCGCCGCCGCGGGCGGCGGCCACCGTGCGTGGGGCTGTGCCACGCGTGCCCCGGGGCACCCGCATACCCGTGCCCGGCCGGACGGCCGCACTCGTGCCGTGGCGCCGACGGGCCCCGCCCGCGCCGTGGGCCGCGTCAGGGGCCCCGGGAGGCGCCGCGCACCTGTGCCGCGCGGCGGACGCCCGCACCCCGTGCGGTGAGGGCCGGCGTCCCTGCCCGCGCGCCGCGTGGCGGACGGACGCGCACCGACGGGTGAGGCGTCCGCCTCACGCGTCGGTGCGGACGACGACCACCAGGGTGCGGGGGCCGTGCACCCCCTCGACCCGCTCCAGTTCGATGTCGGACGTCGCGGACGGGCCGCTGATCAGCGTCGTGGGCCGCCCGGTGACGAGCCGGGCGAGCGCCTCCGGCACCCCGGCCTCCACCGTCGACAGGTCCACCACGCACACATGGAGGTCCGGCACGAGCGACAGGGCCCGCCGCCCCTGGTCCGGGGAGGCGTCCAGGAAGACGGTGCCGGTCTCGGCGCAGCCGGCGGCCGCCCCGGTGACGACCCCGTCCAGCGATTCGAGGTCCCGGGGCGGCACGTCGGCGGAGTCCTCGAACACCTCCCCGTCCCATCCGGCGAGCCAGCTCCGGTCGAGCCCGGCCGGCACACCGACCCGGCGGGCCCCGCGGTCCGCGAGCGCCCGGCCGACGGCCGCCGCCGTGCCGTCCGCCGTGCAGGTGAGCACCGTGGCCCGGTAGTCGGTGAGCCGGTCGGTGAAGAGGCCGAGACGCTCCTCGTCGGGCAGCAGGCGCCCGGTCCGGTACGCCCGGGGGACCGTGGTCCGCGCGGGCGGGGCGAGGGCGAGCGCGTCGCGGACCCGGCCGAGCACGGTCTCCCGCGCGGCCGAGATCGTGGTGCCTGTCGTGCCGGGGGTGCCCGTGGTCACTGGTCCTCCTGCTGGTCGTCGCCGTGCGCGGGGCCGTCGGCACTCCGCCGCTCGCCCTCCCGGGCGGCCTCGCGCAGGGCTGCCGCCCCCTCCGCGGAGGCGAACCAGTCGCGGAAGGTCTGCGCGGGGGGTGCGGGCGTGTCCCTGGTGTCGCTCCAGCCGGACAGCGGCCGAGGGAGCCGGCCGATCGTGCCGTCCCGCCCCGCGACCGCGCGCCCGAGGCGCGCGGTGCGCTGCGCGGCGGTCCAGAGCCGGGGGCGTCCCATCACGGCGGCGGCCGCCCGCATGGCCAGCCGCTCCGCGGAGCGCCCGGTCTCCTCGGTCTTCTGGTGGCGGAGTTCGACGAGCAGCGACGGGATGTCGATCTTCACCGGGCAGGCGTCGTAGCAGGCCCCGCAGAGCGTCGAGGCGTACGGGAGGGAGCTGTTGGGGTCGTCGGCGGCGGCGTGCATGCCCGCGAGCTGGGGGGTGAGCACCGCGCCGATCGGCCCCGGATAGGTGGACCCGTAGGCGTGGCCGCCGACCCTCTCGTAGACCGGGCAGACGTTGAGGCACGCGGAGCAGCGGATGCAGTTGAGCGCCTGGCGCCCCACGGAGTCGGCGAGGGCGGCGGTGCGCCCGTTGTCGAGCAGGACCAGATGGAAGTCCTGCGGGCCGTCCCCCTCGGTGACACCCGTCCACAGGGAGGTGTACGGGTTCATCCGCTCCCCGGTCGAGGAGCGGGGCAGCAACTGGAGGAAGACCTCCAGGTCCTGATGGCGCGGGAGGACCTTCTCGATGCCCATCACGGTGATGAGGGTCTCGGGGAGGGTCAGGCACATCCGGCCGTTGCCCTCGGACTCGACGACGCCCAGGGTGCCGGTCTCGGCGATGCCGAAGTTCGCGCCCGAGACGGCGACGCGGGTGGTCATGAACTTCTCGCGGAGGTAGGCCCGTGCGGCGGCCGCGAGGTGCTCCGGGACCGCGTCGAGGCCGGGGTCGACGCCGGGGATCTCGCGCAGGAAGATCTCGCGGATCTCGTCGCGGTTGCGGTGGATCGCCGGGACGAGGATGTGCGAGGGCCGGTCGTGGCCGAGCTGCACGATGAGTTCGGCGAGGTCCGTCTCCCAGGGGGTGATCCCGGCCTGCTCCAGGTGCTCGTTGAGCCCGATCTCCTGGGTGGCCATGGACTTGACCTTGATGACCTCGTCGCTGCCGGTCGCCCTGACCAGCCGGGTGACGATCTCGTTGGCCTCGGCCCCGTCGCGGGCCCAGTGCACGGTGCCGCCGCGTTCGGTGACCCGGCGCTCCAGCTCCTCCAGCAGCTCGGGCAGCCGGGCCAGGGCGTCGGTCTTGATGGCCGCGCCCGCGTCGCGCAGCTCCTCCCAGTCCGGCAGTTCGGCGGTGACGGCGATCCGCTTGCCGCGGATCGTGCCCGTGGCGCGTCCCAGGTTGCGGCGCAGCTGCTCGTTGCGCAGCTCGCCGGCGGCGGCACGGGGGAACGCCTGCTCGCCGCGGAGGTTGCCCTCGCCGTAGGGGACCCGCGGCGGGCGGGCGGGCATGCCGAGGAAGGTGTTCGTGGACTGCGGGGTCCCGGCTCGGCTCATCGGGCTGCCTCCGTCAGGGCGTGGGGCGCGGTGCGTGTGGCGGCGAGGATCTGGGCGAGGTGGAGCGTGCGGGTGCCGGCCTTGATCCGGGACAGCCCGCCGCCGATGTGCATCAGGCAGGACGAGTCGCCGGCGGTGCACACGTCGGCCCCGGTGGCCCTCACATGGCGCATCTTGTCCTCCAGCATGGCGGCCGAGGTGCCGGCGTTCTTCAGGGCGAAGGTGCCGCCGAAACCGCAGCAGGAGTCGGCCTGTTCCAGTTCGACCAGGTCGATTCCCTCCACGGCCCGCAGCAGCCGCAGCGGCTTGTCGCCGACGCGCAGCATCCGCAGCGAGTGGCAGGTGGGGTGGTAGGTGACCCGGTGGGGGAAGTAGGCGCCGACGTCCGTCACGCCGAGGACGTCCACGAGGAGTTCGGAGAGCTCGTACGTCTTGGCCCCGACCTCGGCGACCGCGCTGCGCAGCGCGGCGTCGCCGTAGCGCTCGGCGACGATCCCGTGCTGGTGGCGCACGGAGCCCGCGCAGGAGCCGGAGGGCATGACGACCGCGTCGAGGGAGGCGTCCCGGAAGGTCTCGGCGAAGTTGCGCACCAGAGGGACCGGTTCGCGCTGGTAGCCGGTGTTGACGTGCATCTGGCCGCAGCAGGTCTGCTCCGGCGGGAACACGACCTCGTGGCCGAGCCGGGCCAGGAGGAGGGCGGTCGCCCGCACCGCGTCGGGGAACAGGGTGTCCCCGAGGCAGGTGGCGAAGAGTCCGATACGCATGACGGGTCTCCACGGGAATGTATGGTCCGACCATACTAGCGACGGTCCATCCCGGCGCAAGGACCTTCCGTCGTGTGGTCGGACCTTTCTGGGCCCCGGACGGCGACCGCCTCCGACGAGGACCGCCCCCGTCCGCAACCGCCCGACCGGGACCGCCGACGGCAACGCCCAACCGGAACCGCCCGACCGGACCCCGTCCGCAACCGCCCGTCCGCAACCGCCCGACCGTTACCCCCGTCCGGAACCGACCGGGGACTGACGGGACCGCCCCGCCGGGCGGGTCCCGTCAGTCCCCGGGCGGGGTGTCGGCCACCAGCCCGCCGTGGAAGCCGCGGATGTGGCGCTCCGCGAGCGCCGCCGCCGCCTCGCCCTCACCGGCCCGCACCAGACGCAGCAGCTCCGCGTGCTCGGCGGCGAGCGCGGCCGCCGCGGCGGGCCAGTCCTCCGCCGTCTCCAGCGCGCGCAGGATCAGCGGCCGCACGGACTCGCGCACCGCGGAGGTGAGCGTCGAGGTGAGCTGGTTGCCGGAGGCGCGGGCGACGAGCACGTGGAAACGGGTGTCCAGGTCGTTGAAGCGCTCGACGCCGGTCCCCGGGCGCTCCATCGCCGCCACGAGGTCGCCGAGCTCCGCCAGCTGCTCCTTTGACGCGTTCCGCGCGGCCGCCTCGAAGCTGGAGCGTTCCAGGACGACGCGGGCCTCCAGCATGTCCTCCAGGGTGTAGCTGCCCAGCGCGAAGTGCAGCCGCAGCAGCCTGCCGAGGGCGTCGTCCGGGTTGCGGACCATCCGGGCCCCCGAGTCGGGACCCCGGCCCGCCTGCGCGCTCAGCACGCCGATGGTCTCCAGCACCCGCAGGGCCTCGCGGAGCGCGGAGCGGCTGACGCCGAGGACGGGAGCGAGCTCCCGTTCGGGCGGGAGGCGGTCGCCGGCCTTGAGGTCACCGGAGAGCACGCGCTGCTCGATGCTCTCCAGGACCAGTTCGTGTGTGCGGGACTGCCGCACGGGGTGCCATTCGGCGGCCATCCGTAACTCCCGGATCGGTCGGTGGGCGGCGCTCGGCGGTCTGCCCGGATCGGTCGGTGGGCGCCGCCGAGCGACTATGTCACACACACATAATGGTCCGACCGCAGACGGAACGGCGACGGGCCGCGTCTCCGGGGAGACCGCGGCCCGTCGTGCCGGGCCCCCGGTACCGGGCGGCCCGTCGGGCGTCAGGACGCCGACAGCTCCGTGGGCAGGCCGTCCGGCAGCGTCGCGCCGTCGCTCTTCTTCAGGGTGTCCTTCGCCCCGGCGTCCCAGGAGACGACCAGGGTCGTGCCGTCGTTGGACTCGATGGCGCCCATGGTGCGGTCGGTGTTCCCGTCCGCGCACTTGAGGGACAGCATCGGGCTGCCGTCGTGGTCCTCGACCGCGCCGGTGCAGGCGTGCCCGTCGGCCAGCAGCGCCGCCTTGCCGTTCTTGACGGAGAGCACCACCGGCTTGGAGTCGGTCACGCCGGCCCAGGTGCCCTCGACGTCCTCCGGCTGCTGCGCCTCGCCGCCGGCTTCGGCGGAGGCGGTCGGGGACGCCGGCGTCTTGCCCTCGTCGCCGCCGCTGTCGCCGCTGCCGCAGCCGGTCAGCGCGAGAGCGGCCGCGAGTCCTGCGGCCGCGGCCGCGATGCGTACGGGCTTGAACACGTCTCTGTCCCCCTGATCGATGGCACGACGCCGTCAAGCTACCAGGGCGGCGAACGGCTCCCGCGACGCGGCGGCGCCTCCCGGCCGCCCGTCCGCCGCACCCCCGACTCCCGTCCGCCGCGTCCCCGACTCCCGTGCTCCGGGGGCGAGTACGCGGGACGGACGGCACCCCCGCGCGGCGCGCCCGGCGGGTCCCGGAGTCCCGGCGGGAGCGGCGCGGAGGCCCCGCGCGCTGAACGGACGGTCAGTTGCGGCAGTCTCCCGAGGCGCGGTGGGGGGACGGTCCTGTAACCGCGGGAACACCCCGTGTGCACGTGCATCTGCCAGTGCATCCGCTCACGCGTCCGCACGTGAACACAGCTATGATCCGGGATGGTTGACACCTGCACCTTGCACCCCGGGAGCGATTTGTGCGCCACGTGTACAACGGCATAACAGCCACGGAGCTGCAGGGAGTTGTCTGGCAGAAGAGCCGCCACAGCAACTCCCAGGGCTCCTGCGTGGAGTTCGCCAAGCTTCCCGGCGGTGATGTGGCGATGCGCAACTCACGGCATCCCGAAGGCCCCGCACTGGTGTACACGCCCGCGGAGATAGAAGCGTTGCTCCTGGGCGTCAAGGACGGCGAATTCGACCACCTGGTCGCCTGAAGCAAGCACCTCCCCGCGGCACCCCGCACGGGACGCGAGGACTTCCCCGCCCCACCGCACACCACCGGACGCCTCCTCGCGCGCCCGGGGGCGACCCGGCGGGGCCACTCCGTCGCCCCGTGCCCCGAAGGGCGGGCGGCTCTCGCGTGGCCGGCGGGGATCAGCCCAGCCGGAACAGCGCCCAGACGACCTTGCCGCGCAGCGAACCGGCCAGCGGGTGCCAGCCCCATCCGTCACTGAAGGAGTCGACGAGGAACAGGCCGCGGCCGGACTCGGCCGCGAAGTCCTCCTCGGACTCGCGTTCGGCGGGTCCGTCGTGGCTGGGGTCGCGCACCGCGCACACCAGCCGGCTCTGCCACCGCATCAGGTGCAGCCGCACCGGCGGTTCGTGGGCGGCGGCGTGCACGGTGACGGACGACTCGTCGGGCAGCGCGTGGCGCAGCGCGTTGGTGACGAGTTCGGACACCACGAGGGAGACGTCGTCGAAGCGGTGGCCGAGTTCCCACCTGCCGAGCGTGCTCCGGGTGAACTGCCGTGCGCCGCGCACCGCTTCGAAGCGGGCGGGCAGTGCGCAGGAGGCGGAGCTGGAGACGGCGGAGGGATCGATCGGCGGAAGGCCCTGCCGTAACGGCTCGAGCATGGTCGATCCATTCGTCCCCATGCGAGGCACTCCCGGGAATCGCGGCTGTGACGCTACAACACGAACGAGCACGCAGGTGCGCGGCGCCCATGCTTCCCAATGCCTACGGCAGATGCAAGGGCAGATGCACGTGCACGCGCCTGCCATGTCCCTGCCTATATCCATTCCTGTGCTTTTCTTCCGTCACTCTCTTTCGTCTCACGTTCAACTTCTGGCCAAGAGTCACCCGTTTCTGTAATCGGACGAGTACAGGGTGAAGCGTTTGGTGGCAGAATCCGGCTCTTGGGGTTCGGGGGGACCTCAGGGACGATCGGGGAACGACTGCATGACGCACAGAGATGGGGAGGGTTCGGGCCGTGGCGGCAGGAGAGATTGCTGAGTCAGCCGGGTCGTGGGGATATCCCCGACCGGACGGGCCGGGCGGCGGCTCGGTGGTACGGCGCATCCTGCTGGGCTCGCAGCTGAGGAGACTCAGGGAGTCCCGCGGCATCACGCGTGAGGCGGCCGGGTACTCCATCCGTGCCTCGGAATCCAAGATCAGCCGTATGGAGTTGGGCCGGGTGAGCTTCAAGGCGCGGGACGTCGAGGATCTGCTCACCCTCTACGGAGTGGCCGACGACGCCGAGCGCGGCTCGCTGCTCGGCCTCGCCAAGGAGGCGAACGTCGCCGGCTGGTGGCACAGCTTCGGCGATGTGCTGCCCGGCTGGTTCCAGACGTACATCGGCCTCGAAGGCGCCGCCTCCCTGATCCGCATCTACGAGGTGCAGTTCGTGCACGGGCTGCTCCAGACGGAGTCGTACGCCCATGCCGTCGTCGTCCGCGGCATGCCCGACGCGCCGGCCGCCGAGATCGACAAGCGGGTCGCCCTGCGGCTCGAACGCCAGAAGGCCCTGGTCTCCGAGAACGCCCCGCAGCTCCATGTCGTCCTCGACGAGGCCGCGCTGCGCCGGCCCTACGGCGACCGGTCCGTCATGCAGGACCAGCTCCGCCACCTCATCGAGGTCTCCGAGCACCCGAACATCACCCTCCAGGTGATGCCGTTCAGCTTCGGCGGCCACGCGGGCGAGAGCGGCGCCTTCACCATGCTGAGGTTCCCCGAGTCCGACCTCTCCGACATCGTCTACCTGGAGCAGCTCACCAGCGCCCTCTACCTCGACAAGCGCGAGGAAGTGGCCCTGTACGAGCGGGTGATGGGACGGCTCTGCGAGGACAGCCCCGACCCGGCCGGTGCCCGGGACATCCTCCGGGGGCTTCTCCAGCTCATCTGACTCCTTCAACTCCACTGCAACATCAGTACGATGACGTCACATCAGATACGCGTCAGTCAGCTGTGCCCGCGCCGGCCACCGCCGCACTCGCCCATGGAGCAGTGATCGCATGTCCTTCTTCACCGACCTCGCACTTCAGTACATAGACGGCGAGTGGAAGCCCGGCAGCGGCTCCTGGGACATCATCGACTTCAACCCGTACGACGGGGAGAAGCTCGCGTCCATCACCGTCGCCACCGCGGCCGAGGTCGACCAGGCGTACCGCGCCGCCGAGCGGGCGCAGGAGGAGTGGGCGGCGACCAACCCCTACGCCCGGCGCCTCGTCTTCGAGAAGGCCCTGCGCATCATCGAGGACCGCGAGCAGGAGATCGCCGCGGCGATCGTGGCGGAGCTCGGCGGCACGCACCTGAAGGCCGCATTCGAGCTGCACCTGGTCAAGGAGTTCCTGCGCGAGGCGGTCCATCTGGCGCTGCGCCCCGAGGGGCGCATCCTGCCGTCGCCGGTCGACGGCAAGGAGAACCGGGTCTACCGGGTCCCGGTCGGCGTGGTCGGCGTCATCAGCCCGTTCAACTTCCCCTTCCTGCTCTCGATCAAGTCGGTCGCCCCCGCGCTCGCGCTCGGCAACGCCGTGGTGCTGAAGCCGCACCAGAACACACCCGTCTGCGGCGGCTCCCTGGTGGCCAAGGTCTTCGAGGACGCGGGCCTGCCGCCCGGTCTGCTGAACGTCGTCATCACCGACATCGCCGAGATCGGCGACGCCCTGCTGGAGCACCCGGTCCCCAAGGCGATCTCGTTCACCGGCTCCGACAAGGTGGGCCGCCACGTCGCGACCGTCTGCGCGGCCAACTTCAAGCACGCGATCCTCGAACTCGGCGGCAACAGCGCCCTGATCGTCCTCGACGACGCCGACGTCGACTACGCCGTCGACGCGGCCGTCTTCAGCCGCTTCGTCCATCAGGGCCAGGTCTGCATGGCCGCCAACCGCATCCTCGTCGACCGCTCGGTGGAGGAGCGCTTCACCGAGAAGTTCGTCGCCAAGGTGCGGACGCTGAAGACCGGCGACCCCTCCGACCCGGCCACCCACATCGGCCCGCTGATCAACTCCTCGCAGGCCGAGGCGGTCTCCTCGCTCGTCGAGCAGACGGTCCGGGCGGGCGCGACGGCGCTGGTGCACGGCGCGACCGAGGGCAACCTCGTGGCCCCCTCGGTGCTCACCGGCATCCCGGAGGGCTCGCCCGTGCTCACCCAGGAGATCTTCGGCCCGGTGGCCCTGGTCATCCCGTTCGACGGCGAGGACGAGGCCGTGCGGATCGCCAACGACACCCCGTACGGCCTAAGCGGCGCCGTGCACACGGGGGACGTCGAGCGCGGGGTCCGGCTCGCCAAGCGGATCCGCACGGGCATGATCCACATCAACGACGGCACGGTCCACGACGAGCCGATCGTCCCCTTCGGCGGCGAGAAGCAGTCCGGCGTGGGCCGGTTGAACGGCGAGGCGATGCTGGACGCCTTCACCACCCAGAAGTGGATCTCCGTGCAGCACGGCCGTTCGCGCTTCCCCTTCTGAGCCGGCCGCCGGTCGCGGGCCGTCCGCCCTGCTCCGGGCCCACGGCCGGTCCGGCCCCGCCGTCCCGCCTGTTTCCGGCCCCGGGCCCGCCGTCCGGGCGGGGCCGGGCCGAACGGCGACACGACCACGGTCCGCGGACCCTTGAGGACAGAAGGTGTCCTCAAGGGTCCGTAGCGTGTGAGGTGCGGGAAGGAGAGGTCCTTCCCCCGACCGGAAGGCGGACACCATGGTCACTCACGTTCCCGCGGAGGCGCACGGTGACGAGCGCGGTGCGCTGATCTCCTTCGTCGAGGCGCAGCGCGGCGCCGTCCGGCGTTCGGTGCTCGGTCTGACCGAGGAGCAGGCCGCCACCCGCCCCAGCGCCAGCGAACTCTCCCTCTCCGGTCTGCTCAAGCACGTCGCCGAGACCGAGCTGGGCTGGCTGCGGCTGGCCCAGCGGAAGCCGAACGAGAAGGAGCGGACCGAGGACACCTGGAGCGACAGCTTCCGGCTGGTGGACGGCGAGACCATCCCCGGGGTGCTGGCGTTCTGGGACTCCGTCGCGCGCGAGACCGACGACTTCGTCCGCTCGGTGCCCAGCCTGGACGACACGTTCCCGCTGCCCGAGGCGCCGTGGTACCCGAAGGACGCCGCGGTCTCGATGCGCTGGCTGATGCTGCACCTGGTCGAGGAGATCGGCCGGCACGCGGGCCACGCGGACATCATCCGGGAGTCCCTCGACGGCAAGGGCGCGTTCGACCTCGTCGCGCTGGAGCACGAGGCCGGCTGATCCCGCCGGCCGCGTCCTCCGGCGGGCACCCGCCGGGCCGCCTCCGTCGCGCCAGGGCGCCCGGGCCCCCTCAGTCCCGCAGATCGCGCAGCCGGGCCAGCGCGTCCGCCGCCTCCCGCCGCTCGGCCGCGCTCAGCTCGACGCCCTCGGCCCGCTCCAGGGCCGCGGCGGCCCGCGCCTCGTCCCCGAGCCGCCCGGCGATGTCGCCGCGGAGCACCAGCAGCCGCAGCAGCTGCACGGGCGTGGGCCGCACGTCCTGGCGGGCGAGCGCCCGGTCGACGATCCTCGCGGCCCCCGGCAGGTCCTCCTTGGAGTCCGCGAAGAGGTCCGCGAGGTGCAGCGCCTTCGCGAAGGTCTCCCGGGGCGCCGGCCGCATGCTCTTGTCCCCGGCGATCTCCTGGCCGACGCGGACCGAGTTGCCGCCCGGGTCGGACATCAGGAACTGGCGCATCCCGTAGGACATGTCCTTCAGCGGGCCGATCCGGGGCAGGCCGCGCCGGGGTATCCGCCCGTAGGCCTCCTTGAGTCCGTTGCGGAACGTCTCGTGGAGGGCGTCGACGTCGTCGGTGACGATGTAGACACCGGAGTAGGAGCCGGCCGGGTCGTAGTCCTTCATCCCGAAGAACTGGAGTTCCACGGGACCGCGCCGGACGGCCGCGTACGGATAGGGGCTCTTCTGGAGGTAGGTCGTCTCGAAGCCCAGGGCGGTGTAGAAATCGACGACCGGCTGGATGGCCCGGCAGGGGAGGAGCGGGATGGTCTTCTCGGTCATACCGCTACTCTAGTCAAAGTTGAGTAGAAGGGAATCGCGATGTCGGCGATCCGGCTCCTGGTCCTCGGCGCCGTGCGCCAGCACGGCCGGGCCCACGGCTACCAGGTGCGCAACGACCTGGAGTACTGGGGCGCCCACGAGTGGTCGAACGCCAAACCGGGCTCGATCTACCACGCCCTCAAGCAGATGGCGAAGCAGGGGCTGCTGCACGCCCACGAGATCGCGCCGTCCACCGCGGGCGGCCCGCCGCGCACCGAGTACGAGATCACCGACAAGGGCGCCGAGGAGTACTTCGCCCTGCTGCGGGCGTCCCTCACCGCCTACGACGCGAAGACGGACGTGCTGTCCTCGGCCATCGGCTTCATCGTCGACCTCCCGCGCGAGGAGGCCGTCGCCCTGCTGCGCGAGCGGGTGCGCGGCATCGAGGAGTGGCGGGCGTCGGTGACCGACTACTACACGCCGGAGGAGGGGCCCGAGGTCCTCGGCCACATCGGCGAGATCATGCACCTGTGGGTCGCGTCGGCGGACTTCGGCGCCGAATGGACCCGCGGGCTCATCGGGCGCATCGAGGCCGGGGCCTACACCTTCGCCGGTGAGGGCGACCCCTTCGTCGGCGTCCTCGCCGAGGGCGAGGAGAACCCCTACGCGACGGGCGAGCACCACGCGGGCGACCACGGCTGAACCCGGCGCCGCCGCCCGCGTGGCGGCGCCCGCCCCTGTCCCGTGCCCGTCGCCCGCGCCCGCGCCCGCCGGGCGGCGTCCGCGTCCGCGCCCGCGCGGCCCCGGGCCGGCCGTCGCCGGTGCCCGCGCTCAGTGGTGGAAGGCCGTGGCCACCGCCGTGTCCTTGCTCAGCGGATGCGGCTGGTCCCGCAGCTCGGGCAGCAGCTGCCCCAGGTCCTCCATCAGGAGCTCCGCCAGGTCCGCCGAGAAGCCGTTGCGGCAGACCACCCGCAGCACCGACAGGTCCTGCCGGTTCGCCGGGAAGGTGTACGCGGGCACCAGCCAGCCCCGCTCGCGCAGCCGGCGCGACACGTCGAACACGTCGAAGCGGGTGACGTCCTCGGCGGTCGTGACGGCGAACACCGGCAGCTCGTCGCCGCGGGTGAGCAGCCGGAACTCCTCCAGCTCGCCGATCCGCCCCGCCAGCCCGGTCGCGATGTCCCGGGCCGCCTGCTGCACGGCCCGGTAGCCCTCCCGCCCCAGCCTGAGGAAGGTGTAGTACTGGGCGACCACCTGCGCGCCCGGCCGGGAGAAGTTGAGGGCGAACGTCGGCATGTCGCCGCCCAGGTAGTTCACCCGGAACACCAGCTCCTCGGGCAGCTCGGCGGGCGACCGCCACAGCGCCCAGCCGACGCCGGGGTACACCAGGCCGTACTTGTGCCCCGAGGTGTTGATCGAGGACACCCGCGGCAGCCGGAAGTCCCACACCAGGTCCTCGTCGAGGAAGGGGGCCACCATCGCGCCCGAGGCGCCGTCCACATGGACCGGCACGTCGAGACCGGTGCGCTCCTGGAGCGCGTCGAGCGCCGCGCACACGTCCGCCACCGGCTCGTACGACCCGTCGAAGGTGGAACCGAGCACGGCGACGACACCGATCGTGTTCTCGTCGCAGAGGTCCGCCGCGGCCTGCGCGTCGAGATGGAAGCGCTCGCCCTCCATCGGCACCAGCCGCGCCTCCACCTCCCAGAAGGTGCAGAACTTCTCCCAGCAGACCTGGACGTTGACGCCCATGACCAGGTTGGGCCGGGCGGAGGCGGGGTAGCGGTCCGCGTTCCGCTGCGCCCAGCGCCGTTTCAGCGCCATTCCGGCGAGCATGCACGCCTCGCTGGAACCGGTCGTCGAGCAGCCCACCGCGGTCGAGGGGTCCGGGGCGTGCCACAGGTCGGCGAGCATGGAGACGCACCGCCGCTCCAGCTCGGCGGTGCGCGGGTACTCGTCCTTGTCGATCATGTTCTTGTCGCGGCACTCGCTCATCAGGACGCCCGCCTGGGGCTCCATCCAGGTGGTCACGAAGGTGGCCAGGTTCAGCCGGGAGTTCCCGTCGAGCATGAGCTCGTCGTGGACCAGCTGGTACGCCGTGTGCGGAGCCAGCGGGCCGTCGGGCAGGCGGTGCGTGGGTGGCGCGGACGACATGCCGGCCACGGGGTCGGCCTCGCCGAAGAAGGGGTTGAGGGAGAGCCGGCCCCGTTCCTGTGCCGCGTCTCCCGGGTCCGCTGCGCCTTGGTGAAGTGCCATACGTCTCAGGCTCGTACGGGGGTGCACCCCACGCAACGCGAGGCGGCCGGAACCGCCCCGGGGCCGCGTCAGACCCGCGTGATCACGACCGCGGTGCCGTAGGCGCACACCTCGGTGCCCACGTCCGCGGCCTCGGTCACGTCGAAGCGGAACGCCAGCACCGCGTTGGCCCCCCGGCTCCGCGCCTGCTCGACCAGGCGCTCCATGGCCTGGTTGCGGGTCTCCACCAGGGTCTTGGTCAGGCCCTTCAGCTCACCGCCGACCATCGATTTCAGCCCCGCGCCGATCTGGCTCCCCAGATGCCGTGAGCGGACGGTCAGTCCGAAGACCTCCCCGATCACCTGGTCCACCCGGTGACCCGGGACGTCGTTCGTCGTGACGACCAGTACGTCGCTGCCCGGGCCCTGCCCGCCGCCGTAGTCCTCGATACCCATGCGTCCAGCTTCCCGGCCCGCCGTCCCCCGCGCATCCGCGGAGGACGGTGGAACGCGGGGCCCTTCCGGTGCGTTGATACTTTGGGGCGGCCGACCACACCGACCGACCCACTTCACACACAGGAGTCCGGACCTCGTGAACACCCTTGCGCTCGGGCCCAGCTGGCTCGACCCGGACTATCTGATCACCACATTCGGGCTGATCGGCGTCCTGGTCATCGTCTTCGCCGAATCCGGCCTCCTCATCGGCTTCTTCCTGCCCGGTGACTCCCTGCTGTTCACCACCGGACTCCTGGTGACCACCGGCAAGATCGACATGCCGCTCTGGCTGGTGTGCCTGCTCATCGTGCTCGCGGCCGTCATCGGCGACCAGGTCGGCTATCTCTTCGGCCGCAAGGTGGGGCCCGCGCTCTTCAAGCGCCCGGACTCCCGGCTCTTCAAGCAGGAGAACGTCGAGAAGGCCCACGAGTTCTTCGAGAAGTACGGCCCGAAGTCCCTGGTCCTGGCGCGCTTCGTGCCCATCGTGCGCACGTTCACGCCGATCATCGCGGGCGTGAGCCGGATGAACTACCGCTCCTTCGTCACGTTCAACATCATCGGCGGCGTGCTGTGGGGCGCCGGCGTCACCCTGCTCGGGGCCGCGCTCGGCAAGGTGGAGTTCGTCCACCAGAACATCGAGGCCATCCTCATCCTGATCGTCCTGATCTCGGTCGTCCCGATCGTGATCGAGTTCCTGCGGGCCCGCTCCAAGAACAAGAAGGCGGCCGCCGCGGGCCAGGGCCCCGACGACTCCGCCCCGCCCTCCTCGCGGGGCCGTCACGCCAAGCGCTGACGACCGCGGCGCGCGACCCTGCGAAGCGCCCCCGCCCCGCCTCCCGGCGGCGGCCGGGGGCGCTTCGCCGTACCGGGGAGCGTGCCGGCGGGGCGCCCGGCCGTGCCGGGGCCGTGCGCGGGGGCGGCCGCCGGGGGAGGGGGACGGCGTCAGAAGCCGCGGGTCCGCTTCGCCGCGCGGCGTCCGCCCGGCAGCTGCTCGCCCGGCACACCCACGGCGCCCGGGACCCGCAGGAAGAGCCGGGTCGTCTCGGCGCCCAGGTTCACCCCGATCGCGATGGCCAGCGCCAGCGCCGCCGCCTTGCTGAGCGAGGCGAGCCCGTCGTTCAGGTCGCCCCGGGCGATCGACAGCAGCCCGAAGTACGTCGCGCTACCGGGCAGCAGCGGACCGATGGCGGCCGTGACGTACGGCAGGGCCGAGGCGAACTGGTAGCGGGCCAGCATCTGCCCGAAGATGCCCACCAGCCCGGCGGCGGCGGCCGTCGCGGCGACCGGCGACACGCCGGCGGTGTCCGCGAGCGCGCCGTACACGATCCAGGCGACTCCGCCGTTGAGCGTGACCAGCCACACCGTGGACCGTTCCTGCTGGAGCATCACGGCGAAGCAGAGCGACAGCGTCATCGCGGCGAGGGTCTGCACCCCGGGCCGCTCCACACTGTGGATCGCGGTCTCTGGCTGGAGCCCGGCGTCGAGCGCGAAGCCGAGGTAGAGCACGCTCAGCACGCCCACCACGATGCCGACGACGAGATAGCCCACCTCCAGCAGGCGGGCCGCCGCCGTGATGTAGAAGCCGGTGAGCCCGTCCTGGACACCGGCCACCAGCGCCCGTCCCGGGATCAGCGCGAACAGGCCACCGGTGATCACGGCCGACGCCCGCACCTCCAGCGGGGAGAGCGAGAGCGCCACGCCCACCGCGGCCGGCGGCATCGCCGCGGCCACGAACTGGTAGAACTCCGGCAGCCCGCGCCCCGCCGCCAGCCAGGCCAGCCGGTCGCCGAGCATCGCGCTCACCGCCGCGGCGAGGAACACCACCAGGTTGCCGCCGACGAGCACGGAGGCCGCGCCCGCGAGCAGGCCGCCGGCGAGCGTCAGCGCCCAGCCGGGGAAGGGGTGCCGGTTCCGGCGGATCTCCGCCAGCCGCCGGTACGCCTCCTCCAGCGTGACCTCGGACTCCTCGGCGCTGATGTCGTGGACCAGCTTGTACACGGCGGCGAGCCGGTTGTAGTCGGTGCCGCGCCGGCGCACCGTGCGGTTGGCCGTCACCGGGTCGTCCACCAGGGACGGCTGGTAGGTGATGGACAGCAGCGTGAAGGTGACGGTCGGCTCGCAGCGGTCCAGGCCGTACGAGCGGGAGATGGCGAACATGGCCGCCTCCACGTCCTCGGCGCCCTCGCCGCCCGCGAGCAGCAGCTCGCCGATACGCAGCGTCAGGTCGAGCACGCGCGGCACGGCGGGCCCGGTGTCGTCCTGCCGGTGCGCGGTCTCCGGCACCGGCCGTTCGCCCACCGGCATCCGCAGCATGGCCCGCATCCGGTCCTGCCAGGGGGCGCCCTTGGTCAGCCGGACGACCGGGATGCCGTGGGCCGGGGTGAAGGCCGGCGGCGAGGTCCGGGCGCTGTAGGTGGACGGCGGCGCGAAGGCCGAGCCCTCGGGCTCGGGGGGCGGTTCGGCGACGAGCCCCTGCGGAACGGCGAACTCCGAACTGGGGTGGTCCTCTTCGGGCGTCTCCGGCTGCTCCACGCCCGCCGGAGGTGCGAACGCGCTCCGGGCTTCGTCGGACTGAGGCTTCCGGTCTTCCGGACCCTCGGGTTCCGCCACCACTCGTCGTCCTCGCTCCCTCTCGTCCCAACCCCCCGTCCGGCGCTTCTGCCCAGTATGGCCGCGGACATGGGGCGACACGCGCCGCGGGCGGGACACCCAGGGTGTCCCGCCCGCGGCGGCTGCTCTCGGGAGCGCGTCAGTGGGCGCCGCCCTGCGCCTCCAGGCGCTTGTAGGAGGCCTCGATCTCGGCCTCGGCCTCGGCGCGGCCGACCCAGTTGGCGCCCTCGACCGACTTGCCCGGCTCCAGGTCCTTGTAGACCTCGAAGAAGTGCTGGATCTCCAGGCGGTCGAACTCGGACACGTGGTGGATGTCGCGCAGGTGCTCGACACGCGGGTCGGAGGCCGGGACGCACAGCAGCTTGTCGTCGCCGCCGGCCTCGTCGGTCATCCGGAACATGCCGATGGCGCGGCAGGTGATCAGGCAGCCGGGGAAGGTCGGCTCGTCGAGGATGACCAGCGCGTCCAGCGGGTCGCCGTCCTCGCCGAGGGTGTTCTCGACGAAGCCGTAGTCGGCCGGGTAGCTGGTCGAGGTGAAGAGTCGACGGTCCAGGCGGATCCGACCGGTCTCGTGGTCCACCTCGTACTTGTTCCGCGACCCCTTCGGGATCTCGATGGTGACGTCGAACTCCACGGGTGGCTCCTCCATGATCAAGACATAGCAAGACGCGATTGACGGTGGTTAAGTGTCCCTCACGCACGTGGGTGATCGCGAAAGGGGCTGGTGCGGGGTGCCGAAGGTCAGGACGTGGCAGCTCGCGGCGGCTGCCGCCGTGGTCGGCCTCGCCCTCTCCGCCGGGGCGGTGACCGCGGCGGGACCCTGGGACACGGGTCAGCGTAAGGCCGAGCGGCAGTGGGCCGCTGCCCCCGAGCGCGCGGGTGGCGCACATCACGAGGCGGGGGCCGCGAAGCGGCCCGCACCGGCGCCCAGCGCCCCTCCGGTGCTGTCCGCGCTCGGCGGGACCACGACGCGTGCCGCGGACGCCCCCGCGCCGCCGCCCGCCGGCCTCGCGAAGAGGCTCGGCCCGCTGCTCGCCGACGCCGGCCTCGGCCCCTCGCCCGCCGTCAGCGTGATCGACCTCACCACCGGCGAGCGCCTCTACGGCCACCGGGCGGCCGAGCCGGCGACACCGGCCTCCACCGTCAAGATCGCCACCGCGGTCGCCGCCCTCTCCGCGCCGGGACCCGACCACCGCATCCCCACCACGGTCGTGGCCGCGCCCGGGGCCCGGCAGATCACCCTGGTCGGCGGCGGCGACGCCTCCCTCGACCGTGCCCGCCTCGCGACCCTCGCCGACCGCACCGCCGAGGCGCTCCGCGAGAACGGCACCCCCTCGGTGCGCCTCGGGTACGACACCTCGCTCTACAGCGGCCCGCTGCTCCACCCCATCGGCCCCAACGACAACATCGCCCCCGTCAGCGCCCTCATGGTCGACCAGGGCCGCAACGACCCGCGGAGCACCGGCCCCGCCACCCGCTCGGCCGACCCCGCGGGGGAGGCGGCCCGGGTCTTCGCCGATCTGCTGCGCGAACGCGGAGTGCGGATCACCGGAGCGCCCGCCCGGGGCCGCGCCGCGGCCGAGGCGGTGCCCCTCGCGCAGGTGCTCTCGGTGCCGGTCTCCGCGCTCGTCGAACGGATGCTGACCACCAGCGACAACGACATCGCGGAGTCGCTCGCCCGCCAGACCGCGCTCGCCACCGGCGGCAGGGCGGCCTTCGCCGGCGCGTCCGCGGCCGTCGCCGGGCAGCTGCGCGGGCTCCAGCTGCCGCTCCGCGGCGCCCGCTTCGCCGACGGCAGCGGCCTGGACCGCCGGGACAGGGTCTCCCCCGAACTCCTCACCGCCCTGCTCGCCCGCTCGGCCGACCCCGCCCACCCCGAACTGCGGACCGTGCTGACCGGCCTGCCCGTGGCCGGCTTCACCGGCACCCTCGACGGCCGCTACGGCCCCGCCTCCGCCGGCTCGGGCCTGGTGCGCGCGAAGACCGGCACGCTCACCGGCGTCAACGCCCTGGCGGGCACGGTGGCCGGCGCGGACGGACGGCTGCTCGGCTTCGCCTTCCTCGCCGACGGCACCTCCTCGCCGTACGAGGCGCAGGCCGCGCTGGACCGGCTCGCGGCCGCCCTCGCGGGCTGACCGGGGCCCTCCGCGGCATCCTGCGGCCGCCAACACCTCTCCGCGCCGCGGGTCGAGAACGTACGGTTGACGCATGACGAGCATCGGTGGTGCCGAGATGGTCGACTGGAACCTCGCCGTGGCGACCGCGACCCGCTTCGTGCGGCCGGGGCCCGACGTGAGCCGGGACGAGGCGCGTGCCGTCGTCGCCGAGCTCCGGCGGCACGCCAAGGCGTCCGAGGAACATGTGCGCGCCTTCACGGGGATGATCCCGGAGGGCTCCCGTCCGCAGGACACCCCGGTTCTCGTGGTGGACCGGGCCGGATGGGTCAGGGCCAACGTGGCGGGCTTCCGCGAGCTGCTGCGGCCCCTTCTGGACAAGATGCAGGAACGCAGGCCGGGCGGGGCCCAGGGCGCCGTGCTGGGCGCCGTGGGCGGCAAGGTGACCGGCGTGGAGCTGGGGATGCTGCTGTCGTTCCTCGCCTCCCGGGTCCTCGGCCAGTACGAGACGTTCGCCCCGGCCTCCCGCGACCTCCCCGCGGGCGACCCGGCGCACCCGGGCGGGAACGGCGGCGGCCGGCTCCTGCTGGTGGCGCCCAACATCGTCCACGTCGAGCGCGAACTCGGCGTCGACCCCCATGACTTCCGGCTCTGGGTCTGCCTCCACGAGGAGACCCACCGCACCCAGTTCACCGGCGTGCCCTGGCTGCGCGACCATCTGGAGAGCGAGATCCAGTCGTTCCTCGGGGAGACGGACGTCGACCCGATGACCTTCCTGGAACGGCTCCGGGAGGCCGCCCAGTCCCTCGCCGGGGCCCGTCCGGAGGGCGAGGAGGACGAGGGCCGCTCGCTCGTCGAGCTGGTGCAGACGCCGGCCCAGCGCGAGATCCTCGGCCGGCTGACCGCCGTGATGTCCCTCCTGGAGGGCCACGCCGACTACGTGATGGACGGCGTCGGCCCCGACGTGGTCCCGTCGGTGGCGGAGATCCGGGAGAAGTTCCAGCAGCGCAGGGCCCGCGGCGCCAGCCGGCTCGACCTGGCGCTGCGCAAGCTGCTGGGGCTCGACGCCAAACTCCGCCAGTACCGCGACGGGGAGCGCTTCGTGCGGGCCGTCGTCGACGAGGTGGGCATGGACGGCTTCAACCGCGTCTGGACGTCGCCCAACACCCTGCCGACCAAGGCGGAGATCGCCAAACCGGCGGACTGGGTCGCGCGGGTGCACCGCAGAGCAGAGTCGTGAACGGCAGGACGCGGGTGGCACACGCGCGCCCCTTCAATCACCCGTCCGAGGGACCGTAGGCCGTGGATAGGCGTGCAATGCTCGGGTATTGGCTCTCTTCTGTCACCATCGACGCACTCTGAGTGACCGCCCCGGGGGCGGCCGGCCCCTGGGCCGCCCTCGACGGCATCCGAGCCACCCCCTCCCGAATCTCCACGAAGGGAACCGGACATGGGTCCCCATCCTGCGGTCGCGGCGATACGCCTGGCGGTCCGCCGCGTCCTCCACGAAGTCCTCACCCAGCACGCCGTGCACTCCGGCGGCGCCGCGCTCGCGGCCGCCTCGCCGGCCCGCGCCGCGTCCGGCGGCGTCGCGACGGATCACCGCGCGCCGCTCGTGCTCGTCGCCTGTTCCGGCGGCGCCGACTCCATGGCGCTCGCCTCCGCCCTCGCCTTCGAGGCCCCCAGACTCTCCGTCCGCGCCGGCGGCATCACCGTCGACCACGGCCTCCAGGACGGCTCCGCCGAGCGCGCCGCCGAGGTCGCCGGACGTCTCGCCGCCATGGAGCTCGACCCCGTCGAAGCCGTCACGGTGCGCGTCGGCCGCGCCGGCGGACCCGAGGCCGCCGCCCGCGACGCCCGCTACGCGGCCCTCGACGAGGCCGCCGAGCGGCTCGGCGCGTCGGCCGTCCTGCTCGGGCACACCCGCGACGACCAGGCCGAGACCGTGCTCCTCGGCCTCGCCCGCGGCTCCGGCATCCGCTCGCTGTCGGGCATGGCCGCCGTCTCGGGGGCGGCCGGCCGTTACCGCCGCCCCTTCCTCCAGCTCGACCGGCAGACGGCCCGCAAGGCGTGTCTGGTCCAGTCGCTGCCCGTCTGGGACGACCCGCACAACGCGGATCCGGCCTACACCCGGTCCCGGCTGCGCCACGAGGGCCTGCCCGCCCTGGAGAAGGCGCTCGGCAAGGGCGTCGTCGAGGCCCTCGCGCGCACCGCCCAGCTGTCCCGCGACGACGCGGACGCGCTCGACAGCTGGGCCGCCGACGCCGCCGCCGACGTGCGCGACGACAGCGGCGAGCTGGAGTGCGCGAAGCTGTTCTCGCTGCCGCCCGCCGTGCGCCGCCGCGTGCTGCGCAGGGCCGCCATCGACGCCGGCTCACCGGCCGGGTCGCTCTTCGCACGCCATGTGGAGGAGGTGGACCGGCTGATCACCGGATGGCGCGGTCAGGGGGCCATCAATCTGCCCGGCCGGGTTCAGGCGCGTCGGCAGGGTGGCAGACTGGTCATTCGGCAAGGCTGAACCGCCGAGAGAAAGCGACGCGGGTGAACGAGAAGGACATGGGCAGCGACCTCCAGTCGGTGCTCATCACCAAGGAAGAGATCGACGCGAAGCTCGCCGAGCTGGCGGCCAGGATCGATGCGGAGTACGCGGGCAAGGACCTGCTCATCGTCGGAGTCCTCAAGGGCGCCGTGATGGTGATGGCTGACCTGGCGCGTGCGCTCGCCACCCCCGTCACCATGGACTGGATGGCGGTGTCCTCCTACGGCGCCGGCACCCAGTCGTCGGGCGTCGTGCGGATCCTCAAGGACCTCGACACCGACATCAAGGGCCGTCACGTCCTGATCGTCGAGGACATCATCGACTCGGGTCTGACCCTGTCGTGGCTGCTCACCAACCTCGGCTCGCGCGAGCCGGCCTCCCTGGAGGTCTGCACGCTGCTCCGCAAGCCGGACGCGGCGAAGGTCGCGATCGACGTGAAGTGGATCGGCTTCGACATCCCCAACGAGTTCGTCGTCGGCTACGGCCTCGACTACGCCGAGAAGTACCGCAACCTCCCGTTCGTCGGCACGCTCGCGCCGCACGTCTACGGGGGCTGAGCCCACGGGCACGCTGGGGAACCCAGCCCGCCTTTCCGCCGTTGGAGCAAGGGAAGGCGGTCGCCCGTGACAATGCTGGGGTACCGTCCCTGGAACAGTTGTCTTTTCCCATAGCAGTCTCATAGCAAGTCCCACACAGCGGCATTTACCTACGGGCAGGAGGGACGGGGCGTTCTCGCCCCGTATGGATGGACGTGAAGCGATACTTCCGTGGGCCGGTCATGTGGATCGTGCTGGCCGTCCTCGCCGTGGTCGTGCTGATGCAGGTCGTCGGCTCGTCCGGCGGCTACAAGACGGTGGACACCGGCCAGGTGGTCCAGGCGATCGACAGGAACCAGGTCAAGCAGGCCAAGCTGACCACCGGCGACGAGCAGATCATCAAGATCGAGCTCAAGGAGGGCCAGAAGGTAGACGGCGGCACCAAGGTGCAGGCCAGCTACATCGGCTCCCAGGGCGTCGATCTCGCCGACAAGCTGCAGGAGAAGTTCGAGGCGGGTGAGATCGAGAAGGGCTACACGGTCTCGCCGTCGAAGCAGAGCCCGTTCGTCTCGGTGCTCCTCTCGCTCCTGCCCTTCGTCCTCATCGTCGTGGTGTTCCTGTTCCTGATGAACCAGATGCAGGGCGGCGGCTCCCGGGTCATGAACTTCGGGAAGTCCAAGGCCAAGCTCATCACCAAGGACACCCCCAAGACGACCTTCGCCGACGTGGCGGGGTCCGACGAGGCCGTCGAGGAGCTCCACGAGATCAAGGAGTTCCTCCAGGAACCGGCCAAGTTCCAGGCCGTCGGTGCCAAGATCCCCAAGGGCGTGCTGCTGTACGGCCCGCCCGGCACCGGCAAGACCCTGCTGGCCCGCGCCGTCGCGGGCGAGGCCGGCGTCCCGTTCTACTCGATCTCCGGTTCCGACTTCGTCGAGATGTTCGTCGGCGTCGGCGCCTCCCGGGTCCGGGACCTCTTCGAGCAGGCCAAGGCGAACGCCCCGGCCATCGTCTTCGTCGACGAGATCGACGCCGTCGGCCGGCACCGCGGTGCGGGTCTCGGCGGCGGTCACGACGAGCGCGAGCAGACGCTCAACCAGCTCCTCGTCGAGATGGACGGCTTCGACGTGAAGGGCGGCGTCATCCTGATCGCCGCCACCAACCGGCCCGACATCCTCGACCCGGCGCTGCTGCGTCCCGGCCGCTTCGACCGGCAGATCGCCGTCGACCGTCCGGACATGCAGGGCCGTCTGGAGATCCTCAAGGTCCACCAGAAGGGCAAGCCGGTCGCCCCGGACGTCGACCTCGGCGCCGTCGCCCGCCGGACCCCCGGCTTCACCGGTGCCGACCTGTCGAACGTGCTGAACGAAGCGGCGCTCCTCACGGCGCGCAGTGACAAGAAGCTGATCGACAACCACTCGCTGGACGAGGCGATCGACCGCGTGGTCGCGGGCCCGCAGAAGCGGACCCGGATCATGTCGGACAAGGAGAAGAAGATCACCGCGTACCACGAGGGCGGACACGCCCTGGTGGCCGCGGCGTCGCCCAACTCCGACCCCGTCCACAAGATCACGATTCTGTCCCGCGGCCGCGCGCTCGGGTACACGATGGTGCTCCCGGACGAGGACAAGTACTCGACCACGCGCAACGAGATGCTCGACCAGCTCGCCTACATGCTGGGCGGCCGGGCCGCGGAGGAGCTCGTCTTCCACGACCCGACCACCGGCGCGGCGAACGACATCGAGAAGGCGACGGCCACGGCCCGCGCGATGGTCACCCAGTACGGCATGACCGAGCGGCTGGGCGCGATCAAGTTCGGCGGCGACAACTCCGAGCCGTTCCTCGGCCGCGAGATGGCGCACCAGCGCGACTACTCGGAAGAGATCGCCGCGCTCGTCGACGACGAGGTCAAGAAGCTGATCGAGACCGCGCACAACGAGGCGTGGGAGATTCTCGTCGAGAACCGGGACGTCCTGGACAACCTGGTCCTCCAGCTCCTGGAGAAGGAGACGCTGGGCAAGGAGGAGATCGCCGAGATCTTCGCGCCGATCGTCAAGCGCCCGGCCCGCCCCGCGTGGACCGGCTCCTCCCGCCGCACCCCCTCCACCCGCCCGCCGGTGCTCTCCCCCAAGGAGCTGGCACTCACCAACGGCGCGGCGAACGGCACGGCGCCCACGGTGGCCGACATCACCAAGGCGCCGGCCGAGCCCGTCACCGAGGAACGCCCCGAGGCCTGAGGCACCCGCCTCGCCACAGCCCCGGAATGCATGCCGCGTCCCCCAGGTTTTAGCCTGGGGGACGCGGCGTTTTCGTATGTCCGCGGCCAGAGCACACAGGAACGAGGCACAGATGACCGACCCGGTGACGCTGAGCGGCGAAGGCAGGATCGCCGAGTTCGACGAGAAGCGGGCGGAGAACGCCGTGCGCGAGCTGCTGCTGGCCGTGGGGGAGGACCCGGACCGCGAGGGGCTCCTGGAGACCCCCGCCCGGGTGGCGCGCGCGTACAAGGAGATCTTCGCCGGGCTGCGCCAGCAGCCGGAGGACGTGCTGACCACCACCTTCGACCTGGGCCACGACGAGATGGTGCTGGTGAAGGACATCGAGGTGTACAGCACCTGCGAGCACCACCTCGTGCCGTTCCGCGGGGTCGCCCACGTCGGCTACATCCCGTCGGTCACCGGCAAGATCACCGGCCTGTCCAAGCTGGCCCGCCTGGTCGACGTCTACGCCCGCCGCCCCCAGGTGCAGGAGCGCATGACCACGCAGATAGCCGACTCCCTGATGAAGATCCTGGAGCCGCGCGGGGTGATCGTGGTCGTCGAGTGCGAGCACATGTGCATGTCCATGCGCGGCATCCGCAAGCCCGGGGCGAAGACGATCACCTCGGCCGTCCGCGGCCAGCTGCGGGACGTGGCCACCCGCAACGAGGCGATGAGCCTGATCATGGCGCGCTGACGCGCCACGGACCCGGAGGGGGCGCCGCAGCAGCGGCGCCCCCTCCGGGTCGCTTCGTCCGGGCCGCAGGGGCCCCGGCCGCGCCTCAGGCCGCGCGGGCCGCCGTGTCGTCCTCGTCGCCGTCCTCGGGGAGCCGGCAGACCCGCTCCAGCCAGAAGGCGGCCGCGATCACCGCGATGCCCGCGACGACCGCGAAGCCGGCGTAGATCGCCTGGTCCCGCCGGGCGGGGACGTCGAGCTGGCCGAGCAGGAAGACTCCGGTGCCGCCGTACATCCCGCTGACCAGCGCCGCGACGAGCGCGCTGGCCTGGCCGAAGACCACCGCACGGGCGGCCATCATCGGCTCCACGCCCTTCGCGCCGGGGCGGCGCTCCCGCTGGGCCTTCAGCCGGTTGCGCAGCGACAGCGCCGTCGCCGCCAGCACGGCGGCGATCACCGCCAGCACGATCGGCGCGGCGAGCGGCACGCTGGGGAGCGTGCCGAGCGAGTCCCACAGACGGGCGGCGCCCCAGGACAGCACTCCGGCCACGGCGAAGACACCGCCCAGTACACCGAGCCGTAGTTGCTTCACCGAGCCAGCCGCCCTTCGCCGTCCTGCCGTGCGCCGCCGCACGGATCGTCCCGTACGAGCCTAACGACTACTCGGGCAGGCGCAGTTCCAGGTCGGAACGGGGCTGCACGCCGTCCACGCCGACCCCGGCCAGCAGCTCGGAGACCGGTCCGCGGCCCGGGAGCTGCGCCTCGGGCTGGACGTCGTGCCAGGGGGCGAGCACGAAGGCGCGCTGGTGCGCCCGCGGGTGCGGGAGGGTGAGCGCGGGGTCGTCCGACACGACGTCCGCGTACGCGACGATGTCGACGTCGATGGTGCGCGGCCCCCAGCGCTCCTCGCGGACGCGCTCGAACGCCTCCTCGATGGCCTGGCCGCGCTCCAGCAGGGAGGACGGCGGCAGGGTCGTCTTGATCACCACGACGGCGTTGAAGTACGACGGCTGGCTGCCGGGCTCCACCCCCCAGGGCTCCGTCTCGTACACCGGGGAGACCGCCTTGACCCGCAGGCCGGGGGTGTCCTCCAGGGCGTCGACGGCGCCCTGGAGGGTCTCCAGGCGGTTGCCCAGGTTCGAGCCGAGGGAGATGACGGCGTACTTGGGGTTGGACAACGTGATGTCGGCCGCGTCCACCTGCTCCACCACGGACGTGGGAACCGGCTGCACGGTCGGGTCGCTGGCTGCCTGCTTCATACTCGGCTCCGGGTGATCGTGATGGTCACGTCGTCGAAGGGCACCGTGATCGGTGCGTCCGGCTTGTGCACCACCACTTCCACCTCTTCGACACCGTCGTGTTTCAGGCACTGCTGGGCGATGCGCTCGGCCAGCGTCTCGATCAGGTCGACCGGTTCGCCCTCGACGACCGCGACGACCTCCTCCGCCACCACGCCGTAGTGCACGGTCTTCGCCAGGTCGTCGTCGGCCGCCGCCGGGCGGGTGTCCAGGCCCAGCACCAGATCGACGATGAACGTCTGGCCCTCCTCCCGCTCCCGGGGGAAGACGCCATGGTGCCCGCGGGCCTTGAGGCCGCGCAGCGCGACACGATCCACGCGAATCACTCCTGCTTTCTTTACTGGCGGAAACGGGCTCCGCCACGTGCGGGTGGCGCGGTACCCGCACGCGAATCTACCTGCGGGCACCGACGGCCTTCGCCCGCGGGGGCCTTGGCAGGTCCTCGCGGGCCGGGTAGCCGCGTATACCCGGGAGGGGTCCGGATGAACCTCCCTGACAGGGGCATACCCCCTTACGAGCGGCTCACGACGGGCTGTCCTCGTCGTCCTCTTCGTCCGATTCCGTCAGCACGGGCGAACCGTGGTGCGACCAGATCCGCCAGCCTTCCGGCGTGCGGCGGAACACGTTGGTGGCCACGACCAGCTGGCCCACCAGCGGCCCCAGCTCGCCGGACTCCTCCGCCGGCCCTCCGCTGAGGATGTTCTCCGTGCACGTCACGACGGCGGTGTCACCGGCCACGGCGGCCTTCACGTCGGTGAGGAAGAACTGGATGTACTCGGTGTTGGCCATGATCAGCGCGTACGAGCGCAGCACCTCGCCGCGCCCGGACAGCACCGGCCAGCCGGGGTGCACGCAGGAGATGTCCTCGTCCAGCCACAGCTCGGAGAGGCCCTCGAAGTCGCCCTGCTCCATGGCCTCGTAGAACGCGGTGTTCGCCTTCTCGACCTCTTCGGCGTCCGCGGCGCTCACCTGGCTCCCTCGACGGCGCGGGCGACCCGCACGGCGTCCGCGGTGGCCCGCACCTCGTGCACCCGCACGGCCCAGGCGCCGTCGTGGGCCGCGATGGCGGAGACAGCGGCGGTCGCCGCGTCCCGCTCCCTGGCCGGCGGCGGAGTGCCCTCCCGGGCCAGGACGTGGCCGAGGAACCGCTTGCGGGAGGCGGCGACGAGCACGGGCCGGCCCAGCGCGCGCAGCCGGCCGATGCCGGCGAGGAGGGCGAGGTCGTGCTCCGCCGCCTTGGCGAAGCCGAGACCGGGGTCGACGACCAGCCGCTCCGGGGCGATGCCGCCCTCGACGACGGCCTCCATCCGCGCGCTGATCTCGTCGACGACCTCGGCGACCACGTCGCCGTAGACCGCCCTGCTGTTCATGTCCTCGCTGAAGCCGCGCCAGTGCATGACGACGAACGGCGCCCCCGTGGCGGCCACCACGGGGACCATCCGGGGGTCGGCCAGACCGCCGCTGACATCGTTGACCAGCACGGCGCCGGCGGCGACGGCCTGCTCGGCGACGGACGCGCGCATGGTGTCGACCGAGACGACGACGCCCTCGGCGGCGAGGCGGCGCACCACGGGGACGACCCGGCGCAGCTCCTCCTCCTCGTCGACCCGGGAGGCGCCGGGGCGGGTCGACTCGCCGCCGACGTCCACGAGGTCGGCGCCCTGGGCCACCAGGTCGAGGCCCCGCTTCACGGCGGCGGAGGTGTCGAACCAGCGGCCGCCGTCGGAGAAGGAGTCGGGCGTCACGTTGACCACGCCCATGACCGCGCAGCGGTCCCACTCCGGCAGGCCGTCGGCACTGCCCCGTCCGCTCATGCTGTTCATGTCTCCAGCCTAGGGCGTGTGGCGAAGGCAGCTCCGTCCGCCCGGAGGGCGCCGCAGGCCGGGAGGGAGTTTCGCGACATGCCCTGGGGGCCGCCGGGCGTTCAGACGGTGCCGGCCCCGCGCGCGGACGGTCCTGCGGCGGGCCCGGCGGGCCCGGCGGGCCCGGCGGGCCGCGCCGGGCCCAGCGGGTGCAGCCCGGTCTCCCGTGTCCACACCGCGCTCCCGGTCGCGGAGCAGCCGGTCACCGCCGGAGTCCAGGAACGGTCCCGTGCCACGTCCATGAAGCGCTCGATGGCGCCGGGCCACGCCTCCACGTCCCCGACGGGGTCGCCGCCGGCCAGCATCACCCCGGAGACCACCCGGTAGCGGACGGCGGCCCGGCCGCTGGGGGAGAACACGACCCCGGTGTCCCGGCGCAGCGCGCAGCGCCCGACCCGGTCGTGGCCGCCCTGCGCCCGCAGCAGGGAGCGCAGCCGCTCCACGTCGTCCGGGGCGTCGCGGCCGGCCGGGCGCCCGGGGCGGACGGCCAGGTGGACGGTGGTGACGGCGGTCAGCAGGCCGAGCACGGCGAGCGAGTACGCCACGGTCCGGCCCGCGGCCCCGGTGTAGACGACCGGCCCGGCGGCACCGAACAGGCCGTACATGACGTGTTCGAGACGGTCGGTCAGGCCAGGGCTGCCGACCACCGCCCGCGGATGGGCGCCGACGATCACCAGCCCGAGGGCGAGCGAGCCCGCGCCCATGGACACGAAGTGGGCCGGGGCGCGCCAGCGGTCCAGCGGTCCGGCCGGCGCGCGGAACCCGCCGCGGTGGCGCACCAGCAGCCACAGCAGCGCGAGCGACAGGGCGAGCAGCACCTCGGAGTGGCGGTACACGAACTGGGCGGCCGCCCCGGCCGGCAGCACGGCGACCGCCGCCCGCCAGGAATGCCGCCTGCCGCGCCGGACGCCCGGGGCGAGGAGCAGCAGCAGGACGCCCGCGCCGAGCGACACGGCCGCGGCGAACGGCACGGCGGCGCCGGGCGGTTCCCACGCGAGCACGTGCAGGTCCCGGTCGCGGGGGAGGACGGCGGCGGCGACGCCGAGCAGACCGACAGCCGTGCAGGCGGCACCGGCCGGGCCGGGGACCGCCCCGGTGCGCGGGCCGCGCGGCATCCGGCGCCGTACCGCGCGCATCCTGTCCGAGGGCGAGGCGTCCCCGTCCACCGTTGCAGACATCGCTTCTCGTGACTCCGGCTCGGTCTGGGCGCCCGGACCTCGGATCGGCCGGCCCGGGGCGGCTGGCGATCTCTAGGACGGAGCCCGGCCGGAGCCGGTTCATCCGGAACGGCGGAATTCTCCGCGCTCGGCGGGGTGCCACCGCGAAGGGCGCGGTGCGCCGCCGCCGGGACCTCCC
This sequence comes from Streptomyces genisteinicus, assembly GCF_014489615.1. Classification (GTDB taxonomy): domain Bacteria; phylum Actinomycetota; class Actinomycetes; order Streptomycetales; family Streptomycetaceae; genus Streptomyces; species Streptomyces genisteinicus. Next base: position 4,041,501 of record NZ_CP060825.1, read on the forward strand.
GGCGGGGTGCGGCACGGTTGCCCGTGGCCCGTGGCCCGTGGCCCGCGTCCGGTGTCCGGGGCGTGGCCCGGTTGGGCCGGGGGCGGTTGGGCCGGTCCGGCCGGTGGGGTGGCCGGTGTCCGGGGCGGGTGCGGCCCGGCGAGCGCGGCCCGTGGTCCGGGGGCGTCGGCGGTGTGACGGGTGGGCCCGGCCCGGAGGTGTCGCTCCGCGGTGGGTCCCGTCAGTCCCGCCCGGAGGGGTCGTCGGCGGCCCGGCTCTTCCCGGCGGGGGCGGTGCGGGCGGCCGTCGCGACGGACTCCAGGGCCACCTCCGCGCGCGCCACCTCGTGCGCGTCCGCGTCGATGGAGCGGCGCAGTGCCTCGTGCAGCCCGCCCGGGGTCAGTACGCCGAGGAAGTCGCCGCGGCCGGCCTCGTCGGTCACCGCGATCCATCCGGCGTCGTGCTGGAGCATGGTGGCGAACGCCTGCTTCAGCGACGCGCCCACCGGCAGCCGCGCCTCCATGCGGCGCGCGTGGTCGCGGACCGTGCCCGTGCCCCGGGCGTGCTCGGCCGAGATCCAGCCGTGCAGCCGCTCCTGCGCGTCGAGGACGACCGCCCAGCGCGCGTCGACCGGGCGCGGCAGCGGGTCGTCGAGGTGCACCACCGGCGGCTGTTCGAGGTCGCCCTCCTCGATGGGCGTGACGCCGAGCCGCTTCAGGCCCCGGTCGGCGCCGACGAAGTCGGCGACGTACTCGTTGGCGGGCGCCCCGAGCACGGCGGCCGGGGCGTCGAACTGTTCGATCCTGCCCTCGCCGTAGACCGCGATGCGGTCGCCGAGGCGCACCGCCTCCTCGATGTCGTGGGTGACGAACAGGATCGTCTTGCGCACCTGCGACTGGAGTCTGAGGAACTCGTTCTGCAGGCGCTCGCGGACGACGGGGTCGACCGCGCCGAACGGCTCGTCCATCAGCAGCACCGGCGGATCCGCCGCGAGCGCGCGGGCGACGCCGACGCGCTGCCGCTGACCTCCGGAGAGCTGGTCCGGGTAGCGGCCGCCGTGGACGGAGGGGTCGAGGCCGACGAGTTCGAGGAGTTCGGCGGCGCGGGCGCGGGCCTTCGCCCGCCCCGCCCCGAGCAGGTGGGGGACGGTGGCGGTGTTGTCGAGAACCGTCTTGTGCGGGAAGAGGCCGACCTGCTGGATCACGTAGCCGATGCGCCGGCGGAGCTGGACCGGGTCCACTTCGGAGATGTCCGACCCGTCCACGTATATGCGGCCGGAGGTCGGTTCCGTCAGGCGGTTGACCATCTTCATGGTGGTCGTCTTGCCGCAGCCCGACGGGCCGACCAGTGTGACCAGCTCACCCTCGGCGACCTCGAAGGTCAGGTCGTCCACTGCGACGGTGCCGTCCGCGTACCGCTTGGTGACGTTCTCGAAACGGATCATGGCTCCCCATTGTGACGGCGGGTGTGTGAAGGCCATGTTGCTGCACTGTGGCGGTCCTCGGCGATTGTCGGAGGCCGGGGTTAGGGTCGTCACGGTCACCGATCGTCAGACATGTGCACGGCGTTCGCGGGGGAGGTGAGAGGTGATGACAGGGGAGCGTGCCGCGAGCGGCTGTCTCGTGGCGAACGACTGGATATGCGGCGAGTACCTGCGCAGCCGCAGCGGGGAACTGGCCGACGCGACGGTCCAGCACGTCTGGATCACCGCGGCGTCGGTCCTGATCGGACTGGCCGTCGCCCTGCCGCTGGCGCTGCTGGTGCGGGCCAGGCCGCGGTTCGCGGGTCCGGTGCTCGGCCTGACGACGCTGCTCTACACGATCCCGTCGCTCGCCATGTTCTCGCTGCTGCTGCCGGTCTTCGGGCTGTCCGCCGCACTCGTCGTGACCGGTCTGGTGCTCTACTCCCTCACCATCCTCGTACGGAACATCCTCGCCGGACTCCAGGCCGTGCCGGACGAGGTCCGCGAGGCGGCCCGCGGCATGGGGTACGGGCCGCTGCGCCTGCTGTGCGAGGTGGAACTCCCGCTGGCGCTGCCCGCGCTGATGGCCGGGCTGCGCATCGCCACCGTCTCCACGGTGGCGCTGACGACCGTGGGCGCGCTGGTCGGCAAGGGAGGTCTGGGCAACCTCATCGACGACGGGGTGCAGACGACCTTCAAGGCCCAGGTGCTGACCGCCTCGGTGCTGTGCGTGCTGCTCGCGGCGGTGGCCGACCTGCTGCTGCTCGGCGCCCAGCGGCTGCTCACCCCCTGGGCCAGGGCACGGTCGGCGGAGGCGGGCGGCTGATGGGCGGCGTACCCGCGGACGTGTGGACCTGGCTCACGACCGCCTCCAACTGGTCCGGCCCGAGCGGCGCCTGGCACCGGCTCGCCGAGCACGTGTACGTCAGCGGCGTCTCGCTCGCCGTCGCCTGCGCCATCGCCCTGCCCGTGGCCCTGTGGCTGGGGCACATCGGCAGGGGCGGCGCCCTGGCCGTCAACATCTCCAACGCGGGCCGCGCGATCCCGGTCTTCGCCGTGCTCGCGCTGTTCATGCTCACCCCGCTGCGCAGCGCCGGGTACCTGCCCACGGTGATCGCCCTGGTGCTGTTCGCGATACCGCCGCTGCTGACCAACGCGTACACCGGCATGCGCGAGGTGGACCGCTCGGTCGTGGAGGCCGCACGGGGCATGGGCATGTCGGGCGGCCAGGTCTTCGCCCGCGTCGAACTGCCCCTGGCCTACCCCCTGCTGATGACGGGGATCAGGTCGGCCGCCGTGCAGGTGGTGGCCACGGCCACGATCGCCTCGATGGTCGGGCAGGGCGGACTGGGAAGGATCATCACGGCCGGCTTCAACACCTACGACACCCCCCAGGTGGTGGCCGGCGCGCTGCTGGCGGCGCTGCTGGCGCTGCTGGTCGAGGCGGTGCTGATCGCCGCCGACCGGCTGTTCAGCCCGCTGCGCCGGACGGCGGTCCGCCGCTCTGCCGCCTCGTGACCCGGCACGCGGCAGCCCCGGCGGGGACGGCTCCCGGCACCGCGCGCCAGGGGAAGCCACGCGCCGCCCCGACGGCGTACGACACCACCTCCTACGACCCGACTGCCCACGACACGACCGCGTACGACACGACCGGCGACACGACGACACGGCGGACGACCGGGCCCACGACGGCCGGCGACCGCCGCAGGACGGAGACCTGATGGGAAAGACCTCGCGCCTCGCGGGAGCGGTACTCGGTGTGGTGGCCCTCACGGGTTCCCTCGCCGCGTGCGGCGGTGACAGCCTGGAGAAGGAGAAGGGAGCTGGTGCGTCCGGCGGCTCGGGCGGCAAGGGCTCGCTGGTGATCGGGGCGGCCGCGTTCACCGAGTCCAAGGTGCTCGCCGAGCTCTACTCGCAACTGCTCGCCGACGCCGGCTACGCGACCTCGGTCACCACCGTGAAGAACCGGGAACTGTACGAACCCGCCCTGGAGAAGGGCGAGATAGACATCATTCCGGAGTACGCGGCCACGCTCGCCGAATTCCTCAACGCGAAGGTGAACGGCGCGAAGGCCCCCGAGGAGAAGCCGGTCGCCTCCAGTGATGTCGAAGCCACCGTCACCGCACTCACCGCGCTCGCGGAACCGCTCGGGCTGAAGATCCTTCCCGCGGGCCGGGCGGTCGACCAGAACGCCTTCGCGGTGTCCGCCGAATTCGCCGAGAAGAACAAGCTCACCACGCTGTCCGATCTCGGCCGCGCGAAGATCAAGGTGAAGATCGCCGCCGGAGACGAGTGCGAGGTGCGCCCGTTCTGCGCGCCCGGCCTCAAGAAGACGTACGGCATCGACGTGGCCGGAATCGACCCCAAGGGCGTCGGCACCCCGCAGTCCAAGCAGGCCGTGAAGGACGGCGAGGACCAGCTGGTGCTGACGACCACCACCGACGCCACCCTGGAGAGCTTCGGCCTGGTGCTCCTGGAGGACGACAAGAAGCTCCAGAACGCCGACAACATCCTTCCGGTCGTCAATGCGAAGGACGCCGGGGACAAGGCGATCGCCGACGCCCTGGCGAAGCTGACCGACGTGCTGAGCACCGAGGATCTCACCGAGCTGAACCGCAAGGTGGACGCCGAGCGCGCCAAGCCCCAGGACGCCGCGGGCGACTATCTCCGCGCCAAGGGCCTGATCGACGGGTAGGCCCCGTCCGGGCCGGGAAGCGCGCGCCCCGGCCCGGTCGTCCCGCGCGTTTCTTCGCAGAGATTTGCCGGGCCGACACCCCATGCGGCGCCTACGCACGGTAAATTTCGGGCCATGCCACGTGGACGTCACCGCCATTCCCCGCCCCTGCACAAGCTGCTGCCGCCGTCGGCAGTGGCCGGAGCGTCGGTTCTGTGCGCCGCCGGCGCGTGGTTCGTCGGTGATGCCCTGGTGCTGCGCTCCCTGGTGGCGGCCGCCGCGGCGGCCGCCGTGACGGGCGCGGTCCTGATGCGCAGCTGGGACCGGAGCGCCGGCCGCCGCGTCGCGGAGCTGACGCGCGGGCGCGCGAGCGACCAGTGGAAGACCGAGGAGCGCATCGCCGAACTCGAGGCGGACATCGACGAGTCACGCGAGCTGCGCGCCAAGCTCGACGCCAAACTGCGCGCCAAGCGGGTCGAACTCGCGGGCCTGCGCGGCGAGCACGCCGCGCTGCTGCGCCGGTACGCCACCGCGGAGACGGAGCGCGCGAGCGCCCTGGAGGGCCGCCGGCAGCTCGCCATCGAGGCGGCCGAGCCCGCCCGTGCCCTGCCCGCGCCCGGCCCGGCTCCCACCCCGGACCTGTACGCGCGTGCCGCCCGTGCGCTCGGCGACCTCTCCCGCAACGCGGCGGCCCAGGAGGCCAGACGCACGGTGGAGGAGGCCCGGGCGCGCGATCTCGCCGAGCGCGCACGGGAGGCGGACGAACCGCAGGGGAAGCACGCGGCGGGCACCGGAGCAGGTCAGCAGGTCCGTCCGGCGTCCGCCCTCCCCGCCCGCCGTCCCGTCCCCGCGGCGTCGGCCATCGTGCCGTACGGCGCCCAGCGCGGACGGGTGAAGCGCCCCGAGGGCGGTTTCGACTTCTTCGGCACCGGTGCGGGCGCCGCCCCCTCCGACGGGGAGTCCGCACGCCCCGCCGCCGGCCCCGCGGAGCTGACCGCGGCCGCGCCCGCCCGCAGGGCGATCGAGGCGGTGCAGCACGAGGACCTGGCCGACGTGGTGGGCGAGGAGGCGCTTGCGGCCGTGCGCGGCAAGGACCCCAGGGCGGTCGGCAAGGTCATCGACCTGACCGCGCACGACGAGACGGAGCAGCTGGACGTGGCGCGGCTGCGCGACGCGGTCTCCTGACGCACCCGCCACGAACCTCGAACCCCGATCCCCGGCTCCCGCCTCCGCGGGGGCCGGGGTTCCGTGCGTCCGGGCGGTCGCGACCGCCTACTTGTCGATGTCGCCGACGACGAAGAACAGCGAGCCGAGGATGGCCACCATGTCGGCGACCAGCGTCCCCGGCAGCAGCACCTCGAGCGCCTGGATGTTGTTGAACGACGCCGAGCGCAGCTTGAGCCGGTAGGGCGTCTTCTCCCCCTTGGACACCAGGTAGTAGCCGTTCACGCCGAGCGGGTTCTCGGTCCAGGCGTAGGTGTGCCCCTCGGGGGCCTTCAGGACCTTCGGCAGGCGCTGGTTGACCGGCCCCGGCGGGAGGTCCGCGATGCGGTCCAGGCAGGCGTCGGCCAGGTCCAGCGCGTTGTGGGTCTGCTCCAGCAGCACCTCGAAGCGCGCCAGGCAGTCGCCGTCGGTCCGGGTGACCACCCTGAGCGTGTCCCGCAGCTCTCCGTACGCGAGGTAGGGCTCGTCGCGGCGCAGGTCGAAGTCGACTCCGGAGGCACGGGCGATGGGCCCGCTCACGCCGTACGCGTGGACCGCCTCGGGCGGCAGGACGCCGACGCCCCGGGTCCGGCCGCGGAAGATCTCGTTGCCGAGGACCAGCCGGTCGTACACGTCCATCCGCGAGCGGACGTCGGCGACGGCACGGCGGGTGCGTCCGAGCCAGCCGGCCGGCAGGTCCTCCTTGAGGCCGCCGACCCGGTTGAACATGTAGTGCATCCGGCCGCCGGAGATCTCCTCCATGACGTGCTGGAGCTCCTCGCGCTCGCGGAAGGCGTGGAACACCGGTGTGATGCCGCCCAGTTCGAGGGGGTACGAGCCGAGGAACATCAGATGGTTCAGGACCCGGTTCAGCTCCGCCAGCAGCGTACGGGTCCACACCGCCCGTTCGGGGACCTCCATGCCCAGCATCCGCTCGACGGCCATCACCACGCCGAGTTCGTTGGAGAAGGCGGACAGCCAGTCGTGCCGGTTGGCGAGCATCACGATCTGGCGGTAGTCGCGGGCCTCGAAGAGCTTCTCGGCGCCGCGGTGCATGTAGCCGACGACCGGTTCGGCCTGCCGGATGCGCTCGCCGTCCAGCACCAGCCGCAGCCGCAGCACGCCGTGCGTGGAGGGATGCTGCGGACCGATGTTGAGCACCATGTCGGTGCTCTCCGCCGCGCCGCCGATGCCGACCGTGGTCTCCGTCATGCGGCCCAGTCTGTCAGAGCGGCGCGCGGCCCCGGCCGGTCAGGAGGACGTCCCGCCGGGGCCGCCGGACGGTACGCCCCGGCCGTCCGGACCGCTCGCCGCGGTGCCCGCCCCGCCGGGCACCGGCTGCATCAGCCAGGTGAAGCCGCCGAGGCCGCCCCGCGCCGTCAGTTCGGCCGCCTCGCCGGCCCGTGACAGCGCGCGGACGTAGGCGGCCGGGTCGCTCGACGCCAGCGCCAGCGGCGGCCGGCCGCCGTCGACCCCGAGGTCCCGCAGCGCGTCCCGCTGCGGGACCAGCCGTGCGGTGGGGGAGGCGCACGCGTCCAGCGCCACATGGGCGGTGATGTCGCAGCTCCCGTCCGGCACCGGGCGCACCTCGCGCCCGTCCCGGAAACCCGTGAGGGTGCCGAACGGGGGCCGCGCGTCCGCGGTGTGGGCGTAGTCGACGGCCACCGCGAGCCCCGCGGCCAGCGCCCCGGCCGCCGCGGCCCACGCCTCGTCGCGCGGGCGGCCGATCTCCGCCCGGGTGCCGGGCCCCGCCGGCGGCCACCAGCGCTCCAGCCAGCGGGCGTCCTCGCCGGCCGGCTCGTCGCCCAGGTGCTCCTCGCCGTCGTCGTCCACCAGCACCGTCCGGCGCACCCCGTCCTCGTCGGTGGCCACGACGTCGACGGGCACGTTGTCGAGCCACTCGTTGGCGAAGAGCAGCCCGCTGAGGCCGCGCGGGACGCTGTCGTGCCAGGTGATCCGGGGGTCCAGGCCCTCGGGGCGGGGCGCCAGGTCGACGGCGTGCGCCCGCACCGGGAACCCGGCGGGCAGCGCCGCGAGCACCCCGGTCAGCAGCTCGCCCCGCCCTGCGCCCACGTCGACGACCGCCGGTTCGGCGAGGCCGTGCTCCTCGGCCGTGGCGACCAGCAGCCGGGCGACGGCCGACGCGAACAGCGGCGAGGCGTGGACCGAGGTGCGGAAGTGCCGGGCCGGCCCGCCGGGCCGCAGGTAGAAGCCGCGCGGGCCGTAGAGGGCGTCCTCGGCCGCCAGGCGCCAGCCGCGCGGTGCGCTCGTCCGATGGGTCACGTGCACAGTCTCCACCTTGGGGAGTACGCGCCGGTCCGCTGGATCGCTCCTCCGGTTGACTCCGGCACCTATCTCCGGTCCTTACGCTTGGTCACGTGCAGCGTCTCTACGACTTCATCCGCAGACACCCGACGGGCGTCGACAGCTTCTGGGCCGTCGTGCTCCTCGGCATGACCGTGGCCGCTGCCGCGGGTGTCCCGGGTGACGCGGGGGACCGGTGGGGCGTCGTCGTCATCGGGGCCCTGCTGAGCGTCGTGGTCGCGCTGCGGCGGCGGATGCCCGAGCGGATGCTGCTGCTGACCGCGGCGATCGGCGTCGCCCAGCTCGTCGCCGACGTGGAGGTCTTCCCGTCCGACTTCGCCATGCTGGTGATCATCTACACCGTGGCGGCCCACGACGGCCCCCGGTGGGCCTCGCGGTTCGCACTGGTGGGCGGGGCGTGCGCGGCGACGCTGGCGATGGTCCGCTGGCCGCTGGAGGAGGCGGGCGCCGCCGGCAGGATCTTCTTCACCGTCGTGATGACCGCCCCGTTCGTGCTGGCGTGGGTCCTCGGCGACTCCATACGCACCAGGCGCGCCTACTTCGCCCAGCTGGAGGAGCGCGCCACCCGGCTGGAGAAGGAGCGCGAGGCGCAGGCGAAGGTCGCGGTCGCCGCCGAGCGCGCCAGGATCGCCCGGGAACTCCACGACGTCGTCGCCCACAACGTCTCCGTGATGGTCGTCCAGGCCGACGGCGCCGCCTACGTCCTGGACACCGCGCCCGACCAGGCCAGGCAGGCACTGGAGACGATCTCCGGCACGGGGCGCCAGGCGCTCGCCGAGATGCGCCGGCTGCTCGGCGTGCTGCGCACCTCGGACGCCCCGGAGAGCGGCGAGTACGTGCCCCAGCCCGACGTCGAGCAGATCGAGGACCTGGTCGAGCAGGTCCGCCGCGCCGGACTCACCGTCGACTTCAAGGTCGAGGGCACGCCGCGCCCGCTGCCCAGCGGCGTCGAGCTCACCGCGTACCGCATCGTGCAGGAAGCCCTGACCAACACCCGCAAGCACGGCGGCCCCGAGGCGGGCGCCAGCGTGCGTCTCGTCTACTTCGACGACGGCCTCGGGCTGCTCGTCGAGGACGACGGCCGCGGCGCCTCCCACGAGCTGTACGAGGACGGCGGCGCCGACGGACGCGGCCACGGCCTCATCGGCATGCGCGAACGCGTCGGCATGGTCGGCGGCACGCTCGACGCGGGGCCCCGACCCGGCGGCGGCTTCCGGATCAGCGCGCTGCTGCCGCTGAAACCCGCCCACTAGGGACAGCCCTTAGGGTCGGGTCCGTCCCGCAGGCGCCCGACCATCCGAGAGAACGAGGAACCGGCCCATGTCCATCCGTGTGATGCTCGTCGACGACCAGGTGCTGCTGCGCACCGGCTTCCGCATGGTGCTCGCCGCCCAGCCGGACATGGAGGTCGTGGCCGAGGCCGGAGACGGCGCCGAGGCGATCGAGAACCTGCGCTCCACGGCCGTGGACGTGGTGCTGATGGACGTGCGCATGCCGAGGCTGGACGGTGTGGAGGCGACCCGGCGCATCTGCGCCGCCCCCAACCCGCCCAAGGTGCTCATCCTGACCACCTTCGACCTCGACGAGTACGCCTTCTCCGGTCTGAAGGCCGGCGCCAGCGGCTTCATGCTCAAGGACGTCCCGCCCGGGGAGCTGCTCGGCGCCATCCGCTCCGTGCACAGCGGCGACGCGGTCGTCGCGCCGTCGACCACCCGCCGGCTGCTCGACCGCTTCTCGCCGATGCTCCCGAGCTCCGGCGCCGAACCGCAGCACAAGGAGCTGGAACGGCTCACGGAGCGGGAGCGCGAGGTGACGCTCCTCGTCGCGCAGGGGCTCTCCAACGGCGAGATCGCCGCCCGGCTGGTGCTCTCCGAGGCGACGGTGAAGACCCACGTGGGCCGCATCCTCACCAAGCTGGGCCTGCGGGACCGGGTCCAGGTGGTGGTCCTCGCCTACGAGACCGGGCTGGTCCGCGCGGGCGGCGGCGGCCGCTGAGGTCCCGGCCGTGCTGCTGTGGATCAACGGCCCCTTCGGCGGGGGCAAGACCCAGACCGCCCGTGAACTGCTGCGGCGGCTGCCCGGCAGTGTGGTGTGCGACCCGGAGCACGTCGGCTTCGGGCTCCACCGGATGACCCCGGCGGCCCTGCGCGGGGACTTCCAGGACCTGCCCGCTTGGCGGCAGGGCGTCCACGACGTCCTCGATCTCGCGCTGCGCGGGCACGAGGGTGTGGTGATCGCGCCGATGACGCTGGTCGAACCGGCGTACTTCGAGGAGATCGTCGTGCGGCTGCGCGAGGACGGCGGGCACGACGTACGCCACTTCGCGCTGCTCGCCGACCGGGAGACCGTGCTGCGGCGGCTGCGGGAACGGGGCCTCGGCGGCGGGCTCGGGCGCGAGGGCTTCGCCGTGGGACGGCTCGACCACTGCCTGGAGCGGCTGGGCGACCCGCTGTTCGCCGAGCACGTCCGCACCGACCGGATCGGGGTGCCCAAGGTGGCCGACCGGATCGCGCGCTCGGCCGGCCTGCGGCTGGAGCCGAACACGGACGGTCCGCTCCGGCACCGGCTGCGCAGGGCGTGGACCGGGGTGCGGCACATCCGCTTCGACTGAGGCCCACCGGGGCGCGCCCGGTGACGTGCCGCCGGTGCGCGGCGCCTCTCCCGGCGCCCCGGCCCGGCCGGCCCGGCGCGGGACGGCACCCTGCCCGGCACCGCGCCTGCGGCCGGCGGTGGGCCTGCGGCCGGCATAGTGCCCCTGCCCGGCACCGCGCCTGTGCCCGGCGGTGGACCTGCGCCCGGCTCAGCGCAGCACGGTCTCCAGGAAGTCGCTGCCGAGGCGCGCGACCAGGGGCACGTCCAGCTGGTGCAGCACGTACCGCCCCCGCCGCCGCGTCGTGACCAGGCCGGCGCGCTTCAGCACGGACAGATGGCGGGAGACCTCCGGGGCGGTGATCCCGTAGGTGTCGGCGAGCTCGGTGGTGGTGTGCGCCGCGCGTGCGAGATGACGGCACAGCCGCATGCGCATCGGATGGGCGAGCGCCTCCATCCGCAGCGTCAGCAGCTCCACCGGCGCGGAGCCCGGGAGCTCCGGGGACCCCGCGGGGTAGTGGACCACCGGCCGCCAGCCCGGGGCGTGCAGGACCAGCAGATGGGGCCAGCCGAAGCTGGTCGGGATGAGCGTGAGGCCCTGGCCCACCGCCGGGTCCACGGCGGTCGTCCTGCCCACCGCAAGCTTGTCGGCGCTGATCCGGGTGCGGGCGTCGTCCACGGAGAGCGAGGGGGACACCGCCCGCAGCGTCTCGGCGAGGCCCTTGCGGCGCAGCAGGTCGGTCTTGTGCCGGGCGTCGGCGGCGAGCCCCGGCGAGACGCGCCGCCAGGTGTCGGCGAAGAACGCCTCGTCGCAGTCCTCGAACAGGCGCCGTATCCAGGTCCGCACGGCCGCGGGATCGTCCAGCAGCCGCCGGGTGAAGTCGAGCTGCCGCGGCCCGCGGCCCGCGGCCAGTTCGAGGGAGCGGGCGCGCCGGGCCGGGTCGCTCAGCGGCGAGGGCCCGCCCGTCGAGTAGCAGCTCACACAGGTGAACTCCAGCGCGGCGGAGACGAAGCGCTCGTCGTCGAGGCGGTCGAGCAGGTCGAGTTCGTCGGCGAGGGTCGCACCGGTGAGGCCGCTGCCGCCGGAGAGGCCGGCGAAGGGCATGAACACGTCCGAGAACGTGGTGCGCCACAGGAACTCCGCCTCGTGCAGCCGGTCGGCCAGATCGGGCTTGAGCCCCGCGGCGGTGGCCGTCGCCCAGCCGTGCACCCCCGGGTGGTGTCCGGGCTCGGCCAGCGCGTGCAGGGCGACGCCCAGCTCGGCGAGGGGGGAGGTGCCGAAGACGACGCGCTCCGCGGGCAGCCCGGTGATGTCGATGCTCACGCTCACCTCCCCATGGTGCGCGACGGCGGGCGCCTGCGGCCCCGGACGTCCCGAACGTCACATCCCCCCGGCGGGGGGCGTCAGCCGCAGGACGACCAGCGCGATGTCGTCCACCACGCCGCTGTGCGGGACGAGATCGGCCAGCAGCGCGTCGGCGACGGTGCCCGGGTCGGCCGTGTGGTGCCGGCCGACGGCCGCGGCGAGCCGGTCGAGGCCGGTGTAGATGTCCTCGTCGCGCCGCTCGATCAGCCCGTCGGTGTAGAGGACCAGGGTCGATCCCTCGGTGTAGGCGCAGCCGGCCTGGGGGCGGGGGACGTGTTCGGGGCGGGCGCCGAGCGGGGGGTCGGTGGCCCCGTCGAGGAAGGTGATCGTCCCGTCGGGCCCGCACAGGACGGGCGGCGGATGGCCGGCGCTGCTGTAGGTGAGCGTGTGCTCCCGCCAGTCGATGAAGACGGAGACCGCGGTGGTGGACTCCGCGCCGTCCACGAAGCGGGCGTACAGCCCCAGCACCTCCAGGGCCTGCGCCGGCCCGGCGGCGACGCGGGACGCCGCGGACAGGGCGCTGCGCAGCTGGCCCATGACACCGGCGGCGAGGAGGCCGTGCCCGACGACGTCGCCCACGGCGACGGCGGTGACGTCCGACTCCGGCAGGTCGACGAGGTCGTACCAGTCGCCGCAGACGTTGAGCGCCCCGGTGGCGGGCCGGTAGCAGACGGCCCGGCTGTGCCGGTCCAGCGGCGGCGGGGGCAGCATGGAGTCCTGGAGCCGCAGGGCGATCTCGTGGTCGCGGGCATGGGCCCGGCGCAGGCGTTCGTTGGCGTCCTGGAGCTCCCGGGCGCGTGAGTAGAGCTCCGCCTCCAGCACCCGGCTGCGGTCGTCGTCGGCCGCGCCGCGGGCCCGGATCAGCCTCGTGACGTCCTCCACCCGGTGCAGCAGCAGGACGACCGAGCCGTCGGGACCCGTGACGGGGACGTTCACCGGGCTCCACCAGCGTTCCTCCCAGGTCCCGGGCCGCGCCGGGTCCTCCACGTCGTAGCGCTGGAGGGCCATGCTGTCGCGTTCACCGGTCTCCACCACCCGCCGCAGCGAGGCCGAGAGGTTGCGCACGCCGTCCGCCGCCGGGTCGCCGGGGTTGTCGGGGAAGACGTCGAACAGATACCGGCCGACGACCTGCTCGCGGGTGCGCCGGGCCAGTGCCAGGAACGCCTCGTTGACGTCGGCGTACACCAGGTCGGGGGTCAGGAGCGCGACCGCCCCGGGCAGTGTCCGGAACACGGCCCGGTAGTCGATCGGGGGTTCGTCCACCATTCACCTCCGCGCGCCGGCACGCCTCGCGGCCGCCCACCCGCACGCCGCCGGTCCGGTCCGGCCGCGCCGGGCGGGGCCGGTGTCCCGGCGGTGGCGGTACGGGCGGGACACGGGTGCGCCGGGCCACGCACGACCGGGCCTCTTCACCGGACGAGGCCCTGCGTCCAGTCTCACCCACCTCGCCCCGGCGCGCGGTTCCAGCGCCGCCCGCCCGCCGGGCAGGCCGTCCGCCGGCTCGCCCGCCTGCCTGCCGGGCCGCCCACCCGGAACGCGGGCGGGCCTCCGTCCGGGCGGGCCGTTCCTCCCGGGGCCGCCGTCCCTCCCCGGGCCGTGGACCGGGCTCCCCCGGGGTCCTCAGCCCAGCCGCCGCACGAAGTCCGTCACCGCGGCCGAGACGTCCGCGGCCGTCCAGGCGAGGCCCTCCGCCGCCACCGTCACCTCGGTGACGGCGACTCCCGGCGGGCCGCCCGGCGCGGACCAGCGGCGGAACAGGGTCGTGCCGGTCTCCTCGGCCTGGGCGAGCGCGGCCTCGTTCAGCGCGTCGGCCGCGAAGGGGAGCCACACCTGGAACTGGTGGGTCTGCGGCACCGGCGGGTGGACGCGGTGCCACGGCACACCGGCCCGCCGCAGGCCCTCGTCGAGCGCCCCGGCCACCACCTTCGCGTGCGCCACGTACTCCGGCAGCCGCGGCAGCTCCCGCTCCAGTCCGACCAGGCCCGACAGCACGGCCGGGAACTGCTGGAACAGCTGCCCGCCGTAGCGGTGCCGCCAGGCGCGGGCCTCCTCGGCGAGGAACTCCGGGCAGGCCAGCACCGCACCGGACAGTCCGCCGAGCGACTTGTAGAAGGAGACGTACACGCTGTCCGCGAGTGCGGCGATCTCGTCCAGCGGCCTGCCGAAGTGGTTCGTGCACTCCCACAGCCGCGCGCCGTCGAAGTGCACCGTCGCGTCCCGTTCGCGCGCCGCGTCCACCACGGCCACCAGGTCGTCCCACTCCGGGAGCACGAATCCGGCGTCGCGCAGCGGAAGCTCCAGCATCAGCGTGCCGAACGGCTCGCCGCACTCCCGCACCTCGTCGGCGGTCGGCAGCCGCGGCTCCGCCGTCGGATGGACCGTGCGCAGCCCGCTGACCACGGAGAGGGCGCCGCGTTCGTGGACCTCGGGGTGGGCCAGCGGGTGGACGGCCACCGTGGCGTTGCCGGTGCGTCCCGCCCAGGCGCGCAGGGCGACCTGCTGCGCCATGGTCCCGGTGGGGAACCAGACCGCGGCGGGAAAGCCGAGCAGGGACGCCGTGCGCCGTTCCAGCTCGGCCACGACGCCGTCGCCGTAGACGTCCACCGGCTCGCCGAGGTCGTACACACCGGCGGCGGCCGTCGTCAGCGCGTCGAGCCCCTGGGCGAGGCTCAGCTCGGCGGAGCCGCGCCACAGCACGCGCCGGGACCCGCGCCAGGCGGCGAGCCGCCGGCGACGGCCGTCGCCGTCGTCCGCCCTGTCGCCCCCGGCGCCGCCCTCGCCCTCGCCGTCGGCGCGGCCGTCGCCCGCGTCCGGGCCGGATCCCCGGTGCCGTGCGGCGCCGGTGCCGGTGCCGCCGTCCGCGTCGGGGCGGCCGGCTTCCGCGCAGCCCCCCGGTGCGCCGCCCGCGGGGTTCGGCGGGCCGCCATGGCCCGCCGCGTCCGGCCCCCCGCTCGCGGTGCCCGTGCCGCGCTCCTCGCCCGGTCCGCCCGGAGGGACCGCGCCGCCCGCGTGGCCCGCGCGGCCGACGGGCGCGGTCATGCCCGCCGGACCGCCGCCCGGCGCCGCCGGCATCCCGGGCGCGGTCACGCCCGCCGGACCGCCGGCCGGCCCCGTCGGCATCCCGGCCGCGGTCGTCCCGCTGATCGTTTCCCTGCTCGTGTCCGTCACGGTCCGATCATCGCCCACAGCCTGTGGACAACCACGGGGGCGCCGCCCGCGCTGGCGTAGCATCGTGACGAGAAATCGTCCGGTACCCCCCGCGGACTGGAACGGAAGGCACCGCCGCGTGAACGCCACACCACCACAGGAACCGCTCGATGCGCGGGACCGCCCCGCCCGGCTGACCGTGGGCGTGGTCGGAGCAGGGCGGGTCGGACCCGCGCTGGCCGCCGCGCTCCGACTCGCCGGACACCGCCCGGTCGCGGTGTCCGGCGTCTCCGACGCCTCCCGGCGCCGGGCCGCCGCCCTGCTGCCCTCGGTGCCGCTCGTACCGCCCGCCGAGGTCATGGCCAGGGCCGAACTGGTCCTGCTCACCGTCCCGGACGACGCGCTGCCCGGCCTCGTCGAGGGCCTCGCCGAGACGGGGGCCGTGCGCCCCGGGATGCTGCTGGTGCACACCTCCGGCCGGTTCGGCGCCGATGTGCTCGCCCCCGCGACCCGCGCCGGCGCCCTGCCGCTCGCCCTGCACCCCGCGATGACGTTCACCGGCACCCCGGTCGACGTCCAGCGGCTGGCGGGCTGCTCCTTCGGGGTGACCGCTCCCGAGGAGCTGCGCCTCGCCGCCGAGGCGCTGGTCATCGAGATGGGCGGCGAGCCGGAGTGGATCGAGGAGTCCGCCCGCCCGCTCTACCACGCGGCCCTCGCCCTGGGGGCCAACCACCTGGTCACGCTGGTCGCCCAGTCCATGGAGCTGCTGCGCACCGCCGGGGTGGCCGCCCCGGACCGGATGCTCGGCCCGCTGCTCGGCGCCGCCCTGGACAACGCGCTCCGCTCCGGCGACGCGGCGCTGACCGGCCCGGTCGCCCGGGGCGACGCGGGCACGGTCGCCGCGCACGTCGCCGAGCTGCGCAGACACGCTCCGGCCGCCGTCGCCGGCTATCTCGCCATGGCCAGGACGACGGCCGACCGGGCGCTCGCCAACGGCATGCTCAAGCCCGAGCTCGCCGAAGACCTGCTGGGCGTCCTCGCGGAGGGGGACCTGCGATGAGCGGTATCCGTACGACCACCCGCGAGCCGGAGCTCGTGCCCACCCGCGACGCCCTCCGCGCCCTGCTCGCCGCCCGCCGCACCGCCGCCACGCGGACAGCGGTCGTGATGACCATGGGCGCGCTCCACGACGGCCACGCCGAGCTGGTCCGAGCCGCCCGCCGCCAGGTGGGCGAGGCCGGGTTCGTCGTCGTCACCGTCTTCGTCAACCCGCTCCAGTTCGGCGCGGGCGAGGACCTCGACCGCTACCCGCGCACCCTCGACGCCGACCTGGTGACGGCCGCGGAGGCGGGCGCGGACGCCGTCTTCGCCCCGTCCGCCGACGAGGTCTACCCGGGCGGCGCCCCGCAGGTGCGGATCACGGCGGGGCCCATGGGCGAGGTCCTGGAGGGCAGAACCAGGCCCGGCCACTTCGACGGCATGCTGACCGTCGTCGCCAAGCTGCTCCACCTCACCTCGCCGGACGTGGCGCTGTTCGGGCAGAAGGACGCCCAGCAGCTCGCCCTCATCCGGCGCATGGTGCGCGACCTGAACTTCCCGGTGGAGATCGTCGGCGTGCCCACCGTCCGCGAGGAGAGCGGCCTCGCCCGCTCCAGCCGCAACCAGTACCTCTCGCCGGCCGAGCGGGGCACCGCCCTCGCGCTGTCCCGGGCGCTCTTCGCCGCCCGGGACCGGCTCGCCGCCCAGCAGGCGCTGCACGCCCGCGCCGAGGCCGTGCCCGCCGCCCCGGCCCGGGCCGCGGCCCTCTCCGCCATGGGCGAGGCGCGGGCCGCGGCGGACGCCCACGCGGTCGCCCAGGCCGGCCCCCCGGTCGGCGCCGCCGCCGTGCGCGCGGCCGCCGCGGCCGTGCTGGAGGAGGCCGCCCGGTCGACGCCGCCGCTGCTGCTGGACTACCTGGCGCTCGTCGACCCGGCCGGCTTCACCGAGGTTGCCGACGACCACACCGGGGACGCGGTCCTCGCGGTCGCCGCCAAGGTCGGCACGACCCGGCTGATCGACAACATCCCCCTGACGTTCGGAGCTCCGCAGTGACCGGAATACGGCCCGAGGCCGGCACCCGGCTGGCCGCCCCCGCCCCCGGGTGGGCCATCGAGGCCGACGTGGCCGTGGTCGGCTCCGGCGTCGCCGGCCTCACCGCCGCGCTGCGCTGCGCGGCCGCCGGCCTGCGGACGGTCGTGGTCACCAAGGCCCGCCTCGACGACGGCTCCACCCGCTGGGCGCAGGGCGGCATCGCCGCGGCGCTCGGCGAGGGCGACACCCCCGGCCAGCACCTCGACGACACCCTGGTGGCCGGCGCCGGCCTCTGCGACGAGGAGGCCGTGCGGACCCTGGTCACCGAGGGCCCCGGCGCGGTGCGCCGCCTGATCGGGGCCGGCGCGCGCTTCGACACGGACCCGGAGTCCGGGGCGATCGAGCTGACCAGGGAGGGCGGCCACCACCGCCGCCGCATCGCGCACGCGGGCGGCGACGCCACCGGCGCCGAGATCTCCCGCGCCCTGGTCGACGCCGTCCGGCGCCAGGGACTGCGCACCATCGAGAACGCCCTCGTGCTCGATCTGCTCACCGACGCCGAGGGCCGCACCGCGGGCATCACCCTGCACGTCATGGACGAGGGCGAGCACGACGGCGTCGGGGCCGTCCACGCCCCCGCCGTGGTGCTCGCCACGGGCGGCATGGGCCAGGTCTACTCGGCCACCACCAACCCGGCCGTCTCCACCGGCGACGGCGTGGCGCTCGCGCTGCGCGCCGGGGCCGAGGTCTCGGACCTGGAGTTCGTGCAGTTCCACCCCACCGTCCTGTTCCTCGGCGCCGGCAGCGAGGGCCAGCAGCCGCTGGTCTCCGAGGCCGTGCGCGGGGAGGGCGCCCACCTCGTCGACGCCGACGGCGTCCGCTTCATGACCGGGCAGCACGAGCTGGCCGAACTCGCCCCGCGCGACATCGTCGCCAAGGGCATCATGCGCCGGATGCACGAGCAGGGCGCCGAGCACATGTACCTGGACGCCCGCCACTTCGGCGCCGCGATGTGGGAGAGCCGTTTCCCCACGATCCTCGCCGCCTGCCGGTCCCACGGCATCGACCCCGTGACCGAGCCCGTCCCGGTCGCCCCCGCGGCCCACTACGCCTCCGGCGGCATCCGGACCGACCTGCACGGCCGCACCACCGTCCCGGGCCTGTACGCCTGCGGCGAGGTCGCGTGCACCGGCGTCCACGGCGCCAACCGGCTGGCGTCCAACTCCCTCCTGGAGGGCCTGGTCTTCGCCGAGCGGATCGCCGACGACATCGCCGCGCACGGCCCCCACCGCGAGGGCGTGCCCGCGGTGTCCGGACCCGGGCCGGGGACCATCCGCCCGCTGGCCGGTCCCGGCGCCCGCGCGGAGATCCAGCGGATCATGAGCGGGTACGCGGGTGTGCTGCGTTCCGGCCCGAGCCTGCGCAAGGCGGCCGACGCGCTGGCGGCCCTGCACGCGTCCGCGGCGGCCGCCGGTACGGCGGTGGAACCCGGCACCGCCGCCTGGGAGACGACCAACCTGCTCGACGTCGCCCGCGCCCTGGTGGCCGCCGCCCTGGAGCGCGAGGAGACCCGCGGCTGCCACTGGCGCGAGGACCACCCCGACCGCGACGACGACCACTGGCGGCGCCATCTCGTCGTCCGCCTCTCCGCGGGGGAGCCGGACGTCCGCCCCACCGCCGGTGAGGCCTTTCCACCCGTAACGCCCGACGCCCCCAGGGAGCCGCAACCGTGACCACGCCCGAAGAACGTCCGGAGCCCGTGGACGTACCGCTGATCCAGATCGGCGCGCCCGCCGCAGACGGGGCGGGCTGCGGCGACGGCTGCGGCTGTGCCGACGAGGTGTACGAGAGCGGGCTCGACCCCGCACTCGCCGAACTCCTCGCCGCCGCCGGGCTCGACCCGGTCCAGGTCGAGGACATCGCCCATCTCGCCATCGAGGAGGACCTCGACGGCGGGGTGGACGTCACCAGCGTGGCGACCGTCCCCCAGGACGCCGTCGCGACGGGCGACTTCACCGCCCGCGAGTCCGGCACGGTGGCCGGACTGCGGGTCGCCGAGGCGATCCTGTCGATCGTGTGCACCACCGAGTTCGAGGTGGAGCGGCACGTCGAGGACGGCGACCGGGTCGAGGCGGGCCAGAAGCTGCTCTCCGTCACCGCCGGCACCCGCGATCTGCTCACCGGCGAGCGCAGCGCGCTCAACCTGCTGTGCCGGCTGTCCGGCATCGCGACGGCGACCCGTGCCTGGGCGGACGCCCTGGAGGGCACCGGCGCGCGAGTGCGCGACACCCGCAAGACCACGCCCGGCCTGCGGGCCCTGGAGAAGTACGCGGTGCGCTGCGGCGGCGGCGTCAACCACCGGATGTCGCTGTCCGACGCGGCGCTGGTCAAGGACAACCACGTGGTGGCCGCCGGCGGGGTGGCCGAGGCGTTCAAGGCCGTCCGCGACCGGTTCCCCGACCTGCCGATCGAGGTCGAGGTGGACACCCTGCACCAGGTCCGCGAGGTGCTGGACGCGGGCGCCGACCTGATCCTGCTCGACAACTTCACCCCGGCGGAGACCGAGGAGGCCGTCGCCCTCACCGCGGGCCGGGCGGTCCTGGAGTCCTCCGGCCGCCTCACCCTGGAGAACGCCCGCGCGTACGCGGCGACGGGCGTCGACTACCTGGCCGTCGGCGGACTCACCCACTCCTCGCCGATCCTGGACATCGGCCTCGACCTCCGCGAGGTCGACGCCTGATGCTGCTCACCATCGACGTCGGCAACACCCACACCGTCCTGGGGCTCTTCGACGGCGAGGAGATCGTCGAGCACTGGCGCATCTCGACCGACTCCCGCCGCACCGCCGACGAACTCGCCGTCCTGCTCCAGGGCCTGATGGGCATGCACCCGCTGCTCGGCGACGAACTGGGCGACGGGATCGAGGGCATCGCGATCTGCTCGACGGTCCCGTCGGTCCTGCACGAACTGCGCGAGGTCACCCGCCGCTACTACGGCGACGTCCCCGCCGTCCTCGTCGAGCCCGGCATCAAGACCGGCGTCCCGATCCTCATGGACAACCCCAAGGAGGTCGGCGCGGACCGCATCATCAACGCGGTCGCCGCGGTCGAGCTGTACGGGGGGCCCGCGATCGTCGTCGACTTCGGGACGGCGACGACCTTCGACGCCGTCAGTGCGCGCGGCGAGTACGCGGGCGGGGTGATCGCCCCCGGCATCGAGATCTCCGTCGAGGCCCTCGGTGTGAAGGGCGCCCAGCTCCGCAAGATCGAACTGGCCCGTCCGCGCAGCGTCATCGGCAAGAACACGGTGGAGGCGATGCAGGCGGGCATCGTCTACGGCTTCGCGGGCCAGGTCGACGGAGTGGTCGGCCGGATGAAGCGGGAGCTCGCCGAGGACCCGGAGGAGGTGACCGTGATCGCGACGGGCGGCCTCGCACCGATGGTGCTCGGCGAGTCCTCCGCGATCGACGAGCACGAGCCGTGGCTGACGCTGATCGGGCTGCGCCTGGTCTACGAACGCAACGTCTCCCGTCTGTGAAGCCGCCCGCCGGGGCCGTCCCGCCCCGGCGGCGCCTTCCGCAGCCGTCCCCGCCGGTCCGTTCTCCGTACGCCGTGCGCCGGTCCCGGTCCGCCGTCGTCAGCCGCCCCGCGGGACCGGACCCGTGGATTCCCTCCGTTCGTCGCCCGTGCGACCGGCCGCGGAATTCCCGCCACGAAAGCGAAAAACGCCCGCTTTCGTACCATTAAGTGGAATTTCGCCCGTCGGCTCGTATGGTCGGCGCATGCCCACGCCATACGGACCCCACGGCGGCATGGCCTTCGGCGCGGACGAGCTGCGTGTGCTCCGACGCGCCCTCGCCACCGCCCTCCATCCCGTCCCCCTCGCCGACGAGGACGTCCGGGAGTGCCTGCGGCTCGCCGACTCCGTCGACGAGGCCGTTCGCGAGGCCGGACGCCTCCGCGCCTTCCTCGTCGCCGATCTCGCCCGCTACCGTGCCGCGCTGCCCGGTTCGGCCACCGGCTACCTGGAGCTCCTCCAGGAGGCGCTGGCGGCCGGCTACGAGCCCGGCACGGACGATCTCGCGGCCCTGCGGGCGCTCGGCGGCAACCCGGTCGCGGCGGCCGTGCTGCGCCGCTGCCTGGGAATCGCCGAGCAGTCGGTGCGGGCCAGGCTCGCCCGGGTCGCCGTGCGCGTCCCCGCTCCGATGCCCGCACCGGAGCACCGGCCCGCCGGGGCGCCGCGCCGCGCGAGGCTGCTCGCGCTGCCCGGCGGGCGGGGCGCCGACGAACCGAAGAGCAAGCCGCAGCCGCGGCCCCGGCCGCCGGCTCCCGACGAGAAGCCCGTGCCGAAGCCCTCCGAGGTGTTCCCGCCACGCCGGAAGCCGGTGCCCCCGCCGGAGAGCCGGGCCGTCGGATAGCTACCCTGGGGGCATGGACTACGTTTCCGCGCTCGTTCCCCCCGTGGTGATGGCCGCCTTCTTCATCGGCCTGGTCGTGACGATCGTCAAGAGCCAGGGCGGCCCGAACAAGGCGAAGGAGGACGCGGCCGTGGACGCCGCGCTCAGCCGGGCCGACTCGGCCCGGCAGCCCGGCCCCGACGCCTGAGGCGCGGCCGCGCCGCATCGAGGACGTACGACAGGACCGCTGTCGTACGTCCTTTTTGTTACGTCAATAGCCCTTCATGACGGTTTCTCCCACTAGGGTGGCAATGTGCCCCGTCAATTGGGAGAGCTCGAAGACGCCGTCATGACACGGGTCTGGCAATGGAACCGGCCGGTCACCGTCAGAGAAGTGCTGGAGGACCTCCAGCAGGATCGCTCCATCGCCTACACCACCGTCATGACGGTAATGGACAATCTCCATCAGAAGGGCTGGGTGCGCCGGGAAGTGGACGGCCGCGCCTATCGGTATACGGCGGTCTCCACCCGCGCCGCGTACTCGGCCGCACTGATGAACGAAGCCTGGTCGCAGAGTGACAACCCCGCCGCCGCGCTGGTCGCCTTCTTCGGCATGATGTCGCCCGAGCAGCGCGAGTCCCTGCAAGCCGCGATGCGCATCGTGCAGGGCGCAGAGGGTGGCGACGGACCGGGTGCCCCGGGGCGATAGCGTCGCGCCATGCCTTATGCCGAAGCAAATGCCGTCACCGTCCGGCGGGCCAGGACCAGCGATGTCCCCGATGTGCGACGACTCGTCGATCCGTACGTGAGTGAAGGCATCCTGCTCGACAAAGCGACCGTCACGCTTTACGAGGCCATCCAGGAGTTCTGGGTCGCGGAACGCGACGAGGACGCGCGGGTCGTCGGATGCGGCGCACTTCATGTGATGTGGGAAGACCTCGCCGAAGTGCGCACCCTCGCGGTGGACCCGCAGTTCCAGGGGCACGGCACCGGTCACCAGGTGCTCGGCAAGCTGCTCCAGACCGCGCGGTGGCTCGGTGTGCGGAAGGTTTTCTGCCTCACCTTCGAAGTGGACTTCTTCCAGAAGCACGGCTTCGTCGAGATCGGGGAGTCCCAGACTCCGGTCGACACCGATGTCTACGCGGAGCTGCTGCGTTCCTATGACGAGGGAGTCGCGGAGTTCCTCGGTCTCGAACGGGTGAAGCCGAACACGTTGGGCAACAGCCGCATGCTTCTGCACCTGTGACAGCGCCCGCCCCGTGATCCCGGGACCGGATCCCGGCAACCGGGAGCGGGATCCCTATGTCCGAATCGCGCACGTTTCCCGTCTTCTCGAGGATCTGAACCTCTGCCAAGGGTTTGTGTTTTCCAGAGAAAAGCGGTTTCCTTTCCGCGTACTGCATTTTCGATGAAAGGAAATCCGGTGGCACAGAAGGTTCAGGTCCTTCTTGTCGACGACCTCGACGGCGGCGAGGCGGACGAGACGGTGACGTTCGCTCTGGACGGCAAGACCTACGAGATCGACCTCACCACCGCCAATGCCGACAAGCTCCGGGGCCTGCTCGAGCCGTACGCGAAGAGCGGCCGCCGCACCGGAGGCCGTGCCGCGACCGGTCGCGGCAAGGGCCGTGCCGCCGCGGGCGGCGGCAACAAGGACACCGCGGAGATCCGCGCGTGGGCCAAGGCCAACGGCTACGAGGTCAACGACCGCGGCCGTGTTCCCGCGTCGGTCCGTGAGGCCTACGAGAAGGCCAACGGCTGACTCTCCCCGCGTCCGGCACGCGCGCACCCCGTGCGCGCCGGCCGGAGCCGCAGCCGGTGGCACTCCGTCGCGGCGGCGGCCACCAGCGGCACCAGACCGGGGGCGTCCCCACTGTCCCCGAGTCCGGCGAGCGCGGGCAGCTCCGCGTCCCGTCCCCGCACGGGCGGACGCAGCCAGCGGGCGGCGCCCCGGGGCACGGGGCCCGTCCGGCCCGGGGGCGCCGGCGCGGCCATCCGGCCGCCGGCGCCGACGGCAGTGAGATCCAGGTCCACTCCGCCCCAGTCCAGCCAGTCGAGCAGCCCGGGCAGTTCCTCGGCGCTCCCCGCCGCGACCAGCAGCCGCATCCTGCCGCCCTGGACCGCGACGGGCCCGGCGGCCGCGCGGCGCAGCAGCGCCGCCCCGGCCGCCGCCGGCATCTCCAGCACGTCGAAGTGGATCCCCGTCACCAGCGCGACGGGTGAGCCGTCGGCGACCGTCCAGCCGAGCGTCGCGCGGTACCAGTTCCCGGGGCACTCCCCGGCGGGCGGACGGGGACGCGGGACGACCGGAATCGTGAAGGGCATGTCCCGGGAACTTCCCGGAGCCCCCGTCGGTTACGAAAGGTGTGCGATCCGTCGCACAGCGTCGCCGTAAGGGGGCGCCACGGGCGCGCGCCGCGGCGCAAGGTTGTTCGCCCGTAGCGGAGGGGAGGGGTGTGTGCCGCATGGACTGTCAGTGATGACGGGTAAGACATTCCTAGTGGGGAGGGGCGACACGCTCGCAGGGCCGTCTCACGTTCGCCATCGGCGTACTGATGACGGGGGTAACTGCCTGGCCTGCGGGAACATCGTCTCGCACCATCGGGTTGGAGCAGTTGTCGGCGTTCAGGGGTCAGGAGGCCACAGACGGGTGTCGGCAGTTGGAATGAGCGGTCCCCGCTTGCGGGACTAAGCTGCGGAAGGACAGGGAGGGGACCGACCCCTTACTGCCTGACCGCTCTGAGGAGCGATTAACGATGTTCGAGAGGTTCACCGACCGCGCGCGGCGGGTTGTCGTCCTGGCTCAGGAAGAAGCCCGGATGCTCAACCACAACTACATCGGCACCGAGCACATCCTCCTGGGCCTTATCCACGAGGGTGAGGGTGTCGCCGCTAAGGCCCTGGAGAGCCTCGGGATTTCGCTCGAGGCGGTCCGCCAGCAGGTGGAGGAGATCATCGGTCAGGGCCAGCAGGCCCCGTCCGGGCACATCCCCTTCACGCCCCGTGCCAAGAAGGTCCTGGAGCTGTCGCTCCGCGAGGCTCTTCAGCTGGGCCACAACTACATCGGCACCGAGCACATCCTGCTCGGCCTGATCCGCGAGGGCGAGGGCGTCGCGGCCCAGGTCCTCGTGAAGCTGGGCGCCGATCTCAACCGGGTGCGGCAGCAGGTCATCCAGCTGCTCTCCGGATACCAGGGCAAGGAGGCCGCCACGGCAGGCGGCCCGGCCGAGGGCACCCCCTCGACCTCCCTCGTCCTCGACCAGTTCGGCCGGAACCTCACCCAGGCCGCTCGTGAGTCCAAGCTCGACCCGGTCATCGGGCGCGAGAAGGAGATCGAGCGGGTCATGCAGGTGCTGTCCCGCCGCACCAAGAACAACCCCGTGCTCATCGGCGAGCCCGGCGTCGGCAAGACGGCGGTCGTCGAGGGCCTGGCGCAGGCCATCGTCAAGGGCGAGGTGCCCGAGACCCTCAAGGACAAGCACCTCTACACCCTCGACCTCGGCGCGCTGGTGGCCGGCTCCCGGTACCGCGGTGACTTCGAGGAGCGCCTGAAGAAGGTCCTCAAGGAGATCCGCACCCGCGGCGACATCATCCTGTTCATCGACGAGCTCCACACCCTGGTGGGTGCGGGCGCCGCCGAGGGCGCGATCGACGCCGCCTCGATCCTGAAGCCGATGCTGGCCCGCGGTGAGCTCCAGACCATCGGTGCCACCACGCTCGACGAGTACCGCAAGCACCTGGAGAAGGACGCCGCGCTGGAGCGCCGCTTCCAGCCCATCCAGGTCGCGGAGCCGTCGCTGCCGCACACCATCGAGATCCTCAAGGGTCTGCGCGACCGGTACGAGGCCCACCACCGGGTCTCGATCACCGACGAGGCGCTCGTCCAGGCCGCCACGCTGGCCGACCGGTACATCTCGGACCGCTTCCTGCCGGACAAGGCGATCGACCTGATCGACGAGGCCGGTTCCCGGATGCGCATCCGCCGGATGACCGCGCCGCCGGACCTGCGCGAGTTCGACGAGAAGATCGCCGGTGTGCGCCGGGACAAGGAGTCCGCGATCGACTCCCAGGACTTCGAGAAGGCAGCCTCCCTGCGCGACAAGGAGAAGCAGCTGCTGGCGGCGAAGGCCAAGCGGGAGAAGGAGTGGAAGGCCGGCGACATGGACGTCGTCGCCGAGGTCGACGGCGAGCTGATCGCCGAGGTCCTCGCGACTGCCACCGGCATCCCGGTCTTCAAGCTGACCGAGGAGGAGTCCTCGCGTCTGCTGCGCATGGAGGACGAGCTCCACAAGCGCGTCATCGGGCAGAAGGACGCCATCAAGGCCCTCTCGCAGGCGATCCGCCGTACGCGGGCCGGCCTGAAGGACCCGAAGCGCCCCGGCGGCTCGTTCATCTTCGCCGGCCCGTCCGGTGTCGGTAAGACGGAGCTCTCCAAGACGCTCGCCGAATTCCTCTTCGGCGACGAGGACGCGCTGATCTCCCTCGACATGTCGGAGTTCAGCGAGAAGCACACGGTTTCCCGTCTCTTCGGTTCCCCGCCCGGATACGTGGGTTACGAGGAGGGTGGCCAGCTCACCGAGAAGGTGCGCCGGAAGCCGTTCTCCGTCGTCCTCTTCGACGAGGTCGAGAAGGCCCACCCCGATATCTTCAATTCCCTTCTGCAGATCCTGGAGGACGGTCGGCTGACCGACTCCCAGGGCCGCGTCGTGGACTTCAAGAACACGGTCATCATCATGACGACCAACCTCGGGACCCGGGACATCTCCAAGGGCTTCAACCTGGGCTTCGCCGCCCAGGGCGACGTCAAGACGGGCTACGAGCGGATGAAGGCGAAGGTCAACGAGGAGCTGAAGCAGCACTTCCGGCCGGAGTTCCTGAACCGTGTCGACGACACCGTCGTCTTCCACCAGCTCACCGAGGACGACATCATCCAGATCGTCGACCTCATGATCGCCAAGGTGGACGAGCGGCTGAAGGACCGGGACATGGGCATCGAGCTCAGCTCCACGGCCAAGTCGCTGCTCGCCAAGAAGGGCTACGACCCCGTGCTGGGCGCCCGGCCGCTGCGCCGCACGATCCAGCGCGAGATCGAGGACATCCTGTCGGAGAAGATCCTCTTCGGCGAGCTGCGCCCCGGTCACATCGTGGTCGTCGACACCGAGGGCGAGGGCGAGGAGAAGAAGTTCACCTTCCGCGGTGAGGAGAAGTCCGCGCTGCCGGACGTCCCGCCGATCGAGCAGGCGGCCGGCGGCACCGGTCCGAACCTGTCGAAGGACGCGTGACGAGGGCCCCTCGGGGCGCCTGACACGGGGCCGGGCCCCGGATCCGAGAGGATCCGGGGCCCGGCCCTTCGTCGTGCCCCGCCGCCGGACGCACACCGGCAGAGGGAGTCAGCAGCGGCTCGGCCGGTGCCAGGAGCACTCGAGAAGGGCGCCCGGCTCCGCCGTGCGGGCACGGGGGACGGCGGCCTGCCGGATCGTTCCGCCCGCCGTGTCGGAGGAGGCCAGGGTGACGACGACGGCGTCCTCGACGCTCTTCACCGAGGAGGCCAGGTAGTTGTTGAGGACCACGCTGTAGACGAGCTCCCGCCCGGCCGCGTCCGTCACGTAGCCCGACAGCGCCGACGCCCCGGTGAGCGAGCCGGTCTTGGCCCGGGCGTTGAGCGCCGCGGGTGTCGAGCACATCCGGGAGCGCAGCGTGCCGCCGACGGCCCGGTCCGGGGCGCAGGCCACGGGGAGGGCGTCGTACCAGTCGGCGTACCAGGGCTCCTCGCGCACCGAGAGCAGCAGGGTGGTCAGGGCCTCGGCGCTGAAGAGGTTCATCCGGGAGAGCCCCGAGCCGTCCGCCTGGCGCAGGCTCTCCACGGGGACGCCCCGCCGGCCCAGCTCGGCCCGGATCGCGGCCAGGCCGGCGTCCCAGGTCCCCGCTCCCGACACGGCCCTGCCGACGGTCTTGGTCAGGGCCTCGGCGTGCATGTTGTTCGACAGCTTCATGAACGGGTGCATCAGCTCGGAGAGCGGCATGGACCGGTGCGCGGCCAGCACCCGGGCGCCGGGCGGTGCGGCCCGTACGGGGGCGGGCCCGGCCGGCACCCGGACGCCGTGGGCCCGCAGCGCGTCCGCGAACACCGAGGTGGCGTAGGCGGTCGGGTCCTGGACGGCGATCCACTCCTTGGCGGTGGCTGCTCCGGCGGGGATGCCGCCGCCGACCGTGATCGTCTCGGTGCCGTGGCGGCGTTCGACGACGAGGCCGGAGGGCGCGTCCTCCGCCAGGGTGGTCGCGCCGACGTCGAGGCGGACGTGGGTGTTCGGCGGGGTCAGCCGCACGGTGGGGCGGTCCCCGGCGCGGGCGCCCGGGGTCACCTCCACCACCACCGTGCCGGAGTCGTAGTCGGTGTCGGGGGCCAGGGTGAGCGCGGAGATCGGCGCCGAGTAGTACGCGGACTCGTCGTCGGCGGCCCACGAGCGGCCGAGCCGGACGGCGTCGAAGGCGGTGTCGTCGGCGACCAGGCGGCCGGTGATCCGCCGGATGCCGGTGGCGGCCACGCCGGCGGCGAGCCGGTCGTAGTCCGCCGCGAGCGTCGTGGGGTCCCCGGAGCCCCGCAGATGCAGGTCGCCGACCAGGGTGGACCCGTGGCGCCGCCCGTCGGTCAGGACGTCGGTGGTCCAGCGGTGGCCGGTGCCCAGCAGTGCCATGGCGGCGACGGAGGTGGCGAGCTTGGTGTTGGAGGCGGGCATGAGCCGGTCGCCGGCGTCGCGCCGGTAGAGGCGCTCCCCGGTCGCGGCGTCGGCGACGACGACGCTCACGGCTCCGCCGTCGAGGCGGGAGTCCGTGAGGATGGTGTCGACGGCGCCCTTGAGGCCGGTGCCGGAGGGCCCGGCGCCCGCCGGGGAGCTCCAGGTGAGGGTGCAGGCGAGGGCCGCGGCGAGGGCCGGGATCCAGCCTCGTCGGCGCAGCGCGGTGAGGCGGGACTCGGAGTTCACGGGTCTGCTCATGGCACTGGAGCATCCCGTAAGCACAGTGCGCCCGGAAGAACGCCTCCCGCACGGGGTGTCGTGTGGCCCCGGTCACCACCAAATGGTGCATTCCGGACGCCTCTTGAGGGTCGGGAAGGGCGTCCCGGGCGTGGCCCCGGTCACCTTCGGGGGCTCTGCGGGGGCCGAGCCCGTGACAAGGCGCACAGGGCAAATCGGACCTACTAGACGGAATAGTGACGCGATGCGGGGGTTCGGCGGGGCCGGTCGGCCACCCGGCCGCGGGACCTTCGGCCCTGCTGCGGCCGGGCGGCCGCCACGGGGGGCCGAATCCCGGGCCGCCGGGCCCGGACATGGGCGTAAACCGGATCGAACGGATGGATTCGGACCTTCTTCGCGCCGGGTGGTCCGGCGTTCACCGGGGGCGTCAAGGGTCTGATTTCCAGGGGTCCGACTACGACGCGGTGTCGTAGATGGGGTATTTGAGGCGACTTGGGTGGGCGGGTTACCAATGTGGAGCCAGCCCGGCGAGCACGCCGGGTCCATTCATGCCCGGAGGTTCTCCCGTATGTCGAAGCGCGCCATGATCCACCGTCTCCGTCCGTCCGTCCTGCGCACCCGTGGGGCCGTCGTGGCCGCCGGAATGGGCGCCGTGATGGTCGTCGGAGCCGGTGCGGGTGTCGCCGCCGCTGACGCGGGCAAGGCGGTCAAGCCGGCCGCCGTGGACGCGGCCTCCGCCGTGGCCGCCCAGGCCGACGCCCAGGCCGCCGCGGCCAAGAAGTCCGTCGCCGCGAAGGCGTCCGCGAAGAAGAAGGCCGCCAAGAAGAACCCGTCGTGGGTCAAGCCGGTCAGCAAGTACACCCTGACCGCGAGCTTCGCCCAGGGCGGCGCCATGTGGTCCGCCAAGCACTCCGGCCAGGACTTCGCCGTGCCGGTCGGCACCCCCGTGAAGGCGGTCCACGGCGGCACCGTCGTCAAGGCCGGCCCGAACGGCGGCGGCGACGGCCCCGCGTACGGCAACGCCATCGTGATCAAGCACGCGAACGGCAAGTACTCGCAGTACGCGCACCTGTCGAAGATCAACGTCTCCATCGGCTCGAAGGTCAAGACCGGCCAGCTCATAGCCAAGTCCGGCAACACCGGCAACTCGTCCGGTCCCCACCTGCACTTCGAGATCCGCACCAGCCCGAACTACGGCTCGGCGCTCAACCCGGCCAACTACCTGCGTGCCGTCGGCGTCAGCATCTGACGAGCGGCACCCGTGCGCCCCGCAGGGGCGGCGAGCTCTCAGCCCCGGCCGTGATGCGCCTGGCTGATCAGACCGAGGGCGACCTCGAGGACGGCTTCACGCTTCTCCTCCGGGGCGCCCTCGACGTCTTTCAGGGCGTACATCGACGCGTGCAGCGTGAAGAGCGCCGAGATGCACCGCACCCGGTCCACCATCTCGGCGTCGTCCTCCTGGAAGAGCGCCAGCATCGCGATCATGCGGTCCTTGAAGCTCTCGCCGATGCTCAGCTCGCGCATCGCCGCCTGGTTCTCCTGCATGAAGCGGAACAGGGGGGCCGCCGCGTTCAGCGCGTCGTAGTAGCGCCGCAGCACCTCCGTCTTGGTCTCCAGGGTGCGCGGCTGCTCCCGCCCCCACACCAGCAGGTCGTCCATGGGGCGGGTGAGGTCCCGGAAGAGGCTGATGAGGATGTCCTCCTTGGTCCGGAAGTGGTAGTAGAGCGCCGCCTTGGTGACGTCGAGGGCCTCGGCGATCTCGCGGAGCGACGTCTTCTCGTACCCCTGCTCACCGAACAGCTCCAGGGCCACGTCCTGGATGCGCTGCCGGGTGTCGCCCCGGCGCGGCTGCCGTGTGGTGCCCATGCTGCTCTCTCCGCTCCGCGAATACTTACTTGACGCCCGGCTAGTCGGGGGTCTACCTTGCCTCAGTCTAGTAACTAGCCGGGCGACAAGTAAGTACCAGGGGGAGTGACGACCATGGCGGGGACGGCAGGGGAGCCGGCGGCAGGAGCCGCCGGCAGCGGCGCGGAAGCCGGCGGAAAGCCGGAGCGCAGCGTGCGGACGGTGATGTTCGCGCTGATGATCGCCATGCTGCTGGCGATGCTCGACAACATGATCGTGGGCACCGCGATGCCCACGATCGTCGGCGAGCTCGGCGGACTGGAGCACCTGTCCTGGGTGGTCACCTCCTACACCCTGGCCACGGCCGCCTCCACCCCGATCTGGGGCAAGCTCGGCGACCTCTACGGACGCAAGGGCGTCTTCCTGCTGTCGATCGTCGTCTTCCTGATCGGCTCGGTGACCAGCGGCATGGCCCAGGACATGGGCCAGCTCATCGGCTTCCGCGCGGTCCAGGGCCTCGGCGCGGGCGGTCTCATGGTCGGCGTCATGGCGATCATCGGAGACCTGGTGCCGCCCCGCGAGCGCGGCCGGTACCAGGGCATGATGGCCGGCATCATGGCCGTCGCCATGATCGGCGGGCCGCTGGTCGGCGGCACCATCACCGACCACCTCGGCTGGCGCTGGAGCTTCTACATCAACCTGCCGCTCGGCGCCGTCGCGCTGGCCATGGTCACCGCCGTGCTCCACCTGCCGAGGAAGCCGCGCAGCACCGCCCGGATCGACTACCTGGGCGCCGCGCTGCTCACCGTCGGCATCACCGCCGTCGTGCTCGTCACCACCTGGGGCGGCACCGAGTACGCCTGGACCTCGGCCGTGATCATGGAGCTGTCGGCCATCGGCGCCGCCTCCCTCGTCGGCTTCCTCTTCGTCGAGGCGCGGGCCGCGGAGCCCATCGTGCCGCTGCACATCTTCCGCAGCCGCAACTTCTCGCTGATGGCGGTGATCGGCTTCTTCACCGGCTTCGTGATGTTCGGCGCGGTGCTCTTCCTGCCGCTCTTCCAGCAGTCGGTGCAGGGCGCCTCCGCCACCAACTCCGGACTGCTGCTGCTCCCGATGCTGGGCGCCATGCTCGTCGTCTCGATGGTCGCGGGCCGCATCACCACCAGCACCGGCCGGTACCGCCTCTTCCCCATCGCGGGCAGCGCGCTGATGATCACCGGCCTCTTCCTGCTGTCCACCATGGACACCGGCACCTCGCGCGTCACCTCGGGCGTGTACATGGCCGTACTCGGCGCCGGCATGGGCTTCCTGATGCAGATCACCATGCTGGTCGCGCAGAACAGCGTCGAGATGAAGGACATGGGCGTCGCGTCCTCGTCGGCCACCCTCTTCCGCACCCTCGGCAGCTCCTTCGGCGTCGCCGTCATGGGCGCGCTCTTCACCGGCCGGGTGCAGGACGAGATGGCGGCCCGCGGCGCCGCCGAGGCGACCGCCGGATCCGCCCAGCTGGACGCGGCGAGCCTCGCCCGGCTGCCCGATGCGCTGCGCGAGGCCTACGAGTCCGCCGTCGCCTCCGGCACCCACGCCGCCTTCCTGGTGGGCGGATCGGTGGCGGTCGTCGCGCTCGCGGCCTCCTTCTTCGTCAAGGAGGTGCCGCTGCGCGGCGCCGGCCCCGCCGAGCCGCCGTCGCCCGCGGGCGACGGCACCCCCGGCAAGGTCACCGAGCGGGTCTGACTTGCGCGCCCCGCGGCGCGGTCCGGACCCGCGACGCCGGGTCCGGACCGCGCCGCGGCTCAGTCGTCCAGCCGGAGGACCGGGAAGCTGCCGGTCGCGGTGGGCGCGTGCTCGGGCAGCCACAGCACCGCGACCGCCCCGCCCGAGGCCCCGGCCGGCGTCGTGCCGCCCGGCGCCGCGTTGCGGAACGTCAGCCGCGCCCCGAGGACCCGCGCCTGGCCCGCGGCGATCGTCAGTCCGAGCCCGTGACCGGTCCCCGCCCGGTCGCTCGCCCCGGTGCGGAACCGGCTCGGCCCCTCCCGCAGCAGGTCCTCCGGGAAGCCGGGGCCGTGGTCCCGGACCCGTACGACCCGCCCCTCGACGGTGACCTCCACCGGACCCCGGCCGTACTTCACGGCGTTGGTCAGCAGATTGCCGAGAATGCGCTCCAGACGGCGCGGATCGGTGCTGACCCAGGACTCGTGCACGATCCGGACCACCGCGTCCGGCAGCAGCGAACGCACCCGCCGCTCCACGAACTCCCCGAGCGGGACCTCCTGCAGCTCGGCCCGTTCCGACGCGCTGTCCAGCCGTGCGACCTCCAGCACGTCCTCGACGAGCGTGCGCATGGCCTGAGCCCGGTCCCGCACCAGCTCGCTGGGGCGGCCGGGCGGCAGCAGCTCGGCCGCGGTCAGCAGCCCGGTCACCGGGGTGCGCAGCTCGTGGGCGATGTCCGCGGTGACCCGCCGCTCCGCCTCGATCCGGGCCTGGAGGGCGTCGGTCAGGGCGTCCACCGCACGGGCCAGGTCGTCGGTCTCGTCGCGCACCACGCCGCCGACGGCGTCCCGGACGCGGACCTCGGTGTTGCCGCGGGCGACGTTGCGGGCGGCGGCCGCCGCCTTGCGCAGCCGCCGCGAGAGCTGGCCGCCGATCAGCACACCGAGCGCCGAGCCGCCGAAGACGACCGCCACCGAGCCGATGATCAGCGCCCGGTCGAGGTCCTTCATCACGGTGGCGCTGCGGCCGGTGAACTCGGTGTGCAGGGAGAGCACGTCCCCGTTCGCCAGCGGCACCGCGGCCCAGATCTCGGGCGTGCCGTCGCGGTCCTCGACGAAGCTGCCGCGCCGGTTGTCGCGCACGAGGCGCTGGAGTTCGGCCGGCAGCGCGGGGTCGTTGACCTTGCTGTTGAAGCGCGGATCACGGTTCTTGGAGGTCTCGTACCAGCGCTGGGCGAGCAGCAGGCGGTCCATCTGCACGTCGCGCGCGTTGTCGAGCATGGAGACCCTGGCCGCGTTGTGCACGACCAGGCTGAGCGCCATGGCGATGAGCGCGCCGACGGCGGCGATCGCGACGCTGATCTTCCAGCGGACACCGGTCCGCAGCGAGGGTCGTCTCACGGCCTCGGCGCTCATGCCCGGAGCTTGTAGCCGAAGCCGCGGACGGTCTCGATCCGGTCCTGGCCGATCTTGGTGCGCAGCCGCTGCACATGGACGTCGACCACACGGGTGTCACCGCCCCAGCCGTACTCCCAGACGCGTTCCAGCAGCTTGTCGCGCGAGAGCACGGTGCCCGGCGCGGTCGAGAACTCCAGCAGCAGGCGCATCTCGGTGGGCGTCAGCGCGACCGGCGCACCGCCCCGGCGGACCTCCATGCCCTCGGTGTCGATCTCGACGTCGCCGAAGACCAGCGCGCCGCCCTCCTCCCGGCCGTCGCCCGCCGCCTCGCCCGAGGCCCCGCCCGCGTGGCCGAACCGCCGCAGCACCGCGCGGATCCGGGCGACCAGCACCGCGCCGTCGAAGGGCTTGGTCACGTAGTCGTCCGCACCGGCCTCCAGGCCGAGCACCACGTCGATCGAGTCGGCACGGGCCGACAGCATGATCACCGGAACGGTCGACTCGTCGCGGATCCTGCGACACAGGCTGACCCCGTCGAGCCCCGGCACCATCACGTCGAGCAGGGCGATGTCGGGCCGGTCCGCCCGGAACGCCTCCAGGCCCAGCAGCCCGTCGGGCACCGCGGTGACCTGGAAGCCGACCCGTTCCAAGGCGAGCTGGGTGGCCTCGCGGATCACGTCGTCGTCCTCGACGAACAGGACATGGGTCTCGGCCATCCGTCAGCTTCCGTTCCTGGCCGGCTCCGGGGCCGGCGGTCCAAGGGGTCGTGCGGCGGGGGTGCGCCCGCGCGGGCGGTCAGCCCTCGTCCGGGGCGGGGGGCTCGGAGGCCACGGCCTCGCCCTCCCCGACGGCCCGGCTGTACTCGTTGCGCACCCAGTACTGCCGGGCGAACTTCCCCGAAGCCCAGCGGTAGGTGGTGATCTCCTCGCCGGACGGGTCGTCGACGGGGTCGGCCTCCGTGTACACCTGCTTGGTCACCACCAGGTCGCCCCGGTCGATGGCCGCGTACACCGCGGGCTCCTCGACGGCGAAGACGTTCTCGTAGGAGCCGCCCGTGCCCCGGTAGACGTAGGTGCCCATGCCGACGGCGTCGCCGCAGGTCATCACGTTCACCACCACGTCGGGCACCGAACCGCCGGTGAGCACGCCGTAGGAGGTGTCCACGGGGTACGCGTCGGGGCCGCACGGCCGCAGGTCGGCCTTGACCCGGGCGCTGACCTTCGGGTCCTTGCGGAGCAGGTCCACCGCGTCGACGCTGCCGGTGAACTCGCCCGCCGTCCCCGAAGGGGCCGGGGACGGCGTCGCCTTCGCCGCCGCCTCCGACGGCGCCGCTCCCTCGTCCTGGAGGCCGGAACCCCCGGTCGAGCAGCCCGCGCCCAGCAGCGCGAGGGCGACCAGTCCGGCCGCCGCCGTACCGCCCGCCCTGCCTCTGCCGCCGTCCGTGCCTGTCAGGCCGCGCACCGCTCCCGCTCCCGTTCGCCGTGGTGGGCACGCCGCGTCCCGGCGCGCTCCGGAGCGCGGCCGTCCAGATCCCGTGAGCGGAGCTCCCGGCGGAGCTTCGCGAGTGCCCGGTGCAGCGTGCTCTTCACCGTACCCGCCGACATCCCCAGCGCGGCAGCCGTCTCCTCGGTGCTCATCTGCTCCCAGTGACGCAGCACCACCACGCTGCGCTGCTTGGGCGCCAGCACCTTCAGGGCCTCGATCAGCAGGGCGCGGTCGGCGTGCTGCTCCGTGCCGTCCTCCACGGCGGCCTCGGGCAGCTGCTCGGTCGGCACCTCCTCCAGCCGGCGGGCGCGCCACCACTCGGTCCGCGTGTTGATCATCACGCGGCGCAGGTAGGCGTCCGCGAGCGACTTGTCGGCGATGCCGTCCCAGCGGCCGTAGGTGCGCACCAGCGCGGTCTGGAGCAGGTCCTGCGCCTCTACGGGGTCGGGGACGAGCCGGCGCGCACTGCGCAGCAGGGCCTCCTGCCGCGTCCGTACGTACTCCTCGAATTCGAGCACCTCGCCGTGCGCCGCCATGCCGATCGCCTCCGCCCCGTGAATCCCCGTGTCCTTGCGCCGACGACGTTACGAAGGGCGTGTCACGGCACCGTGCGTGCCGGCCGTCGGAGGGCGCACGGCCGTCCATCGGTTGTGTAACAGCGGAGGTCGCCCACGGGGCGGGGCGGGCGGAGCTGCCGCCCGGAGGCCGCCGCCCGGCCGGGACGGACCCGGACGGCGGCCGCTGCGCGTCGTCGGCAGTTACGCGTCGTCGGTCGCTGCGCGTTGTCGACCGTTACGCGTCGTCGGCCGGGCGCCCGGCGGGCAGCCGGTAGCGCCCGCCGTCCAGCGGCTCGACCAGTCCGTCCGAGACCAGCCCGTCCAGCGCACGCCCGCGCTGCACCGGGTCGTGCCAGACGGCGTCCAGCGCCGACTGCGGCACCGGCGTCAGCGCCTCGCGCAGGACGGCCAGCAGCCGGCCGCGCACCTGCCGGTCGGTGCCCGCGTACGTCTGGCCGCGGCGCGCCGGTCCGTCGTGCGCCGGCTTGCCCGCCAGCCGCCAGGCGCACCGCGCCGCGATGGGGCAGCGCCCGCACTCCTCGTTGCGCGCGGTGCACACGAGGGCGCCCAGCTCCATCGACGCGGCCGCCCAGCGGGCCGCCGTCGACTCCTCCTCGGGGAGCAGCGCCCGCGCGAGGCGGCGTTCGGCGGCGGTGGTCGCGTTCGGCGGGTACTGGACACCGGTGGCGGCCCGGGCGAACACCCGGCGCACATTGGTGTCGAGCACCGCATGCCGTTGTCCGTACGCGAACGAGGCGACCGCCGCCGCCGTGTACTCGCCGATGCCCGGCAGGGCGAGCAGCTGGGCGTGGTCGCGCGGCACCTCGCCGCCGTGCCGTTCCGCTATCGCCTGGGCGGCGCCGTGCAGGCGCAGCGCCCGGCGCGGATAGCCGAGCCGGCCCCATGCGCGGACGGCCTCGCCCGGCGCCTCGGCCGCCAGGTCGGCGGGGCGGGGCCAGCGGGCCAGCCACTGCTCGTACACGGGCAGCACCCGGTTCACCGGGGTCTGCTGCAGCATGAACTCGCTGACCATCACACCCCAGGCGCCGGCTTCGGGGCGGCGCCAGGGCAGATCGCGGGCGTGCTGCTCGAACCAGGCGATCACCGGCAGATGGAGAGCGGCGGGGTCGGTGGCGGGGGACGTCTGGGATGAGTGGGTCGCAGTCATGGCACCGACGATCCTGGCACGACCCGGGGAGCGGATGGCGCATACCGGCCCTCCGGGCGGGGCCGGTAGGCCGGTCGGCGGCCCGCCCGGGGCAGGTCCGGCCACCCGGTGAGGCCCTGCGGCCCGGTCAGGTCATGCGGCCCGGTCAGGTCAGGCCGCCCGGTCAGGTCCGGCCGGGCCCCGCGAACCAGACGACGACGCCCGTACGGCTGGTGCGCATCGTCCCCAGCAGCGCCTCGGCGGGGCGGCGGAGCGCGAGGACGCACCCGGCGGCCACGAGCGCGCCGAGCACCAGTCCGGCCACCACGTCATGGGGGTAGTGGACGCCGACGAAGACCCGGGAGAAGGCCATCAGCAGGGCCGTCGGGACGGTCAGCCACCCGATCCGGGGCCATGCGAGGGCCAGGGCGAGGGCCGCGGCGCCGGCGATGGCGGAGTGGTTGCTCGGGAAGGACCAGTCGCCGGTCGGGGGGCAGGCCGACAGCGACACGGCCGCCTCGGTGACGGTGCGGCAGGGGCGCTCCTCGTCCACGACCGACTTGAGCGACTCGCTGACGACGTAGCCGACGGCGGTGGCGAGGGGGGCGAGCACCGCGAGGGCTATGGACCGGGTGGACCCGGTCCGTGCGCGCCACCAGGCCACCACGTACAGGACGCCGAAGAGCAACAGCCCCAGCTCCGTCCAGACTTCCGCGAGGTGCTGGAACCACGAGGGCGTGGAGTGGGCGAAGTCGGTGATGTCCCGGTAGAGATCGCGCGTCATGCTGCTGTCCATGGTCACGGACCGTACCTGCTCGGCCGGGCCGCTCACCCCGGACCGCCGGACAGGGCGACCCCCGACGAAGGTGGGGGGCGGGCGCGCGCCGGGAGCGGTGCCCGGGGCGCCGGGAGCGGGCCGTGATGATCATCGACGGTGCGATGATCGGCAGAACTTCTCGCTCCGGCGGCGGGTGGGGCGGGAGTTGGCCGTGATCTCTCGTAGAGTTCGGTCCGTGGGATCTCTGCGCAATCCGATCGGGCCGCTTCCCTCCTCCATCTACTGGCGACGGAGGGCTGTAGCGGCGTCGTTCGTCGCGCTGCTCGCCGTGCTGATCGTCTGGGTCTTCACCTCCGGCGGCGGCGGGAGCGAGGACCGCTCCGACGGCAAGGGGCCGACGCCCGCGCCCACGATCACGCCGGGACCCGACCAGTCGGGTCCCGCGATCAGCCAACAGCCCGGCGGACGCGACGAGTCCGGCGACGGCGAGTCCGGCTCCGGCGGAGGATCGGCGGGATCCGGTGGCGACGGGGCGAGCCCCGGTGCGACGGACGGGCCGGGCGGCGACACGGGCACCGGCGGGAGCGGCTCCGGCGGCGAGGGCACGGGCGGCGCGTCCGGCGGCACCCCCGGCAGGCAGGTGCCGGCCGGCTCCCCGCTCCCCAACTGCACCGCCTCGTCGCTGAAGTTGACCCTGCGCACCACCAAGGTCGCCTACGAGGCGGGCGAGAAGCCCTCGTTCCAGCTGGTGGTCTCCAACTCCTCGGCCGCCGACTGCAAGGCCGACTTCGGACCGAAGGCCGCCGTGCTCACCGTGACCGACCGCGAGGACGAGGACGTCTGGTCCTCCCGCGACTGCCCGCGCACGGCTCCGCCGCTGCTGCTGCGCGTCCCCGCCGGGGGCACGATCACCCACACCGTCGAATGGGACCGGGGCCGCAGCGTCGCGCAGTGCGCGACCCCCTCACCGGGCAGCGCCGGCCCCGGCACCTACCTGGTGGAGGCGGCCTTCCCGGGCGTGAAGGTGCTGCCCGCCTCGTTCCGCCTGGAGAAGGACTGAGACGCCGGGCGCGGGGCGCGGCCCGCGCCCGCCGTGACGGAGGGCCCCCGGAATCCGCGGATTCCGGGGGCCCTCCGTCACGGGCGGACGCTTCGGGCGCCGGTCAGACGTACCGCTCCAGGATCGACGACTCGGCGAGCCGGGACAGACCCTCGCGGACGCTGCGCGCCCGGGCCTCGCCCACGCCGTCCACGGCCTGGAGGTCGTCGACGCTGGCGGCGAGCAGCTTCTGCAGACCGCCGAAGTGCTCGACGAGGCGCTCGATGATCGCGCCCGGCAGCCTGGGCACCTTCGCCAGCAGGCGGTAGCCGCGCGGCGACACCGCGGAGTCCAGCGTCTCCGGGGAGCCGCTGTAGCCCAGGGCCCTCGCGACCACCGGAAGTTCGAGCAGCTCGGTGTGGCTCAGGGCGTCCAGCTCGGCCAGCGCCTCGTGCACGGTCCGGGAGCGCTTCGCCGTCGGCTCCGGCACGTAGTCGCGGACGACCAGTTCCCGCTCGGGTTCCACGCCGGCGATCAGCTCGTCGAGCTGGAGGGCGAGCAGACGTCCGTCCGTGCCCAGCTCCACGACGTACTCGGCGATCTCCGTGGCGATCCTGCGGACCATCTCCAGCCGCTGCGCGACCGCGGTCACGTCCCGCACGGTGACCAGGTCCTCGATCTCCAGGGCGGAGAGGGTGCCGGCGACCTCGTCGAGACGGAGCTTGTAGCGCTCCAGGGTGGCCAGCGCCTGATTGGCGCGGGACAGGATCGCGGCCGACTCCTCCAGCACCCGGCGCTCGCCGCCGACGTACAGCGCGATCAGCCGCATCGACTGCGAGACCGACACCACGGGGAAGCCGCACTGGCGCGAGACCCGGTCCGCGGTGCGGTGCCGGGTGCCGGTCTCCTCGGTGGGGATGGACGCGTCCGGGACCAGCTGCACACCGGCCCGGTGGATCTTGGAGATGTCCTTGTCGAGGATCAGCGCGCCGTCGAGCTTGCAGAGCTCGCGCAGCCTCGTCGCGGCGAACTCCACGTCGAGGACGAAGCCGCCGGTGCACATGGACTCGACGGTTTTGTCCATGCCGAGGACGATCAGCCCTCCGGTGTTCCCCCTCAGGATGCGCTCCAGGCCGTCGCGCAGGGCGGTGCCCGGGGCGACCGCGCTCAGGGCGGCACGGATCTGCGCTTCGTTGCCCGTGCCTTGGCCGGACTTTCCGGGTGCTGCTGCCCCGTCCTTGGCTGCCACTGCACTCCTCCGGCTCGTACGGGTGGGCGAGACCAGGGCAAAGTCTACCGGCGAGGCATGTCGTCCCGTGGGGAGTAGGCGCCAGGGGTGTCCGCGGGGCGTGCCCGCGGTCGGTCTACGCGTCCTCGGGGGTCTTTCTCCGGCCACGCGGGAGCACCCGCAGGGCGTCGCCCATGTCGGCCACCTCCGTCACCCGCATGCCCGCGGGGACCTTCCCCGGGTCGGACGGGACCAAGGCGTGGGTGAAGCCCAGCCGGTGCGCCTCGGCCAGCCGCCGCTGCACGCCGGTGACCCGCCTGACCTCGCCCGCGAGGCCCACCTCGCCGATCGCGACCAGGTTCTGCGGGAGCGGGGTGTCGCTCGCCGCCGAGGCCAGGGCGAGGGCGATCGCCAGGTCGGCGGCGGGCTCGGAGAGCTTCACCCCGCCCACCGTGGCGCTGTAGATGTCGCGCTTGCCGAGCGCCGAGATCCGGCCACGCTGCTCCAGCACCGCGAGCATCATCGAGACCCGCGAGGTCTCCAGCCCGGAGGTGGTCCGCCGGGGGGAGGGGATCTGGGAGTCGACGGTCAGGGCCTGCACCTCGGCCACGAGCGGACGCCGGCCTTCGAGGGTGACGGTGAGGCAGGTGCCCGGGACGGGCGCGTCGCGGCGGGTGAGGAAGAGGCCCGAGGGGTCGGCGAGGCCGGTGATGCCCTCGTCGTGCAGTTCGAAGCAGCCGACCTCGTCCGTCGCGCCGTAGCGGTTCTTCACGCCGCGGACCAGACGCAGTCGGGCGTGCCGGTCGCCCTCGAAGTGGAGCACGACGTCGACGAGGTGCTCCAGCAGGCGGGGGCCCGCGATGGCGCCGTCCTTGGTCACATGGCCCACCAGCAGCGTGGACATGCCCCGTTCCTTGGAGGCGCGGATCAGGGCTCCCGCGACCTCGCGGACCTGGGCCATGCCGCCGGGCGCTCCGTCGATCTCGGGGGAGGCCACCGTCTGCACGGAGTCGAGGACGAGCAACGAGGGCTTGACCGCGTCGAGATGCCCGAGGACCGCGGAGAGGTCGGTCTCCGCGGCGAGGTAGAGGTCGTCGTCGATCGCGTTGATCCGGTCGGCGCGCAGACGGACCTGGCTCGCCGACTCCTCGCCCGTCACGTACAGCGTGCGGTGTTCGGGGCCGGCGGCCTTGGCCGCCACGTCGAGGAGCAGGGTCGACTTGCCGACGCCCGGCTCCCCGGCGAGCAGGACCACCGCTCCGGGCACCAGGCCGCCGCCGAGGACGCGGTCGAGTTCGTCGACCCCGGTGGTGCGCGCGGCCGCCTGCCGGCCGTCGACCTGGCCGATGGGCAGCGCGGCGGTGGAGACCCGGCCGGCCGCGGTGGTGCGGACGGCGGGCGCGCCGTACTCCTCGACCGTGCCCCAGGCCTGGCACTCGGGGCAGCGGCCGAGCCACTTCGCGGTCGTCCAGCCGCATTCGGTGCAGCGGTAGGACGGCCGGTCCTTCGCGGTTTTCGTACGGGCAGCCATGCGCAAACCGTAGCGCCGGCCACCGACAGCCGGTCCGGGCCCCCGGCGGGTGCGCCGGCCGGCGGGGTCCGGGGCGGCGACGGGCGGGCGGGCGCGGCACGGCCGGAGGCCGCCGAGGGGCAGCGGGGGCGCGGGGGCGGGCGCGTGCGCGGGCGCGGGACGCACGGCGGCCGGGACGGAGGGAGCGGTGGGGCGCCGGCGAGGCCCGATCGGAAGGACCATGATCGAAAGAGCGCGGAATATGTCCTTCCAGTCCCCCTTCGAGGGAACTGTTCACCCGTAGGGGTTAAAAGCATTCAAGCGGTGCGAACAGGGTGCGTCACTGCCCCTACGGTCGCGGAGTGACGAGCAGCAGGCTGGACCCTCCTCCCCACACCACCGGCGCACACCGGGCGCACCGCCGTCCGTCCCGATCGGCCCCCGAGCGACCCCCCGCGCGCTACGAGCCGTACATCGACGGGCTGTTCACCTACTGTCTCTCCGTCCTGTGCGACCACGACGCCGCGACGGCGGTCCTCGGCGACGTGCTCTCCGTCGCCGAACGCCAGCGCACCCGCTGCCCCTCCGAGGAGCCCGCCCGCAAGGCGTGGCTCTACGCGCTCGCCCGCTGGGCCTGCCTGCGCCGACTGGCCGAACAGCGCCGCAGGCGCCCCGGCGCCCACGCCGGGCGTCCCGCCGACGGCGCAGGACCCCCGGACGGCGCGCGGAGCACCCGCGCCGACGGGCACCACCGCGCCGAACTGGCCCTGCTCGCCTGGCCGGAGGCTGCGGGCACCACCCCCGAGCAGCG
Organism: Streptomyces genisteinicus; assembly: GCF_014489615.1. Classification (GTDB taxonomy): domain Bacteria; phylum Actinomycetota; class Actinomycetes; order Streptomycetales; family Streptomycetaceae; genus Streptomyces; species Streptomyces genisteinicus. The sequence goes on from NZ_CP060825.1 coordinate 4,083,193, forward strand.
CGAGGCCCTCGAACTCTCCGTGCGCCACGGCCTCGACCCCGCCTCGGTCGCCTCCGTCCTCGGCCTCGGCGCGGCCGCCGCACGCGAACTGCTGGCGGCCGCCGCCTGCGAGGTGGAGCGCACCCGGGCGGCGCTCGCCGAGGTCGAGCGCGGCACCTGCCCCTCGGTCGCCCGGCTCACCGGCGACAGCCGCGTCGTGCTCTCCGCGGCCCTCCGCCGCGAGCTGGTGCGCCATGTCGACGACTGCCCGCGCTGCCGCCGCGCGGCGGAGCGGGCCGGCGCGGCCGGTCCGTGGCCCGGCTCCGAGGTGGCACCGGCGGCGCTGCCGGTCCTGAAGGCCCCGCGGTCCGCCGCCTACCTGGCCATGCACCGGGCGCCCCGCGCACGGGCGGGCGCGCTGCGGTTCGGCCCGGGCGGCTTCCCGCTGGACCCCAAGGACCATGCCGCGCGCCGCGACCGGCTGCGGGCCCGCGCCGTGACCACCACGGTCGTCGCCACGGTCGTCGCGGCCCCGGTGCTCGCGCTGTGGGCGGCCTACCGGGGCGCCCCCCTGACGGGCGAGGCCGAGCGCGGACCGGCCGTGAGCGCGGAGGACGGCTCGCCGGAGGACGGCCGCTACGGCCACTACGAGAACGCGGGCAACGCCGACGCCCGGCCGGACCCCCGGTTCACGGCCGACCGCCACGCCCCGGACGTCTCGGTCGAGGTCATCAGCACCGGTCCGGCGGGGTCCCCTTCCGCGTCGGGCACCGGCAGCCTGACCGTCGAGGCACGGCCGGCCGGGGACACGACGCTGATCACGCTCACGGCGTCGGGCGGTGCGCCGGTCACCTGGTCGCTCTGGTCGGACGCTCCCTGGCTCCGGCTGTCCCGGTCGTCGGGCACCCTCGAACCCGGCGAAACGATCACTCTCCGGGTCACCGTCGACACCGCCCGCGAACCGGCCGGCTTCTGGCGGGCCCAGCTCGCGGTCGACCCCTCCGGAGCGCTCGTCGCGATCCGCGGGCGCGGGGAGCACGGCACGGCCACACGTCCGTCCGTGCCGCCCCGCCCCACGCCGCCCACGACCCCGCCGCCGACGTCTCCCGGCCCCGGTCCGACGACCCCGCCGCCCACCTCCGAGCCGCCGACGTCCCCCGGACCCGACCCGACGGACCCGCCGCCGTCGTCGGACCCGCCGCCCTCCTCGGGCCCGCCGCCGACGGACTCCGCCCCGCCGTCCGGACCGGGCGGACCGCCCCCGTCGGGCTGAGCCGTGCCGTCGCCCGGGGGCGGTCCGCCCGCCGCGTCAGAGCGACCGCGGCGCCGGCCGCGTGCCCGGATCCGCCGGGTGCGGCGCGACCAGCGGCAGCGACGAGGCCAGCCGGGCCTCGCACAGCTCCACCAGCACGTCGTACGCCCCCTTGCCCATCAGCTCGGTCAGCTCCGGCCGGTACGTCACGTACACCGGGTCGCCCGCGCCGTGCGCCGAGGTCGCGGAGGTGCACCACCAGTGCAGGTCGTGCCCGCCCGAACCCCAGCCCCTGCGGTCGTACTCACCGATCGAGATCTGCAGCACCCGCGTGTCGTCGGGCCGGTCGATCCAGTCGTACGTCCGCCGCACCGGAAGCTGCCAGCACACGTCCGGCTTGGTCTCCAGCGGCTCCCGGCCCTCCCGCAGCGCCAGGATGTGCAGCGAGCACCCCGCGCCGCCCGCGAAGCCCGGACGGTTCTGGAAGATGCACGAACCCTCCCAGCGGCGCGTCTGGCGCTCGCCGTCCTCGTCCTCCTGCACCCATCCCGTGCGGCTGCCCACGTCGTGGAACTGCCACAGTTCGGGTGTCAGCCGGGCCACATGGGAGGCGACGCGCCGCTCGTCGTCCTCGTCGGAGAAGTGCGCCCCCAGCGTGCAGCAGCCGTCGTCCGCGCGCCCCGCCTGGATGCCCTGGCAGCCGCTGCCGAAGATGCAGGTCCAGCGCGAGGTCAGCCACGTCAGATCGCAGCGGAAGACCTGCTCGTCGTCCGCGGGGTCGGGGAACTCCACCCAGGCCCGGGCAAAGTCCAGGCCCTTCTCGTCCTGCTCGGTCCGCTCCACGGGCGCGGCTTTGCCCGGCTTCGTCTTTTTCGTCTTTGGCACGGCTCCAGCGTATGCGCGAGACCGCAGTAGCGTTCCGTCCATGAGACTCGGAGTCCTCGATGTCGGTTCGAACACGGTGCACCTCCTGGCGGTGGACGCCCACCCCGGCGCCCGCCCGCTGCCCGCGCACTCCCACAAGGCCGAGCTGCGCCTCGCGGAGCTCCTCGACGCGCAGGGCCACATCGGCGCCGAAGGCGTGGGCCTGCTGACGAAGACCATCGGCGAGGCGCTCCAGGCCGCCGAGGACCAGGGGTGCGAGGAGGTGCTCTCGTTCGCCACCTCCGCCGTCCGGGAGGCGGGCAACGCCGACCAGGTGCTCGCCAGGGTGAAGGCCGAGACCGGGGTCGACCTCACGGTGCTCTCCGGCGAGGAGGAGGCCCGGCTCACCTTCCTCGCCGTCCGCCGCTGGTTCGGCTGGTCCGCGGGCAAGCTGCTCGTCCTCGACATCGGCGGCGGATCGCTGGAGATCGCGTACGGCATGGACGAGGACCCCGACGCCGCCGTCTCCCTGCCGCTGGGCGCGGGACGGCTGACCGCGGGCCACCTGCCCGGCGACCCGCCGGACCCCCAGCACGTGAAGGCCCTGCGCCGCTACGTCCGCACGGAGATCGCCCGGAGCGTCGGCGAGTTCAGCAGGCTCGGCAGGCCGGACCACATCGTCGCCACGTCCAAGACCTTCAAGCAGCTCGCCCGGATAGCCGGAGCCGCCCGGACCGCCGAAGGCGTCTACGTGCAGCGCGATCTGAGTCGTTCGTCACTCGCGGAGTGGGTGCCGAGGCTCGCCGCGATGACCGCCGCGGAGCGTTCCGAGCTGCCCGGCGTCTCCCCGGGCCGGGCCGGACAACTGCTGGCAGGAGCCCTGGTGGCGGAGGCCGCGATGGACCTCTTCGGGGCCGAGCGGCTGGAGATCTGTCCCTGGGCGCTGCGCGAAGGGGTCATCCTGCGCCGCCTCGACCACCTCCCGGCCGACGGGTGAAGCGCTCCCTACCGACGAGTTCGTCCCTTTAGGCTGTCCCTCGTGGCAGAACCAGTGGTGCGCATCCCGGACGCGAAGGTCGTCCTGTCGACGGCCTCCGTCTACCCGGAGTCCACGGCGACGGCCTTCGAGGTCGCCGCGCGCCTCGGCTACGACGGCGTCGAGGTCATGGTCTGGACGGATCCGGTCAGCCAGGACATCGAGGCGCTGCGCCGGCTCTCCGACTACCACCAGGTCCCCATCCACGCCGTCCACGCGCCCTGCCTGCTGATCACCCAGCGCGTCTGGTCCACCGACCCGTGGGTCAAGCTCCAGCGCGCGCAGGCCGCGGCCGAGAAGCTCGGCGCCTCGACGGTCGTCGTGCACCCCCCGTTCCGGTGGCAGCGGAGCTACAGCCGGGACTTCGTGCGGGGAATCTGGCGGATGGCGGACGAGACGGACGTCCGCTTCGCCGTGGAGAACATGTACCCGTGGCGCTACCGGGACCGCGAGATGCTCGCCTACGCCCCCGACTGGGACGTCACCAAGGACGACTACCGCCACTTCACGGTCGACCTCTCGCACACCGCGACCTCCCGGACCGACACGATGGCCATGGTCGACCGCATGGGCGACCGGCTCGCCCACGTCCACCTCGCCGACGGCAGGGGCTCGGCCAAGGACGAGCACCTGGTCCCGGGCCGGGGCGACCAGCCGTGCGCGGAGCTGCTGGAACGGCTGGCGCGCACGGGATTCGACGGCCACGTCGTCATCGAGGTCAACACCCGGCGCGCGATGTCGGCGGCCGAACGCGAGGCCGACCTCGCCGAGGCGCTGGCCTTCACCCGGCTGCACCTCGCCTCCGCCTCCCGCATCTCATGACCGAGGAGCCCAGGCGGCGCGGCCGGCCCGCCCGCAAGGCCGCGGGCGAGGGGCCCGGCGCACGGGAGAGGATCCTCCGGGCCGCGCGGGCCGAGTTCGCCGAGCGGGGCTACGACCGGACGACCATGCGCGGCATCGCGCGGGCGGCCGGCGTCGACGCCGCCCTCGTCCACCACTACTTCGGCACCAAGGACGACGTCTTCGCGGCCTCCGTCGAGATCTCCTTCGAGCCGGCGCTCGCCGTCCCGGAGATCCTCGGCGGCTCCCCGGAGGGCATCGGGGAGCGGCTGGTCCGCGCCTTCCTCGCGATCTGGGAGAACCCGGCGAGCAGGGCCCCGCTGCTCGCCGTCGTCCGCTCCGCGCTCACCCACGACGCCGCGGCCACCGTGCTGCGGACCTTCGTCGTGCACCGGCTCCTGTCGAAGGTCGCGGACGGGCTCCCGGTGCCGGACGCCAGGTTCCGCACCGAACTCGCGGCCGCCCATCTCGTGGGGATCGCGCTGCTGCGCTACGTGGTGAAGGTCGAACCGCTCGCGTCGGCGGACCCCGAGGAGATCGTGCGGATGGTGGCGCCGACCCTCCAGCGCTACCTGACCGAGCCCGGCCCGCCGCCGTCCGGCGCTCCCGGCTCCTCAGCCCCGTCCGGGGGCGGTTCCGGCTCCGGACCCCGGTCCACCGGGGGGCCGGGCTCCGCATCCCGGTCCACCGGCGCGTCCGGCTCCGGACCCCCGTCCGGGGGTGCCGCCGAGCCCGGCCCGCCCGCCGCGGGCGCGACCGAGGACTGAACCCTCCGTCCCGCATTCCGGACACGCTGTCCAGATCTTGGAGCGGCGGCGTACGCTCGGTGCAGGTACACCCGTCACGAGGAGCGAGCGACGATGCCCGAGCTGAGGTCCCGCACTGTCACCCACGGCCGCAACATGGCGGGCGCACGCGCCCTGATGCGGGCCTCCGGTGTACCGGGCGCCGACATCGGGCGGAAGCCGATGATCGCGGTGGCCAACTCCTTCACCGAGTTCGTCCCCGGCCACACCCATCTCCAGCCGGTGGGCCGCATCGTCTCCGAGGCCATCACCGCCGCGGGCGGCATCGCCCGCGAGTTCAACACGATCGCCGTCGACGACGGCATCGCCATGGGTCACGGCGGCATGCTCTACAGCCTGCCCTCGCGCGACCTCATCGCGGACAGCGTGGAGTACATGGTCGAGGCGCACTGCGCCGACGCCCTGATCTGCATCTCCAACTGCGACAAGATCACCCCCGGCATGCTGATGGCGGCCCTGCGCCTGAACATCCCGACGGTCTTCGTCTCCGGCGGCCCCATGGAGTCCGGCCGGGCCACCCTCGTCGACGGCACCGTGCGCACCCTCGACCTGGTCGACGCGATCTCCGAGGCCGTCAACGACAAGGTCTCCGACGAGGACATCCTCCGCATCGAGGAGAACGCCTGCCCGACCTGCGGGTCGTGTTCCGGCATGTTCACCGCCAACTCGATGAACTGCCTCACCGAGGCCATCGGCCTCTCCCTGCCGGGCAACGGCTCCGTCCTCGCCACCCACACCGCCCGCCGCGCGCTCTACGAGAACGCCGCCCGCACGGTCGTCGACATCACCCGCCGGTACTACGACGAGGACGACGCCTCCGTCCTGCCGCGCAACATCGCCACCCGCGCCGCGTTCGAGAACGCGATGGCCCTCGACATCGCGATGGGCGGCTCCACCAACACGATCCTGCACCTGCTCGCCGCCGCCCAGGAGGCCGAACTCGACTACGGGCTGGGCGACATGGACGAGGTCTCGCGCCGCGTGCCCTGCCTGGCCAAGGTCGCCCCCAACGTCGCCCCGCGCGGCACCTACTACATGGAGGACGTCCACCGGGCCGGCGGCATCCCCGCGATCCTGGGCGAGCTGTACCGCGCCGGTCTGCTCAACGAGGACGTCCACGCCGTCCACTCCCGCTCCGTCAAGGAGTGGCTGGGCGCCTGGGACGTCCGCGGCGGCTCGGCCTCCGAGGAGGCCGTCGAGCTGTTCCACGCGGCCCCCGGCTGCGTCCGCTCCGCCGAGGCCTTCTCCCAGTCCGAGCGCTGGGAGGACCTCGACCTGGACGCGGCCGCCGGCTGCATCCGCGACGCGGCCCACGCCTACTCCAAGGACGGCGGACTCGCGGTGCTCCGCGGCAACCTCGCCGTCGACGGCTGCGTGGTGAAGACGGCCGGCGTCGACGAGTCCATCTGGACCTTCGAGGGCCCGGCGGTGGTCTGCGAGTCGCAGGAGGAGGCCGTGGAGAAGATCCTCAACAAGCAGATCACCCACGGCGACGTCGTCGTCATCCGCTACGAGGGCCCCAAGGGCGGCCCCGGTATGCAGGAGATGCTCTACCCGACCTCCTTCCTCAAGGGCCGCGGCCTCGGCAAGACCTGCGCGCTGGTGACCGACGGCCGCTTCTCCGGCGGCACCTCGGGCCTGTCCATCGGCCACGCCTCCCCGGAGGCGGCGTCCGGCGGCACCATCGCGCTGGTCGAGGACGGCGACCGGATCCGCATCGACATCCCGGCCCGCTCCATCGAACTCCTCGTCGACGACGCCACCCTGGCGTCCCGGCGCGAGGCGCTCGACGGCGCGTACGCCCCGAGGAACCGCGAACGCAAGGTCTCCGCGGCGCTGCGCGCGTACGCGGCGATGGCGACGAGCGCCGACAAGGGCGCCGTGCGCGACGTCTCCCGCCTGGGCTGACCGCCCCCCGGGCAGACCGCCTGGCCCACCTCCGCGCGACCGCCGGCCCCGCCCGCACGCCCACCCGGCGCGCGGACGGGGCCGGCGGTCGTCTCTCCGTGCCCGTGCACCCCGGTACGGGCGGGCGGTTGTCTGCGCGCCGTGCACCGCCGGGGCCGGTGGTCGTCTCCGTCCGGTGGCACCGCGGTACGGGCCGCCGGCGTCTCCGCGGCGCGCGGGGCTTGTACGGACGGGGGCCCGCGGCCGTGCGCCGCGGGCGTCCGTCACCAGCGAGCGGGGTCGCGCGCGTCCACGGCGAAGACCGATCCGTCCGGTGCGGTCGCGTAGACCCGTCCGGGAGCGGTGGCCGGGGCCGGGAGCACGGAGGCGTGCCGCCCGCCGCCCATCCGGGGCTTCGTCTGCCCGACCAGCCGGCCCTCTCCGGTCTCCACGGCCAGCAGCCGCCCGTCCCCCGCGGAGAGGTACAGGTGTCCGCCGCGCGGGGCCGGCCGCGACAGGTGCGCCACCGCAGTCTCCAGCCGCCACACCTCCCGTCCCGCACCCTTCGCGGTGTCGACGCGGAGGAGCGAGCCGCCCGCCCCGACCACGTAGACCAGGTCCCCGGCGACCGCCGCCTGCGCCTGGTCGAGCGGGGCGGTCAGCGCGACCCTGCGCGTGGAGCGGCCGGGCGCCGCCGTGTCCAGCCGGACGACGGCGACGGTGAAGCCCTCGGTGTCCACCTCCAGCAGGTGGAGGGTCCCGTCGCCCGCGGCCACCGGGGTCAGCGAGCCCTTCAGCCGCTCGGTCCACAGCACCCGGCCGTCCGCGGGGGAGACGGCGGCGACCCGGGTGGACCCGCCGTCGGCGGAGGGCGTGGTGGCGAACACCGGGCCGGTCCCGTCCGGCGTCCCCGTCCACTCGGTCCCCGCCCCGCCGTGCCGCCCGCGCCAGCGGTCGGCGCCCGTCGCGGCGTCGACCGCCAGCACGGAACCCTCCCCGGTGGTCAGCAGCACCAGGTCACCGGCGGTCCGGACGGCCGCGTACGCCGCCACGTCACGTTCCCAGCGCACCGCGCCGGACGAGGGGTCGAGCGCGCGGTAGCGGGTGCCGCCGGGCGGGAGCACCAGCAGCACCCCGCCTGCGGCCACCGGCGCCGCACCCTCGTCGTTCGGTCCGCCCATCGCCCCGGTCCCGCCGTCCGCCGCCGGCGCCTTCGCGCCGGCGGTCCAGAGCACCGTCCCGTGCGCCGGGTCCAGTCCGGCGACCCCGACACCGGAGCCGGTGCACCAGAGCGCGGCGCCCGCGGTCGCGCAGACGGGCGCCCGGCCCTCCGCGCCGGCTGCGCCGAGCGTCGTGCTCCAGGGCCGGAAGGGCGCCGGCGCCGCGGACGGGGTCCGTCGCGCCGGGCTCCCGTCGCCGCTGCCGGCGAGGACGACGCCCGCGCCCGCGACCGTCGCGACCACCGCGGCGAGCGCCGCCCACAGGACCACCGGGCGGCGCGGCCGCCGCACCGCTCCTCCCGCCGTCCCGCCCGGACCGCCGTCCCCGGCCCCCGCCGACCCGCCGGCCTCCGCGTCCGGAGCCGCGTTCGCGTCCGCGCCCGGAGCCGGGCTCGCGGCGGCGCGCTCCGACGGAGGGCGCTGGGCCGGTATGTGGGCCTGGGTGTCGCACGCGGCCGACGGCGACGACGCGCGCAGCGCCACCATCAGCTCGTACGGCGTCGGACGGTCCCCGGGCTCCTTCGCCAGGCAGCGCCGCAGCAGCGGCACCAGCTCCTGCGGGACCCCGGCCAGATCGGGCTCGTTGTGCACCACCTGGTACGCGACGATGTAGGGACTGTCGGAGTCGAACGGGCCCCGGCCGGTGGCCGCGTGGACCAGTACGGCGCCGAGCGCGAACACGTCCGCCTCGGGCCCCACCTCCCGGGGCCGCTGGAACTGCTCCGGCGCCATGAACGGCGGTGTGCCGATCAGTTTCCCGGTCTCCGTGCGCAGATCGCTGTCCGCGGGACGGGAGATGCCGAAGTCGATGACTTTCGGCCCGTCCGGGGCGAGGAGCACGTTGCTGGGTTTGAGATCGCGGTGCACCACTCCGGCGCGGTGGATGTCCCGCAGCGCCTCGGCCAGCCCCGCGCCGACGCGCTGCAACTCCTGCGGACCGAGAGGCCCGTTCCGCTTCACCCGTTCCGCGAGGGTGGGGCCGTCGATGAACAGGGTGGCCATCCACGGCCGCCCGGCATCGGGGTCCGCGTCGACGACCGGCGCCGTGAACGCCCCGCTGACCCGCCGCGCGGCCGCCACCTCCTGGCGGAAACGCGCCCTGAACTCCGGGTCCGACGCGTGCTCGCCGTGGATGACCTTGACCGCCAGCCGCAGCCCCGACCCGGACGTGGCGAGATGGACGACGCCCATGCCGCCCGTCCCGAGGCACTCCTCGAGGTGGTACTGACCGGCGTATTCCGGATGTTCCGCTTCCGGGAACGGCCCGGCGCTTTGCAGCGGTGGCATCTCCCACCCCCGTTTGATGGTGCCCACGCGCGACGCACGGAGCCTAGTCGATGGTGCGTGCGATCCAGCCACCGCTTGCTAGCCTGCGCGCGGCGAACACGCCGACATCACGTGTCTGTCGACGGGGGGAGAAGCACAGTGGCCGCAGAAGAGGTGCGGATCGAAGGTGCGGCGGTCGAGGAGACCGCCGGCTACACGGCGAAGCGTTACCCGGTGGCCCCGGGGGTCCGGCTCAACGTCCGGTCCGGTCCGGGGACCAACTACCGGCTGATCAAGGTGCTTCCGTACGGGGCGAGCGTCCCGATCAACTGCCAGATGCCGGGGGAGACGGTCAGCGGGCCGTACGGCACGAGCGACATCTGGGACAACATCGCCAACGGGCAGTTCGTGTCGGACGCGTACGTCCGTACGGGCAGTGACGGGTACGTCGCCATCCGCTGCGGCTGACCCGGGGCGGCCGGCCGGGGGATAATCGACCCCGTGAGCGACCACACCCAGCACTCCGGCACCGACGGCGGCGGCCCCCGGCCCGAGCCCATTCGCTACTTCGGCACCACCTGGGTCGAACACGACGGGCACTACGGGCTGCGGCGGGCCGCCGTCGCGGCCGGCTCGCTGGTGACGGCGTTCGCCGCCGCGCTGGTGCTGCGCTTCGCGTACCAGGGGCTGTCCATCGCGGAGGTCGGCGGCTTCGTCAACGGGCTGGTCGTGGTCATGTTCGCGGTCTGCAGCGCCATCGCCTTCCGCAAGACGTGGGAGGGCTACACACGGCGGCCCTCCGGCTCCGCCTCCGACGACGCGCTCCGCGGTCTCAGGACGATCGGCTTCATCGGCTCGCTGATCGCCTACGCCCTGCGCTGCTTCGTCGAGGCTCCCGGCGAGCAGCTGCGCCGCGCCGAGTACGAGAGGGCGAAGGCCCAGTACAAGCGCCGCCGCACCACCCGCTCCGGCAACCCCGCCCACCGCGACGCCAAGGGCGGCAAGGGCGGCGCGCCGAAGGGCGACTGACCCTCCGGCGCCCTCCCGGCTCCTTCAGCCGGGCCGGGGTGCGGCGGCGGCAGCCCGGGGCATGATCGCGGGATGACCGACGCCCCCGCCTCCGCCGCCTCCGCCGCCTCCGTCCCCGGCGCTCCCGCCCCGGACACGTTCGTCCCCGGCACCCCTGCCCCGGACGCCACCGCCTCCGGCCCGCACGACCCGGCCCGTCGTGCCCGGTCCTTCGACGCCGCCGCCGCGCAGTACGACACCGCCCGCCCCGCCTACCCGCCGTCCCTCCTCGACGCGTTGGAGGAGGCGGCCGGACGTCCCCTCCGCGGCTCCCGCACCGTGGACGTCGGGGCGGGGACGGGCATCGCGACCCGGCTGCTGCGCGACCGCGGGGCCGACGTGGTCGCCGTCGAACCGGGCGCCGGGATGGCGGCCCGCTTCCGCACCTCGCTCCCCGGGGTCCCCCTCGTCCGCGGTGTCGGCGACGCGCTGCCGCTGGCCGGCGCGAGCGCCGACCTCATCACCTACGCGCAGTCCTTCCACTGGACCGACCCGGACCGGTCCGTCCCGGAGGCCCTGCGCGTCCTGCGGCCCGGCGGCGCACTCGCCCTGTGGTGGAACGTCGCCGACCTCGACGTCCCCTGGATCGCCGCACAGCAGGCGCGCATACACCGCGACCTCGAAGGAAGCACCAAGGGCGCCCCCGGAGAAGCGCGACGGCTCCCCGGCGGCCTGCGGCAGACCGACCGCACCCTCCGCTGGAGCAGGCGCGTCCCGCTCGACCTCCACCTGGCCAACCTCGGCAGCCACTCCCTCTTCCTCCTCCACGACCCACGCGACTCCCGGGCCTTCCTCGACCGCGAGCGCGCCCTGCTCCTCGACGCCTTCCCGGACGGTGTCGTCGAGGAGGCGTACACCGTCGAACTCACCGTCGCCGTGCGGCCGGACGCCCCCTGACCCGCCGGCGCACCCGGACGGCCGAGCCGCTGCCGGCCGAGCCCCGCGCCCACGTCTGCCGCGCCCACGTCTGCCGGGCCCTCGCGCTCCCGGTGTGCGGCAAACCCTCCCGGCGGCAAACCCTCCCGGCGGCACGACCCGCCCGGCGCCACGACCGGCGGGCGGTCGTGGCGCCGGGCGGGCACCGCTTCTTGACGCCCGCTACCCCCGGGAGGATTATTCATCACATGATGAATTACTCCGGCGTCGCCGTCCTCGGCCGGGGCCTGACCGTCGTCCGCGGCGACCGCACGGTGCTGCGCGGCCTCGACTTCACCGTGCACTCCGGCCGCATCACCGGCCTCCTCGGCCCTTCCGGCTGCGGGAAGTCCACCCTGATACGCTCCGTCGTCGGCACCCAGGCACGGACCACCGGCACCCTGGAGGTCCTCGGCCGCCCCGCCGGCCACCCGGGACTGCGCTCCCGGATCGGGTACGTCACCCAGGCGCCCTCCGTCTACGACGACCTCACCGTGCGCCAGAACCTCGACTACTTCGCCGCCGTGCTGCTCCCGGGCCGCGCCGCGCGCGACGCCCGTCACGAGGCCGTCGCCCGCGCCGTCGCCGACGTCGACCTCATCTCGCACGCCGACGTCCTCGCCGGGCGCCTCTCCGGTGGGCAGCGCAGCCGCGTCTCGCTCGCCGTCGCCCTCCTCGGCACACCCGAACTGCTGGTCCTCGACGAACCCACCGTCGGCCTCGACCCCGTACTCCGCCGCGACCTCTGGGACCTCTTCCACCGGCTCGCCGCGGACCGCGGGGCCACGATCCTCGTCTCCTCCCACGTCATGGACGAGGCGGAGCGCTGCCACCGGCTGATCCTGCTGCGCGAGGGCCGGATCCTTGCCGAGGACACCCCCGGCGACCTGCGGACGCGCACCCGCTCGGAGACCGTCGAGGAGGCTTTTCTCCACCTGGTCGACGAGGCCCGCGCGGGCAGCGCGCCCGGCGGGTCCCCGGGGCCCGGGACCGACGACACCGTTCAGGAGACCGCCCGATGAGCACATCCCGCAGCCTCGCCACCGCCGCCCGCGTACTCCGCCAGCTCCGCCACGACCGGCGCTCGATCGCCCTCATGGTGCTGGTGCCGTGCGTGATGCTCTTCCTGCTCCGGTACGTCTTCGACGGCTCCCCGGGCACCTTCGACGCGATCGGCGCCTCGCTGCTCGGGATCTTCCCGCTCATCACGATGTTCCTCGTGACGTCGATCGCCACCCTGCGCGAACGCACCTCGGGCACCCTGGAACGCCTGCTCGCCATGCCGCTCGCCAAGGGCGACCTGATCGCCGGCTACGCCCTCGCCTTCGGCCTCGTCGCCGTCGTCCAGTCGCTCCTCGCCACCGGTCTCGCCCTGTGGGTGCTGGGCCTGGACGTCGTGGGCAGCCCCTGGCTGCTGCTGCTCGTCGCCCTCCTGGACGCCCTGCTCGGCACCGCACTCGGGCTGTTCGTTTCGGCGTTCGCCGCCTCCGAGTTCCAGGCCGTGCAGTTCATGCCGACCGTGATCTTCCCCCAGCTGCTGCTCTGCGGACTGTTCACCCCGCGCGACACGATGCAGCCCGTCCTCGAAGCCGTGTCCGGGGTGCTGCCGATGTCCTACGCCGTCGATGCCATGAACGAGGTGCTCCACCACACCGACGCCACCGGCACCTTCCTCCGCGACGTCCTCGTGGTCGCCGGGTGCGCCGTGCTCGTGCTCGTCCTCGGCGCGGCCACCCTGCGCCGCCGCACCGACTGACACCGAGGGGCGGGCAGCCCCGGCGTTCCGTCGCCCTGCCGCCTGCCGCCTGCCGCCTGCCGCCTGCTCCGGGGACCCGGCGGGCCGCCGCTGCCCGCCCTTCGGACGCGCCCGCCGCCGGACCACCCCCGGTGCAAGGATGTGTGCGCACCCATCCCCACCGGCGAGGTGAACGCAGCCATGACCCAGACAGTCGCAGTGCTCGGTACGGGCAAGATCGGCGAAGCCCTCCTGAGCGGAATGATCCGCGCCGGCTGGCGGCCCGCCGATCTGCTGGTCACCACCCGCCGCAGCGAGCGCGCCGAGGAACTGCGCAGCCGCTACGGCGTCGAGCCGGTGAGCAACGCCGACGCCGCCAAGCGGGCCGACACCCTCATCCTGGCCGTCAAGCCGCAGGACATGGGCCGGCTCCTCGACGAACTGGGCCCCCTCCTGCCCGCCGACCGCCTCGTCATCAGCGCCGCGGCCGGCATCCCCACCTCCTTCATCGAGGAACGCCTCGCCGCCGGCACCCCCGTCGTGCGCGTCATGCCGAACACCCCGGTGCTCGTCGACGAGGGCATGTCGGTGATCTCGGCGGGCAGCCACGCGACCACCGGCCATGTCGCCCACGCCGAGGAGATCTTCGGCGGCGTCGGCAAGACGCTCCGCGTCCCCGAGTCCCAGCAGGACGCCGCCACCGCCCTGTCCGGCTCGGGTCCGGCGTACTTCTACTTCCTGGTCGAGGCCATGACCGACGCGGGCATCCTGCTCGGACTGCCCCGGGCCCAGGCGCACGACCTGATCGTGCAGGCGGCGATCGGCGCGGCCGTGATGCTCCGCGACAGCGGGGAGCACCCCGTGAAGCTCCGGGAGGCCGTCACCTCGCCGGCCGGCACCACGATCAGCGCCATCCGCGAGCTGGAGAACCACGGGGTGCGCGCGGCCCTCATCGCCGCCCTCGAAGCGGCCCGCGACCGCAGCCGCGAGCTCGCCTCCGGCAACGGCTGACGCCACCGGGGCCGGTCACGCCTGCGCGCCCCCGGCCCGTCACCCCCGCACGTCTTCGGCCGCGGCGCCACAGACGCGCACGGCGGGGCGCGCCCACCACGGCGCGCACCCCGCCGGTTCCGGCGCGTCAGACCGCCGGCAGCAGCCCGACCGCCCGGTAGGCCCGGTCCACGAGGGGCCGGGCCGTCTCCCGGGCCCGCGACGCGCCCTCCCGGAGCACCTGGTCGACGTACCCCTGGTCCGCGGCGAGTTCCGCGTGCCGCTTCCGGATCGGCGCGAGCGTATCCACCACGGCCTCGGCCGTGTCCTTCTTGAGGGCGCCGTAGGACGTGTAGGCGTCGGCGAGCTCCGCGGGATCGCCGCCCGAGCACGCCGCGAGGATGTCGAGCAGGTTCGCCACCCCGGGCCGGCTCTCCCGGTCGTGGACGA